>NZ_FNSW01000001.1:4632500-5232500 GCF_900104695.1 Paenibacillus sp. GP183
GCTGGATCACCTCCTTTCTATGGAGACTTGAGCGCTGCGATGCGCTCAGTCAAGAAGGCTTAGCCTTCACAACTTCTTCTTCACTCGTTGTCAGTTTTGAGAGGGTAATTCCTTTCAACAGTAAATAAGGGACGTAAAGTCCGTTATTTACAAAATTTGTTCCTTGAAAACTAGATAGCGAAACGAACAATGTTGCAGCGGCTAGTCCGTTGTAGCAAGCGTGAAACTTAGAATTCCTTTAAGCATCATTTGTGTCACAACAAATGAATGTTTCTAGATACCCGCTGAGCAATCAGCACTGGTTAAGCTAGAAAGAGCACACGGAGGATGCCTAGGCACTAGGAGCCGAAGAAGGACGTGGCGAACGACGAAATGCCTCGGGGAGCCGTAAGCAGGCTTTGATCCGGGGATGTCCGAATGGGGGAACCCGGCTGTGGTAATGCGCAGTCACCACTATCTGAATTCATAGGATAGTTGGAGGCATACCCAGGGAACTGAAACATCTAAGTACCTGGAGGAACAGAAAACAAAAGTGATTCCGTCAGTAGCGGCGAGCGAACGCGGAGAAGCCCAAACCAGGGAGCTTGCTCCCTGGGGTTGTAGGACGTCAACATGGGGTTAGCTTGGTAGGTGAAGAGGTCTGGAAAGGCCCGGCAAAGAAGGTAAAAGCCCTGTAGCCCAAACCAAGCGAAACCCCTAGACGGATCCTGAGTACGGCGGGACACGTGAAACCCCGTCGGAATCCGGCAGGACCATCTGCCAAGGCTAAATACTCCCTAGTGACCGATAGTGAAGCAGTACCGTGAGGGAAAGGTGAAAAGCACCGCGGAAGCGGAGTGAAAAAGAACCTGAAACCGTGTGCTTACAAAAAGTCAGAGCACTTTCTATGTGTGATGGCGTGCCTTTTGTAGAATGAACCGGCGAGTTACGTTTGCATGCGAGGTTAAGTTGAAAAGACGGAGCCGCAGCGAAAGCGAGTCTGAATAGGGCGCATGAGTATGCAGGCGTAGACCCGAAACCGTGTGATCTACCCCTGTCCAGGGTGAAGGTGAGGTAACACTCACTGGAGGCCCGAACCCACGAATGTTGAAAAATTCGGGGATGAGGTGGGGGTAGCGGAGAAATTCCAATCGAACTCGGAGATAGCTGGTTCTCCCCGAAATAGCTTTAGGGCTAGCCTCGGAAAACGAGTTGTGGAGGTAAAGCACTGATTGGGTGCGGGGCCCGCCAAGGGTTACCAAGTCCAGTCAAACTCTGAATGCCACAAACTTAGATCCGGGAGTCAGACAGTGAGTGCTAAGATCCATTGTCAAGAGGGAAACAGCCCAGACCATCAGCTAAGGTCCCTAAGTACGTGTTAAGTGGGAAAGGATGTGGAGTTGCCCAGACAACCAGGATGTTGGCTTAGAAGCAGCCACCATTGAAAGAGTGCGTAATAGCTCACTGGTCGAGTGACTCTGCGCCGAAAATGTAACGGGGCTAAACACGCCACCGAAGCTATGGCTGGCGCGAACAAGATTCGCGCTTGGGTAGGGGAGCGTTGTATGTACGTAGAATTCTGACCGTGAGGACAGGTGGAGCGCATACAAGTGAGAATGCCGGTATAAGTAACGAAAAGATCAGTGAGAATCTGATCCGCCGAAAGCCTAAGGTTTCCTGAGGAAGGCTCGTCCGCTCAGGGTAAGTCGGGACCTAAGGCGAGGCCGAAAGGCGTAGTCGATGGACAACAGGTGGAAATTCCTGTACCACCGTAGCCGTTATGAGTGATGGAGTGACGCAGAAGGGGAAAGACGCGAGCGGATGGAAGAGCTCGTCCAAGCAGTGAGGCTGGTGTGCAGGTAAATCCGCACATCGTAAGGCTGGGCTGTGATGGGGAGGGAAAATTACAGTACCGAAGGTCATGTACTCAAGCTGCCAAGAAAAGCTTCTAGCCAGGCGAAGGTGCCCGTACCGCAAACCGACACAGGTGGGCGAGAAGAGAATTCTAAGGCGCGCGGAAGAACTCTCGTTAAGGAACTCGGCAAAATGACCCCGTAACTTCGGGAGAAGGGGTGCCTCGGTAGGGTGAATAGCCCGAGGGGGCCGCAGTGAAAAGGCCCAAGCGACTGTTTAGCAAAAACACAGGTCTGTGCGAAGCCGCAAGGCGAAGTATACGGGCTGACGCCTGCCCGGTGCTGGAAGGTTAAGAGGAGTGGTTAGCCGCAAGGTGAAGCTATGAATTGAAGCCCCAGTAAACGGCGGCCGTAACTATAACGGTCCTAAGGTAGCGAAATTCCTTGTCAGGTAAATTCTGACCCGCACGAATGGCGTAACGACTTGGGCGCTGTCTCAACGAGAGATCCGGTGAAATTTTAATACCTGTGAAGATGCAGGTTACCCGCGACAAGACGGAAAGACCCCATGGAGCTTTACTGCAGCTTGATATTGGACTTGGGTACGATCTGTACAGGATAGGTGGGAGCCGTAGAAGCCTGAGCGCCAGCTTAGGTGGAGGCGCCGTTGGGATACCACCCTGATCGTACCTAGGTTCTAACCTGGTACCGTGATCCGGTATGGGGACAGTGTCAGGTGGGCAGTTTGACTGGGGCGGTCGCCTCCTAAAATGTAACGGAGGCGTTTAAAGGTTCCCTCAGAATGGTTGGAAATCATTCGCAGAGTGCAAAGGCATAAGGGAGCTTGACTGCGAGACAAACAGGTCGAGCAGGGACGAAAGTCGGACTTAGTGATCCGGTGGTACCGAATGGAAGGGCCATCGCTCAACGGATAAAAGCTACCCTGGGGATAACAGGCTTATCTCCCCCAAGAGTCCACATCGACGGGGAGGTTTGGCACCTCGATGTCGGCTCATCGCATCCTGGGGCTGAAGTAGGTCCCAAGGGTTGGGCTGTTCGCCCATTAAAGCGGTACGCGAGCTGGGTTCAGAACGTCGTGAGACAGTTCGGTCCCTATCTGTCGCGGGCGCAGGAAATTTGAGAGGAGCTGTCCTTAGTACGAGAGGACCGGGATGGACGTACCGCTGGTGTACCAGTTGTCTCGCCAGAGGCATAGCTGGGTAGCTATGTACGGAGGGGATAAGCGCTGAAAGCATCTAAGCGCGAAGCCCCCCTCAAGATGAGATTTCCCAATTCAGTAAGACCCCTTGTAGACGACGAGGTAGATAGGTTCGAGGTGGAAGTGGGGTAACCCATGCAGCTGACGAATACTAATCGGTCGAGGGCTTAACCTAAGAGCTTTCCGGAGGAAAGCTGGCTTCGGAAGCAAAAATCTAAGTCAACACACGCCAATGTTCGTTTCGCTGCTAGTTTTCAGGGAATAAACCTGAATTGATTACACCGTTCCCTGATAGCTCAGTTGGTAGAGCACTCGACTGTTAATCGAGTTGTCACAGGTTCGAGTCCTGTTCGGGGAGCCATATGGAGAGGTGTCCGAGTTTGGCCGAAGGAGCACGATTGGAAATCGTGTAGGCGTCACAAGCGTCTCGAGGGTTCGAATCCCTCTCTCTCCGCCATTCTACCCTAAATGTGAAGCCGTGCCGTTGCAAGCTACATATATTGTGGCCCGTTGGTCAAGTGGTTAAGACACCTCCCTTTCACGGAGGTAACAGGGGTTCGAGTCCCCTACGGGTCATTGTTTTAAACCTTATTCAAGGTTCCCAAGGAGGCTTAGCTCAGCTGGGAGAGCATCTGCCTTACAAGCAGAGGGTCGGCGGTTCGATCCCGTCAGCCTCCACCATAAAATTTCAGTATTGTCGCGGGGTGGAGCAGCCCGGTAGCTCGTCGGGCTCATAACCCGAAGGCCGCAGGTTCAAATCCTGCCCCCGCAACCAATTTCTTACAACGTTTGGAGCTTTGTAAGCCTAGTGTGGAGCCGTGGTGTAGAGGCCTAACATGCCTGCCTGTCACGCAGGAGACCGCGGGTTCGAATCCCGTCGGCTCCGCCATTTTTTATTTATCCTTCAAAAGGCTCGGTAGCTCAGTCGGTAGAGCAGAGGACTGAAAATCCTCGTGTCGGCGGTTCGATTCCGTCCCGAGCCACCATTTTTACAATTGAATATGCCGTTGTAGCTCAACTGGTAGAGCAACTGACTTGTAATCAGTAGGTTGGGGGTTCAAGTCCTCTCGACGGCACCATGTTTTATGGAGGATTAGTGAAGTGGCTAAACACGGCAGACTGTAAATCTGCTCTCTCTGAGTTCGGTGGTTCGAATCCATCATCCTCCACCATATATAGGGGCATAGTTTAAAGGTAGAACAAAGGTCTCCAAAACCTTTGGTGTGGGTTCAATTCCTGCTGCCCCTGCCAGTAAAAAATTTAATCGTGGCGGTCGTGGCGAAGGGGTTAACGCACTGGTTTGTGGATCCAGCACGCGCGGGTTCAAGTCCCGTCGATCGCCCCACTTTTTTATTACCTACATATTGGGGATTAGCCAAGCGGTAAGGCAACGGACTTTGACTCCGTCATCCCAAGGTTCGAATCCTTGATCCCCAGTTCTTCATATGCGGAAGTGGCTCAGTGGTAGAGCATCGCCTTGCCAAGGCGAGGGTCGCGGGTTCGAACCCCGTCTTCCGCTCCATAATTTATCTAAGGCACCATAGCCAAGTGGTAAGGCAGAGCTCTGCAAAAGCTTTACCCCCAGTTCGAGTCTGGGTGGTGCCTCCATAATGAGCCGGAGTGGCGGAATCGGCAGACGCACAGGACTTAAAATCCTGCGGTAGGTGACTACCGTACCAGTTCAAGTCTGGTCTTCGGCACCAAGCTTTACCTTGCTTTTGATGCGCCCTTAGCTCAGCTGGATAGAGTGTTTGACTACGAATCAAAAGGTCAGGAGTTCGAATCTCTTAGGGCGCGCCATCTAATTGAATATGCCGGTGTGGCGGAATGGCAGACGCGACGGACTCAAAATCCGTTTCCTGAGAGGGAGTGGGGGTTCGAGTCCCTTCACCGGCATCACAAAAACCCCGAAGAATCTAAAGATTCTTCGGGGTTTTTCCCCTATTGAAAATAAGTTATCCAGGCTTATGCGCATAAATTGCCAAATTGCAGCTAAACGCCCAATCCGGAATGGAATGTCCTCCATAACGTAATTGAAGAATCAATTATGCTTTTAGAGGTGATGACCATGGATTACTTGGATATGCTGACTAAGCTGGGTGTTGGCAATGCGCATCCTGGTGGATATGCGGAGACTTTGAAGCAGCTCGAAAAACACCCTTTGCCGATTGGGAGCAGGGTGCTTGAGGTGGGCTGCGGCACAGGACGAACCGCTTGCCTCTTAGTGGAAAAGGGCTGTATCGTGACCGCTTTGGATATCCGACCTGAAATGGTGGCGAAAGCGCGATTAAGGGCGGAACGCCTTCATGCCCAATTGCAGGTTATCGAAGGGGATGCCTGCAATCTTCCTTTTGCGGAACATGAATTTGATGTGGTCATGGTCGAATCGGTTTCAAATTTTGCAGATACACGCAAAGCCTTGTCGGAATATCGCAGGGTACTGAAACCCGGTGGAGTCTTATATGACCGAGAGGTCATTAAATGGAAAAAGATGCCGAAAGATGTTTACAGCTCCATCTGTAGGTTTTATGGCATTACATCGCTGCTGACGGTGGAGGAATGGCAAGAAAGGCTGGAATCCGCCGGGTTCTCCCGTGCTCATCATGATGATAAAAGACCGTTTCCACCGAATATGTGGGAGGATATGGTCAACCATCCAGATCCAATTAAGCTTGCGGATGAGCAGACCTTGCTCGATCCGCAAATCTGGCAGTTGTCGATTGAATATGATCAATTGATGGAGAGTTATTTGGATTATCTAGGTTATGCCGTATTGATTGGGATCAGATGAAGGCTTCGCCAGTTGTCCCGACTGCCCTGCCTACTCCTCGTAGATCATTTTGCGGGTCATGCCGCCGTCTACGACCAAGTTTATGCCTGTGACGAAGTCATTGTCCGGGTCGGTCAAGTAAAAGCAAGCCTTGACGATATCGCTGGTCTTGCCGACTCTGCCGGCAGGGTGCTGCTCGTGATCGGCTTTGCGGAGAGCCTCGTAGCCACGGGTTTCTATCCAACCGGGACTGATGCAATTGACGCGAATCCCGTCGGCGCCCAAGGACACAGCAAGCGCATGAGTGAGTCCAACTATGCCGGCTTTGGAAGCGGCGTAAGCCTCGGTGTTCGGTTCCGACATCAGAGCGCGCGTAGAGGCAATGTTGACGATAGAGCCTCCCTGACCCAGCTCTCTCATGATTTTGGCAGCCTCGCGGGAACAGAGAAATATGCCTGTAAGATTGGTTCCGATCACAGCTTCCCAATCCTCAAGGGCTAATTCATAAGGCGACGCGGAACGCATGATACCCGCATTGTTGATCATAATATTAACGGTTCCATATGTCTCAACCGCACGATGGATTAATCGTTCGACTTCGGCCGGCTGTCTAACATCCGTAGGCACGGCTATGGCTTGTCCCCCGCTTTGGCGAATGGTCTCGGCGACCTGCTCGCACGCAGACGTGTCCAGCTCGGCAGCGACCACTTTGGCGCCTTGCTCCCCATAAGCCAAGGCTAGCGAATGGCCGATGCCACGGCCAGCTCCTGTTACAATAACTATGCTGTCTTTCCATTTCATCCAGATCACCTTCCCGTTCGAATCTCGATAACATGCTCCTAACAAGTATACATCTTCAGTTTCAGATAAAGGAATTTCAAACCTTCACGGCGAATGGAGTTATGCACATTTAACCATATTTCAGGAGAAATGCTGTAGGTATAAACTTGGAAATTGATGGCATGGAGGGCACTGACTGTGGATGTAACCCCAATTACGGAACGAATATCAAATCGCAGAAGCAAAGATATTTATGAATACATTCGCAAACACGGCACGGTCTCCAAAATCGATTTGCTGGAGTACAGCGGAATGACCATCAGCACCTTAACGCGCCTGTTGGAGGAGCTGACGCAAAAGGGGCTCATTCTAGAGTCGGGCTTTGGAGCTTCAACCGGCGGGCGCAGGCCGATTCTCTATCAAATGAATACAGCCTATGCTTATGTTTTTGGCCTTGAGATTTCCCGCACATTATCGAAGCTGGTTCTGGTAGATTTGGATATGAACAAGCTGGACGATCACAGCTGGACCATGACAGATGAGATGACGCCGGCTAAGCTGATTGACATCATCACAGACGAAGCGAAGCATATGATGAAGGGGCATTCGCTCGATATCTCTACTGTCCTAGGGATGGGAATCGGGGCGGTTGGTCCTGTGGATCGATTCACCGGCGTCATCCTCGAACCTCTCTATTTTCCGGCTCAAGGCTGGAGTCAGGTGGAAGTCTGCCGCCTGCTGCAGGAACGGCTTGGCATCCCGGTGATGCTCGACAACGGCGCCAACACGGCGATCCTTGCCGAATCCTGGGTAAGCCGATCGCAAAGCTACCGCCATTTGCTCTATATTCATGCCGGAATCGGTCTGCGCTCCTCCATGGTTTCGGAAGGGAAAGTCATCTACGGTGCCGTTGACATGGAAGGCTCCGTTGGACAAATGATTATCCAAACGGATGGAATTCCTTACCGTAACAGCGCTGGCAATTATGGAGCTTTGGAATCCTATGCCTCTTTGTATAGTATAGAACGATCTGCGCGTTCTGCGCTCAAACAGGGACGAACCACTTATCTTAGCCATCTGGCTGAAGATCCGGAGACGGTTACCTTTCAACACATCCAGGAAGCGGTGAAAAAAAACGACCCCCTTGCAGTGGAGATCGTAACGGAGGCTGCTACCTATTTTGGTATTGGATTGGCCAATTTACTCAATATTCTGCATCCGGAAAAAGTAATTCTCGGTGGACCGCTGCTTGCTGGCAGCGACCTTTTCTTCCAGACAGCGACAGGAGTCGCTGTGCGCAGAGCTTATCACTACCCTACCTATCAGGTAGTTTTCAGCAAAGGCAGCTTGGGTGAAGAAGCCTTGGCCATAGGTGCCGCAGTTATGGTCATGGACTGCCTAACTTCAAGCTAAGTCTTTCAAAAACTCCAACAGCGCTGTGTTGAACTCCTCAGGCTTTTCCATGGGTGTCAAGTGAGCCGCGCCAGGAATATGTATCATTCGTGACTGGGGGATGCGATCAGCCATTTGCTTCATCACATCGGGTGGGGTAATGGCATCCTTTTCACCTACGATGACAAGGGTAGGTACGTTGATGGACGGAAGCAGAGGGACGGAATCCTTGCGAAATGCCATGGCCAGACACGCATGGACCAATCCTTCCGGCTCCATCGAGCCAATCGTGCGACCAAGCTCATTTACCAGATCAAGCTTTGCTAGCTGAGCATCCTCAGAAAGCAGCCTGGGCATCATGGCATCGCGAGCGGCAATGGCACCCTTTTCAAATAAAGAAGCAGCCATCGTCATTCTATTCTTACGGGCTTCCTGCGAATCGGCTTCGGGCCTGGTATCGGCCAGCACGACTGCCGTGAAGCGCTTCGGAGCTTTGCGCAGCAATGAGAAAGCCACATAACCCCCCATGGAGAAACCGCCAAGAACGGCTTTTTCAACTTGAAGCTGGTCCATCAAGGCCAAAACATCATCCGCATATTGATCCATAGTTATATTATCCTTCGGCACGTCAGAGCCGCCCATACCACGAAAATCCGGTGTAATTACACGATAAGCAATCTGCAGGGCTTCGATTTGATTGCGCCACATCCGATGATCCAAAGGAAACCCATGAAGCAAGATGACAGGCATTCCTTGACCTGTATCCTCATAAGCGATTGATACGCCATTTATTGTTGCTTTCATTTGCATCTCCTCCTGCTTTTCATCTTACCTCACTTGATCGCCGGATTCCAATACTGGCGGTTCCGCAATCCCTTACATCTGATTAGTCCTTACTATTTTTACCCTGCGGCGAAGCTGGATATCCGAAATTAGAAAAATGCTGCACAAAATCACAAAGAGTCCTGCCATCATTCCAACCGTAATCTGCTCTTTCAGGAAAAGTATGCCCCAAATCATCCCGAACAGAGGAACCAAATAGGTAACGCTGGCCGTTTTCGTCGGGCCTACACTGGCAATTAAGTAATAATACAAAATATAGGCAATCGCTGTACATAATAATGCTAGCCCAAGCACGGAGAAAATGACGGCTGATGAGACAGAAGCACTTGAATTCGGCAGATTGAAGAGTGTGACAGGTAATAAAAGTATCGATGCCCCCAATTGCTGACCAACCGCCATAGAAAGAGGGGATACACCTGCAAAGGTTTTTTTGGAGTAAACGCCGCCAAATCCATAAAAAACGGTAGAAAGAATGGAGAGCACAACAGCTATGAACACTTCTGTCGTAAATTGGATCGGACTCCATCCTACCAGAACAGCTACCCCTAAAATTCCTGTAAAAATTCCAAACCACTTTTTAACAGTCAGCTTTTCCTTCATCCATCCCCACACGACAAGAGCTGTGAATAAAGGAGTCATGGAGTTAATGATAGCCGACATGGATGCAGTGAGATGCAAGGCGGCAGCAGCGATCAGTGTAAAAGGAAATGCAGCATTCAATGCTCCAAGGACAAGATACTGCTTCCAGCGCTGTTTAAATTCGGGGGAAAGCTTGAGCAGCGCCATATAGATTACCAAGGCCGCAGCAGCTATCGTAACTCTGCCTTGAATCGTGAGAAACGGGCCCAAAACGGGAGATGCGATTCGAATAAAAAGAAACGAAGCCCCCCATAGCGCTGCCAAAATTAACAAAACAGAGATGTCCTTAATTTTCATAATTGTACTCCTTAGTTTAACTTTTCTATTTTAGCGGAGATTTAGATGAGCTGCGTATCACTATTTCTGAAGGGAATAATACAGTTCTGGGCTCGGGGGCTGCCGTTCCTTGTATGCGGTCAATAAGAAGCCCAATCCCCTCATACCCGAATTGGTATGCAGGCTGCACAGCCACGGTAAGGAAAGGATTGAGCTCGGAGGCAAATCCCAGATCATCATAACCTACGAGAGAGATGTCATCTGGAACACGCAGGTTCATGCTTTTTAAACTGCGAATGATGCTGATCGCCAAGAAATTGTTAGCCGCAAAAATAGCCGTTGGCGGTTCCTTCAGAGTGAACAAGGGTGACAATACAGATTCATTTTCCAATCCTCTAAAAGTGACTTCCAGGACAAGCTGCGGATCAAATCCAACATCCCGCTACGTCAAAGCTTCTTTATAGCCTCGCTGATTCTTCCTTTATTATTGATTACCCTGGAAACCGTCATCGCAGAGACATTGGCTTCCTTTGCTACATCGTAAATTGTGACCAACGCCAGCACATCCTTTGGGAAGACTATGAAATTCATTGTATATAAAGATCTGCCTTCATACAATGCTTATGGTTAATTAATACTTACCTAACAATTGGTTGTTAAGCTTTATATATCAGCAAATGATACACAGATGAATGGAGCTGCAAGCTAAGCAATGACGAAGAAACCTTGGTCCACATATGAAATGGAAAAATTGATCAAACTTTCTAAAGAATGTCCGCCTGCTGTAATCGCGCAAGAGCTTTCCCGGCCTGTAACTTCGGTGAGAAAAAAGATGCGTGAAATCGGAGTGAGCTATGTCAGCGGGGAAGACTACAAAAAACGGCAGATTCAATATCTGATTTCCGATGAGAACGGCACATATAAAAGCAAAATGAATAAAGAGGAGCAGCAATCCGGCTCCGAATCGCCGATACTGGATGAGTTCTGGAAAACATTGGTTGTTATGGCTCGCGTGGCAAAAAAACGAGGTAAAACCGTTGATGTCATTTCTTTTATAGATACGTACCGCAAAATCAGGCTTGGCGGTTAAAAGGTGAAATCTATTATAACCAGATTTAACCTTTTTCTTTTGCTGCTTTCCCGCTACAATATAGGGATATTTGGTAGGGGGACATCATATGCGAAGAATACCATTTTTCTCCATGTTAATCGGCTATGACACAGCCATTTGGATTCGGGTGATCGGTACGATACTGATCTCTCTGACAGGCTTCATGATGCGGCCTTATTTAGTTTATTACTTGTACGACAAGCTGGATGGCTCCATCATTCTCTCCATGATCATTGTGGGTGTTCAGCCTTTATGCGGAATGATCGTCAATTTATATGCAGGTGGATTGAGCGATCGCTATGGACGTAAGCCGATGATGCTTATATCCTTATTGGTTCAAGGATTGTCCATTGCCGGTTATATAGGTGCTACAGAAGTGTGGCATTATGCGGTCATATCGGTTTTTAACGGAATAGGCTTTGCTTTATTCATGCCGGCAGCCAATGCCCAGATTACAGATGTAGTGCCTGCAGAAAAGCGCGCAGAAGTATTTGCCCTGCTGCATACGGCACTGAATATGGGAGCGGCTTTCGGGCCTGTCGTCGGGTTGCTGTTGTTCAATTGGAATCAAAGCTTGATTTTTTTGGTCTGTTCGCTGTCATTATTTGTTTATGCGACATTGGTAGGCTGGAAGGTTCCCGAAACTTTACCAGTCCGCAGTAAGGTCCAGCAGGCAGCTTTTCTCAAAAAGCCAAAGGTTAAATGGAGTGAGCATAAAACCTTGCTCTGGATGACACTGCTGACGATGCCGGCCACTTTGCTGTACGCTCAGGTGGAATCTACGTTTCCGCTGCATTTACAACATCATTTTGAAAATTACAAATCGGTGTTTGCTACGATTGTCACCTTTAACGGGTTGATGGTCATTACTCTGCAGCTCTGGATTGCGAAGCGTACAGAGGCTAAACCGGCTTACCTCATGATTGGACTGGCTTATTTGCTGTTTGCCATAGTGGCCCTCGGTTACGGGTACATGCCTTACTTAGCACTGCTTCTTGTGGTTGAGTTTTTATTTACTGTAGGGGAAATGCTGTATGGTCCACATGCGCAGAAGGTGATTTCAATTATTGCACCTGAAGATCAAAGAGGCTGGTATTTTTCCGTGTACGGCATGAATTGGCAGCTGGCTCGAGCGTTCGGTCCTATCATTGGAGGATTTTTGTTAAGCCGCTTTGGCGGGGAATTCATGTTTACGGTGCTTGCGGCCGTAATCCTGATTGCGGGAATTGCGCAGACTTCGCTGATCAAGAGATTGAACCCGCACAAAGAGAAGGTAGTCACGGAAGAGCAGATTGTTGTATGAAAAGCAATTGAACAAGCAGTTGATCTAAGCCAATGAACAGATGTCGGTCTGTTTGTTGGCTTTTTTTTCGAATTACAAAAATAATTCTCGTATGTAAACCTATTTTAAGATTTATACGTTATTCTACATATATAGGAATGATTTCGGAATGTGAAGGGGTGGAAATATGGAATCACGAAGAGGATGGCTGAAGCAATCATTCGGCAAAAAGTTAAACCGAATTCACAAGTGGAATGCCTGGATTGCTTTAATTTTGGCGGTTACAGGGATTGTCCTCAGCATAGGCGGAATTCGGGGAGACCTCGGCGCATTTCGAGTCACCATTAAGCAGGCGCATATTATTTTTGGCGTTGTCTCGATCCTGATCCTTATTTTATATGCCCCGATGATTCGCAAGCACTGGAAACAGATTCGCGGACGGAACAATCAAAAAGGCAATCTGATTTTTGTGCTGGCGCTGCTCATTGGCTGGAGCCTGTCGGGCGTGATCTTGTGGCAGTTCCGAAGCTTGCCGCCAAAACTGAACAATGCCGCTCTGCTGGTGCATGATTTGCTCACCTGGGTCGGCATTCCCTATGCCGCCTACCACTCGATCTCCCGCAGCCGCCTGCTGAAGCGGCAGCAAAGGCAAGAGCTGGCAGCGGCCGCAGCCGCTGCCAGAGCATTGCCAGCGGCCGCCCCGGCGCCGGCCGCTGTAGAGCCCGCCGCAGCCTCGGCCGAGGCTGCAGGCACAACCGCGCCCGCCGCCTCGGGCGACGCGGCGCAGCGCACTCGAGCGCAGGCGGTCATCACCGCGCTCAAGGAATCGCCGATCACACGCGCATCCTTCCTGCGGCTTGCCGCAGGGCTGCTACTCGTGATCGGAGTTGGCCCCGCCTTTTACCGCTGGATAAAAGGCGCTTTGGACACCGGCGGCGCCGGACTTGCCGCCGTTGCCGCCTCGGACGGCAACCGGATGCTGCCGCCGCCGGTGCCGCTGCCGGACTCCGCCACTGTCGTCGGCGGAGGAGCCCAAGGGAATTTCCGCGTGTACACGGTGACGGAAATTCCCGCTTTCTCCTCGGATAACTGGCAGTTCGCGTTATCCGGTCTTGTCGATAAACCCAAGACCTTCAATTGGGAGGAATTTTTGAAGCTCGAACGCACGGTGCAGGTGAGCGACTTTCATTGTGTAACTGGCTGGTCAGTTTATAAGGTGACGTGGGAGGGAATCCCGCTGAAAAAGCTGCTGGACATAGGCAATGTGAAAAAAGAAGCCAAGTTCGTCAAGTTTTATTCCGGCGATAAGGTGTATACGGATACGCTTGACTTGAAGCAGATAGCCAGCCTGGATGATATCATGGTGGCCGTTCTTATGGATGGCAAACCGATCCCGCAAATGCTGGGCGGTCCTGTACGCTTGGTTGTCCCGAAAATGTATGCCTATAAATCTGTAAAATGGCTGCAGGCCATCGAGCTGATCGATAAAGAGCATATCGGCTACTGGGAGCTTCGCGGTTATGACACCGATGCCTGGTTGCCTGCTGGAAAAACCTGAAGGACTTATTCATTTTATATGAAAGTATAACTTTTTATAACCGGCGTAGCCATTATCCATGTAACCTGACATTCCCTATGCTTTTTGATATAGTTAGTTCAGGATCGCTAACAGAGGAAGCAGGGATTTGAAGTGGAAGTTGTATCCGTCAATGTGGGGAAACCCGCTTCATTAAAGGTTCAGAATAAGGAGGAGCTGTTCACGGGGATTGTAAAATCACCGGTCAACTCCGATTTGCATTTGTCCTTCATCCAGCTGGAAGGGGACGGACAAGCCGATTTGCTGAATCACGGCGGTGTCGATAAAGCACTCTGTGTATACTGCCACGAGCATTATGCCTATTGGGAGCACCTGCTGGGGAAAAGGCTGGATCCTGGAGCTTTTGGCGAAAATATTACAATGAGTGGTCTCCTTGAGTCCGAGGTTTGTATCGGCGACACATTTTCGCTGGGGAATGCCATTGTTCAGGTCGCTCAACCGAGGCAGCCTTGTTACAAGCTTGCGGATCGTCACGCAGTTCCTGATTTTGTCATGAAAGTTCAAACTATAGGCTATAGCGGGTATTACTTTCGTGTCCTGCAGGAGGGTAAACTTCCTCCCAATCCTCAAATCCAGCTAGTAAGCAAACAGTCAATGGGAGTCACTATTGAATTTGTGAACCAGATCTTATACCATGATAAGCGAAATGTTGAAGGCATTCAGCGTATTGTGGCGGTACCTGAGCTTTCGGAAAAATTGAGACTTACGCTGAACAAACGTCTGCAAGAGCTAGAGGTTTAATGCCATGATGACAGGAGTCATTTTGGCCGGGGGGCAGAATCGCCGAATGGGGGGTAAGCACAAAGCACTGATTCCCTTCAGGGGTGTTCCGCTCTTAAACATACAGCTCCAAGAAATGGCCAGGATTTGCAAACAAATTCTCCTTGTGACCCATAAACCGGAACTATTTGCTCCGATTCTTCAGGATATTCGGCAGGCTGAGGTGAGCTGTATTCCTGATGTGCTGCCCGGAAAAGGTCCTTTAAGCGGCATTCATGCGGCGTGCCTCGCTGCTGAAACAAATCGACTTTGGATTGTCGGCTGTGATATGCCCTATGTATCAGCTGCCGCAGCTGAAGCTTTGTATGATTTGAGTGAGAGCACCCAGGCGGACGCGGTTATCCCGGTTATTCATGAAAAAGTCCAGCCCTTACATGGTATTTATGATAAAAGGATTGCACCTGTCGTCTCAGAGCTGCTTGGCATGGAACAGTTTAAGCTGATGGGACTGCTGGCACGCATTCATTTTGTGACCGCGGATGATTTATTTTTCGCTCAAAGGGACATTGCCTTAACATTCACAGTCAATTTGAACACACCGGATGATTTTCTTTCTGCGGAGTAATTAGGCCATAATGAACATTCATCAAAATGCGGAGAGGAAGATCACAGGCGGTGAGCAAGTCATTCAATTTCAAGTTCGGACGTAAGGCGATATCCGTAGAAGAAGCTCGAAAAGAATTGGAACCTTTTATCAAGCAGACCGACATCGAGCACATTCCGCTGGCGCTTTCCTTTGGCAGAACTATCGCGAAGGATATCCTCGCGGCCCATCCTGTGCCGCATTTTCGCCGTTCCGGAGTTGACGGATATGCAGTGCGATCCGCAGATATTGCGGCAGCCTCTCCGGAGAATCCGGTGGGGCTGACAGTTATCGAGCATATCCCAAGCGGGACAGTGCCGATTCGGAAGATTGAATCCGGAATGGCGGCCCGCATCATGACAGGTGCTCCGGTTCCGGAAGGAGCGGATGCTGTCGTCATGCTGGAAATGACGGAAAAGGGATCGGCTGAGGGCTTAGACTATGGACATGTGGAACGCACATTCATCCGAAAGAGCCTGTTCAGCGGCCAAAATATAACACCCATAGCAGGCGAGATCAGCGAAGGAGAAAGGGTCTTGCAGCGGGGATGCCGTATTGCTTCCGGTGAGGCCGCGCTTCTGGCCACCTTTGGCTATGAAACTGTGGCCATTTATAGCAAGCCGCGGGTGGCTATCTTTTCAACTGGCTCGGAGCTGTTGAAGGTGGGGGACGCGATGGCGCCGGGCCGAATCCGAAACAGTAACAGCTACATGCTGGCCTGCCAAGTCGAGGCTTGCGGAGGAATACCGATGATCATGCCTCCATTGGCAGATGATCCGGAGCAGGTACAGACTGCGCTTGTCCAAGCGTTTGAATCCGCCGATTGTGTTATCACCTCAGGCGGAGTATCTGTTGGCGACTATGATGTGCTGGTGGAAGTATTTAAGCGCTGGAATGGAACATTGCTGTTCAATAAAATCGCAATGCGGCCAGGCAGCCCGACCAGCGCAGCGGTTTGGCAGGATAAGCTGCTTTTAGCCCTATCCGGTAATCCTGGCGCTGCGTTTGTAGGCTTTGAGCTGTTTGCCCGGCCAGTACTGGAAAGCATGCAGGGCGTAAGGCAGCCGTATCCTGAAGCATGCACGGCTTTTTTGGAAGTCGATTATGAGAAAGGCTCCGCCTATCCGCGCTATGTAAGAGGAACGACGCGAATTGATGACGGCAGGCTTTATGTCAAACCGGCAGGCGCAGATAAATCAAGCATCATGGTATCGATTAAAGATGCTGATTGCTTGATTTACCTTCCTGCTGGCGGCAGCGGTTTTCGCAAGGATGAAAAAGTGAATATTTACATGCTCTGAATGATCATATAGCGCAAATAAAAAGAGTGCGTCCGTTAGCCATTAAGGCAGCGGCCGCACGCTTTCGCGTACAATCAATTCGGTAGAAAGCACAAGATTGTGATTGACGTTCCGGCCTTCCAGCAGATCAATTAACATTTGTGCAGCTTGATAACCCATTTCGTACGGATTTTGATTAATCGTCGTTAGTGCAGGTGAACAATAGGCCGATACATTGATATTGTCGAAGCCTACGATGGATACATCCTGCGGCAGCTGAAGTCCTAAGCCGCGAACGGCTTGCATAGCACCTAGTGCCATAAGATCACTGGCACAGAACAGTGCAGTCACGTCCGGATGTTGGGATAGGAGCTGGTACGTAGCTTCCTTTGCATCATTTTCAGAGAAGGAGCCGTCCCTTACAAGCGATTCATTGAACGGAATACCGCAGCTGTTCAATGCTTCATGATAACCCTTTAGCCGCTGAATGCTGACGTCAGCCTGGGAATGGCCATTGATGACTCCGATTTGGCGGTGTCCCGCATCCAGTAAATGTTTGGTTGCTTTGAAAGCTCCATTAACATTATCAGAGGTGACGTACCCTACATTTTTTCCTTTTATCGGAATATCAATGAGCACGCAGGGTATGGGTGAAATGACAATTTCATTCAAATAAGGATCATCCAATCGGATGCCCATAATAATGACACCGTCAACACCTCTCTCCTGACAGAGGGATTTATAGGATTTAGTTCTTTGCTTTTGTGGAGTAGTGCTGAATAGCACAAGGTCATAGTTCAGTTCGCCGGATCTGTCGTTCATTCCGCACAGCACTTCGAAAGCGATATTATCCTTGGAGCTGCTTCGAGTAACGTTGGAAAGGAGCAGCCCAAGTGTTTTGGTTTTTTTGGAAATTAAAGACCGTGCGGCCATGTTAGGACTGTAGCCGGTATTGTGAGCTATAGCTTCTATTTTTTTTCGGGTTTCTTCGTTAACATCGTCATATCCGTTTAATGCTCTGGATACGGTTGTGACGGAAACGCCGGCCTGCTTGGCTATATCTTTAATAGTTACCAATCTCATCACCCCGGAAACGTTTTGGTTTTATAGTAATTGTAGGTGATTAAGACAAGATGATCAATATTTTATAAAATAAAAACGAAAAAAAATGTTGTAAATGCTTACATGTTATCATATAATAAATTTCAGGAAGTTCCAAAACGTTTCGGTTTTTAAAAAAATGCCAAATACATGTTTTGGAATTGTTTTTTGCCGCAATCCGAAACGTTTCGGATCATCAACATTATACAGCTTAGAGAGGTGAACCCATTGGATTATCGGGTCATAAAAGAGAACGATCTCTTCTTGATGACGGATAAGAACGGTGATATCCCTATGGAGAATCCGTCCGGGTTCGGTTTGTACACCAAGGATACCCGTTTTATCAGCAGGATGGAAATCGCGATTAACGGGATGAAGCCGCTTCTGCTTTCTTCGTCGGCCGATGAGAATTATATCGCCGTGCTTCGGTTGACGAATCCCCATATGGAAAAAGATGGAGAACTGATTCTGTGGAGAGAATCTGTTGAGATTACAAGAAAGCGTTTTATTTACAAAGGGGGGTTGTACGAATCCGTCCGATTGACGAATTTTTATCCGAAGGATGTAAAATTCAATTTTTCCGTATTATTTGAAAGTGATTTTGCGGATATGTTCCAGGTTCGCGGATTCCAAAATGGCATGGTTGGGAAGAAAACGGGAGTTTCCATTCAGTCCAGAAGCTTATCCATCGGATATTTGGGAGCCGATCAGATTCAGAGAGAAACACGGATTAAATGGGATTCTGATGAAAGTGCTATAAGCGAAGATGGTTCTATCCATTTCGACATTAGTCTCGCTTCCAGGCAGTATAAAGAAATTTCGTTCTTCATCGCACCTGTGATTAATGGAGAAGTTCCCGTTGAATATGATCCCGAACAAGCCTTGAAGCTCCTCGAGGATTCCTACGCGGATTGGAATGAGAGCTCTACTGCAGTCAACAGCGATTCAGAGCTGTTTAATCAGCTGTATGATCGAGGTGTGCAGGATCTTCGCGTGCTGCTTACTGATCTTGGTTACGGGCATTTCCCGGTTGCCGGTTTACCTTGGTATGCGGTTCCTTTTGGACGCGACAGCTTGATTGCCGCTCTTCAGATGCTTTCCATGAATCCGCAAGCAGCCAGAGGCACTCTTCTCACTATGGCCGCTTATCAAGGTCGCAATCACGACGAGTGGCGCGATGAAACCCCGGGTAAGATTATGCATGAGATACGCTATGGAGAGCTCGCTAATACCAATCAAATTCCATTTACACCCTATTACGGAACTATTGACGCGACACCGCTGTTCTTGATATTGGCTGCTGAATACTATCATTGGACAGACGATATCGGGTTCATTGAGCAATTGATGCCTCATCTCATCCAAGCGCTTTCTTGGATCGATCAATTTGGCGACATGGACGAAGACAGCTTCGTTGAGTACTTTCAGACTTCGTCCAAAGGAATCGCGAATCAGGGCTGGAAAGATTCCGGTGATTCAGTTGTTCACGCCAATGGGGATTATGCAAAAGCTCCGATTGCATTGGTTGAGGTACAGGGTTATGTGTATCAAGCCAAAACCAGATTGGCCCCTATCTTCCGCAGCATGGGCAAAATGGATTTAGCCGATAAGCTTGAGGTGCAAGCACGAAATTTGCAGATCCGTTTTGAGCAGTCTTTTTGGATGGAAGACGAGAACTATTATGCGATAGCCCTGGACCGGGATAAACGTCAGGTTCATTCGGTAACATCGAATCCGGGTCATGTCCTTATGTCCGGCATCGCTGCATCCGATCGTGCGAAAGCTGTGGCTGAAAGGCTTATTGCCAGCGATATGTTCAGCGGATATGGCATACGCACGATGAGTATGGATTCAGCGGGCTATAATCCGATGAGCTATCATGACGGCAGCGTATGGCCGCATGACAATTCGTTGTCTTTGCTTGGGCTCAGCAGGTTAGGATTTGTGGATGAAGCAATCACTATCATCGAAGGTCTTATGAGAGCAGCATCCAAATTCGAATATGGACGTCTTCCTGAGCTGTTTTGCGGCTACGAAGACAATGTCGGATACCCCGTGCCTTATCCGGTCGCATGTTCACCGCAAGCATGGGCGGCTGGTACGCCTCTAGTATTCCTGCAGGTGCTGCTAGGTATAGAGCCGGATGCGCTGGGAAAGCGTATATATCTAAGGCCGACTTTATTGCCGCAGATGAATGAGCTTCAGGTTTCACACTTGCGGGTAGGTAAGGGCGCATTAAGCCTGAGGATTCAGCGAAATAATGGCGAGGAGCTTCCGAAGGTTGAAGTTCTTTCCAACACTACAGGTTTCGAGCTTCAATACTAACAGGGTTTAATTGCAATTATCATAGATGATCAAGCAAAGGGAGGATTTTTTAGATGAAAAAATGGTCTAATGTTTTGCTAATTTCTACTGTTGCTTCCGCAATGGCACTTACTGGGTGCTCCAACACAACAAAGACGCCTGCGGCATCTGGCGGTGCATCTGCTACTGCAGCTCCGACGGCAGCAGCGAAAACAAGCGAGCCGGTTACTGTCAGCTTGGCCGGATGGGGATCCAGTCCGGAAGAAGGAGATTTGCTGAAGCAAGTATTGAAAGACTTCGAAACCAAATACCCGAACATCAAAGTCAAATATGAAGTCATCGCTGACCAGTATATGGATGTGATGAAAACAAGATTGATCGGCGGCCAAGGTCCTGACGTTTTTTATTTGGACGCTTTTGAAGCCCCCGCTCTCATTGCCAAAGGAGTCGTTGAACCGCTTGACGGTTATGTTAAACCCGAATTCGATGTGGCCGACTTTGAACAGCCGCTGCTGAATGCTTTCAAGGTGGATGGCAAGACTTACGGATTCCCTAAAGATTTCTCTACACTTGCCATGTTCTACAACAAGAAGGATTTTGAAGCAGCAGGCATCACTAAGCCCCCTGCAACCTGGGAAGAGCTTCAAGCTGCAGCCCAGAAGCTGACCAAAAAAGAAGGCGACAAAGTCGTGCGTTACGGAATGGGTGTTGCACCTGAGCTGGCTCGTCAAATGTTTATGGTGCAAGCATTCGGCGGTAAAGTGTCCGACGACAAAGGAAATGCGGCTTTCGCAACTCCGGAAGGATTAAAGGGTTTGCAGCTTGTCATCGATCAGCATAATGTTGCTAAAACCTCCGGAGAGCCCAAAGAAGTAGGAGCAGGATGGGGAGGAGAGATGTTCGGCCAAGGTAAAGCCTCCATTGTATTTGAAGGGAACTGGGCGATTCCTTACCTGGCTAACACTTTCAAAGATATTCAATATGGCACAGCGGAGCTTCCAACCGTTAATGGAAAAAAAGCCACTATGGCCTACACCGTTGCTTACGTTATGAACAAGGCGTCCAAGCAAAAAGAAGCGGCATGGACATTAATTTCCTATCTGACCGGTAAAGAAGGAATGAAAACCTGGACCAGCAAGGGCTTTGCGCTTCCAACCCGCAAATCTGTCGCACAACAGCTTGGTTACGACAAGGATCCTCTGCGTGGAGCACTTGTTGCCGGCGCATCTTATGCAACTCCTTGGCAAGCTGGAGCAACACTTCCAACGATCATGACTAATTTCAATAATCAATTCGTCGATGCATTCTTAGGCAAAAGCGCATTAGGAGATGCAATGAAAAAAGCTCAGGATACAGCTAATAAGGAAATTGCAGCTAGTAAATAACGAAAAATACAAGAAATCTTGACTTGCTATTAAGGAGGGAGGAATCTCCCTCCCTACTTTTCATTTGTAAGGAGGTGCTGGAAATGAGAAGGCATGGATGGAGAAAAAATCTAAGAGATGTGCTGACTGGGTACACGTTTATGTCTCCGGCTATTTTAATTTTAGGCACATTCGTATTTCTTCCTGTGATCTATGCCGTATATCTATCCTTCAACAAGGTAAATCTGCTGGGAGATGTAAGCTACAAACTGATTTGGTTCAAAAACTTTGCGAGAATCGCCCAAGACGAAAGAGCTTGGATTGCGCTTAAAAACACGGCGTCCTTTGTGCTGTTTGTTGTACCCTTACAATCTGTACTTGCCCTTTTGCTTGCTTCCATTCTGAACGCGAAGCTGAAAGGGAAAAATCTCTTTCGCGTGATTTTTTTCTTGCCCACCGTAACATCATCTGCTGTACTAACGCTCATCTTCATGTGGATATATAATTCGAATGGCCTGCTTAATCACATATTGTCTATTCTGGGGCTGCCTGAATACAACTGGCTGGGTGATCCTGCTGTTGCACTGAAGGGCATCATGCTCATGAATATATGGTCTACCGCTCCTTACTTTATGGTCATTTATTTGGCTGCCTTGCAAGACATACCTGATTCGCTTTATGAGTCAGCAAAGTTGGACGGCGCAAACGCTTGGTCAAGATTTATTTATATTACTTATCCGATGCTGAAGCCGGCGACTTTCTTTGTTGTCGTCATGGGGATTATCGGAACTTTTCAATTATTTGATCAATCCTACATTTTCTCGGCGGGCTCCGGAGGTCCGAATAATTCGACATTAACGCTTGCTCTGTTGATCTATCAATATGCCTTCAAAAACCTGGATATGGGCTATGCTTCCGCTCTGGCGGTTTTACTGGCGATCGTTATTATGGGGGCAACTCTGATCCAGCGCAGATTATTTACTGAAGAAAAACTGAACTAATCATTTGGCGAAAAAGGGGTGAACCCGATGCAGAAGCAAGAAAGATTGTGGTTTCTCAAATGGATCATGTATGCAATGTTGATTGCATATTCCGTGATTACACTCGTTCCATTCCTATGGGCACTGTCGTCTTCATTCAAAACATTGTCCGAAATTGTTGCCGGAGGACTTAACTTTATCCCGAAACATTTCACCTTTCAAAATTATTCAGATATTTTTATCCGCGAACCGCTTTTTTTGCGCTGGATGTACAACAGCATGCTGGTGGCCGTCATTGCTACGGCAAGTAATCTCTTTATCAATTCGCTTTCAGGATATGCGCTTGCCCGAGTCAATTTTCTTGGCAACAAGACGATGTTTTTACTGATATTGGCGGTTCAGATGATCCCGGGACAGCTAACCATTGTGCCCGCTTATTTGATCTTAAAACAGCTCGGAATGCTCAATTCGTACTATGCGTTGACATTGCCGGTTATGGCCAACGCTACATTCATCTTTATGATGCGCCAATTTTTCATCAATTTCCCCAAGGAGCTGGAAGAAGCCGCAGAGCTTGACGGGCTAAGCCGTTTCGGCACATTCCTGCGGGTTGCGCTGCCTCTGGCAGGACCCGCGCTCGCCGCTCAAACGATTTTTATCTTCATGGGGACATGGAATGAATTTTTGAAGCCCTTGATGTTTGTATCGGATAAATCCATGTTTACGCTGCCGCTCGGACTGAATACGTTTAAAGGTCAAATGATCAGCTACTGGAATTACATCATGGCCGCTTCGATGGTCTTCACGATTCCTGCGATAATCATCTATGCCTTCTTCAACCGCTTTTTCATTAAAGGAATTACTTTTACCGGAACCAAATAGAAGTTGAAAAATGAGGGCGCCTTGAATAATGGGCTGCCCTTTTTTTGTTGTTGCTTCCTTGTAAGCTTTTGTGTGAAAATCAGGAAGAAAAGGAGTGGAGAGCATGGATCAAATTCGTAATTTAAAACAGGAAGAATTATCCGAAAGCATGGCCCTGTCAGAGTTTGCTTTTCAATTTGAGCTTGCGGAAGAGGCAAGAAAAGAACGAATCCGTGGACTGAAGCCTGACCGAGTGTGGGGTTATTTTGTTGATGGACAATTAGCATCCAAGCTGACTGTACTGGAATTTCATACATGGCTTCAGGGCAAGTCCTTTGCCATGGGAGGATTAGCCGGGGTAGCCACCTGGCCGGAATTCCGGCGTAAGGGAATGGTGGGTCAACTGCTGAGGCACGCCTTGAAAGCCATGAAAGCTGCAGGAGAAACAGTTTCGTTTCTTCATCCTTTTGAATTTTCTTTTTATCGCAAATATGGCTGGGAAACGTATGTCCACTTTCTAAAATATGAAATTCCGACCGAGCAGCTGCCTCGATTCGATATGGAAGAGGGCACTCATATCCAAAGAATTAGCAGCAAGGATTGGAAGCTTCTGAACAGCGTCTATGAACAATATGCAAAAGGCTACAACGGAATGTTGATGCGAGATGAGGAATGGTGGACCAACCGTTATTTCAAGCTCAAAAAAGGGAATGCCGTTACATATCGCAATCCGCAAGGGGAGTTAAAAGGCTACATGTACTATCAGGTCATGGATAAAACCTGCACCATACATGAGCTTGTTTTTCTGGACGAAGCAGCACGCCGGGGATTATGGAAATTTATTGCCAATCATGATTCCATGATCCAAAAAGTCATTTTGCAAGCGCCATCGGATGATAAGCTGCCTTTTCTATTGACCAATCCCCGGATCAAGCAGGAGATTGTCCCTTATTTTATGGCGAGGATTGTGGATGTTGAGAATTTCATAAAACAGTATCCATTTGCAAAAGCAGGAGTTGGAAAACCGTTGTTTATTCAAGTTTCCGATCAGCATGCTGAATGGAACAATGGCTTGTTTGAAATTCAGGTTAACGATGCCGGGGAAGCGAAGATAGTAAAGCATAGCGATGAGAAAGATACGGACAAAGGCGCTGTACCTTTGATCTGTGATATACAAACACTAACTGCATGCTTGATGGGCTACCAGAAGGCAGCTTTTCTCCAGCAAATCGGCCGAATTCAAGGAGATACTGCCGATGTTGGGCGATTGGAGAAGTTGATCCCGGAGCGTTCAACCTACCTGGCGGATTTCTTTTAATAATTGAAGGAAAATCATGATGACTTAGCGCGCCTATTTACTGGAAGCATGTTTTTCATTCTTCCAGCACAAGAGAAAAAGTAAACCGGTGCTGGAAGGATGTTTTTCATCGTTCCAGTAGCAGTTCTTGGCCCAATGGGCTTCTTTTTACTTCTGGAAGCATGTTTTTCATTCTACCAGCACAGGAGAAAAAGAAAACCGGTGCTGGAAGGATGTTTTTCATTCTGTCACCATTAGAGGGTTACGCCAAAGCGGCAAACGGGACTTCTCGCCAATCTGAACCCGCTTGAACCTGTAGGTTCAAGCGGGTTTTTTTACTTGCCCGTCATTCATTTGGATCATGCGCTTTGTGCGGCGGCGCAACAATCGCAGCTCTGGTCTGATTCTCTCCTAGACCAAGGTCCAGGTTGAATAACAGTCGCTGGTCCGTTTTGTTTCAGACGTTTCTTGCCTAAAATAAAGAATATAAGATCAAGTACGAGAGGCGGAAATTAAGATGTCTTTGAACAAAACGAGCGGATTGGCGCTGCTGCTGATTTTAATAGGAGGTCTTGTGCTGTTTAACAAGCTGGGCTTTCATTTTCACATCATGGGTTATCTGGTGCCTTTAGCTATTGCCGGACTAGGCTATGTTGGAATAAGGAACGGCAAAAAGATAGGCTGGTTCTTCATGATACTGGGAATTGTGATATTGGCTGCAAAGCTGTCTTGGCTGTTCTCGATTGTATTTGCGGTGCTGCTCATTGGCTTTGGGATTTCAATGATCAAACGACAAACCAATTCCGGCAGGTATGATATCTAGCTGATCCTAGATTTGAAAAAGGTTGGGGGGCTTTATCTAATGGGAGTAATGATGAGAATACGGGACTTGGCCGAATCGGCCTGGCACGACTTCACCGAGCGCGCGACCGATCCGCAGCGCGAAGACAGCCTGCTTGCCGCGAAGCGCAAGCAATTGCAAGAGACGGAGCGTCTGTATGAGCAGACGCTCCAGCAGGCCATCTCCCTCCGGCAGCAGCAAAGCAGCGCCGCAGAGATGGCCGCGAAGCGCGGCGAGCAAGCGGAGCTCGCCTTGAGAGCGGGCGAAGAGACGCTGGCGCGTCTCGCGCTGCAAGAGAAGCTGTTCGCCGAAGCGAGCGTCAGCGAGTGCGGCGCGCAGTACGCGCAGTGCCAGGACGCGGTGCTCGCGCTGGCGGAAGAGCTTCGCCTGCAGCGGGCCGACTTCACCGAGGCGAGCAAGCAGCGCGAGGCGTACTCCGCGCAGGCAGGCTCGTCGCAGCAGCGGCGCATGGACCAGCGCAGCGCGGCGCAGGCGACGATGCGCGAGCTTGGCATCGCGGGCCGGGAGATCGGCTGCGATGTGGGCGAGGCGCTCCGCGAAGCGGGCAGCGTCCTGCAGCGGGAGCTGCGGGACATGCGCTGCAAGGAGCGGCATGGCCGCAAATAGCGGCGGCTGCGGCTCCGGCTCCGGCTTTGTCATGCGGGCAGCGGCCAATTTCGCTGCAGCGCCCTAAGGTTGACATTCCCGCTGTAACCCTGATAATCGGTGCCATCAGGGAGCTTTTTCTCACAAGAAAAGCATCTTGGAGGCTGTACTATCTTGTGGTATGCTAGGAAAGGTATAAAAGCCATAGGGCAGGATAGTGCCGCTGTGGCTTTTGCTTTATGCAGGGACTTAAACGCGCAGCTAGAGGAGGTGTGAGTAATGGAGGAGCCAACGAAAAACAACCGTAACCGGAACACGGCACTGGTGCTGATTGGAGCCGGTCTTTTTTTGCTGTTGGATCATACAATCGGCTTTTTTCCCATTCTCGCGGCTTTCCTGGTGCTGCTCGGTATTCATAAAATTCGTTCGCATTCGGACCGCAAAGGCTATTTATGGGTAGTCATCGGGGCCGTTATTTTGCTTGGAAACAGTTTTTCCTTCGTCGTTGCCATAGTTCTTATATCCCTTGGTTTCTTTTATATCAGATCCAAAAAGGTCCACAGGGACCATACCTATGTGAACAAGCAAAAGGTGATCGACAGCATACGTCTCGGCAAAGAGCCCTGGATTCTCAAGGACAGCAGTATTTGGTACGTTATCGGGGAAACCCATATTGATTTGTCTTTGGCCATTTTGGAGAAAAAAGAGACGACGCTTATCCTGCAAGGGGTTTTAGGCGATATCGATATCATTGTTCCGGAGGATATCGGTGTGAGTGTTCAAGCCTCCGTCGTATTTGGCCAAATTGATGTGGCGGCGCACAAGGAAGCAGGGGTGATGAACAAGCTGTTCTGGCAGTCCCCGAACTATGATCAGTGCGACCACCAGATGAAACTTATCATTTCATATATCGTAGGAAACATCGACATCAAAATTTTGTAATGACTTGCAAAAAGAGATGAGGAGGGTCATCGCCCTTGGACGGCTATAAACGCAGACTGACGAATATGATATGGCGCAGCATGGGCGAGTCGATCCTCTTCAGCCTGGTGATTTTGGGTGTGATCATCTATTATTTGGATTCTCGCGGATATCTCATGCCCTTAAAGGATTGGCAAACCGGCATTACGTTCAGTTTGATGGTGATCGGTTCCGTGATCGGGATCGGCGGCATATATGGATATTGGTACAGCAACCGCATCACACGCAGACTGGAACCTATTATGGAAACCATGCTATTATTGGAAAAGGGCAACTTTGCACGCGCAGGCTTCAAGCTCGGTGAGGATGAAATCGGAAGGCTCGGCGAGCAGCTCGAACGTGTTACGATCAAATGGGAGGAACAAGTGACCTCCCTGCAGCGTTTGTCCAATGATAATGCGCAGTTGGCGGAGAAGGCCAAGTTTTCGGCAATTAATGACGAGCGCCAGCGTCTAGCCAGGGAGCTGCATGATGCGGTCAGCCAGCAGCTGTTTGCCATCTCGATGACAGCAACTGCGGTTGGCCGCACGCTTGAGAAAGATTTTGACAAGGCGCAGCGCCAAATCCATTTGATAGAAGAGATGGCTGCTGTTGCCCAATCGGAGATGAGAGCGCTGCTGCTTCACTTGCGGCCTGTTCATTTGGAGGGCAAACGGCTTTCTGAAGGGCTGGTTGAGCTTCTGCATGAGCTGCAGGCCAAGGTGCCTATGGATATTTCCTGGGAGATGGATGAAGAGATTCGCCTGCCGAAAGGCATCGAGGACCATCTGTTTCGCATCGTTCAAGAAGCGTTATCGAATGCGCTCCGCCACTCCAAAGCTTCGATGCTGGAGGTCAAGCTGCTTCATCGTCCGGACGGCATCCGGCTTTCAATTCGCGATAACGGCGTGGGCTTTAATCTGGATGCCAAGAAGCATACATCTTACGGCATTGTATCGATGAAGGAGCGGGTCAATGAAATCGGGGGCTCTTTGAACATCATCACGGCACCCGACCGCGGAACGAGAATCGAAATTCGAGTTTCGATATTTGTTGAAGGAGATGAAGCGGATGGATGAGAGCAGCATCAAGGTACTGCTGGTTGACGATCATGAAATGGTTCGAATCGGCCTCGCGGCTGTACTGGGCACAGAAGACGGCATTGAAGTTGTCGGTGAAGCCGGCAACGGACATGACGGCATTCGTCTGGCGCAGGAATATAAGCCGGAAGTCGTGCTGATGGATCTTGTGATGGAAGGTATGGATGGCATCGAGACGACTCGCAGACTTCTCCAGATTCACCCTGAATGCAAGGTTATCGTGCTGACCAGCTTTCTCGATGATGAAAAAATGTACCCGGTCATAGAAGCCGGTGCTTTTAGTTATTTGCTCAAAACGTCCCGCGCTTCCGAGATCGCCTCGGCGATTCGTGCGGCCGCCAAGGGGCAGTCGATCCTGGAATCGCAGGTTGCGTCCAAGATTATGAACCG
The DNA here is from genome assembly GCF_900104695.1 of Paenibacillus sp. GP183. Taxonomy (NCBI): domain Bacteria; kingdom Bacillati; phylum Bacillota; class Bacilli; order Caryophanales; family Paenibacillaceae; genus Paenibacillus; species Paenibacillus sp. GP183. The sequence goes on from NZ_FNSW01000001.1 coordinate 4,660,689, forward strand.
CTTCCGTCAGCCAAAAGCTGTTCCCGAACCTCATGAAGAGCTGACAGACCGTGAAATGGAAGTGCTGCGGCTCATTGCAGCCGGCAAATCGAATCAAGATGTCGCGGATGACTTGTTCATTGGTGTTAAAACCGTTAAGTTTCACGTAACCAACATACTAGCCAAGCTCGGTGTGGAAGATCGCACACAAGCCGCTATTTATGCCTTTAAACATGGATTGGCCGAATAAGGCCCGCAAAGGGGAGAACAACAATGATCCTGCTCAAAAAAATGGGAAGCTGGCTCGGCTCCATCGCTATCGCTTTCGTATTGGTGGTTTTCCTGGGCGTATTCATTTTTCAATCTACCAAAGTACTGGGTCATTCTATGGATCCGACTTTACATGATACTCAAAAGGTATACGTGTCCAAATTATCGCATACTTTTGCTCAAGCGCCGGATTATGGCGATATTGTCATTATAGACAGCCGTGTGGATCAAAAGCGGACCTTGATGAATGATTTGCTGGACAGTCCGCTGCTCAGCTTATTTCTTAAAGCGGACGATCGGCATGTATGGATCAAAAGAGTCATAGGGAAACCCGGAGACACGCTGGAATTTAAAAACCACAAAGTATACCGCAACGGTCAGGTCCTGGACGAGCCTTATGTGAAAGAGCAAATGATTTTTGAATCGGATAAACAATGGGTTGTGCCCGAGGGGCATATCTGGGTTATGGGAGATAATCGAAACAACAGCTCGGACAGCCGGGTGATCGGCTTTATTCCGCTGGATCATGTGCTGGGGAAAAAAGTATTTTAAATGAAAAAGGGGCTGACCTAAGTCATTTCGTGGCTTTTGTTCAGCCCCTTTTTCATTTAAGCTTATCCGCATCCTTGTGCCAATTCTGTATCCTATAATTAATTGGGGTTAAACTGGAACATAATAAATAGGAGATCCATGTAAACAAGCGGAGGCATTTCGACCAAGTCACTCATAGGATAGCATTAAAATTGCTTCTTGTGGAGGCGAAGGCGGATGATTCGCAAACGGGTACCTTCGATGGATGACACGGTAATTTACAGATTGATCAACCAGGAAATCGTCCCATTTTCCAAAAAATACAAGAATCATTCGTCCATTTCATTTTCATCGATTCAACAACGATTATTGCGAAACACCACTTTCGTATATGCAAAAGGCAACCGCAGTCCGCTGGGCTTCATTTCGATATTTATCAAAAATCGCATCTTGCTGGTGGATATGCTTGCCGTAAACTCCAGATTCCAGGGACGCGGTCTGGGAAAGCAGCTCATGCTGGAAGCGGAACAGTTTGGTTTGAAAAAAAAGTGCAGGACTGCGAGACTTTTTGTGGATGACTCCAACCCGAAGGCAATCGGTTTTTATGAAGCCTTGGGCTATTCGAGCACTCGATATGTGACCGAATTGGGCTGTTATTTAATGGACAAATCGCTTCTGCCCGTTTAAAAGTTGAATCAATCTCCTAATTTAGGTATGCTACGTAATATACATTCCAACAGAGAAAGAATGATGAGTGATGAGTGGAGCCGTTTTTTTTATTTTTGGTGCAACAGGTGATCTTGCCAAAAGAAAGTTGTTTCCCGCATTCTACAGCTTGTATCGCGAGGGAAAGCTTGGTGAAAATTTCGCGGTAGTTGGATTGGCGCGCAGACCGCGCACGATTGAGCAGTTTCAAGCGGACGTCAAACAGTCGATCGATGAGTTTGCTCGATATAAAATCGATGATGAAGCAAAATGGACAAGCTTCTCCAAGCATTTTGAATATATGTCTCTGGATATTAACGATATGGAAGGGTTCAAAAAGCTGAAATCGCTCACGGTCGGTCTTGAAGAGAAGTTCCAAACGGGAGGCAATCGGTTATTTTATCTGGCTTTGTCTCCGGAGCTTTTTGGCAATGTGTCCTTGAATTTGCGTGAAGGCGGCCTTGTGGAAACCGAGGGATGGCATCGTCTCGTGATTGAAAAGCCATTCGGCTATGATCTGGAGTCCGCGGAGAAGCTGAATGGACAGCTTCGGGAAGTGTTCGAAGAGAAGGATATTTACCGAATCGATCATTACCTCGGCAAGGAAATGGTGCAGAACATTGAATTCGTACGATTTGCCAATGCCTTTTTTGAGCCGCTCTGGAATAACAAGTACATAGCCAATATTCAAATTACATTAAGCGAAACGGTGGGTGTGGAAGAGCGCGGCGGCTATTATGACCACTCAGGCGCACTGCGCGACATGGGGCAAAATCATATGCTGCAGATGCTGATGATGATGGCTATGGAACCTCCGAGCAGAATGCATTCGGAGGATATCCGCGACGAGAAGGTGAAGGTGCTTCGTTCGCTCCGCTTGTTTGAAACGGCAGAGGAAGTACGGGAGAATGTCGTCCGTGGACAGTATAAGGATGGAACTTCTGCCAACGGGAAGCCGATGCCCGCTTATCGCGAGGAGGATTCGGTTAATCCTGAATCTGCGACGGAAACCTATTTTGCCGCCAAGGTGTTTGTGGATAACTTTCGCTGGGCAGGTGTGCCCTTTTATATCCGCACGGGCAAGCGGCTTCCGGTCAAAACGACAGAGGTCGTTGTGGAATTCAAGAATATTCCAAGCAATGTATACCTAGCGAAAAAGCACGACCTGCAGCCGAATTTGCTTGTTTTCCGCGTGAATCCGATGGAGGGAATCTATCTGAAAATGAATGTGAAAAAGCCGGGCTCGGAGGGGGTCATTATCCCGATTGCCATGGATTTCTGCCAAAGCTGCCAGGTGGGAATTAATACACCGGAAGCCTATGAACGTTTATTGCATGATGCCGCTCGCGGGGATTCGACCTATTTCACGCGTTGGGACGAGGTTTCACTGGCATGGGAGTATGTCGACCGGATCGCCAAGGCTTGGTCGGAGCGCAAGGATGATTTGAAATTTTATCCTGCCGGTTCCTGGGGACCCAAGGAAGCCCAAGAGCTGCTCGCTCGGGATGGCTTCCAATGGTGGCCGGTCAACGGGCAGAAAGAAGGAGAAGTCGAATGGGTGGTAACCGTTTGAGGAGGACGAGGCATGAAGATTTATGATATCTCGATGACGATTGACGAAGGCATGCAGGTTTATAAAAATAAAGCAGAAAAGAAGCCTGTAATTGTCAATGTGCAAAATTACTCCAATGCCAAAAACTATGAAAGCAAGCTAACCCTGGATGTGCATACGGGTACTCATCTGGACGCTCCGCTGCATATGATTGATGGAGGGGCAACGATTGAAACGATTCCGCTGGAAAGCCTGGTGGGTCCTGCTCGCGTGCTGGATCTCTCTCATGTGGAAGAGGGAATAAGCCGAAGCGATCTGGAGCCATTTGCCCTGCAGCAGGGGGAATGGATTCTGCTCAAGACTCGCAACTCCGCTTCGGAGGAATTCGATTTCAACTTTGTTTTCCTGCGTGAGGATGGAGCGGAATATGCGAAAGAGATAGGTCTTAAAGGCATCGGAACCGATGGCCTTGGCATCGAAAGGGCTCAGCCCGAGTATGGAACACACAGAACCCTGATGGCGAATCATATTCTCATTGTGGAGGGGCTTCGTCTTAAGGATGTCCCAGCAGGAAATTATTTTATGGTGATTGCACCGCTTAAATTGACTGGAATCGAAGCGGCTCCGGCGCGCGCATTTCTCATCGGAAGCTGAAGGCTGCATCATCGCCTAAATCCTCTGAAACCCCATGCCCAAGGGGTTTTTTTATGCTATAATGAGAAATTAGAAGGTAACTTGTTAATGAGGTGGGAAAATGTCAAGACGTTCGTTTCTTAGATGGCTGCTGGTGGCAGCTGCCTCTTTGATCGGGCTTAGCGCCGGATTCGCGAAATGGTTTTCCAAACATGCTTTTGTGGAACAAGAGACCGCGCAAGCTGCAACGTCAATTCCCGGCACTCCATCTCCAGAGCTTCCTTCCGGCGATATAAGCACAGTACAAACAGCAGCATTAGGAGAACCGCTGCTTTCTTATTTTGTATTCAGCGATTTGCACATTTCCAGCTTAGATTCCGCGACATCGATTAAACTCAAACAAGCATTGGATGATCTCAAATCCTTTGACTCCAAAGTAGAAGCCATCTTTATGACGGGAGACTTGACGGATACCGGTACAGCCCAGGACTTCAAAGTGCTTCGCACCATACTGGACAGCTACAAGCTTCCTCCTTACCATGCAAATATGGGGAATCATGACTATTATTCGGTATGGCTCAACAAAAATAACGCATGGGATAAAGATACGTTTCCCAACGGCAAATCGGATGCCCTTTCCAGGGAACAATTTAATAAGTTTTTTGGTTATAAGAAGCCGTACAACGAGGTTAACTTGAATGGTTATACCTTCCTGCTTCTTTCCCAGGAAACCTATATCCAGGAGAAACCAGAGGTCGGCGAAGGGGCCTGGTATTCGGATGAGCAGCTTAAATGGCTGACCGAGAGGCTTGCAGCTTCGTATGATCCTGCCAGGCCCATATTTGTCATGATCCATCAGCCGCTGCCTGCGATCGGGGATGACGGCGGAACACATCAGTTGATACGAGCCAAGGAGTTTCGGCGCATCCTAAAGCCCTACAAGAATGTGTTTGTGCTTTGCGGCCACCGCCACATGGATTTTCAAAACGGGACCCCTCATTATGTGAAGGAGACGTTTCATTATTTCCATAACTCTTCTGTCGGCAGACCGCTTAACCGGAATTTTCAGGCAGAAACCAAAACGAAATCGCAAGGATATTATGTACAGGTATATGCGGATAAAATCGTGTTTCGCGGCAGAGAATTCAGCGATCGGAGCTTTCTTCAAGAAGCCGAATGGACGATTGATTTGCAGCCTGCCAAAGCATAGACGAGCTGCAAGCCAAGGCTATACAAAGAAGGGAATAAACAAGATGACTACAGGGTTAAGCAAGGAACTGGAAACCGAGGTCGCCAAACGGCGCACTTTTGCGATTATTTCTCACCCGGATGCGGGGAAAACAACATTGACGGAGAAGCTGCTGCTTTTCGGCGGCGCGATTCGTTTAGCCGGTACGGTCAAAGGGCGTAAAGCCAGCAAGCATGCGACATCGGACTGGATGGAGATCGAAAAGCAAAGAGGGATTTCCGTTACCTCCAGCGTTATGCAGTTTGATTATGAGGGACACCGGGTCAATATATTGGACACTCCCGGTCACCAGGATTTCAGTGAGGACACGTTTCGCACATTAACCGCAGCGGACAGCGCCGTGATGCTTATCGACGTTGCCAAAGGGGTGGAAACCCAAACGAAGAAGCTGTTCCAGGTTTGCCGCATGCGCGGCATCCCGATTTTTACCTTCATCAACAAGCTGGATCGCGAGGGGAGAGATCCTTTTGACCTGCTTGAGGAGCTGGAGGAAGTGCTCGGCATCCGTTCATATCCGATGAATTGGCCTATTGGCTCCGGCAAGCAGTTCTGTGGTGTGTACGACAGGGGCAAATCGCAGCTTGAGCTGTTCCAGGGTGATGACCACAAGCAAATTAAGGTACGCAAGGTCAGCGGCGTAGACGATCCGTTAGTGAAGGAAATCGCCGGAGAGTTTTTGCATAAGCAGCTAAGCCAGGAAATCGAGCTGCTCGATGGAGCTGGCGATCCTTTTGATATGGAAAAAGTAATGAAAGGCGAGCTCACTCCAGTGTTTTTCGGAAGTGCAATTAACAACTTCGGTGTGCAGACGTTTCTGGAAAACTTCCTGCAGCTGGCACCTCAGCCTGAACCGCGCAACAGTAATGCAGGCGTGATTGAGCCGACCAAGCCGAAGTTTTCCGGGTATGTGTTCAAAATCCAGGCGAACATGAATCCCGCACATCGGGATCGCATCGCCTTCCTTAGGATTGTTTCGGGTAAATTCGAGCGCGGCATGTCCGTCCGCCACAGTCGTGCAGGCAAGGAAATAAAGCTGTCCCAGCCGCAGCAATTCCTGGCTCAGGATCGCGATATCGTGGATGAAGCTTTTGCGGGTGACATTATCGGGTTGTTCGATCCGGGAATTTTTCGCATCGGCGACTCGCTGAGCCAGGGGGAAGAAGTGATCTTTGATGAACTTCCAACCTTTTCGCCGGAGCTGTTTAGTAAGGTTACCGTCAAAAATGCGCTCAAGCATAAGCAGTACCAAAAAGGAATCGACCAGCTGACGGAAGAAGGTACGATCCAGGTATTTACGACTATCGGCTTTGAGGACATCATTCTCGGCGTTGTCGGTCAGCTGCAATTCGAGGTGTTCGAGCACAGGATGAAAAATGAATACGGCGTGGACATCCAGCTTATGCGGCAGAATTATCAGTTTGCCCGCTGGATCGTCGATGAAAAGGTTGATCCCGGCAAATTCCGCATTAACTCCCAGCTCGTGAAGGACAAGAAAGGCAATGACGTCGTTCTTTTCGAGAGTGAATATGCACTGCGTTCCGCGATGGAGAAGAATCCGACAGCCAAGTTTCTGCCCAATGCACCTTAAGGAAGATATACATTATGAGGCCGCTTTCTCTGGTCTTTGACGCTTGTGCGTTAAGGGTCGGAGGGAGGGCCTCTTTTTTGTTGGCTGAGCTCGTAGTCTATAACCAACCTTCCGCCGAATACATACAATAGGGGTAGAAATTGCATAAAGGATGTGTATTCGCAGCATGCATATATGTATAGTCGCTCCTGAGCAAATCTCCGTTCCGCCGCCGGTTTGGGGATCGGTGGAAATTTGTATCAATGAGATCGCCCATAGGATCGCCAAGCATCATAAAGTGACTGTGATCAGCCGGGAGCATTCCCGGTTTAAACCCATAACACAAAGTGGAAACTTAACGATTCTCCGGGTAGCTTCCGGAAGCAGGCAGCGCTATTTAAATGCGGTGCTTCAAACATTAGAAGGTAAACAGTTTGACTTGATCCAAGTGGACAATAGACCTCGCTATGCGGCTGCAATCAAACGATTGTTTCCAGATACGCCGGTCTCTCTTTTTATGCATTCTCTTGTGTTTGCAACCCCTCCGGAAGCATCGGTAAAATCTTCTGCCATCTGTCTATCTAAAGTGGATCTAATCATCGCTAACAGCGATTCATTAAAAAGCCAGATTGCCAGATTATTTCCGAGTCAAAGCCATAAGGTGACAACAGTGCTGCTCGGAGCGGATTTGAATCGGTTTCGACCGCCAACTCCACTTGAGAGGTCATCAATGAAACGAAAATACAAGGTGGAGGACGGATTTAATGTCCTATTTGTAGGAAGAGTGATCCCCAAAAAAGGTCTTCCCGTCTTGATCCGGGCAGTGCATCAAGCCAGACGCAGCCTGCCGGATATAAGACTCATAGTCGCGGGTGGTGAGCAGAGGAAGGGCTATATCGCTTCACTTAAACAACAGGCTAAACGCCTAAAGGTACCGGCCCTCTTTTTGGGGAAAATCCATCATCACAAGCTGCATTCCATTTATTGGCTGGGTGATTGTTTTGTCTGCCCCTCTCAAAAGCACGAACCATTCGGTCTAGTGAATGTTGAAGCTATGGGCAGTGCGGTTCCGGTTATTGCTTCGGCCAATGGCGGCATCAAGGAGATTATCAGGGATGGAGAAAATGGCATGCTGGTAAGCACCTATCACAGAGCTAAAGAGTTTGCGCATAAAATTGAATCACTGGCGCAAAACGAGAGCTTGGCGAAGAGGCTTGCCATGCAAGCGAGATCAGATGCCCTTCTCAGGTTCAATTGGAATGTAGTGGCGAATTCCCTGTTGAAGGTTTATCAGCAACATCAATAGCCGAAGGAGGGCCGACCTCATGCGCAGATTTGTTCACAGCAAATGGGCCAAAACAAGAGCCATCCTTAAAGACAGCTCCAGTGTGGTCGAATATGTTCCCGATACAAGCTGCTTGAACATGGAAAGCTTAAGGCAAATGTTGAATAAATATAAAATGGTTTACATCAAACCGAATATCGGCACGTTCGGTAAAGGTGTAATGCGCGTAGAGTGGAACGAGACGGCAGAAACACCTTACAGCTACCAGTCCGGTAAACACATCAATAGTTTTGTACAATTTGAACCCATGTTCAATTCGATAAGCAAGGAAATTGGCGATAGAAAATATTTGGTGCAAAAAGGCATTGATATGCTGAAGTTTAAGGGGAATCGGTTTGATCTGCGAGTGATGGTGCAGCGTACCCCAAATCAGTACTGGGAAAGCACAGGGATTATCGGGCGTGTAGGTGATCCCCAAAAAATAGTAACCAACGTTCATAACGGAGGCTCTTTACAACCAATCGAGGTCTTGCTCTCGAGTTATTTGGATAATGACGAGCGAAAGAGCTTTATCGCCAAACTCAGAAGACTCGGAGTCCAGGTCGCAAAAGCCATGCGGCGGTCATATAAAGGCATTAAAGAAATCGGTGTGGACATCGCATTGGATACAGATCTTAAGCCATGGATACTTGAAGTGAATACACTGCCTGATCCTTATATTTTCAGACATTTGAAAAATAAGCAGGTTTTCTATAAAATTCGGCGATATGCCAAATTCTATAACCGGCTGTGAGCTTTTTCGCAGCCGGTTATTTGCTGCTCTTTTTTGATGCAAAAAAGGATTGACAATGACAGCGCTATAATGAGAAAATGTACGCGCGTACATAAAAGTGATTACGATTGAAAGGCGGCCTCTGAAATGGTAACCAGAAAAGAAGTAGCCAAGCTGGCTGGCGTTTCAGAAGCAACGGTTTCACGTGTGTTTAACGGATTAGGCCCCATGAAGCAAGAAACCCGGGAAACCGTCCTACATGCAGCAAAAAAACTGAATTATCACCCCAATGCGATCGCTCAAAGCTTTGCCCGCAGACGCAGCGGAAACCTCGGGGTTGTGCTGCCTTTTACACCTAAGGTACATCTCTTTTCTACCTATTATTTCTCCGAAATACTAAGCGGTGTCGGTGAACAAGCTCGCGAGATGGGCTATGACATCTTGTTGATGCTGCTCTCTCCGGAGGAAACCATCGACTACGCGCGTTTATACCGATCCCAAAAGGTAGATGCCTGCGTCATACTTGGCTCAATGGATACACCGGAGCATAGACATTCCCTTCACCAGCTGTGCGAGCTTAAATTGCCTTTTTGTCTGGTGAATCAGCATTTTAACGGGATGGACATTAATGAGATTGATGCAGATCATGTAGTTGGAAGCTATCATGCTGTGCTCCATTTGCAGAACCAAGGATACAGCCGCATAGCCTTCCTTAACGGCTCGTCGCTCTACTCCAACAGCCGTGATCGGCTGGAAGGCTATCATAAAGCGATGCGAGAAGCCGGCCTTAACCATGGGGTTGAGCTTCTGTTTGAAGGCAATTACAGCCGCAAAAGCGGCTATTTGGCAGCAGCAGAGATCTGGGAGCGGCGCGCTTCCATCGATGCAGTGTTCGCCGCAAATGATCGCATGGCTATCGGACTTGTCCAAGGCCTTCGCGAGAGGGGGTGGGAAGCCGGCAGGGATTACGGCTTAATCGGGTGCGATGACTCTGATGCAGCCAAGGTAAGCAGTCCGCCGCTCAGCAGCATCCATGTGCCATTTTATGAAATGGGGAAACAAGCCGCCCGTGTGGCTTTGGATCAAGCTGCCTCAGGAAATCGTATGCAGATGGTTAAGGAGAAGCTGCCTACTCACATCGTTATTCGCGAATCTTCCAGAATAAACAGTTGAAGTTCATTGAGACTTGTTATTAATTAATCGGGAGGTAAGGGATATGAATAAAGTGAATATCGGCATGGTTGGCTATAAATTTATGGGCAAGGCGCACAGCCATGCTTACCGGGATCTTCATATGTTTTTTCCGGAAGCTGCGGCGCCGGTTATGAAGCTGATTTGCGGACGCGACGAGAAGGGCGTCGCCCAGGCTGCCGAACAATTCGGCTGGGATGGCTACGTTACGGATTGGCGCGAGCTGCTCGCGCGTCCGGATATTGATGTCATTGACATCAATGCACCGAGTGACGCGCATAAAGAAATTGCGCTTGCCGCGGCTAAGGCGGGCAAGCACCTGTTTTGCGAGAAGCCGCTGGCGCTCACGCTCGCTGATTCGCGGGAGATGCTGGAGGCGGCTGAGCAAGCGGGCGTGAAGCACATGGTCGGCTTCAACTATCGGTTTTCGCCTGCTGTGCAGCTGGCGAAGAAGCTGGTGAACGAAGGGAGATTGGGCCAAATCTACCATTTCCGCGCTTGGTTCCTGCAGGACTGGATCGTGGATCCGGACTTCCCGCTGGTGTGGAGATTGCAGAAGGAAGTGGCCGGCTCCGGATCGCATGGCGATCTTGGCGCTCACTTGATCGATCTCGCCCACTTCCTGGTTGGCGATATGACAGAGGTCATCGGGATGAGTGAGACGTTCATTAAAGAACGTCCGATGCCGTCCTCGATGACAGGGCTGAGCGCCAAGGGCAGCAAGGATGGTCCGCGCGGCGAGGTAACTGTCGATGACGCCACCTTGTTTTTGACGCGTTTTGCGAATGGTGCCCTGGGCAGCTTTGAAGCGACGCGCTTTGCACCGGGACACCGCTGTACGAATTCTTTTGAGATTAACGGCAGCAAGGGCAGCGTGAAGTTTGATTTTGAGCGGATGAACGAGCTGCAGGTTTATTTTAGGGATGATGCCGAGGATGTTCAGGGGTTTCGCCGGGTGCTTTGCACCGATCCATCCCATGCTTATATGCAAGCCTGGTGGCCGCCTGGACATACGATCGGCTTTGAGCAAACTTTTATTCATGAAGTTGTTGAGCTTATGAACGCTTTGTCCGAAGATCGTAAGCCGGTGCCGAACTTTGCGGATGGGGTCAAGTGCCAGCAGGTGCTTGAAGCGGTGGATCAATCGATTGCACAGCGGCGTTGGGTTCGCATTGACGAGTTGTAGGTGCAGGTTTGAGATGATTAAGGAGGAAACACAATGAAGCAAGCACTAATCGTTTGGGGTGGTTGGGACGGTCATCAACCGCAGCAAGTTGCAGCGCTATTGGGCGATGCTTTGAAAGAAGAGGGTTTTAACGTTGAGATTTCCGACACCTTGGACAGCTTCAGTGATGAGGACAAACTTGCCTCCGTCGATTTGATTGTACCCGTTTGGACCATGGGTAAAATCACACCAGAGCAGTTAAAGCCCCTGCTGTACGCAGTAAAGGTTGGGGGAACCGGGATTGCAGGCTGCCATGGCGGGATGGGCGATTCTTTTCGCAATGAAACGGAATTTCAATACATGGTAGGCGGTCAATGGGTTGCGCACCCAGGCAATGACGGCGTGACCTATGAGGTGCGGATCAAAGATTTGAATCAGCCTTTGACCCAGGGAATCGGCGATTTCACTGTGGTTTCCGAGCAGTATTACATGCATGTGGATCCTGGCAATCAGGTGCATGCCGTTACTTATTTTGGCGATGTGGAAATGCCGGTAGTCTGGACGAAAATGTACGGCAGCGGCAAGGTATATTATAATTCCCTTGGCCATCAAGCGAACATTGTCGCTATGCCGGAAACGTTGGAATTGATGCGGCGCGGCATGGTTTGGGCTGCCCGTTAAACAAATTATTTAGGAGGCTTCCTGCTTATGTCCAAGGTTAAAGTAGGCATCATTGGCTGCGGTAATATCAGCAGCATTTATTTGAAAAATTGCCCCAATTTCGAGCATCTGGATCTGATTGCGTGCGCGGATTTGGACATGGAGAGAGCCAAAGCCAGAGCAGCTGAATTCGGGCTCCCCCACGCTTATTCCGTGGACGAATTGCTGGCTGATCCGCAAATTCAAATCGTGATTAATTTGACGATCCCCGCTGCTCATGCGGAGGTGTGCATTAAATCTCTGGAGGCCGGCAAGCATGTCTATGTGGAGAAACCGCTGGCGGTAACACGCGAGGAAGGCCAGCGAATTCTGGAGCTGGCCAGCAGCAAGGGCTTGTTGGTGGGCAGCGCGCCCGATACATTCCTTGGAGGCGGAATCCAGACCTGCGCCAAGCTAATCCAAGACGGCTTGATTGGTACACCGGTTGCGGCCACAGCCTTCATGATGTCCAGAGGGCATGAGAGCTGGCACCCGGCTCCTGAATTTTACTATGAACTTGGCGGCGGGCCGATGTTTGATATGGGACCTTATTATTTGACAGCGTTGATTGCGCTTCTTGGCCCAATACATCGAGTTACTGGCTCTACCCGGATTACTTTTCCTGAAAGGACTATTACCAGCCAGCCTAAAGCAGGCACCAAGATTGAAGTAAAAACCCCAACTCATATAACGGGGACGATTGATTTTGACAATGGTGCCATAGCTACCATTACTACAAGCTTCGACATTATGGTAGGTACTGAACTGCCACATCTTGAGATCTATGGCAGCACTGGTACCTTGAGAGTCCCTGATCCGAACACTTTTGGCGGACCCGTAAAGCTCAGACGTGCCGGTTCCAAGGAGTGGGAAGAGATTTCGCTCACTCATCGATATGCGGATAACGCGCGTGGACTTGGTGTAGCCGATATGGCGCACGCCATCCTCACGGGGGTCCCTCATCGCGCGAGCGGGGAATTGGGTTATCATGTGCTCGAGGCCATGCACGGTTTTCACGACGCTTCTGCCGAAGGCAAGCATTATATCATGAAGAGCACATGCAGCAAGCCAGCCTTGCTGGATCCTGCGTTTACGCTGTAGAACGCTCATTAGGGAAGGGCATCCCTCAGCCATGAATTTTGCTGAGGAATGCCCTTATTTGTTTAGACGGGATTTGGGAGCTGCTGTCCTAATGGAGAGAAGCTTTGCTTCATTCGAAAAGACGTAAAATACGTCTTAATCCCTTGATTTAAGATTTTTAAGTTTCAATTAGACGTAAAACACCGCTAAAACTATTGTTTTTCTCTGATTTACTCTTGATTTCTTTGCTGCAAGACGTATTACACGTCTTATCTCGAGAGGCATCCTTTAAATTTTCACTATAAGACGTAAAATACATCTACTTTATAAACCTCAACCTAAATGGCCCTGCAGCGTTTCAATCAGCCCATTCTGGGTTTCATCATCACAGTGCTGCCAAATAATTTCAAACAAAACACCCAAGCCTGGAAGCACTCGTTCCTCGCCTCCAATTGAATCCTCTATGACTTCACGCAGTTCTTCATTTGTTTTGTCATTCACACGCAGCAAGATGGCTTGCCTTAAACTTAAATTGATTGACATTCGTCATTTCCTCACTTCCATATCGGTTTCCATAGTAATATGTGCATAAAACTTCAGCTTCATGCCTGCTGCAAAAGTGAGTATCATCTTCATCTGTGATATAATACGTGATAACCATGGAGAACAAAAAGGAATGGATGAAGACGAATGAAAAAGCCATTTGTTGGTATCGCAATACCATGAATTTAGAGATCGTATCACCCCAAAATTACCGTGTAAAAGAATGGACCCAGCTCCTGGAGCGTCGCGGCCGGGACAAGCAGGGCAAATTCCTGATTGAAGGCTTCCATTTGGTGGAGGAAGCGATCAAATCACGAGCGGATGTAACGACTATTGTGTACAGCCTCGAAAAAGGTAAGCCAGCCGCCTTATTCGCGGCAACTGAAGATAGAATTGAATGGATCGGCGTCAGCCAAGCCGTCCTCGAAAAGTGCACGGATACCCAGACACCGCAGGGTATTTTTGCTGTGGTCGACAAGCCGATGCTCGATGGCGAGGATTTTTGGCGGTCAGGTCTACGCGATCTTGTCGTCGTCGTAGACGGTGTACAGGACCCGGGCAACTTGGGCACTATCATTCGGAGTGCCGATGCTGTGGGTGCAGCAGGAGTTCTGCTTGGAGCGGGAACCGTGGACGTATACAATCCCAAGACGATTCGCTCGACGATGGGGTCCTTGTTTCATCTGCCGATTCTGGAGGGAGATTTGCTGCAAATCCTTCCCCGTGCCAGAGCGGAAGGGATGCAGCTAGTAACTACAAGCCTGCAGTCTCAGCAAAGCTGCTACGAGACGGATCTAAGCAAACCGACTTGGATCATTCTCGGCAATGAAGCCAAAGGCGTTTCGCCTGAGATCGCGGCTGAAGCCGATGTGAAGGTCATTATCCCGATGCAGGGACAGGCGGAATCACTCAACGTGGCCATGGCTGGAACGGTGCTTCTCTTTGAGGCTTCCCGGCAGCGGATGCGGTCCCCAAACAATAATTCCTGCCAACGACCCTAAGAAGGATAAAACTGGAGTAACAGCGTAATACTACAGGAAGAAAAAGTGAGGAATAGCAAGGGGTAAAGGTCCGATTGGCAAGGTATATAATATTGATATCTCCATGACTATGGGTTAGAAAAAACTGAGTCGGTTCAGGAATATTCCTGATTTCACTCGGTTTTTCTTTCATGAAGGATAGAACACGGAAATGAGGACGCAGTAAATGGATAAAACAATACATGTTGGTATTATTGGTGGATCAGCCAATAACCAATGGGCGAGTTCAACTCACATTCCAGCATTGCAACGACTTCGGAAGTTTAAAATTACGGCAATCGGTACGACTCGGATGGAAAGTGCGGAGAAAAGTGCCTCCCTATATGGGGTTCCATATGCATTCGCGGATTCAAATGAACTGTCACAACACCCTGATGTGGATATGGTCATTGTAAGTGTGAAAGTTCCTGGTCATTGCGATGCGGTCATAGCCGCACTCAATGCAGGAAAGCATGTGTATTGTGAATGGCCTTTGGGTTTAAACACTTCTCAAGCAATTGACATGAATCATTTAGCTTCGGAGAAAAAGGTTCATACTGCTGTTGGGTTGCAAGCTCGACAATCTCCTGAAGTTAGCTTTGTGAAAGACTTGGTTACTGAGGGATATATCGGCAAAGTGCTTTCGTGCCATTTGAAAGTCTTTTCAACTGCAAAGGGCGGTACAACGAATGAAGCCTCTAAATATTTATTGAACCAATCCAATGGTGCAAACTTATTGACGATTAATGCGGGACATGCCATAGATGCTTTATGTTATATTTTGGGCGATTTTAAAGAATTGTCGGCAACGACAGCTAATCAAATCAAACAAGCGAAAGTGCAAGAAACCGGTGAAATGATCGAAAAGACGACTGCAGATCAAATCTTAATTAATGGAACATTAAAAAGTGAAGCAACCGCCTCAATACATGTTCAGGGAGGCATAACTTTTCGAACAGGAGTCTCATTAGAAATCTACGGTACGGAGGGTACAATTCTACTATCTAATGATAGTACTCATGCTCAGTTCCAATGGGGAGACTTTAAAGTTGAAGGGATGAAAATTGCCAATCAGAAGAACTCGTCGTCGCTCGCTGAATTATCCATTCCTGATCAATATCGTTGGGTTCCTGATACGATCCCTAATGGACCTATCTTCAATGTTGCACAAGCTCTCGAGAAATTTGGCGTGGATATTTTAGAGGGAACCCATTACGTTCCTAATTTTGAGGATGCGGTTCAACTGCATGTACTTCTTGATCTCATTCAAAAAGCCGCCGATACAGGTGAACGTCAGGTTCTATAATTAAGATTGATGCAAAAAAACTGCAATTTTTTTTCAACAAAGGTTACGCTATGATACAATAATGGAAAATGTCGTTATATTAGGAGGCAAAAATGAATAACCAAGTTATACGCCATATGGTCATTTTCAATTTAAAATATCCGAAAGGCTCGCTGGAGGCGGAAAAATTTCTTAACGAAGGGAAATCGATACTATCATCAATTCCTGTCGTACAAAATTTTGGGGCCTTCCGGCAAGTTAGCATCAAGAATGATTATGATTATGGGTTTTCCATGGATTTTTCAAATCAAGAGGATTATGACAGCTACAACAACCATCCGCTCCATGTACAATTTGTTCAGGAGCGTTGGCTTTTAGAAGTGGACCGGTTTTTGGAGATTGATTTTGTTCATGCTTTAACTTAATTTTTCTGCCAATTTGGGCTTCCATACTCGAGTGAATTGTAGAAAAATATACGAGCCAACTACAAAAATAAAAGCAAAAGCTTGAGCCATTAATGTTTCAACCGTTGGAAATACCGAGAACCAAAGTCCCATCCAGGCAGGAATATTTATATCCAGTTTTGTAGTGGGTATCCAACCTGCTTGCTGCATTTCTATTGTGGTTTCACCAGTCATTACCAAAAGCACCACAACGAGAAGTCCGCCGGTTAAAATCAACATTTTTTTATACGGGAGTTTTTGGTGACCAACAAAGGTCAATAGTGCCACAATAGAAGTAAAGAATAATCCGATCAATGCTCCCAATAAAATGACGTGGCTTCCAACTTGTAGACGGAGGTTTTGGAGGAATAGTACAACTTCAAAGCCTTCACGATACATTGACGTTAAGCCGATAACAACGAGACTCCAATACGATGCCGAAGGACTTGCATTTTCATCAACTGCTGCATCAGTGATTTGACGACGCTTTTTGTTGTGTAAAGAAATCCACCCAGTCCAGTACAGCTTGTGAAAGAACCAGTTCATAATGATGAGGAGTACGATATTCGCTAGTAAACCTGTTGCCGCTTGAACATTAAGTTCAGATGTTGTATTGCCCACTAAGGAAATAATTCCTACAACAACGAACCACGTTACGATGGTTGCAAATAATGAAATGCCTGATCCTACGAATATAGGTTTCCAAGCATCTTTCTTACTTCGGACAAGACCTGCGGTAATTGCGGATAGTACAAGGATTGCTTCTAACCCTTCACGAAAAACAAGGATAGCGGTATTTAAAATAGCTGTGGATGGAGTTATATTACTTGTAGCAGGATCAGGTGCACCATTAGCTGTAAACCCTTGCCATACCAGTACACCAACAATGATGAGTCCCATAATACCAAACGCTATTTTTTTAAGGCTTAAAGTTTTCATTATAGCTATCCTCATTTCCAATTTGATCCAAACGATAATGAAAATCATTATCACTAAAATGAGTATACGGGATATCAAGACGTGAGGCAACTGTTGAATTTAAGAATGATTATCATATAAGTTTGATTAAAAGTTAACGACGATTAAGGAGCTGCCCTTGGCAGCTCCTTTTGACATTTTTAAACGGAATATATGTTGATCGAATTATTAAGTGTCTCCTTATTACAAGGCTACGAATATTCAGACAGCTTCCTAATTGCTTTTAATATGAAAATGATGTAATTCTTCGATCAATTTCTGAACGGCCGCAACGCTCTTCTTTCGCCAGCTGCAATTCCTCTTTAACAAACTCCAATTCTTCATGACCGTATCGTGCGTTTCATTCAGAACTCTTTCTTGATTTTCTCCCGCTTTCGTAGAAACATAGCCCAATATCGGAAGGGCTACACCTTGGAATATACTTTGTACTATGTATTGAACCCATCCCACCAGATCGTTTGGATGCTGAAAGAACAGCGGTACAATGACAAGCATAAAAATGATATAAAAACAACCCATTGTAGAGAGGTACAAAGCCAGTTTATTACCAAGCCAATCATTAAAACTTTTCATTAATTGTGCACTCCTTTCTTTGAATATAAAATCATATGAAAAAAAATCAAATCCATTTCCATTTCTTTTTACCCAAATTTTCGTATCCAATATCAGCGGCACTGCAATTTTGATTGGCGATCCTCCTAATATCAGACAGCAAACTATATTGGAAATGGGCGATAGAGGATAATTGATGTAAGCTGGCAAGCAGCATGGAGATCAGCCTTTCAGCTTCTTTCTATCGCTCAGCATACCCAGAGCCTTTTCAATACGAGACGCTCGGGTTTCCGCTTTCTTGGCGGAATTGATCCATTCGACGTATTCTTGGGCTTTGCTTATATATTCGGTATCCTTAATGAGGCTCCCTTCTTCTTTTTTATGCTTATCCCGCATATGGTTTACTAAAACGGGAACAGCCCTGGGGGGGACGCCATGCTGGGCAGACGCAGGTGGAGAAGCAGATCAACCGGCAAAAGCAGCGCCAAGAAGAAGCTGATCATAGCGCTTCTCATCTTTTTCTTGTTTTCGATTCAAGCTTTTATTTTCATTGAACATAATTTAAGGCCCCCGCTTATGGCTTTAGCTAAGGTAAGAATCAAGCAAATAGCTACCCAGTCCATCAATACAGCTATTGCCGACCGCATTTCAGAGAATACGAAAGCCGACAGCCTGATCGATTGGAAAACAGACAAGAACGGCAAAACGACCGGTTTTATGCTGAATTATGCCGAACATATGCGTATTACTTCGGACACCATTACAACCGTACAAAGCCTGCTTAAAAACCTCAAAAGCATCTCGGAGCACGTCCCTTTAGGGCAAGCGCTGAACAGCGCGATTCTCGCCTCCTTCGGCCCCAATATTCCCATTCGCTTCGTTCCGGCTGGAAATGTAAAAGTGGATCTCAGCACTCGCTATCAAAATGCGGGCATCAATATGATTCTAGTAGAAGTGTATGTGCACATAATTGCAGAGGTTTCGGTCATTATTCCGTTTGATACGGACACCGAAATTGTGGAGACGGAGATTCCGATTTCTTACTCGCTTGTCGTAGGGGATGTTCCCACTTATTATTTTGACAATAAGGGTAATCCCGTAGGCTCAACTAAAGAAGGAGCACCCCATATGTCAATTCCGAATCTGACGATTCCGCCGGCAGCCGGCAGCAAAGCGGGGACCGATACAAAAGCGCCCTCCAATTAAGGGCGCTTGTTTTTTGATCTTGAGCGCTCTTCACGTTCCCATTTGCGTAAATAGGAATACGGATCAAACGACCATTCACTGAGTCCATAGTCTCGATACAGGCCATAGTGCAAATGTGGAGGAAATTTCCCGGAAGTTCCCGGTTTCCCGTAACCGGAGCTGCCCACCCAACCCAGCAGTTGTCCCGGCTTCACGATATCGCCTTGGGCAACATTTTTGTTAAATCCGGAAAGATGGGCGTAATAATGATAAACGCCATTGAGGTCACGTATGCCAAACCGCCAACCCCCGTATGAGTTCCAGCCAATGACTTCAATGATACCGTAACAAACACTTCTTACAGGCACACCATACTCGGCAAAAAGATCTGTGCCTTCATGTATCCGGTCACCGCCCCATCCGCGGCTTGCCCCCCATGTGCTTCGATAGGAATAATTTGAGCTCAAAGGCAGCGGGAAGGCATGCTCATGAAGGTCTAATGTATTGAACCGTGCATAAATTTGCGCAAATTGGTTAATCCGAGTTATACTTCGGCTGTTCTGGTAGTAATCCCACAGGCCAATTTGCAGGTCTTCGGCAGTCAAGCCGTGTTTGGTAATCTTTGCGATGACAGCAGCCAGAAGATCTTGTTCATTGCTGCGGTCTGCAATCCCATCCCCGGAGCCGTCCCGTCCTAGACCATGAAACCAGGCTATGGACTTGGGATTGTTATCGCGCGGATCAGGGTTTAACTTGCCCGCCCAATCCGATTCCGAAATATAAATGCCGAGTTTACCCTGCTGAACGGGCCTCTTTTGGGTAACGCCAATACTTCGTTCATATTGATCGATGGCAGCCAAATAATACCATGGAATTTTTGAAACAAGTCCAATTTTTTCAAATAATTCCTTACGCTCTGCAAAGATGCGCGATTGTTCAATCGGGGAAGCAACAGAGGCTGCCGGGGCATTGGAAGGTGACGAATCGGTAAGGGCGGCGAAGGCTTTAGAAACCGCTTTTGAATTTGGATGAAGAGTGGAAACGGCCAAGCAGAGGAGCAAGCTGATCCACAGGATTTTGAACCTTAAATGCCTGTTTTTCATAAATGCCCACCTTTCATAATCTGATATTGGGTAGCATGCGCTTTGAAAGTAATTTTATGCCGAGAATGCAAGCATTCCTTTCACCCGTGATATTTGCTATGATGCGAGTAGAGGTGAGGAAATTGGCATTTAATCACAGAGACGAGCATGTAGACGAGCAGATGCTCCTGGTGCAAGCGAATTTGGATGATATGAATCCTGAATGGACGACTTACATTTCGGACAAGCTTTTTGCTGAAGGAGCTAATGACGTTTACTGGATTCCGATTATTATGAAAAAAGGAAGACCCGGCATTATGCTGAATGTATTGGTGGAGGACTCGAAGCTTAGTAGGATGGAGGAAATCATTTTCAGTGAAACTACAACGCTAGGCATCCGTTATTTGCACGCATCTTGTCATCGATTGGCCAGGGAATTTCAAATCGTTGAAACCAGGTGGGGTCCCTTATCCGTTAAAATAGGCATGCACCAGGGGAAAGTGGTGCAGTATGCGCCAGAGTTTAAAGAGTGCGAGGAAATAGCACGGCTGCATCAAGTTCCTTTGAAGGCCGTTTATGAAGAAGTGAGAATGAAATTTCAGGAAATTCAAAAAGCAGCTTCATCCTGAGATCAGGAGAAGCTGCTTTTATATGGATGCCGCTGGTCAAGATTGAGGTCACAAAGCTCAATGCCAGCTCTCTGCGGCCGGGTTAATGCTTGTGTTCGTGTCCATGGTGGTGGCTATGAGTGTGTTCATGGCTGTGATGATCATCACTGTCAAGCTTATGCTCACTTTCGAACGTATCTTCGTCAGCAGAGTTGTGTTGGTGCTCTTTATGATGGTGCTGCTCTTCCTGGTGATGGTGCTCTCCGGCTAAATGTTCGTGAGTGACTTGCCATTTCCCGATGAAGGGGTCGATTTTACCAATGACCACACGAAGCACGTTCGGTTGATTAGGTAAATCGCGCGTCCCTGCCCCATAACCAATGGCATCGACAATCATGGGAGGAAAGCTTTTGGAGAACTCATCTACGATTCCGGAGATGATGCCTGCCCCAGTAGGAGTTGTCATCTCGAGCGCGTAGTTGGTTGAAGCAATAGGCACACCGCGCATCATTTCCAGTGTGGCCGGGGCAGGGACCGGGTAAATGCCGTGGTCGATGTGGATGGTTCCCGATCCCAGAGGTACGGGAGAAGAATAAATCTTCTCGACTTGCAGAGAGTCTATGGCTAATGCAGCACCAACGATGTCAACAATGGAATCAATCGCGCCGACCTCATGAAAATGTACCTTTTCCATGGTAATTCCATGGATTTTGGCTTCTGCCATACCAATTTTTTCGAATATGGCCAAGCTAAGCGCAGTTACCCGATCATTAAAGCCGGCGCCGCGAATGATCTTCACGATATCCGAGTAATGGCGGTGGTGCTTGGGAGGATGATTCGGATCGAGCAGGACATCAAATTTTTGCGAGGAAATTCCCCGCTTCATTACTCTTTTCCATTCCAGTGAATAAGGCTCAAGCTTGATGCGGCCGAGCTCCTCTTCTATGTAAAGCTTGTCTGCTCCCGCATCGACCAAGGCCGCAACCGTCATATCGCCGCTGATGCCGGAAAAGCAATCCAAATATAGTATGCGCATGGGTCACCCTTTTTTTGACATATTTTTGTTGATCAAGCCTGCGTAGTAGCCTGCCCCAAAGCCGTTGTCGATATTGACAACGGAGATACCCGGCGCACAGGCATTAAGCATCGACAGTAGCGCAGCGATGCCGCCGAGGTTCGCGCCGTAGCCGATGCTCGTCGGCACGGCGACGATCGGTTTCGCCACCAGACCGCCGACAACGCTCGCGAGCGCGCCTTCCATGCCGGCGACCACAACAATCGCATTCGCGCCGCGAATGAGCTCCAGTCGCCGAAACAAGCGGTGGATGCCTGCAACGCCCACGTCGAAAATGCGTTCGACGTGACTGCCCATGCACTCCACCGTCAGTGCAGCCTCCTCCGCCACAGGCATGTCGGAGGTGCCCGCACACACGACGGCCACGTAGCCATCGTGGACTTGAAGCAATGGGCGCTTGAACCAGGTGAGCGCCCTTGCCGCCCTGTGGTAGCTGACGCCTTCCACAGCGGCTACCACATGCTCGGCCTTGGCCGCATCGACACGCGTGCAGAGCACGCGGTCGGTGTGCTCCGACAGCCGGCGGAAAATCGCCTCGAGCTGCTCCGCGCTTTTGCCTTCCCCGAAAATCACTTCGGGGAAGCCCGTGCGCTTCTCGCGCTCGAGGTCCAGCTGCGCGAAGCCCAGATCCAGCGTGTCGGCGCCTTGACCGGCTTGGCCCGCCTGGATCTGCCGCTTCGCGTCGTCTATGCCCAGCTCGCCGTTGCTAACCTGCTTAAGTATTCTTTCCAAATCTGTCATAAGGAAGCTTCTTTCACCTTTTGTTTGGTTTCTTCAGACAGCACTTCGTTCATGCTGCCGGTACGATAACCCTGCAAATCCAGGGTTACATAAGTAAATCCGAGCTTTGTGAATTTTTCGTAGATCGCGTCCCGATGCTCGATCACTTTATGAATTTCAGCGGGCATGACTTCGATGCGGGCAATTTTTTCGTGATGGCGAACCCGAACTTGATATAAACCAAGCTGCGACAAGAAATATTCGCCCTCATCGAGCTGATCGATTTTCCACTTTTCAATTCTGGTCCCGTAAGGAATCCGTGAAGACAGGCAGGCAAAGGATGGTTTGTTCCAGGTTCTTAATCCAAGCTCCTGCGACAACTGGCGGATTTCTTCTTTCACCATGCCAGCCTCCTGCAGTGTGCTTCGGACGCCTTTCTCGTTTTTAGCCTGCAGACCCGGGCGATAATCACCCAAATCATCCACGTTGGAGCCGTCGAGTATATAGGGATAGCCCATTTCACCGGCAAGCTGCTGCAAATGAGCGTAGAGTCCTGTTTTACAGTGATAACAGCGATCCGGATTATTGGCGACAAAACTGGCATTTTCCAATTCTTTAACTTCTGTTTTAAACAGCTTTACACCCAGCTCTTCGGCAAGCTCGACTGCCGCATCAAATTCACGAGAAGGAAAAGTTTCAGAAGCGGCCGTAACCGCGATTACTTGATCACCCAGCTCCTGCTTGGCGCGTTTTAGCACAAACGTACTATCCACCCCGCCTGAAAAAGCGACCATAACACGCCCCATACCTCTTAAAATTTCACCCAGCTTGCGATCTTTTTCACGTGTGCTTTCTAGTATAGTCATCTGAGTTCCCTCCCTTACCTAGGTTAAGCTTATATCAATATACACCAAATTCAGTGTATCATAAACGAATGGGGAAGTGGATTGTTTTGTCTTTTATTCGTGTTATAATGAAAAAAGCATGAAATGATGTTATTTTCCAGATGAAACCACTGTAAAGGCGTGATGAATGTGGCTACTAAACCCCTAGAGAGAAAGCCGGAGTGGCTCAAAATCAAGTTGAATACCGGAGACAATTTTAAAGAGATTAAATCCATGATGCGTTCCAAAACGCTGCATACAGTTTGCGAAGAGGCGAAGTGTCCGAATATTCATGAATGCTGGGCGAATCGTACAGCAACGTTCATGATTCTCGGTGATATCTGTACAAGAGCTTGCCGTTTTTGTGCGGTCAAAACAGGGCTTCCTACGGAGCTCGATCTGGCTGAGCCTGAACGGGTAGCGGATGCAGCGGTCCAAATGGGACTCAAACACTGTGTGGTCACCTCCGTGGCGCGCGATGATTTGGAAGATGGCGGAGCGATGGTGTTCGCCGAGACTATTAAAGCGGTGCGCGGCAAGCTGCCTTTATGCGGAGTGGAAGTGCTCATTCCTGACTTTTTGGGGCGTGAAGCCTCACTGCGTACTGTACTTGAAGCCAAACCGGATATTCTTAATCACAATATAGAGACTGTAGAACGCATGTCGGATCGTGTTCGCTCAAAAGCCAAATATCGCCGATCCCTTGAGCTTCTGGCACGCTCCAAACAAATCGCCCCCGAAATTCCTACCAAATCGAGCATCATGATTGGAGTGGGCGAACAGTGGGATGAGCTTCTGCAAACGATGGACGACCTTCGCGCCGTGGATTGCGATATCATGACCATCGGGCAATACCTGCAGCCTTCAATGAATCATCTCGCGGTGCAGATGTATTATACCCCTGAGCAATTTGCCTTGCTGAAGCAAGAAGGCATCAAGAGAGGCTTCAAACATGTGGAATCCGGCCCGCTGGTGCGCAGTTCCTACCATGCGCATGAGCAGGTCAAATCAGCAGTCCAGGCCTGACAGCTTGGACAGTCTTAGAAAGGAGATCGGACTCTCGACCATGATTCATATCGGAAGCAAAACCTATGAGCTCGTGACGGAGCATAAAACGGCCTGGAATTTTGAGGTATTTCGCGACCGCTTTAGCGAAGTGCTGGAGCGTTATGATTATATCGTCGGGGACTGGGGCTATAATCAGCTGAGACTGCGGGGATTTTTCAAGGAAAACAACCCAAAGGCCACCAAGGAAAGTTCAATTGCCTACTTTCAGGACTACTTAAACGAATATTGCAATTTCGGCTGCGCCTATTTCATTATTGAAAAAGTCGCCAATCGAAATCCACTCGCTCCTGAAGCAGATGTGGAATCCGACGCCGATCTGGATACCGAATAATTGGAATCACAAACAAAAAGGGACTCTCCCCAAAGCCATGAAATGACTGGGGGAGAATCCCTTTTTGTATGTGCTGTGTGATTCCTGACCTAATGCTTTTCAATTCCGATAAACGCATCGCGGACCCGGTTCCAGAAAGGGAAGGGGCGGAAGCGGGCAAAACTCACTTTGACATCAGCGGCGACTCTACAGCGAATGGAAATGATATCGTTGCGTTGGATGTACAAATGATCGAGCGAGAGCAGCATATGCTGTTGCGAGCTGGGGTAAATATCGCAATGATGATGCTTAGGCAGGATAACTGAAGAACCCAGTGTCCGGTAAATTCGATTATTGATCGAGGCAATCTCGGCTATTTGGATCGCTTCCAGCGCTGGATGGACCATGGCTCCGCCAAGACTTTTGTTATAGCCTGTACTGCCCGAGGGGGAAGAAATACATATCCCGTCTCCGCGAAACGTTTCAAACATTTCATCGTTGATATGGAGCTGGGCAACCAGCGTTGTTTCGATGCCTTTGAGTGTAAACTCGTTAAGCGCCAAGTGAGTTTCAATGCCGGCTGAGGTTTTGATTTCAATCTCAACCAGCGGATATTTAACCACATGGAGCTCTTCCGGGGAACGTACCTTCATCATCAAATCGGCCAGGAGCTCGATCTCCTCAGGCTTCCAATCAGTGAAAAACCCGAGTCTTCCCGTATGGATGCCTACGAACGCGATGCGATCAATCTGGGTGATATATTTATGAAAGGCCTGCAGCAATGTGCCGTCTCCGCCAATAGAGAGGACAATCTCCGGGGCGGCTTCCTCTCGCTGCATCCCATGCTGTGCAGCCATATTGTGAAAACGTTCGGTCAACCCCCGGGAATGTTCATCCCCGCGATCCACGATATTGTATTTCAAGTGTTTTCCTCCTAAGAGCTATTTGCACTCCCTTCATCATAATCAATAATTGACAATAAGAAAAGTCCGGTGGCTGAACTCACTTGATAGTTCCTTTTTTCCAAAGCATCAATTTAATCAAGGTATAGGCAGAAAATAAACTTGCTATCAGCACGAAAGTTAATGTAAAAGCAAGTGCACTGGACGGCATAACCAACAGTAACCAGCTGGAATGCGGAGCGGATGCATAATCGTCGGGCAGGAAAACAGACAGCTGATCTCCAACTGGATAGAGCACCTTCCATAACATTAATACCAAAACAGCCGAAATAAGACCGTGAATGAAACGGGCAGCGAGAAAAGGAAAATACCGTAGATTTGTGTTGCTGAGCAAGCTCACAATTTGAGCATGAACGGACAACCCGGCCCATGACAATACAAAGGCGGCGATCGCCGTTTTACTGACGAGCGAAATCTCGCCTGGAGCCGAGCCTGCAGCTTTTGCCCCTAACGTAACCTCAAAAATGCCTTTCATGACAGCTTCGGATAGGGAACCTGGAAGTCCTGTCATCTCAAGGATGGCTCGAATCCCTCCATACAAATACCCCATGATGTGTCCGGCAGTGAGTACCTCAAGCACGACGGAGAAAAAAACAACCAAACCGCCAACAACAAAAGACAAGCCTAATGCATGATTGACAGCTTGACCGAGTAAAATCCCAATGGGCCTTCCGTCCCTTATTCGAGCCTCGTGCATGGCATGAAATGCCTGTTTCCAAATGGGTCCCTTGGATGAAGGCGGCATCTGCGTTTGTAGTGCGCTCCTCCCATGAAATCTCATGAGAATCCCAATGATGACGGCACCGCCATAATGCGCGGCAGCCAGAATCAATGCCAATCTTGCATCATGAAAAAAACCGACGGATACAGCTCCAATCAGAAAGATAGGATCGGAACTTGTCGTAAAAGCAACCAGACGCTCGCCTTCTTCCCGATTAACGAGCTTCTGTTCCCAAAGCTGGGAGGTTAACCGCGCTGCAACGGGATAACCCGAAGCGAAGCCCATAGCCATGACAAAGCCGCCTATGCCGGGGATGCGAAACACAGGCCGCATCATGGGATCAAGCAGCGCCCCCAGAAAATGGACAATGCCGAACCCGAGCAGCATTTCGGAAATAACGAAGAAGGGGAAGAGAGCTGGAAATAAAATATCCCACCATATGGAAACCCCGCGCATTGCGGCTTCAAAGCCTTGCTGGGGAAAAACCATCAGCAGGATGGAGATGGCTATGATCAAAAAAGCTATCAGGTAAATCCCGGTAAAGGACTGATTTCTTCGCATACACTGACTTCCCTCCCTTGTCCTCAATATATGACTCAAGAAGGACAGACATTCCGTATTAAAAACTTTAGGTAAATGCTGTAATCTTAATTCGGTTATGGTACAATTGAACTAGATAGTCCTTTTATCCTTGACAGGCGGGAGTGGTTCATATGACGGGTGTGATTGCTGGGTTAGTCGTATGTGCTTTTGTTTTTGTCATTAGAGAGACCCTGATGGGATCTGCGGAAGAGGAATGGGAAAACTGAACTTAAGTTAAACCATAGCTAAAGGGGATTGGACAGCAGGATGGACACAGAGCGTCAAACGGGTTACCAACTGATGGGGGGAGCACACACGGTTCGCCGGCTTGTGGAGGTCTTTTATCCTAAGGTCCAAGCGGATCCACTGCTTGCCCCCTTATTTCCTACGGACATTGAACCGGTTATGGAGAAGCAATATTTGTTTTTAACGCAATTCTTTGGCGGACCCAATCTTTATTCCGAACAATTTGGACATCCCATGATGCGTGGAAGACACATGTCGGTTCCGATTAATAACGAACGAGCGGATGCATGGCTGCGGTGTATGAATGAAGCCATGATCGAGATCGATATTGAGGATAATCTTCGAAAAATGCTGCTGGAGCGCTTGAGAGGCTCGGCTTATCATTTTATAAATACACCTGGTGATCACTAAATGAAAATTAGAGATAAAAGGCGGTCATTCATGGTAGAACCTTTATTTGATATTGATGTCAAGTGCACGTATTGCGATAATAAATTCCAATCCTCGCGGGTTCGGCCGAGCTTTAAGAAGGCGACTAAGACGGATAGTGATTTTTGTACCCATTATAAAGAAATTAATCCTGATTATTATGTCGTTCGCATTTGTCCTTTTTGCGGCTTTGCCAGCACCGAGAATTTCTCCAATAAGATGACATCAGCTCAAAAATCAGATTTCGAGAAAAAGGTTGCGAGAAAATGGAACATGAAGGAGTACGGCAAGGTACGTTCCTGGGAGGATGCCCTGCAATCCTATAAACTTGCTCTATTATGCGCTCAGATAAAAGACGAAAAGGTACGTGTGGTAGCTGGCATTTTACATCATATCGCATGGCTGTATCGATACAAGGGAGATTGGGCGCAGGAAAAACGTTTCCTGGAAGTTCGCTTTGGACGCCTATGTCAGCGTATATGAAACAGAAGGCAGCAGCCTGAACAATGCAAAGCTGATGTATTTGATCGGTGAACTCAATCGAAGACTTCGCAATTACAATGAAGCGGTTAAGTGGTTCGGACGCATCATCAATGACCGTTCCATTATGGATGCCGGGATGATTAAAGCAAGCCGCGAACAATGGGCCACGACGCGCGAGGATATGCTCCAGGCCAATCTGGAATTGCCGGAAGAAATGCAGAGTGCAAAATGAGATAAACGCTTATGGAGTTAGAGTCCATTAGCGTTTTTTTTGCCAAGTAGGCAGGCTGTGATCATGTTATCCGAATCGGACGATCCGCCAGCAGGTAATCGCGATCCGTATCGATAAGGGTTGCTTTGTTATGACAGCAAGGAAAGACAAGCAGCTTTTTTTTGCCTTCATGGATCGATTGCAGCTCCTGAATTTTTAATGGCAGAAGAACGTTATCTTTATGACAAAATGGACATTCGGCCACGTAAATATCCTTCATAATGATTTCGTAAGGCCATGTATGAGAGAAAGGAATCAAGGTTTATTGGTATCCTTAGTATCTTTATTTGGAGCAGCTTCCTCTTTATCATTGGCCAGCTCGGCCAATTTTTGCAAAAGAATATGTTGTGGCATATGGAGCAAATGCTCGAGCGGTATTTTCAGCTGGGCGGCAAGCTTTTGAGCAGTTTCGGGTGAAATTTGCAGCGGCTTCATGGACATTTTCCTCCTGTTCCTTATATAGTATATATCTAATAGTGATATCATACTTTCAAGCCTGAAGCAATGAGCTGAAGAAAGCGATTGGCGGTGCAGTTCTGTTTATGCTTTAATGAAATAGTATAATTACATACCTTGACTCGAGGACAGGTGATATTATTGTTCAACAAACCGCTTAGCCAAACATGGGATTTGGATTCTTTCTTTGCAGGAGGAAGCGAATCTCCGGCTCTTCTGGATTTTCTCAAGAAACTGAAGGAGGATATCGCTGCGTTCAAAGGTAAAGTTCATATGACAAACCCTCCGCAAAATGCGTCCGATTCGAAGGGGCTTGAAGATCTTGTTCAACTTTTGCAAGCCATATTGAAAAATATTCATGAAGCGGATTCCTTCGTTTCCTGCTTAATGGCAGATAATCAGAAAGACAAGAAAGCCGTGCTTTTAAGTGGACAAATCAAAACATGTTACGCTGAATATTTGTCGTCCTTAACCGATTTTGATCAAAACTTAACTGGGACTAAGGATCAAGTCTGGACTGACTTGCTCAAGCTGGAAGCATTCGCCGGGATCGCTTTTCCTTTAACTGAAAGACGCGCACTGGCCAAAGAAAAGCTGCCGCCTGAGCAGGAGGCATTGATCAATGATCTTGCCATTGACGGATACCATGGCTGGGGAGACTTGTACAATACAACAGTCAGCCAATTCCGTATGCCCGTTGAAGAGGATGGAAAAACGGTGGAGCTTTCTGTCGGTCAGGGCTTCAATCGGCTCCATACGGAAAATCTGGAAGAACGGACTCGTTTGTTCCAGCTTTGGGAACAGACTTGGGCGGACAAAGCGGACTATTGTGCGGAAGCGCTCAATCATCTCGGAGGCTTTCGTCTACAGACATATAAGCATCGCGGCTGGACAACCATTCACAAGGAGCCTCTTGAAATTAATCGTATGTCGGAAAAGACGCTCCATGTCATGTGGGATGTCATTGACCGCAGCAAGGATATTTTCGTGGAATATTTAAACCGTAAGGCCAAGCTTATGGGTCTTGAAAAGCTGGCTTGGGTGGATGTGGATGCCCCCTTGGGCGAAGCCGCACAGAAAATCAGCTTTGATGATGGGGCAAAAACCATCCTTGAACAGTTTGAGTCGTTCAGTCCGAAAATGGCAGCCTTCTCCAAAAAAGCATTCGAGCGCAGTTGGATTGAAGCAGAGGATCGCGCTGGCAAAAGACCAGGTGGATTCTGTACATCGTTTCCGATCGCGGGAGAAACACGCATTTTCATGACGTATGGAGGCACCGCCAATAACGTGTCCACCCTGGCGCATGAATTAGGCCATGGATATCACCAGCATGTTATGAATGACATGCCTGCTCTTGCACAGCAATATGCGATGAACGTAGCTGAAACGGCATCTACTTTAGCTGAGATGATTGTTTCGGATGCAGCGGTTAATAAAGCAGCTACAGTTGAAGAGCGGATCATATTACTCGAGGATAAAATCCAGCGTTCTATCGCTTTCTTTATGAACATCCATGCCCGATTTATCTTTGAAACTAATTTTTATGAAGAACGCCGTAACGGACTTGTCAGCGTTGAACGCTTGAACGAGCTGATGGTAAGCGCTCAGAAGAAAGCTTTTAAAGATTCCCTTAGCAGCTACCATCCTCATTTTTGGGCAGCCAAGCTGCATTTCTACTCGACCGAGGTGCCTTTTTACAATTTCCCGTACACCTTCGGCTTCTTGTTCAGTGCTGGCATCTATGCCAAAGCCCAGGAAGCGGGTCCGGCTTTTGAGGATCAATACATCTCTTTGCTTAGGGATACCGGCAGCATGACTGTGGAGGAATTGGCCCGGAAGCATCTCGGCGTCGATCTTACGCAGCCTGACTTCTGGCAAAGTGCAGTCGACATGGCTATCGAAGATGTCAAGCAATTCATGGCTCTCACTGATGCTAAAGTTCATTAGTTAGAAAAGGAGTTGGAAGGATGTTTTTTATCCTTCCAGAGGCCGGTTATGGCTCAAGAAGGCCTCATTACAGTAAAAGCTCCCACAGAGGGAGCTTTTTTTATGGTGAATCTGTTTTGTGAGGTGCTTACAGCTTAAACACCTGAATGGCCGTCTGCAGCTGAGTTACTACCCGCGTCATTTCTTCTGCTTGATTGACAATTGCCTGAACCGTGCCGATCTGCTCGCTCATCGAAGCAGACACTTCCTCGGTCCCTGCTGCGGACTGCTCGGTGATTGCGGAAATGCTCTCCATAGCTGCTGCAATTTGCTGCGATCTGCTCAGCATGTTCGAGCTCTGCTCAGCGAACCCGGATATTTCCACCGAAATGAATCGCATACTGTCGACGATTTCCGAGAAAACCTTCTCGGTTTGATCAATCAGCACGGTTTGTTTGTTGACAACATCTTCATTGATTTTGATACTGCTTATGGCCTGTCCGATCCCTTGTTCAATGCTTTTCACGAAGCCGAATACCTCACGGGTCAAAGCTGTGGATTCCTCAGCTAACTTGCGCACTTGCTGCGCAACGACGGCAAAGCCTCTTCCGTGTTCACCGGCTCTTGCTGCTTCTATGGAAGCATTGAGCGAGAGCAAGTTCGTTTGCTCGGCAATTTCTGAAATAGACCTTGTCACATTGGTGATGCCTGCAGCTTGCTTAGCCAGTGAATCAATCGTTTCCGATACCAGTGCAGTTACTTCCACATTGCGCTTCATCCCGGCTCCCTGGCTTTCTACCGTGGTCATGCCCTTTTCCACAAGCCTCAGCATTTGATCCGATCGAGCTTTCATCTCTTTGGCGGAATCAGCATAACTGGAAATGTTTGTCTGAATATCACTGGAAGTAGCGGATGCACGGGATACTTCCTCGGAGATCTGCCCAGCACCGGTTGCCAGCTCATGGGCGGATATACTGACTTGTTCCAGAACACCACGAAAATTTTCGTTTTTGAAGTAGATGTCCCTGCTGGAGTTAAAAACTTGCTTGGAAATCGAACCGGTATCCTGTAGAATTTCACGAAGCTTATCAATCATTTTATTGAAGGACTTACCTAACTGGCCGAGGGTATCATCCGAAGTGATGGTAACCTTTTGCGTAAAATCCCCTTTTGAAATGTTAAGTGCAACTCGCGATAATTCAGCGATAGGTTCGGTTAAGGATCTTTCAAACCAGAATACAAACGGAATACTCCCAGCAATCAAAATAACGAGGAAGATAATACCAAGAAAGGGGTTCCATTGTGGGGCAAAAAGTAAAATCAGAATCATGACTGCACTGATGCCTATGAGTCCGAAGCACCCTAGTTGCAGCTTTCGCTTAAAAGATATTGTAGACAAATTAAACACCCATAATCGACTCCTCAATGAAATGTTAGATTATTGGGTATTTACAATAATCTCGAAAAAATTATAACATTCATAGGAAAAAGTTTCTATATCAGGCTCGAAAAATGCGATAATTCAGACTTCAGACTCATAGAAATCTTCCGATAAAAGTATGTTAAAGCATAAATATGTAAAAATATGTTGAAAAAGTGAAAGTGTCACAGTATAATAGTCCTACATCCCAGAATATTCAAATAATTTAAATGATGCATCGGGGACAGTTTTTATTCAAATCCGCAACAATGTGATTGGAAAGTATAGAATCAGGCATCTGCCGCTAGAATGTAAAGGCGGAGAACTCCAAGCGAATACAAAAGGGCTCGTTGAATCCCAATACCAAACTTTTCGCCAAATGGCAATTGAATCTCTGAAATACAAGAAGAATTGGACTCATGGTGAAATCATGCTTGATTTCACATTGAAGCAGAACACGCTATGCGCCAGCGTTCAATTCGAGTCGAATTACAACATGGCAAGTACGGTTAAATCGGTTTGAAGGACTTATATTTTATTCATTCAGAAATACTTAGCAAAGCAATAATCCCCACAAGCCTTTAAGGTTTGTGGGGATTATTGCTTTTTATACTTTTTATTTCAATACGTAAACTTTCACGTTTTGGATACCGAAATCACTCGCAGGACCAGTGGAACTCGGGATGAAAATATCGACCCGGTTCCCTTTAATCGCGCTGCCTTCATCGGTTGCAGTAGCGATTAACCCTCTTGGGAAGCCATTAAAGGTATAACCGGTAATGTATACCTTTGTTCCGAGTGGAATCACATTGGGGTCTACGGCAATAGTACCTATTTTAAGGGGATTGCCGAAGTAATCAACAGGGCCCCATCCGTTTTCTTGCGGCGCTTCGGAGTAAGCTGTAGCGACAATGTTCATAACTTTGCTGTACGCCAATGACTTTCCGGAAACGGTCTGAACTGTATTATTCGACGCAGCATGGACTGCGTTAGCGGGTAGTGCGAATCCGGCAATGGACAGGCTTAAAGCAAGCCCAACCACTGTCTTTTTCAGAGGTTGAATATTCATACTATCTCTCCTTTTAGTATATTGCCTACGAGGTTAGTTGTCGGGTTCGGACAAAAGGATACAGTCCCTATTCGGATACGATCCGATATTCACCCCAAATGAACAGCGATATCCTGACAGCTCAAAGCTGAGCGGCACCAGGTGTTCTGTTCAATAAATAAATCATCCCCCGCACTTTCTAAACGAAAGTTTCGGCTTAGATAAGACTAACATATTAAAATGGATAATGTAACCCACATTTATTTACAATATTACTTTTTTAACATAAATTAGCATTACTTGTACTTTTGTCAATTTGACGAGTGCCTAGGTTCGCGATGCTCAGACAATATCGTTTCTTTCAGGAGAGACAAATTTTCTCCGCATTCTGTTTGGTATCGTTCTCCAAAGCATCATCCAATTGAATAAGTTCCCTTTTGCCGTATTTTCTGTCTATTGCGGCTGCAATGATGTGATCCGATAGACAAGGATTTTTAGGCAAAAGAGGACCATGGAGATACGTTCCGATTACATTTTTATAGTGGAGCCCTTCAGTTCCATCCTCACCGTTATTACCAAAGCCTTTGATGACTTTTCCTAGCGATTTGTAGTTGTGATAGGTTCGGCCGGAATGGTTTTCAAAACCGATTATTTTGCCAAAATCATTTGATTCAATCATCATGTTACCAACCAGACGATCTTTGTTGGATATGGATTCAAAGCTGCAAATATCCATCCCCTTATACTTACAGCCATCGGAAGTTACATAGCAACTCCCCAGAAGCTGATAACCTCCACATATGGCGAGGCAGCTTACACCGTCCTCAACACATTCTTTAAATTCTTGTTTTATTTTCAAAAATTCATTGGAAACCAGACCCTGTTCACGGTCACTCCCTCCGCCCATGAAGCAAATATCAACCGTCGAAAAGTTCAATGAAGCAGTCGATTTGATATCCACAACTGTTAATTCAATGCCTCTCCATTCGCACCGTTTTTTAAGAACTAGCACATTTCCTTTATCTCCGTACAAATTTAACCGATCCGGGAAAAAGTTATAAAGGATAAGCTTCATTTTCCTTTTTCACACTCCTAACAAGATACTTTTTCACCTGCTGCAAGGCTGTATAGGTTGGCAACAAATAAGTGTGCATAGGATGATTAAGCGCGTATTTTATGGCCTGATCTATAGAAGGAATTTTAAACACTTTATTGGGATCAATCCCGGCATACTTAAGACGCAACAGCAAGTCGGATGCGCGGCTGCCGGAGCATACTATTGTTTTGATATCTTCCCTTTGAAGGCATTCGAAATCTATATCCCAAATCCATGACACATCTTCACCATCGGCAATAAAGTCATTAATAAAAAAGACGATCTGCTTCTCGTGATTCGTAGAAAGGATTTCCGACAATGAGACATTCGTGCCGGATGGATTTTTATTGAGATTAACGATGAAGGGAAATCCCCTAAATTGAAACACCTGCATACGTCCATTGTCGGGATGAAACTTATATAAGGATTCTTGTATGTTCTTAACATGAACCCCTAATTCCGCTGCGCAAGCAACCGCCGCTAATACGTTGTAAACATTATAGGCGCCAGTCATATTGATCCTGTACGTTTTATTGTTCAGTGAAAAAGTTAAGGGGTTGCATTGAACGCTGTCGATTTCATAATGAGGGTCCGGGCGTTCAAATCCACAAGAGCAGGTAAAAAATCCAAGCTGGCCAAAATGAACGTGATCATACTTCATTTCCTCACCGCATATCGGACAATATTTAGATTCACACATGCCGTAATCTCCAAAATGGTAGGACTGTTTGCCAAGCCCGAAAAAGACATCCTCTTTGCCAAAAGAGCTCAATCGAAAAACCAGCGGATCATCGGCATTTAAAATCAATTTTGTTTGAATGGGATGAATGGCAGCACCAATATGGTTAATCAGAGTATCTATCTCCCCATAACGATCTAATTGGTCTCGAAAAAAATTAGTTATAACGACCATTTTCGGAGTAACTTGCTTCATAACCACCGGTAAGCTGGCTTCGTCAATTTCCAATACAGCGTAATCGTACTTCAGTCTACCGGATATTGAAGCGTGATTAACCATGCACGAGGCTACCCCTGAGATCATATTTGAGCCTTCAGTATTATTCAAAACTTTCATTCCCGCTGACCTCAAGAGATGCGCTAACAGATTGGACGTTGTCGTTTTTCCATTTGTACCGGTAATAAAAATAAAATATTTAATTTGTCCGGATATTTTCGATAAAATTTTCGGGTCAATTTTCAATGCGACAACTCCAGGCAGAGTGGTACCCTTATGACCTGTCAGCCGACTTAATTTACCTGCCATTTTACCGGAAATGAGAGCAGCATTTTTTTGTATTTTCCTCAACTCTCCATTCTTGTTTTAGCAAATTATTCGCAAAGGATATTGACAAGTAATATTCCCTCCCATGAGAGAAAAATACGTTAAAAGGGAAACCAACCGACTCCGTTTTTTCATGCGAAGCAACTAGAACAACAGGGAGTGAGGGCTTTATTGCTATTACTACAAAAAAACTCATAATCAGATGGATTAAAGTCGATAAATAGAAGATAAATAGAATATAAAAAATATCTCACGGGAGAATCCATGAAAAAATTTAACATTCGAATTCTGGTGGCAGCGGTTGTGATAGGACTTAGCTTTACGGCGGGTGTTTACGCTCAGGACGTTCTTCAGAAAGTGGAAGCTTATTTACGACCTGATTTTAAAGTTTTTGTAAATGGAAAACCGGTGGTATTAACAAGTCCACCATTGATCTATGACAATAATTCATACCTTCCATTGAAAAGTATTGCACAGTATCTCGATGCACAGGTCAACTGGGATAATGAAGCGAAAGCTATTCATGTTAACAGCAGGATTTATAGTGATCAACTCAGTGATAAAGTAACTGATGTTATTACGATGATGAGCGCTTCTTCTCAAACCTTACAGTATTTAGGTAGTACATATACAATATTGACGATTTATAATGCACAAGGAAAGATTCATTATCGGTTGTCCGATGCTCATAAAATGGGAATCGATACCAAGGGGCTTACAATTTCAAAAGAAAAGTACACGGAGGATTTGTTTGTCAGCGAAGAAGAATTAAAAAAAGCTTGGAAAGAGACTCCAAAACCTAACTATACATATGACTATACGAATCCAATTCCAATGACCGGGATCACCGATAAGAAAAAAATCGATGCTTTGAACACTTTCGTTAATTCCGTTAAGAGTTATGCAATCAGCGATAAATATTACTATACATTGCCTGTATTAATTGAACCGAGGAAAGAGGAAAATCAATTTATTTACTGGTGTACGGTAAATGGAAAATTCGCAAGATACGACATTACATTAATTCCATATGAACAATTATATAACAGGCCGGTGGATCCAAACGGGCAGCAATATCTGCCAAGCGGATATACCTTTAAACAAATAATCCCCGATCAACCGAATCATTATTGAGGTTTAAACACGAGGTGACCACGAACGCAGAGAATAGAACGTATGTTACATAGCAAATCAATAATCCCCACAAGCCTTATCGCTTTGTGGGGATTATTGCGAGTAAGTTTTGCTCCAGAGCAGCTCACAGATCACTTTTAAGAGGGATCAAGGGCTTTTTCAGAAAACTGTAGCAATGCACACAGAATAATAACTTATTCATTGCTATAATGTAATTCTATATAGTTACAAGTCTAGCTAAAAATCGAGGGAACAAGATAGATGAAAGCCTTGGAAGAAGTTCGAGCTTTAGAAGACCATCCTAAATCTCTTCAAGAATGTGTTGACATATTACTTGATCTCCAAAGAAACAGCGGTAAAGTAGCGGAGATCATAACTATTCTAAAATACGAAAAACCCCTTCTGCATTCACGTTTGAAGAAACGTTTATCGAGTAACCCTGGAATATTCTTACTAATGGATCTATCCATAGGCTATGAGCAAGCAAAAGAAAGTCTGAAATTAACATAGCCCTTCTAACTTCCCTTCATCAATTTAAAATCCAGTTAAGAAGGTGTTAGCGAGATGTTGGTTGAAAATTGCCCTGAGTGTGGACGTTTATATCAGAAAACTAGCAGGAATATGTGCCAATCGTGCAGCAAACGAGTGGACAAGGAAATCTTGGATTGCAAGGAATACATGTGGCATCATCCAAACATAACAACGGAGGAACTTTCAAGGGCGATTAACGTTGATGTTTTGGCAATTTACCAAATGATCAAGGATGGAATACTTGCCAAGAGTTATCCCAATCTCACGTATCTCTGTGAATCATGCGGTGTACCCATACATAAAAATCGCCTATGTATTCAATGCTTAGAAAAAATGAATGCATTAGGTAATAAGTTGAGACAATCTCTTCACTAATGAAGCCATTATTTTTATGGTCAGCAAACCACATAAAGATAATCGTCCCCTATAATTTCCACTCAACGGATCACTCATCTATTGATAAAATTATCTTAGGTGATGCTTTTTATGTTTATTACTCCAATGCTGCTCGAGGAGACTGACAAACCATTTAACGATCCCGCATATTTATTCGAGCCGAAGATAGATGGCCATAGGTTGATCATGTCCTATAAGAATGGTGAAACAAGGTTATTTACCAGACACAATAATGAATGTACCAAACAGTATCCGGAACTATGGAATCCAGCGGTGCTCGGTGAAGATATAGTCCTGGACGGGGAAGTCTGCAGCTTGGATCCGGACACGGGCCAAATAGATTTTGAGAGAGTTATGGAAAGATTCCAACTATCTAAGAAAGCAAGAATAAATGCCGCGGCAAAGATTAGGCCTGTGCATTACATTGTTTTTGATGTTTTGAAACATGATGGCCGGGATCTGCGCCGGATGCCGTTGATAAAGCGGAAATCTATACTGGAGTCCATAATAAAGCCCAATCCGTACATCAGTATCATTCCTGTCACGGAGAACAATGGGACGGAACTGTATAATGTTATTTGTGAGAATAAAATGGAGGGCATTGTCGGGAAGCGAAAAGACAGTCATTATGTTAGCAAAAGAAGCAGTGACTGGCTGAAGATTATCCGATAAGAAACAGCAGAAATAATAGGACTGTTCATTTCAGAGGAGAAATGAGTGAACAGTCCTATTATTGTGCCTGTATTACCTGTTAAAACCCATTAATTGCTGCTCAGCGATCTGTACCATTCTTCTAACCATATGACCGCCGATGGCTCCGGTATCTCTTGTTGCCATGTAGCCATAATAACCATCAGCAGGAATGGTGATACCCAGCTCTTGGGCCACTTCATACTTTAACTGCTGTAAAGCTTGCTGTGCTTGGGGGACAACTGGAATGTTGTTAGATCGATTAGCCAAGGAAATCACTCCTTAAGTGTGTATTAATGGGTAGTATGAGAATTGTTTTGCATATTTATCCTTTATTTCTAAAAATTTTATGGCGGATTAGAGTGAGGGAACACTATGTAAGTGTCAGCCCTATCTAATGATGCTCCCGCTTCTCGTTATTGTTGCGCTAATGTTAGAAAATATCAAGGCTTGGTCACCCGTAATGCCAGCGCCGGAACCATTGATAGATTTAAAGTTTTGAGTTGGAGAGATGATATTCGAATTACCGTTAATTATGGTCCCTGTATTAATGATTACTTTACAGGTGCCGGTTATAGTTGACATTTTCATCAATCCTTATCTTTGTGATATCCATATTGTATGTGAGCTTGACCTTATTGTGCGGGCTCGTCATTCTAATGGTTTATTAGTTGATTTTGCATAATAACTTTTGATAAAATAAAAAAATCATTGCCACTCTTTGTGCAAAGAATTATACAATTAATGGGGGATGATGAATTAGATGCAACAAAAGCCGCTGCTAAAGCTGCAAATGATGTTTTGCAAGCAATCCAATGAATTAGCTTATCTAAAACTACAAAGTAATGAAAAGGCTCATTATGCAAGAATTATTGGCAATTGCTTTTAGAGAAGACGAAAAATTTTCTCCAAGCTCAGAATCAACCGGTTAGAAAAAAATAATCCCCGCAAGCCATATTGGCTCGTGGGGATTATGCTAAAATGATTGCCGCTATCGGCTTCTTCTTCCAGCGAACAAATTATAAATCAATGAAATCAGAGCTAAAACCAGGAGGATATGTATAAGTCCACCTGCGACGTGAAAAGCAAAACCTAAACCCCATACGACGAGAAGTATAACAAAGATTGTCCAAAGCATCGTCATCACTTCCTTTCAAAATGATTTTGGGCTTCCTTAAAATTTTAACCATATTTACGATTCTTTAATCAACCAAGGATAAACGACTAGTCCGTCTTTAAAATGACGAGTGCGTTTGTCAATGTTGATTCCGAAGCAAGCTAAGCTTAGAAAAGCTTATACTTTATTACCAACTAAAAAAAGGTGGCCATGTCGGCCGCCTTTTTTGTTTACTGAATTATCTGCCGCTTGTGTTGCTGCCAGCAAGTTGCTGCTCGGCGATTTGAACAAGGCGGCGGGTGATGTGACCCCCGATTGCTCCGGTGTCACGAGTAGCCATAAAACCATAATAGCCGTCTTGTGGAATTTGAATCCCCAACTCTTGGGCAACTTCAAATTTCAGTTGTTGCAAGGCTTGGTTCGCTTGTGGAACTACAAGGATGTTATTGCTGCGAGATTGTCCTGAACCCATTTTTATCACCTCCAGTAATAGGTAGTATCCTCGAATGTACCGTTTTTACTCTTGTTGGTGTATGGTAATAATCACCAACTTTACATCGGCTGTGACAAACGACAATGGTAAGCAGCTCTGGTATAATGGGTATAACAAACAGCAAGCAGTTGGAGGCGCTTATGTTTCAATTACAACTTGACCAATGGTCATTTGATAAGGATTTGCAGCTTATCCATGCCGATGTTACGCTGAGCGTAGACGATAACAGGATCATTGAAGAGCCTCTTTGCATCGACGTAGGTCTCCCCGCCCTATTGGCAAGCGGTCTTCAGGATACAGAGCCCAATCGCTGGGCTCCGGCGGACGAATGGCAGCGGATGCCTTTTTTTATTTGCGGCTGCGGGGATCCGGAATGCCGCGGTTTTTCTTTTGCGGTTCGACACCTGAATAAGGACAAGGTTGAATTCACCTGGGTAGAGGAGAGACAGAACCGACCTTTTCGCGAGATGGAAAGCTATGTGCTGGACTCAAAAGCTTATAGAGAGCAGCTGCTCTTGCAAGGGAATCAATTTTTGCATTTTGTCAAAGACTTGGATTACAGGCCTTATTTAGCCGATACGGTTTCACTTGTTGAGCAGTTGATCCTGCGTTTATGAAGGAGACCATAGATGCTGATTTGGAGCTATCCGAACCAGGGAAGGTTATCGAAAACGTCCGATGATCCTTCGTTTGCTGGAATCCATGGCCAGGCTGGTATCGCCGATTCTTTAGAGCAGTTATTCATTATCATAGACTAGTTTATTGGGGTGTTCAAAACGTGGCGCAAAACAAGTTTTATGTAGTCTGGGTAGGCCATAATCCCGGTGTTTACCGCACTTGGGCCGACTGCCAGGCCGAGACCAAGGGGTACCCGCAGGCTAAATTCAAAGCTTATGAGTCCGAATCCGAAGCCTTGCAAGCTTTTGCCAAAGGATGGCAGAAATCGCTCCAATTTAAGGGTAAAGCTGCTCAAATCTCAGAGTCTGCAAGTCAAATCGGCAAAGCTTCCGGCACTGCGCCAGAAATCAATTATGACAGCATCTCTGTAGACGTGGGATGCTCGGGAAATCCGGGAGTTGTTGAATATAAAGGTGTGGACACCCGCACGGGTGAGGTGCTTTTTTATAAGGGTCCGATCAGCAAGGGGACTAACAATATGGGAGAGTTCCTCGCGATCGTTCATGCGCTTGCTTACTTAAGGAAGCAGGGCAGCAACAAGACCATTTATACCGATTCGGTTACTGCGCTAAGCTGGCTCCGTAAAAAGGAAGTAGCCAGCAATCTGGTACGGGACGCTTCTACAGAAGAAATATGGATACTGGTCGATAGAGCGCTGAATTGGCTGCAAAGCCATACGTATTCAAACCCTATTGTGAAATGGGATACCCGTAAATGGGGTGAGATTAAAGCGGACTTCGGACGCAAATAAGTGTGCCGTTTGGCCCGAAAGCGGGTTTCGTTTTTTAAGCTAGCGATGCGCGCGAAGCCTCTTAATTTGATAATACAAGGTGCATCCGATACAGTAACCGCAGATGGCAACGAAAGCGGCAAAGGCGACAATCCCGGCAAAAATAAATGCGGCTGTATTAAAGCCCAGCGAGAAGCAAATTACAGATAAGGTAAGTAGGACGACCGCAATCGTATTATTAAAACGCTGAAGCTCTAAGGCCTCTGTGTGTGAACGTGCTACCAGGCTGGCAAGAAACGGACGGGCGATGCTCACGAACAAGTTGCCTTTTGCCCCGAACACTAAACCGGCGACTTCAACAGCGAAAACAATAAGAATGATCCAAGGCTGCTGAAAAATGGCCGAAAGGGCAATAAGAATAACCATTGAGGCCTGATTGCTTCGAACATAGGGGATAGGAACCTCTTTCAAAACGATTCACGCTCCTCATATAATGGATGAGAATATCATAGCATACTGCCCTGCCCGGTAGTATAAATTTCCTTTGGTGGGCAAATCAGTAAAGAAGAAATTTTATAATGAATATGATATGATAGATTCTAAAATAGAAACATATTTGGAGGAACTTTCAATGGCAAAAGCTAAAATGCGCAGCGATATGATCAAAAGAGGATTTGACCGCGCCCCACACCGCAGCTTGCTGCGTGCTGCAGGCGTTAAGGAAGAGGATTTTGACAAACCGTTTATTGCGGTTTGCAACTCGTATATAGATATCGTACCGGGCCATGTGCATCTTCAGGAGTTCGGTAAGCTTGTGAAGGAAGCCATTCGTGAAGCGGGCGGCGTACCTTTTGAATTTAACACGATTGGTGTCGATGACGGTATTGCCATGGGCCATATCGGGATGCGCTATTCGCTTCCGAGCCGCGAGATTATTGCCGATTCCCTTGAAACGGTTGTGAATGCTCACTGGTTCGATGGACTTATTTGTATTCCTAACTGCGATAAAATCACTCCGGGCATGATGATGGGACTCTTGCGCGTCAACATTCCAACGATCATGGTGAGCGGGGGCCCGATGAAGGCCGGTAAAGATAAGAATGGCAAGTCGATTTCCTTATCCAGCGTATTTGAAGGTGTTGGCGCATTTCAAGCGGGGAAAATTGATGAGCAGAGTTTAACTGAGCTTGAACAGTATGGATGTCCAACATGCGGATCTTGTTCGGGTATGTTTACCGCTAACTCCATGAACTGCTTGGCTGAGGGTTTAGGCCTTGCACTTCCTGGGAATGGCACTATTCTGGCCGTTGCTGAAGAGCGTAAAGAATTCGTGAAACAATCCGCCAGACAGCTTATGGAGCTGATTAAGCTGGATATTAAACCTAGAGATATTGTGACCATTGAAGCTATTGATAATGCGTTTGCTTTAGATATGGCGATGGGCGGATCCACCAATACCGTTCTTCACACCTTGGCATTGGCCCATGAAGCCGGAATTGATTATCCGATTTCTCGCATTAACGAAGTAGCCGAGCGTGTGCCTCATTTGGCTAAAATTGCTCCGGCATCCGAATACCATATCGAAGATGTGCATAATGCCGGTGGCGTAAGCGCGATTATCAATGAGCTGCTGAAAAAGCCGGGTGCTTTGGATGGCGATCGCATTACGGTTACCGGCAAGACCCTTCGCGAAAATGTGGCAGGCTGCGAAATTCTCAATACCGATGTTATTCATACACTTGAAGATGCACATAGTAAAAAAGGCGGTTTGGCTGTGCTATTCGGCAACCTGGCACCTGACGGCGGTATCATCAAGGTAGGAGCCGTGGACAAGTCCGTAGGCGGACGCCATGTAGGGCCTGCCATCTGCTTTGAATCCCAGGAAGAAGCGCTTTATGGGATCGCCAATGGTAAAGTCAAAGAAGGCCATGTCGTAGTTATTCGCTACGAAGGACCAAAGGGCGGACCGGGCATGCCGGAAATGCTGGCTCCAACGTCACAAATTGTCGGTATGGGTCTGGGCGCCAAGGTTGGTCTGATTACAGATGGCCGGTTCTCCGGCGCATCCCGCGGCATCAGCGTAGGCCATATTTCTCCGGAAGCTGCAGAAGGTGGACCGATTG
Source organism: Paenibacillus sp. GP183 (assembly GCF_900104695.1). Classification (NCBI taxonomy): domain Bacteria; kingdom Bacillati; phylum Bacillota; class Bacilli; order Caryophanales; family Paenibacillaceae; genus Paenibacillus; species Paenibacillus sp. GP183. The sequence continues at coordinate 4,703,933 of NZ_FNSW01000001.1, forward strand.
CTTTTGTTGAAGACGGCGATATCATCGAGCTGGACCTGGACAATCGTAAAATTGAGCTGCAGATCAGCGACGAGGAAATGAGTAAACGCCGCGCCAATTGGAAAGGCTTCGAGCCGAAAATCAAAACCGGTTACCTGGCCCGATATTCCAAGCTGGTAACCTCCGCGAGCACCGGCGGAGTTATGAAAATATAATTGCCTTTAAATAAAGGGGCTGTCCCATAAGTAGATGAATCTACTTGAGGGGACAGCCCCTTTCACAGTTTCAAGGGCAAACATACAGCTCCCATAGCTCTTGTTACGTATAAACAAGTTCCAGCTTTACTTCCATGTCGATGGATTGTCCAGGTTCAATACCGATGATCCCTGTCACTTCGGGATCCAGATCCAGATTGGGTGCGTTGGTTACCCAGGTATAAGGCTCGAGACAAATATAGTTATCGGTCTCACCCTTCGTATAGATCACCCAATGCTTGAACTGCTCGGAAGCTGTGTATCTTAGCTCAAAGCCTTCTTTTCGTAAAACAGCCTGCCGCTGATTGGATCCGATTTGGAACACTGTATCCATATTTTGTCCCTGCAGGCTAATCCCATGAGGAAGATCGGCATAACGGCCTAGCGGGAGAATGGTGCCAGTCGGAATCAATTCCGGGTCGAGCTCCCATATTCCGTTTACGGGCAGCTCAAAGGACCAATTTTGCGGCTCATGATCCAAAAGAAACCAAGTATGAAGTCCATATCCGAATGGGGCTTTCGTATTGCCGGCATTTGTTGCTTTTAGCTTGTGAGTAAGAGTTGAACCCGAGAGCACATAGGTGACTTCCAATGTTAATGGATGGGGATAAACCTTGAAGGTATCAGGGATATCCTGGATATTTAAGGATGAGGTGATCGCTATGCTGTCGTCTTCTTCCGATATATCCGTAACTTTCCAATGGAGATTGCCGATCACGCCATGAATATGATTCTCGTTAGCTGTATTGATGGGGAATTGGTAGGTTCTCCCGTCGTATTCAAATTTTCCTCTCCGGATCCGGTTGGGCGGCATCATAATTGGAGTTCCATAATGAATGCGAGCCTCTGCCAATGTTTTTGGACTCTCGGGTACGCGGAGCAGCTCACGGTTTAGCTTTTTGTCCCAAATGCTGTATACGTTGTTGTTGATAGAGGGACACAGGCTGAAGGAAAGTATGTCATTAGATACGGTATATACTTGAACTCCTTGCCAATCTTCCTTCTTGATCATTCCTCATAGTCTCCTTTTTTTAACCGTTTATCTGTTTTATTGTATCATACATTTGGTTGACATTCTAAAACAGGTGTGTATAATAAGAACAAATCAATACCGCGATGACAGGAACAAGTAGGCTTGTGTTCGTTGCTGCAGAGAGCCGATGGTTGGTGCGAATCGGTGTAACAGACAGGCTGAATGGATCCTTGAGCTTAAGGCTGAACGGAACATAGCGATGTATATTATCTATCATATGGATGATGCTGCATCAGCTTGCTCTCATTATGCCGAACGGAAGCTCTCCGTTACAGGAGCTTTAAGACTTCTTGCTGAAGCTGGCAGAAGTAAATTAGGGTGGTACCACGGTCTCTCGTCCCTTGCGGCGAGAGGCCTTTTTTGTTGTCTAAAATCATGCAAGCTCAGGGGAGGGTTTAACCGATGAAACGAGTCTTATCCGGTATTCAACCAAGCGGTCAGTTGACGATTGGGAATTACATCGGGGCGCTTAGCAAGTTTGTAAAGCTGCAGCATGATAATCGCTGTTTTTTTATGATTGTGGATCTTCATGCGATTACGCAGCCACAGGAGCCGGAGGCATTGAGAGAGCAAAGCGAATCCGTTTCGGCTCTTTATCTGGCAGCTGGAATTGATCCAAGCAAAGCATCGATTTTTCTCCAATCCCATATACCTGCTCATGCCGAGCTTGGATGGCTGCTGACGACTCTCACCTACATGGGAGAGCTGGAGCGTATGACACAGTTCAAAGATAAATCTTCCGGTAAAGAGTCCATTGGTGTTGGTTTGTTCACTTATCCCTCCTTGATGGCAGCGGATATACTGCTCTACCAAGCTGATCTTATCCCGGTTGGCGATGATCAAAAGCAGCATATAGAGCTAACAAGGGATCTGGCGCATCGTTTTAATAGCCGTTTCGGTGAATTTTTCACCATGCCTGAGCTATATATGGATGAATTGGGCGGCAGGGTGATGTCGTTGGATGATGCTTCCAAAAAAATGAGCAAGAGCAATCCCAATCCTGCAAGCTTTATAGCCATGCTGGACGAACCGGATGTTATTCGAAAAAAGCTGAGCAGAGCGGTAACCGATTCAGGCAGAGAGGTGAAGTACGATCCGCAAAACAAGCCGGAAATCGCCAATTTGATGGGGATTTACTCCCATTTTGCCGAGATGAGCATCGCCGAGATAGAGGCCAGATACGAAGGACAAGGCTATGGGCCTTTCAAAAAGGATTTGGCCGAACAGCTCGTAGCCGTCCTTGAGCCGATACAACAGCGTTATCGTGAAATCCGAAAGTCGGGAGAAGTAGCGGGGGTTCTTAAAAAAGGAGCCGAGGAAGCGGCTGTCATTGCCAATGAGACCGTGCTGGAAGCGAAGAAGCGTATGGGGTTTCTTATCAATTGAGCAAATAAAATAAACCCGCCGGGGAGATGAGTACCTGTGAATCCCCGGGCGGGTTTTTTTTGCCTTTATTTCCTTCAAGAAGACAAAGCGGTTTCACACAGCTCAGGCTGTGCGACTCGATAATAAATTTGCTCATACTGCTTAGCAATCAATTCTGCGGAAAACTTGGTTTGGGAGCAATGCACCCCGGCAGCAGAAAATTGTTCGTAGAGTATCGGGTCTGTTAAAAGCTTGATAGCATAAGCGGCCATTTCTTCCGTGTTCCCGACAGGAGCCAAGAAGCCATTCTCACCGTGTTGGATGACTTCAGGAATGCCGCCGGCGTTTGATCCAATGGTGGGAACTCCCCCGGCCATTGCTTCAAGCGCGACCAGCCCAAAGCTTTCCTTCTCCGAAGGCAGCAGCAAAAGATCCGACATGGCAATGATATCAGCTATGTTATTTTGTTTACCGAGATAATGTACGCGGTCGGACAGCCCAAGCTCCTTGATGCGTTTGACCGCATGCGTCAGATCGGGTCCCTCACCGACAAACATAAGTCGGGAAGGCACCTGGTCATGAACACGGGCGAAAATATCAATGACATCCTTAATGCGTTTGACGGGGCGAAAATTGGACATATGTAAAAGAATTTTCTCATCCGGTGCAGCAAATTGGGCTCTCAACTGCGGATTGGCTGGCGCCGCATAATCCCGCGGATCTACAAAGTTGTAGACCAAATCTATGGGCTTGTTAATCGCCAGGACGTCACGGGTTTCCATCAATAAGTCCTGGGAGACTGCCGTAACCGCATCACTCTGATTTATGGCCATGCGTATCAAATCCTTTAGTGATGGATCATGACCCAAAATAGTAATGTCGGTTCCATGCAGGGTGGTGACAACCTTCAGATGATCACCTACCATTTGTTTAGCCAAGTAAGCGCAGATGGCATGGGGAACGGCGTAATGAACATGTAGCAAATCGAGCTTTTCTTGTTTGGCGACTTGAGCAAGTTTGTTGGCCAGCGCGAGATCATAAGGAGGATAGCGAAATACATAATAATCGCTGACTTCGACTTCATGGTAATGGATGTTGGCTTGAAATTGGCCCAAGCGAAAGGGCATGCGATCGGTGATAAAATGGACCTCGTGGCCTTTTTCCGCCATAAACTTGCCGAGCTCAGTGGCAACAACACCGGATCCGCCGAGAGTTGGATAACAAGCAATACCAATCTTAAGCATGATGATCACCGCATTCCTTTACAAGTTGGGAAGTATTATATAGTCATATTCCTCTAATTCGTCCAACATACTGGCATTGTGTTTAGATGAATAAACTGTACACAATAAAATTATAGCTTGATGGTTCAAATAGTGTCAATTGTTGCGATTTTGCTTTTTGCGCATTTTCGCTTTAACTCCGAAGCCGTACCCGATAAAAAGCAGTGCGGCAATGGAAGAGATTAGGACCATCCAAGGCATGCCTTGACTGATAAAAAAACTGATGGAGGTCAGCAAAAGGATACCCACAACAGCGAATAAAAAAGCCAGTGGTTTACTCATCATATCACCTTCTTTCGGATGTATAGTTTAAAAATTTCTTCGCATACTATGTTTGCAAGCTTGCAGATAGATCAAATGCCAATAAGTATATCGAAGGGAGTGCTGATCCTTATGGGTTCAGGACAATCAAGAAGCAATAACATTCTGGTAGTTCCACAGGCTAACCAAGCTTTACAACAATTAAAGTATGAGGTAGCTCAAGAGCTTGGCATCCAGATACCTCAAGATGGTTACTATGGTTATATGGCTACTCGTGATACCGGTGCCATCGGAGGACACATTACCCGTCGCTTGGTACAAATCGCAGAGTCTCAACTGTCAGGCATGCAAGGACAAGGCCGTTAGACTGGAATTGCATATTAAAGCTCAAGGGAAATATCCCTTGAGCTTTTCCAACATATGGATGAATCTTCCAATAGGCACTTCTGCGATCTAATACGTGTCCACTCGCATTTTTTTCTCCAGACGTGAATCGCTAACCCATCCTACATATGAATCCAACGGATTTAACTCTTGATCCATCAATAAAACAGCGACGAAAGGATACTGCTTGCGATGGCGGTATCTCACATCCGCCCATCTCACCTCATAACCCCAGCTATGCTCTTTAAATTCCGCACAAGCAAAGGATGAGAAATACAAGAGAGATTGAATATCCTCGTGTTTTTTCGAGGCTTCAACGGCGGGATGATCTGCGCATTTGACCTCATCAATCCATTTAAGGCTGCCGTTTCGCAATTCTCCCACTACAAAAATGCCATTGCTTTTGCGTTTGACTACATTCCATACATAATAATTAATGGTTACAATCAAGTAATACTTGTCACCCGGCTCATAGGCAGGATCCTTCTTAGGCAAGCCTCTTTCTTGAATATAATGCTCCAGGCTGCGCCAAATGTAATATAAACCCAAAAGGATGTACAATGTTGGGAATATAAGCGCAGGACTTGCCACTCGAAAGGACCAGGCAAAGATGGCGATCAAATGGCTGATAAAGATAAAAGGATCAAAAATGTGTATGATGTTCCAAGAAACCCACCTCTCCGAGAAGGGGCGCAGAGCCTGAGTTCCATACGTATTAAATAAATCCGTGAATACATGAAAGACAACGGCAATGCCAGTCCATATGGCAATGTGAGAGAGTGGAAGTCCTTTGAAAATCAGGCCAAGGAATCCAGTGATTAATAGGGTCCATATAATTAGTGTTGGCAGGGAATGTGACCGCCCGCGATGATTGCGGATGTAGAGTGCGTTCCCTTTGAAGCGCAGCAGACTATCTGAATCCGGTATCTGGGAGCCGATTATGGTTCCAATCAATACAGCGGCTGAAGTCATTCCATCAGAAGCTACAACAGGGTCGATTTGTGCCAGCCCGGCTAGTCCCAGGCCAATAACAAGATGTGTTCCCGTATCCAAGTTAGTTCCTCCCGAGAGTTTTCTTTGTCTAAAGGAAAACTTGTTCTTCTCCTAGTTTACCACGTTACGTTTAAAAATAAATCATGAAGGGGTCCAAAAAATGCACAAAGTTTTTGTTGAGTATTCCATCCTTCAAGATATGCGGTTAATTTATCTTAATCATATGCGGGAATGGTTGAAACGGGAAGGGCGGTTGGAACTTCTGAAGGGGAGTGTTCAACCCGGGCTTTTTGTGGAGATTTGGAATGATGATGTGTCACACGAGGAATATGAAGACAAAAAAAACCGCGATTCTGAATGACACAGAAACCGCGGATTCACTTTTGTGTTTAGCGACCAGTTGGGCTGCCTCCAGGAACTCCACCGATTCCTGAACCGAAGGAAGGGAGATATTGGAGCTCCTCTTCAAATGTAATGTAATCCAGATTGACCATGAGCAGAAGGTAGCGCAGACCCGTTTGGGGATCACTGATGATTAAATGGTCACGGCCGGCAGCTTCAATTCTGCCTTTGAAAATTTTTGCATTCCACTCCCTGTTGTTCTCAAAGGTCATATAGACAGTCGCTATTTTCCCGATATTCAGCCGCAAAATATTTTCGATGTAGGATTCTTCAATGGGCATCTGTTGTCCGGGAGCGTTTGTGCCGCTTGGTTGTCCGCCAACACCCATGGCTCCACCGTTCATCGGTGGCATCATGGGAGGAGCTCCACCGGGTGTCCCTTGATAACCGCCCTGATAAGGCGGCATAGGATAACCGTAGGGAACTTGCATCCCTGGTTTGTAAGGGTTATTCATCATCGCATGTAATCCTCCTTGGCTTTTGGATAGTCCATAATTTTCTTAATTATCATATTGTGCATTCGCCCAATTGGTGACGAACGGAAAGAGCTTTTTTTGATAAAGAAAATGAAGCACAGAATGCTCGTGTCAATAAAAATTACATAGTTTCATCTACTTGATATTACGGTATAAAATCTGACATTATGTTATTTACTTCTCTAATAGACCCCCATATAATAAGTAGAAGAAGGTCCCATTATTCGGATTTAATGAGGTGATTAGGTGCATCTGACTGAGAGGGAAAAGGAAAAATTGCTGATTACCGTAGCTGCAGATCTTGCTCGCAGAAGGCTGGCCAGAGGATTGAAGCTCAATTATCCTGAAAGCATCGCGCTCATTTCCTCGGAGATCATGGAAGGAGCCAGGGATGGATTGATGGTGACTCAGCTTATGGAATTAGGTACGAAGCTGTTAAAAGCGAATCAAGTGATGGAAGGCGTTCCGGAAATGATACATGAGGTGCAGGTGGAAGCAACCTTCCCTGATGGAACGAAACTGGTTACCATCCACCAACCGATTACGGGATGACGATTGCAGAAAGGGGACAAGGTTATGATACCCGGAGAGTACCGAACCGCCAAGGGCTTTATTGAAATGAATGTCGGACGAAATACAGTTGAACTTCTGGTGACCAACACAGGGGATCGGCCCATTCAGGTAGGCTCTCACTTTCATTTTTTTGAGGTTAACCGTGCCTTGGAGATGAAACGGGAGCTTGCTTTTGGCATGAGGCTTGACATCCCCGCCGGAACTGCAGTCCGTTTTGAGCCGGGTGAAGAGAAGCCCGTACAGCTTGTGGAGCTCGGTGGATCCAAGCTTGCCCATGGTCTTAATGGCTTATCTCAGGGGGTTGCTGAACAGGGAAAGATGTCCAGTGAAATTCTGGCAAGATGGAAAGCATGGGAGGCGAAGCTGTAGTGAATCGAATGGATCGCAAAGCCTATGCGCTGACTTTCGGGCCTACCACGGGTGACGCCGTCCGTTTAGCGGACACCGGATTATGGGCGGAGATTGAGCATGATTATACAGTGTACGGCGACGAGTGCAAGTTTGGCGGCGGCAAGGTTATTCGTGACGGCATGGGACAATCGAGCGGAGCTGCGAGACATCAAGGTGTCCTGGATACTTTGATTACCAACGCGGTCGTTATTGATCATTGGGGTATTATAAAAGGTGATATCGGCATCAAAGACGGCGTTATTGTGGGGATAGGCAAGGCGGGGAATCCAGACATCATGGATGGTGTTAATCCGAATATGATCGTCGGTGCCAGCACGGAGGTCATTGCCGGTGAAGGCAAGATCGTCACTGCCGGCGGCATTGACTCGCATATTCATTTCATCTGCCCCCAGCAGATTGAGGCTGCCCTTTCATCGGGCGTTACTACCATGATTGGAGGTGGCACGGGACCCGCAACCGGTACCAATGCAACCACATGTACGCCGGGTGCCTGGCATCTGCAAAGAATGCTGGAAGCCGCTGAAGCTTTTCCCATGAATCTGGGCTTTACCGGAAAAGGAAACGCATCCTTTCTGGAGCCGCTGACGGAACAGATTGAAGCTGGGGCAATTGGCCTTAAGCTGCATGAGGATTGGGGCACCACGCCTTCGGCGATCGATGCTTGTCTGGAAGCAGCCGACCGTTACGACGTTCAAGTGGCCATACACACGGATACCTTGAATGAGGCTGGGTTCCTTGAAGATACTCTGGCGGCTATCAAGGGCAGAACCATTCACACCTATCATACAGAAGGAGCAGGAGGCGGTCATGCCCCGGATATTATTCGTGCCGCTGCCGAGCTGAATATACTTCCTTCTTCGACGAACCCTACACGTCCTTATACGATCAATACCATAGAAGAGCATTTGGATATGCTCATGGTTTGCCATCATTTGGACAGTCGAATTCCGGAGGATGTCGCATTTGCAGACTCCCGGATTCGTCCGGAGACGATTGCAGCCGAAGATATCCTGCATGATCTTGGCGTTTTCAGTATGCTGAGCTCTGACTCCCAGGCTATGGGACGCGTGGGCGAGGTGATTATCAGAACTTGGCAGACTGCGGATAAAATGAAGCGTCAACGCGGACCGCTGGCACCTGACACCGAGCAGAACGATAACTTTCGGATCAAAAGATATATCGCCAAATATACAATCAATCCAGCCATTACACACGGCATTTCACATGTGGTAGGCTCTATAGAGCCTGGGAAATTTGCCGATCTTGTCATCTGGAGTCCCATGTTCTTTGGGGTCAAACCGGATCTGGTGCTCAAAGGTGGAAGTATCGCTTATGCACAGATGGGGGATCCGGGCGCTTCCATTCCAACACCTCAGCCTGTATTCGGCAGATACATGTTTGCGGCTTTTGGCCGCTCCCTGACGCAGAGCTCGATTACCTTTGTTTCTCAAGTCGCTTATGACCGCGGTCTCGCTGAGAAGTTAGGCTTGCAGAAGCGTATTATACCCGTTATGGGATGTAGAAGCATCACGAAAAAGGATATGATCCATAATGATGCGACGCCATCCATTGAAGTAGATCCGGAAACCTACGAGGTGAAGGTGGACGGGGAAGCGATAACCTGTGAGCCGGCAACCGAGCTGCCGATGACGCAGCGGTATTTCTTGTTTTAACAGGACATCGGCAGAGGTGACTTCATTGACAGATGGTTCTAAAGTGCATTGGCTGGCTTACCAGCAGCTTCTGGATTCGGCGCTTCCCATCGGCGGCTTCTCGCATTCCTTTGGCCTTGAAGCTTTGGTGCAGCAAGGCCGTATTCAGAATATGGAACAGCTTGAAGCCTACATCAGAAGCTTGCTGACACTTAGCTGGGCTCCATTCGATGCTATGGCGATCAAGGCTGTCCATATGTACGCACCGTCCCAAAATTGGGAGCTATTGTGGGCAATCGACCATATGCTGCACGTGCAAAGGGCATCTAGTGAAACAAGAAGCGGAGTCCAGAAAATGGGGAGAAGGCTGCATCAGCTAGTCCGCACCTTATACCCGGATTGGGATTGGTTACCGCTGGAGACGGCCGTCCAATCAAAGGCATGCGCCGGTACCCATGCCCTTATCCACGGCTGGGTGAGTTATCACCTTCAGGTTCCCATGGATAAAGCCGTCGAGGGCTTTCTGTACAGCTGCATCGTCACTTGCATCAACAGCGCATTGAGACTGATGTCCATGGGTCAAACGCAAGGCCAGGTACTGCTTGCCAAGCTGCTGCCTTTTACCGAAACCGCCTGGCAGCAGGTCGCCCATCTGGACCCGGCGGATGCCTACACGAACACCCCGTCCGCTGATCTTGCCATGATGCAGCATGAAACTCTGTATTCCCGACTCTTCATGTCTTGATCCAGCGATTTTAATCCAGAGGAGGAACTAACCAAATGTGCCAAGGACAAAATCACACTCATGATCACTGGGAAACACCGGTGGCCGACAAAACCCGCCCGATGCGAATCGGAATCGGAGGTCCCGTCGGGTCAGGCAAGACAGCACTCGTGGAACGTCTGGCCCGGAGATTGTCAGATCGCTACAGCATCGCGGTTATCACGAATGACATCTATACCAAAGAGGATGCGCGAATCCTGATCCGTTCCGAAGCTCTTTCGGAGGACCGTATCATAGGCGTAGAAACAGGCGGCTGCCCGCACACGGCTATTCGTGAGGATGCCTCGATGAACTTCGAGGCGATTGAAGAGCTGGAAAGGCGTTTTGAGCATCTGGACATTATTTTTATCGAAAGCGGAGGCGACAATTTGGCGGCGGCTTTCAGCCCGGAATTGGTGGATCGATTCATTTACATTATCGACGTGGCACAAGGTGAGAAGATTCCCCGTAAAGGCGGTCCCGGCATTATGCGCTCGGATATGCTGATCATTAATAAAATTGATCTGGCGCCTTACGTGGGAGCGAGTCTTGAAGTTATGGAGGAAGACACGAAGAAAATGCGCGGCAATCGTCCGTTTATATTTTCCAATATGTTCAACGGACACGGATTGGACGATATCGTTACTTGGCTGGAGAGTGAGTGCACCCATGCCTAAGGTGAGCGGGGAGATTGTCGCGGAATTTGCAGCTCGCGAAGGCCGGACCGAATTGATCCGCAAATTTCACACATCTCCGCTCAAAATTGCTAAAACCTTTCGTTACGAGAATGAAAAGCTGTCTGCCGGAAGCAAGCATCTGGATCAAATAGGCGTCTATATGATGGACTGTTCACCTGGACTCATGTCAGGAGATCACTATGAGCTGAGCTTTCACCTGCAAAAAGGGACTTCTGTATTTTTGACCAATCAATCTTTTACCAAAGTACACCCATCGGTCGAACAAGGCTCCTCGCAGAGGCAAACTATTGTTGTTGAAGAGGGTGCATTGCTGGAATATATACCGGAGCCGCTTATGCTTTTTAAAGAAAGCTGCTACAGTGGAGAAACCGAGGTTCGGCTGGAACCTGGGGCTGTCTTTATGATGTCCGAGCTTTTATGTCCGGGTCGAACGCAGCGAGGTGAAAGGTTTCATTATAAGCGATATGGAAACCGGCTGAAGGTGTTTAATGGGGAAGAGCTGATCTTTTATCAGCATCAAGTGATCGTGCCTGAATTCATGAATCTTCAGTCCCCAGGCAGTTGGGAAGCTGAAACCCATCTAGGCAGCCTCTATGTATTCTCAGAGACTATCCGCCAATCCCATGTAGATGAATTACTTGCTGCATTAGACGAAGTCCATCCCTTTGCTGAGATTAAGCCTGGAGGCTCAACTTCACTCCGCTATGGCGCAAGCTTAACCTATAAACATGGATTGGCGCTTAATGTTATGGGTCTCCATGCCTGGCAATTGCAGCGTTTGATTTCCATTGCTTGGGGTATTATGCGTTCCATCCTTTTGTCCATTGCGCCCTTGCGTGTAAACAAATAATACTATAAAAAGTGAGCCGAAAGGCTTTCTTTTTTTGTGATGGGAATAATAAATGGCAACAGAATCGACAATATCATGACATTAGTTCCCCTTTCATTGTCAAACCGTGTTCGGGTTGGTATGATAAAAAAAGGATAATTCATGTCATGTTCAGCCGATTTCCGGCAGCGAAGAATAACCGGAGATTTACGATACAGGAGGTTTACAAAAATTGGATAAACAAATTAGCTTTGAGGCGGCTTCAAGTATCGCGGTGAATGCGACGGATCTTCCAGGCTCAGTCGAGAGCGATGCAACCCAGGTGCAAGCTGAACCTGTTACATGGAAGGACTTTTATCATTTGGCCAAGCCAGGCATCCTATATTCGAATTCCATGACAACTTTCGGAGGATTTTGGGTAGCTTCCAAATGGAATATAGATCTGTGGGCGCTTTTTTTTACCTTGATCGGAACTGCACTCGTGATGGCTTCCGGCTGTGTGCTCAACAATTATCTCGACCGGGATATGGATACCAAAATGGCAAGGACACAAAACAGAGCGCTGCCCAGCGGGAAAATAAGTCCCAACGTTGTGCTGTGGTACGGGATTATTCTTGGCGTTCTCGGTATTTCAACATTATATTTCCTGGTACAATCCCCGATGGCCACTTTGCTCGGGATTATCGGATTGTTCGTTTATGTATGGGTGTATACGGCTTGGTTTAAGAGAACATCGGTCTGGAGCACATTTGTCGGCAGCTTTTCAGGCGCGATGCCTCCGATTATCGGATATTGTGCAGTTTCGGGAACGATGGACATGGGTGCATGGATTTTGTTCGGCATTCTTTTCTTATGGCAGCCGCCGCATTTCTGGGCGCTTGGCATCAGGCGCAAGGAAGAGTATCGGGCGGCCGGGTTCCCGCTTTTACCCGTAGTCAAAGGGGCGTTTGTAACTAAAATCAGTATGATGCGCTATATCGTTCTGCTGGTGCCGGTAACCGTTATGCTTAACTTGTATGGATATGTGGGATATATTTATTTGATCGTTGTTACGGCCATGGGACTAGTCTGGGTATGGATGAGCGTAAAAGGCTTTAATGCCAAGGATGAAGACAAATGGGCTAAGGGAATGTTCCTTTATTCGCTTGCTTACTTGACTTTAATGTTCATTTTGATGGTAGTCGATACGAGAGGCGTCATTAGCTAAAACGGGGGTGCACGCATGGGCAACTATTTACGGAAGAATTGGTTCATGCTGGCTGTATCTGTCATTTTGCTGGGGATGATCGTATCCTTCGGATACAAGCTTTGGTTTTCACCTGGAGCTTCAGCGGATGATCATTTGAAGCCGATGAAAGCAGCGCCTAACTTTCAATTAACCGATGTGGATGGAAAAATCGTAAATTCCCAGGATTTGAACGGGAAGGTCAGGCTGGTATATTTCTTCTATTCCAGCTGTCCGGATGTCTGCTTGCCGACTTCGCAGATCCTATCCAAGGTTCAGGATTCTCTCCAGAGTAAAGGATACTTGGGGAATAAGGCGGAAATCATCTCGATCACGATTGATCCTGCCAAGGATACGCCGGAGGTGCTCAAGAAATTCGGGGACACTTTTCATGCGGTGCCAGGAGTGTGGAGATTCTTAAGAGGCGATGAGAAAAAAACAGTCGATCTTGCTGAGCAGTATGGCATTATGGTGGTCAAGGATAAGCAAGGGAATATAAGCCATTCCAATGCGATTTTGATCGTAGATCCCAAAGGTGTAATGCGGACTTATTACGATGCCAGCGATCCGCAGTTGGATCCCGAATATATCGTGAAAGATGTCATCGCGTTATCCAAAGGTAAGTAGATTAGTCCAAGGCAGGAATTGGGGGAGGGTAAATGATATACTCCTCAAGTCCTGCCTTTTCCAGTTGCTGGATCAGGTATTCCTCAGGCGTCCCTTCGACTCCAGCGAATCCTTTGCGTGTGTAAATCTGTTCTGCATCGGGAAATACATCACGGAGGATGCCGCTGATTCTTTTGCCGGAGGAATCGTTATCTGTAAATATATAAATCTGGCGGTCAGCCGCTTGCTTTTTCAGCTTCTCCAATGCGGCAACGCCTGGTGTGCCAAACGTGCATAGGATCAGAACTTCCTTTGTGAGCACTCGCCTGATACGGCTTTTGTCATTTTTTCCTTCAACGATGATGGCAATGCACATTGAAATCTCCTTCCACTTGTTCAAAATCATAAGTCTGTTTGTAGTATAAACAGTTTTAGGATTCGTTCCAAGTGGAAAAAGATAATCAGGTCCTTATTTCATCGAATAAGAACCTGAAAAGAGCAATGGATCTACTGTATTAAAATGTTCGTAATATAATAACCAACAAAATAAAGAGGACCAGGATAATTCCTATAGGACTACCATAGCCGTAACCTCCACCGTGTACAACTGCACCCATTCCGATTCACTCCTTTCCGAATCAGATGTCAACTTACACTGTATCCTATGTGTATCTGGGTATTTCGACTGTGCATCCACCTATGTTTGGCCGAAAATAGGCTGGTTGCTCTTGCTCAAGCTGCTTTGGGTATATGGATGGTTCGAAGAGGCAACAGCGCTAAAGCTAGCATCAGCATAAAAAAAGCTATGAAGTACGGGGACAGTTGGTCTCTTAAGTTTCCGGCAAGTACAGGACCGATAAAAGCACCGATCGAAAAGGAAATGGACAGCAGCGAGAAAATGCGCCCATAGCGGTTGCTGCTGGTAATGCTCGCCAGCAAAGCTGCCAAGGCAGGATAAATGACGCCTTTGGCCATTCCGATTAAAAATAATGAAACATATAGAGGAATTGGCATTTGAACCGCAAGGGTAAAGAAGATAAAAGCAAGCGCCAGGCTTCCGAAAATCGTGCGGAGAAAAGGAGAAATCCGATTTAAGAACAAGAGGCTAAGGGTGCAGAGCGCCCCCAGGCTTACTAAAGAAAAGAAGATCCCGGAAGTAAGTATGGAGCCTCGAGCTACTTTCATAAGCGGAAGCTCAAAGAATAAAATGCCCTGAGAGCACGAGAGTGAAAGCGGAATTAAAAAGAAAAGCCAAGGCAAAGAGCTCGAGTCGGTTGGTTCTAACGATTTCCCCGCATGCAAATCAGCCACTGATCCTGGAGCCGGAAGCTTTAATTTCTTGGTATATTTCCGCTCCTTTACTCCGGGAATCGCCAAAAAGCCAGTGATGATCAGCAGCCAGCCGAGAACGGTGAATGAGGTTGTGAAACCGAGTTTGCTGACCAGAATCGCTCCTGCGGCCGGTGAAACGACAGAGGCAAGCGTGTGTACGAGGCCATTGCCTGCCATGAGCTTGCTCTGCTGTACGCGGTCCTCGGCAATTTTCGCAAGCAGTGCCAAGCAGGAGGGTGACAAAAAAGCCAGGACAAAACCGCTGATCGAGCGAATATACAGCAGCTGCCAGGGATCTTTGACATTAGATTGAAAAATAAGTACAATCCCTGCTACAATCAAGCTACATACGATAAAAAGCTTGCTCCCGTATTTATCCACCCAATATCCTGCAAGCAGATTTCCCGGTAAATGGGTGATAGAGTAAACACCGAGAATCAATCCGATAAAGGATGGCGCGGCTCCGAGTGATAGAGCAAATGGGGAAAGAATAGGATACTGCGCATGCAGATCGAAAAAAGCTACAAACATGAATAAATAAAGCCACACAGCTGTTTTCATTTTCTCACTCCTTATTTGTTTAACCCTGCCCGGAACTTGTCTCTTCTAAGATGTACGCCTTTGTTCTTGCGGTTATGCCCATTTTTCAAAGATGTCAAATATGGAGGAGGAACCGCATGGACCGTACATTATGGCTGCTGGTGGCAATTTTGCTGCTCTGGTTTTTATTCCGTTTCAACTACGCCCGGCGCAAGATTAAAAAGAATCAGTATAAAGGCGAGGAAATACAAGAAAAGCTGCGGCGATTGAGAAAAAAAAGAGATGAAGAGTAACCGCAGGCTGTAGTATGATAGGAAGGGCTTTTCTAAAGAAAACTCAAGGTCAATGCTTACGAAGTAAGTTTTCTAACGAAAACTCAAGGTCAATGCTTACGAAGAAAGTTTTCTAAAGAAAACTCTGAGGAGGGGTCAGCTTGGATCAATGGATTACTTTTGCGCAAGATCGATGGTATTGGATCGTCGGGGCTGTGATTTTGCTTTTTATTGTGATTGGACTTGTAAAGACCGTCATCAAATGGATCATAGTTATTGCAATCATTGGAGCTCTTGTGTTATATGGAGCCAATTACAAGGACAAACTGCAAAGCATCGGCACTACCGTTTTAGCTAAAGCAAGTAAGGAAGCCCAGGATGGAGTATCCAAGGCCATTGCAGCGGAAGCCAAGGACGCCAAGTATACGGCTAATCAAGACGGCACGTTTGTGATCACAACGAAAAGCCTTAAAGTGGAAGGGAAATTGGGTTCAAACGATGTTCAAGTAACCTTTATGGGCGCTAAATTCACCATGAAGGCTGATGGAGTTATGAAAACCTTTATCGAACAGGCAATGAAAAACGGCAGTTCATAATGCTTTAAAGTGAGGAGCAAAAGGCATGGCTGACACAGTCCATTCTTTGACCACCCTTAATTTCATCACGATAGCCATTCTTTTGACTTTGATCGGTTCAGTGATCCAGGGCATGTTTCGCGGAGCATCCGGCTCGGCCCGTTATTTGCTGCTCATGCTGGTAGAGGGCGTCATGGCCATCATCAGCATCTATTTGACATGGAAAGGTGTGCAATTGCTTTCTCCGCTGATCCAAAACTGGCTGAAGCTGCAGAACCTGCAAATTCCTACCCGGGAAATCGGCATCTGGAAGCAGATGTATTATACGATTGTCACCAGCATCCGGGATTTTCCGCTGCTCCGCTTCGGCGTATTGTTTTTGATTGGTTATATCCTGATCAAGCAAATCCTGTATCGGCTTGCGGATCCGCTGCTGCAAAGGGCTCTCGCTGGCAGGTGGGGTAGATCCTCCAGCCGCAAAACCGTATGGAGCACAGCCGCTGGAGGTCTTATAGGAAGCATTGCCGGAATCACCAGAGCGCTGATCCTGATCGCTGTATTATTTATTTTTGTTACGCTGTTTCCAACCCAGCCATTGACTAAATATATCGAGGCATCACCTTTGTATCAAAAAGGGGCAAAAGAAGTTATCGCTCCTTTCACCGGCGATTTTATCGCTGATAAAGTGCCGGTATTCACTAGGGCCGTTGAGCAGGAATTCAGCAATATTTTACAGCGAAAGTATGAAGTGCTGGATGCCAGGATATCACCGGACATCGCTGTAGCTGCCAAGGAGGTTACAGCAAGCGGACAGACGGACGAAGAGAAGGCGAAACTGCTGTATAAATGGATAGGTTCCCGCGTTCAATATGACTTCGAAAAAGTTAAGCTTTACGAAGAGAAGCGGATCTGGAAGGAACAAACACCGGAAGATACTTTCCTTACCAAAAAAGGAGTTTGCATAGATTACTCCCGATTGTACGCGGTTATGGCCAGATCGATCAATCTCGATGTGAAGGTGGTCACGGGTCTTGGCTATGATGGTCAGGGAAGCTATGGCCCTCATGCCTGGAACGAGGTTTATTTAAAGGAGAAGCAGCGCTGGGTACCTCTGGATTCCACCTGGGTAGCAAGCGGAGGCAACTGGTTCAATCCGCCAAACTTCGATCAAACTCATATCAAGGAAGCTTAAGACGAAAAGAAGCCATTCCCTCTCATTATTTGAGATGAGGCTTCTTTTTTCTAGGTTAATAAATATGGTACACTAGGATCATGTATAAACCGCTTAGTCAGTATAAAATGATTTTTTTCGATGCCAGTGACACCCTGATCACTATTCCTGAGGCAAGGCGGATTTTTCAGGAGTATTTGTCTCTGCGATCGTTACAAAGAGAAGAAACACAAATCGATGAACTTTTGACGGAGGCCTTTCGTCTGTTTTATTACGACAAGCAGCCTGGACTGTTTGAAAGCTGCACACCGGAATCTGACAGGGAATTTTGGAGGGAATTATATACATTTGTGCTGCAGAAGCTAGGTGCTCATGAAGTTTGGAGCGACGACGAAATCCATCAATACAGCCATGAACTCTATGATATCTATACAGCACCTGAGCATTACCATCTGTTTGATGATGTAATAGAAAGCCTTACCCGTTTACAGCAGATGGGACTTCGGCTCGGCATTATAAGTAATTTTGCCCCGACACTGCAGTCTGTTCTTGAAAGTAAAGGTATTGCCCATTTCTTTGATCTGGTTATTGTTTCTACAGAAGTAGGCTTGGAAAAGCCGGATCCAGCCATCTTCAAGCTGGCCATACAGCGTTCCGGACTTGCTTCGGAAGATTTACTTTATATCGGAGATCATGAAATCAATGACATTTGGGCTCCGCGGCAAGCAGGCATGGATGCCGTCCAAATTGTCCGTTATAAACATCAAGCAGCAGGTAAAGGCATTCATTCACTGCTCGAGCTGTTTTCATGAATTTCATCGTTAAAGAATTGTTCGAGATATGCTCAAGAAAGGGTTGTATCAACTGATGAAGCCATCCATGCACATGGAAGATCCTTTAAAGAAAGAACAAAATAGACGGCGTCATTTCTCATTTCGGATTAATCTGTTTTTTTTCTGCACATTTTTGCTCTTTTCCGTGCTGATCGTGAGGCTGGCCATCCTTCAATTTGTGGAAAGCAAGCAGCTTGCCGCTGAGGAGAACACAACAACGAATACGTTTACGAAGATTGCCCCGATTCGCGGCAATATTTACGATCAAACAGGCGCTCCGCTCGCCTACACCATTCCAGTGCAATCCTTGTTTTTCCGGATTGAACCGGGCCAGCAGGATAAAGAAGTTGTCATCGGACTTGCCACCAAGCTTGCTGATGTTTTCGAAAAATATGGCAAAAAGGATCAAAAGAAGATCACGGCGGCGGATATCGTGCTGGCCATGGATCTCGGTTATGATATCAACAAGAATCCGGTCAAGGCCCCGAGCTTTTATTCCGTACCGCGAAGGATCAAAACAGATTTAACCAAGGCAGAAATCGCTTATTTGCTGGAGCGCCGAGATGAGTTCAAGTGGCTTGAGGTTACGGAAGAAAGCATCCGCACTTATGAAACGACAGAAGATAAAACAACCATAGCTACTCAGCTTGTCGGCTATCTCAAATCATATTCGACTGAAGTTGCACAGGAAGCCTACAAGAATAACCCAAATGCCAAGGATTACCTGGGTACGGAAGATGTGGGAATCGACGGTATCGAAGAAATGTATCAAGACGTTCTGCGCGGGAAGAACGGGGAGAAAATGTATCCTGTTAACGCCGCCCAAAAAATTATCGGCAGAGTGACGGTGACCCCGCCGAAAAAAGGCAATAATCTGTATTTGACGATCAATAAGGATATGCAGCTGGCGACGGAACAGGCTATTACCGATCAACTGGCATACTTAAGGTCAAATGAAGCGAGAAATTTGCCTTATGTTAATGCAGGCATCAATGCCCGTTCAGGATATGCCGTGGCCATGGAAGTAAAAACGGGAAAAGTCGTTTCCATGGCCAGTATGCCCGATTATAATTCAAACCTGTGGACTGGCGGCATTCTCAAAACCGACTATGACAGCATCCAGTCATTTATAAATAACGGAACGATCAGAACGGCACTTCCGAATTACCCCCCAAAAGAATTGGGCAAACATGCTTCTTCCATAGTTTTTATGGGATCGACGATTAAACCGTTATCGGTGTTGATTGGTTTGAATGAGGGAGTTATCTCACTGGGAACCACATATAACGATACGGGATCCTTTACCTTTGGTAAGGGCAAGGGCAGCACGATTACCAATTCAGGCGGCACGGCTTATGGGCTCATGAATCCAACTATGGCGATTCAGCATTCCTCCAACACATTCATGTCTGAAAAGGTAGGAATTCCTTTTTACTCGAAGTTCGGCGGTGAGAATAAGGCCGTTACGCAAAAGTGGGCCGAATACTTGGCCAAGTTTGGTCTTGGTGTCTCAACTGAGAGCGGACTTCCGGGTGAATTTCCGGGCGCGAATGATTTTCTCAAAAACGCTGTGAAGGATAGTTATCAATCTGCTATGGTCTACGCCTCATGGGGCCAAAATGAGAGGTATACGACCTTGCAGTTGGCCCAATTCGCTGCGACTCTAGGAAGCCGCGGTAAACGAATGAAGCCTCAATTTGTGGACACGATTAAAACGTATGAGGGCGAAGTTGTGCAGAGCTTCAAACCGGAGGTTCTGGATGAAGTCAAGTTCCCCGACGTTTATTGGGATGCCGTCATTAAAGGGATGAAAAGCGGTGCCGAAGGTATCGGTGGTGAAGGCTTGGATGATCTGCCTTATCATGTCGCCCGTAAAACAGGAACATCCACACAGGATGTATCCGGCGGCAGAGTGGACAATGCGGTCTTTATCGCTTTTGCCCCTGCGGAGAATCCGGTTCTGGCCGTAGCGGTTGTTGTTCCCGAGGGCGGCTTTGGCCGTTATGGCGCATCACCTATTGCAGGTAAAATGTTTGAAACTTATGACAAATTGTATAATGGTGCACTCACCGCAGCCGCCACGAAAAAATAGAGCATGCTTGCAAATTATGCTATAATTATCTTTCGTAAAGCCTGATATTGATGATTGTGTGGAGGTGTAAGTCACCATGTGTGGTATAACCGGGGTCATGTATTTTGAAGACAGAGAACCGGCTGTTTCTATGCTGGAGCAGATGACGAATGTCATTCATCATCGCGGACCCAATGATTCCGGATTTTGGACCGATAACCGCATTGGCCTCGGCTTTCGCAGATTGTCGATTATCGACATTCAAGAAGGTCATCAGCCGTTGAGCAATGAAGATGATTCGGTCTGGATTATTTTTAACGGTGAAATTTATAATTACAAAGCCTTGCGCGGGATGCTGATTGACAGAGGTCATCAGTTCCGCACACAGACTGACACTGAGGTCATAGTCCATCTCTATGAGGAGTACGGGGAAGATTGCGTGAAGCATCTTCGGGGGATGTATGGATTTGTGATTTGGGATAAGAAGAAGCGGCAGCTGTTTGGCGCCAGAGACCATTTCGGCATCAAGCCGTTTTATTATCACAGGAATGACCGCCAATTCTTGTTTGGTTCCGAAATCAAAAGCTTGCTAGCCGCTGATGGCATGAATCGGTTGATTCACACGGACAGCCTGCTTAATTATTTGACGTTTCAATATGTACCGGAGCCAAACACGATGTTCCAAGGCATTCAAAAGCTGCCTCCCGCGCATTATATGAAGGTGAGCTGGGACGGTGAAGTATCGATACATAAATATTGGGATCCGATGTTTGAGCCGGAGGAACGGCCTTTTGATGAATATGTGGAACAGCTTCGTTCGACACTGAAGGATTCTGTCGTTCACCATATGGTCAGCGATGTAGAGCGGGGCTGCTTCCTTTCTAGCGGCATTGACTCCACTGCAATTGCGACTTACATGAGTTCGATCGAAGCGATTCGGACCTTTTCGGTCGGGTTTGACGGGCCTAACAATGAAACGACCATCGCCAAGCAAACGGCGGACGCTTTAGGGACTGACCATTATGCAAAAATCATCACGCAAAACGATTTTATTAATACGCTGCCTAAAGCGATCTGGCACCAGGATGAGCCGGTTGCGGATCCATCTGCAATCGCGCTTTATCATGTAGCGCAGCTGGCAGCAGAGCATGTAACCGTAGTGCTCTCCGGCGAAGGAGCCGATGAATTATTCGGCGGCTACCGGATTTACCGAGAGCCGCAATCCTTAAGGCCGATCGAACGCCTGCCGCTGTCGGTTCGCCGAGCCCTGAACCGGGTGGCTCGTGCTTTGCCGAGGGGTATAACAGGACGTAATTATTTAATTCGCGGAACCACGCCGCTCGAGGAACGCTTCCTCGGAAACGCCAAAATCTTTTCCGAAGATATGAAAGCGGAAATGCTGCGTTTGGACAAAGAGGTGCTCAGGGAATATAAGAATCCACAGCAAATCGCCGGGGATTACTACAAAAAAACGAAGCATCTCGATCCCGTTTCGCGGATGCAATATATTGATATGAATCTTTGGATGCCCGGTGATATTCTGATGAAGGCCGATAAAATGACCATGGCTCATTCCTTGGAGCTTCGGGTCCCTTTTCTGGACAAGGAGCTGTTTGAGGTCGCACGCCGCATTCCAGCGAAATATCGCATCGCTAACGGAACAACAAAGTACATTTTCCGCAAGGCGATGGAAGGCATTATCCCGGATTTCATCCTGAACCGTCCGAAGCTTGGGTTTCCTGTACCGCTGCGAGACTGGCTAAAGGGGTCCATGGGCGGCATGCTGCTGGAGCAAATCAAAGCCAGCGGTATTGAAGACTACATCAGCATTGATGCGGTTGAACAGATGGTCATCAAGCATCGTAATGGGCAAGGCGATTATGCCCGCCGGATTTGGACGATCTATGTCTTTGCCCTGTGGCATAAAACATATATGGAGCAGGTTCCGAGCTTGTCACTCGCAGGGGCTCGATGAAACTACCACTCAAACTTCTTTTCAAATCTAATACCTCCCCCTCAATCCCCCACAGGGGGACTCCAAGGGTAACGCCCCCTGGACGACTTTTGAAACACTGGTCAATGAGGGAGACAGGATTTTTTGAAGGGGCATGAGTAGTAGGAGCACTTTAGTCCATGTGAAGATGGTCTTGTTTGCACAAGACTATCTTCACACGGACACGCTTTAATGGGGAGCAGAGGGCGATGCTGCTTGGAAGAACAGATAAGCCGTAAAATACGGCTTACTGTAAGAAAAAAAAGGATACTCGTTCGTCATTATGATGTACAATACGTCTTAATGGAGCCCAACACCAAAAGACGTTTTGTACTGTTTATTGCAAGAGCAGACGCCAGGAGGGCATATGGGAAAATACAAATTGATCGCGCTCGACATGGACGGAACGCTGCTCAATGAAGAAAAGCTGATTTCAATACCCAACCGCAAGGCCATTTTGTCTGCGCTTGAAACGGGGGTTACGGTGATCTTTTCTACGGGTCGCGGTGTTCAGAGCGCAATGCCTTACGTTGAGGAGCTCGGCCTTCAGACGCCAATTGTGACCGTGAACGGCAGTGAGGTGTGGAAAACGCCGGGAGAGCTGCTTAAGCGGCATCTTATGCCCGCAGAGCAGGTGCGTAAGCTTCATGAATTAGCTGTCAAGCACGACACTTGGTGGTGGGCTTACGCTGTTACAGGAATGTACAACACCGAGAAATGGACAGATGATATAGATGGCACCCAGTGGTTAAAGTTTGGTTACTATACGGAGGATGCCGCAGTATTAAGCGAGATTCGGAGATCAGTGGAGGCTTGGGATGTGTTCGAGATCACAAATTCTCACCCCAGCAACATTGAGCTTAACCCCAAGGGGGTCAGCAAAGCCAGCGGGATTGCAGAGGTTTGCAAAATCCTGGGGATTCAAATGTCTGAAGTAATCGCCATGGGAGACAGCGAGAATGATATCGCTATGATCCGTTCCGCCGGACTCGGTGTGGCCGTGGGAAATGCGCAAGAGGGGGTCAAGCGGATTGCCGATATAACGACCGTAACCAATGATGAGCATGCTGTTGCCCGAATTATCAACGACTACATTCTTGCCTAAAACCCAATCATGAATTGGAGGTTTGGACAATGGAGCTTGTTGGTTGGCTGCTGGTCATCGCGCTTTTTATCGTCGGTATGATAGGTATCGTATATCCGGTGCTTCCCAGTGTTTTGGCGATTTACGGAGCATTTTTCATATATGGATGGTTTATTAGCTTTAAACCGTTTGGTGTATGGTTCTGGCTGTTTCAGACCTTGATCGTGGCTATTATTTTAATAGCCGATTATGCGGTCAGCGCCTATGGTGTCAAAAGATTCGGTGGATCCATAGCGTCCATGATCGGCAGCACGATTGGTTTGATTATTGGTCCTGCAGCTCACCATGATTGTATTGTTTGCAGTTTGGGTTTTGTGATTTAAAATTAACTTATAGGGGAGTTTTTGGCGGATGATCAGAGTGCTGGTTTGGAACGAAAATATGCACGAGAGAACGGATGAAGAGGTTCAAAAGGTGTATCCGGAAGGGATTCATAGTGCAATCGCGCAGGGTATTGAGCATGAGGATTTTGAAGTGCAGACGGCTACCCTGGAACAACCTGAGCATGGCCTGACCCAAGAGATTCTGGATAACACGGATGTGTTAATATGGTGGGGACATCAAGGACATCACATGGTGGCGGATGAAATTGTGAACCGTGTCCATCAGAGAGTACTGGACGGGATGGGTTTAATCGTGCTGCATTCCGGTCACTTCTCCAAGATTTTCAAGAAGCTCATGGGAACCTCCTGTGATTTAAAGTGGAGAGAAGCGGATGAAAAGGAGCGCATTTGGGTCGTTAATCCTGCACATCCGATTGCAGCGGGGCTTGGCGAGTATTTTGAGCTTGAGCGTGAGGAGATGTATGGCGAGCACTTTGACATACCGGCACCGGATGAACTGATTCTGGTCAGCTGGTTCGAAGGCGGAGAGGTTTTCCGCAGCGGCTGCACATACCATCGCGGTAACGGCAAGATTTTCTACTTCCGTCCAGGTCATGAAGCTTATCCAACCTTTTACGATACCAACGTGTTGAAGGTGATTTCCAACGGAGTCAGATGGGCTGCCCTGCAAGGAGCTGCAAAGCCTGTTTACGGCAATCATAAGCCGCTGGAAAAAATTAAGTTGAAATAACGGAAGAAGGTACGGGCTTTGACTAAGGATTCACTGGTAAAAGGAACGCTGATCCTGACGGTTGCCGCGCTGATTGCCCGATTTCTCGGCGTATTTCAGCGTATTCCGCTCGTTTATTTGCTCGGCGACGAAGGCATGGGCAGCTACACGATAGCGTTTAACCTTTACTCAACACTGCTTGTTATTGCGACTGCCGGAATTCCAAGCGCATTAAGCAAATTAATCTCCGAAAAGACAGAGCTAGGGCGCCAAGCTGAAGCCGATAAAATTTATCGTGCGGCAGCTTTGTTTGCTTTAGTCGCGGGAGTGATAATGGCGGTACTGCTTTACATCCTGGCGCCTTTTTATGCTCATGGCATTTCCGGTGATCCGAATGCAGTTCTGGCCACGCGGGCTATAGCGCCCGCCCTTCTATTTTTTCCAATGATTGCGATCATGAGAGGCTATTTCCAAGGCAGGCAAAATATGATGCCAAACGGAATTTCGCAGGTAATCGAGCAAATCATCCGGATTATTACCGCTGTTGGCTTCGCCGTTCTATTATTAAATGTAAGCCTGGAATGGGCGGTCGCAGGTGCTTCATTCGGAGGCGTGACAGGTGGCTTTGCTGCTCTTTTTATCATGATGTATTTTGCTCGAAAATTGCGGAGGGAAGATCGAAAAGGGTCTTCGCGAAATGCCCAAACGGCTAGAAATCAAATGGCTGCTATGGGATATAAACCAATCCATTCCAACAGAGTCGAGAGTCTTAGCTATTCAAGGATTTACATAGATTTGCTAAAGCTCTCCATCCCCATTGTCATCTTTTCTATTACGGTCACCTTCATTTATAATATTGATTCATCCATTATTATTCGTCTGTTGGGAGATAAGCTTGGGGATAAAGTTGCGCTAAATCTCGTGGGGATATTGGGAGGACGCGCGCAGTCTTTGGCAGGCTTGCCTATTATTCTTGCAATCGCATTAAGCCAATCGGTAGTTCCTATTATTTCCGCTGCTTTTTCTCGTAAGGATTTGAAACAAGTAGGGCATCAAACAAGCCGTGTCCTGCAGCTGGCAATTTTGTCGGGACTTCCAATGGTGCTCGTGATAAGCATTGCCGCAAGGCCGATAGACTGGTTTATTTTCGGCTATGAAGATTCGAGCTATGGTCTCGCCCATGGTCCTTATATGATCTCATTATTGACGATAAGTGCGATGTTCCAGATTGTTATGCAAACCAGCGGAGCCGTTCTAATGGGGATGGGACGCATGAAGCTCTTGATGATCAGTGTTGCGGTCGGAGTCGCGGTTAAACTGGCAGGCAGTTATTTACTTGCACCTTCCACTGGTATTTATGGCATTATTGCTTCAACAGGCCTGTGCTTTATGGTCATGTCATGGATGAACCTGAGAGACTTACGCAAGGTGGTCAACTTTCGAATTCTTGGGAATCGCTGGAGCGGATTGCTTCTTTCGATAGCCATTATTGCAGGGGCAGGATCAGGTGTGGAGTGGCTGACTCACAACTATGTTCATCTGTTTGGAAATAGGATTGATGAAGGAATTCGTGCCGTCCTGGTTAGTGGGGTTGTACTCGGGTTATATCCGCTCCTGCTAATAATGACTCGAGTAGTTACTAAAGAAGATGTAGAGAGCTTTCCGAAACCTCTGCAAAAGCTGATCGCCAAATCAGCGCGACTCTTAAAGCGGTCCAATTCTTAAGGGCTGAAGCTGAAGGGTTCGCCTGCTAATATGGCAAGCTCAAGCTTATTCAAACCCAAGCAAGCTTCCGAAGTCATATCGAAAAGAAAAGGCACTTGAATCGACGCCAAATGGCGCAGAGGCTGAGATGGTTTCTTCGGGTCAAACCAATCTCCAGGCTCCAATGAGCCCAAGGGACGGTCGGACCAAGCATCCTTCAGCATGGCGCTGTACAGCGGTTCTGTTTCTTTGATCAACTGACAGCCCGTCAGCCTCTCCTTGAATGCAAGCTCTGGAGGGGCTTTTCTGATGGAAGCGAACAATTGGGGCCAATAATCCATCCGGGATCCGGTGTGGGGAGTCTTTTCGGCAAAGGCTATAATTCCTTGATGCACCGTGTGGAGACCGAATAGAATAGCATACAGCTTTTTGCCAAATTCGATGCGTTCCTTCAAATCATTGAAATCTTCAAGAATAAGTCCAGCCAGCCTGGGTTCGCGCGCCGAGTCTGTAAAATAGGGAAAAATGACATGATTAAGCTGCATCAGTGATTGAAGGAGAAAGGTGATTGTGCCGAGCACTGACTTCTTGTAGTAAGGATCTTGAACGATTCTTTGCTCGATATAGTTTTGCTCATTGATAATCAGTGAAATCGTCAGCACGGAAGGTTCCCGATGCATCCAGAAATGCTCCCAAACCGGATGCATAAATGCGGAAACCTGCAGGAAGGGCAGCAAATGAAAGAGGCTTCGATTCACACGTTTACTCTCCACATACAACAGCAGCTGTGGATAGGCATCATGAAAAATCAGCCCGTTCGCCTTTTCCAAAAAGGCAAATATGCTTTCAATCTGGGAGGTATTAAGCAGTTGGGGAAGCAAATCCCCTTTGAGATCGGTCATACACCAGCCGCCGTTTCGCGAAACCATATGAGCAAGCAAGGCCCAATGCAGTTCAGAATGGTTTTTGTAAACGTGCCAGTAAGCTTGTGTGCGTGTAACATTATTGCGATTATGCCGCTGGGTCTGCCGGCGAATTTGATCGATCATTTGTAGTTCTACTGCATGGAGGGAAGGGATTGCTTGCGATACAGCTTGTGAGTTCTTCTTATGTTCCAGCAAAACTTGTCGAATATGTTTTACCGCAGCAGGGGAAACCACAATCATGTTGGCGCTTTGAGCCATCTTGGCCGAATAGGAGAGAGTCTTTATTTTTTCGGTCGCCAGCTTAAACAAGGTTACAGGGAGCCGAAGGAGTTTGCTCGCGAGATGCTCCAAGCTTCTTTCTTCACGGGTGCCGGCCATGGATGCTCACTTCCTTTTTTCAGTTGATAAGAAAGTATAATTTTTTTCTAAATTTATCTTGCTTCGCATCAACCTTGACAAACGCGCTCGTCATTTTGGACGGCTTAGGCGTTCATCCTTGTAAGCTTTCCCATTATCCGGGTTTCCATTACTTCTAGGTTATGGCTGTTTTACTCGATTAATTTCCTTTTTTTATGCGAAAAAAATAAAAGTGGTGAGTCTTTTTACTCTAGTCAGGCGTATAATCTATTGCTATAGTTTTAATAAGAAAGCTAGTCCAGAAGAGCAAAGGAGAATGATGTAATCGTGATTCGTACATATGGGAAAAAGCTGGCTTGTGGACTGCTCGCTGCCGCGATGGTAGTGGTTGCCGGTTGCCAAAGCGTTGGCGGCGTGGATATAAACCAACCTGTCGTCAATAACTTTAAAGTAGTTTCGAGCGAGGCTTCCATGAATGTAGCTGTTGAACTTATTCCTCCAGCATCCGCCACACCTGAGCAAAAGGCAGTTCTAGACAAGCTCAAGAATATTGCTATCACATTTAATTCAAAAAAAGAGGACGCTCAGCATGCTTCTTATGACGGTTTTCTTACTACAGCGCGTGGAAAGATTTCTTTTAACATCTATACGAGTGGGGAGCAGACGGTCATCAAGATTGAAGGCGCGAGCAAGCCAATCGTACTGAATGTAGGAAAAACACTTCTTAGCTCAGTCATGAATGGCTCCCAAACGAGTTCAATCACCCAATCGGTGCTTGATATGATCAGCGCTCCATTGATGCAGAAGTCCGCAGATCTGCTGCCATTATTCGCCGGTTATATTACCGCGCATGTGGAGACAAATCCGAAGAATATCTCGATCACTCCAGTAACAGAGACCGTACACGGGGAATCCCTCAGCTTAAATAAGCTTCATACCGAAATATCAGGCACCGAAGCGGGCCAAATGCTTCAAAAACTGATGACCAGCATTGTAGCAGATGAAAAAGGCATGAAAGAATTGCTCGGTTCGCTTTATGATGTGCTGGCGCCGGAGATTTTGAAAAATAAGGAAAGCTTGAATCCTTTGGTTGCTATCGTCATATCCAATAAAGAAACCGCTGTTAACTTTTTGTACGGTATGGTTCAAGAGTATGCAGTCTCGTTTGCGGAAAAAACTACAGCGAGCATCAAATCGAGTGAAATGTTTACCGATCAAATGTACGTGAAATCGGATTTTTATTTGGACAGAGGACTATTGGCCCGCAAATCGGCGGTTGAAGTTCTTCTCCCAGCTCCGGCAAGCAACACGAAGGTTATTAGCGCAATTAAAATAATGGCTTCCGGCGAAAGCTGGAATCAGAATAAGCCAGTTAAAGCCGATGCTTATACGTTGACGGGTGATTCTCTAAAATTAGGAGGGAGCGAGGGCGGCAAATTCTTGAATCCTTCCAAGCTGCTCAGCATATTTGACAAGCAGTCTACAGCTTATCTGACCTTCCGGGAAGATTTGCAGCTAACACGCAAAAGATTGGCAATGAAGATGGGTCAGGATGCAGGGCAAGATCCGGGTGAGAGCGGTAAGCCTTTTATCCAAAACGGCTTTACGCTGGTTCCCGTTCGATACGTGGTTGAACAATTGGATGCCGAAGTGAAATGGGACGGCGTCAAAAGAGAGGTTACCGTGAAGGATGAGCTGACCGGTAATAGTATTGTCTTCACCATCGGCAGCAAAACGGCGTTGTTAAACGGAAAAGCAGTCACACTGGATACTGAAGCCATCATCAACAGCGGCGGCAGCACCTATGTGCCCGTTCGGTTTATCACCGAGCAAGGACTCGGAGGTACCATCAGCTGGAATAACGCCACACGAACCGTCACCATAGCACGGGATTAACAGGGATCACCACATAAAAAGGCTGTAAGGAGATTTCCTCCTTGCAGCCTTTTTATGTGGGCTTGTGGGTGACCAGCCGTCTTGCAGTACCAAACCGCGCGGTATGAAAAGCCTATTCTTCAGCGCCATCACCCGCATTTGGCGTGTCGGAGCTCGTAAGATCAGGGCGCGGACGCGGCAGCCGTCCGGCTCGCAGCAGTGCTTCGCGGAGCAGGTATTCGATGTGGCCGTTCACGCTGCGAAATTCATCCTCCGCCCAGTGTTCCAAAGCTGCATGCAGCTTTGGATCGAGGCGAAGAGGGAAATTCTTCTTGGGAGCCATGGAGCTAGTAGAGCGACCCGGTATTGATGACCGGACTCGCCGAACGGTCCGATACGATCGCAACAAGCAAATTGTTGATCATAGCGGCCTTCTTTTCCTCATCCAGCTGCAAGCCCTCTGCCTCAAGCTTGCTGATAGCCATTTGCACCATGCCTACCGCACCTTCCACTATCGTTTGGCGAGCGGCGAGAATGGCAGATGCTTGCTGGCGCTGCAGCATCGCGCTGGCAATTTCGGTGGCATACGCGAGGTGAGTCAACCGCGATTCCATGACCTCCACACCCGCTACAGCCAGGCGAACCTGCAGCTCCTGGTTCAACTCAGCTGCTACCTCATCTGCGTTCCCCCGCAGCGAGTAGCCTTCTCCGTCGAACCGGTCATAGGGGTACCTGCTGGCAACATGACGGAGGGCAGTTTCGCTTTGGATTTCAACAAACTTTTCGTAATTGTCAACCTCGAACAGAGCTTTATAAGTATCCACAACCTTAAATACGACAACTGCTGCAATTTCAACTGGATTTCCTTCAACATCATTGACCTTCAGCTTTACGCTGTTGAAGTTGCGCACACGCAAGGAGATTTTTTTGCGTATGGAAAAAGGAATAATCAACCATAGCCCGCTCTTGCGAATAGTACCCACGTAGCTACCGAAAAACGTAACCACAGAGGCTTCATTGGGCTGAACCACAGTAATGGTGGAGGCGAAAATAAAGGCGATTACTATCAGTACGATGCCAGGGACGATGATTTCTTGCACCAATAACCATATACCGATGGCGACAGCTATCAAAAATAAAAGCAACCCGATAAATCCATTAATCGACCA
Source organism: Paenibacillus sp. GP183 (assembly GCF_900104695.1). Taxonomy (NCBI): domain Bacteria; kingdom Bacillati; phylum Bacillota; class Bacilli; order Caryophanales; family Paenibacillaceae; genus Paenibacillus; species Paenibacillus sp. GP183. Next base: position 4,734,135 of record NZ_FNSW01000001.1, read on the forward strand.
AGCTTTACGTTCATTCATTCGCCATTCTCCTAGTCATTGATATAATATTTAATTGATATTTATATGATATCACTTTTCCCTTTAAATGTAAATCGTTCCTAACTGTATTATTGACATTTACAGTATCTGCATGCTATAAGTAAGTAAATTCAAAAAATTGTCCAACGAGGTGATTAGGATGAAAAAGATCTCAAAAGAGCAGGATTTTCAAGCTTTAATAACTCTACCTCAAATTACAGTTGCTGTGTTTAAAACGACCTGGTGCCCGGACTGCCATTATATTGAGCCTTTTATGCCGGATCTCGAGAAAAAATACGATCAGATCTCCTTCATCGAGCTGGATCGGGATGAGCTGCCTGAGCTTTGTGAACAGCTTAACATTCTCGGCATTCCAAGCTTCCTGGCCTTTTATGATGGTCAAGAATTAGCTCGCTTTGTTAGTAAACTGCGCAAAACACGAGAAGAAATCGAGGAATTCCTGGAGAAAGCCATTGAAGCTTCGGGTGCTTACGTGAAGTAAGATGGCCAGAAGCGATTCATATCGCAGCAAGTAAAGGCGGTTCCTGCCATACCGGGGCCGTCTTTTTGCGTTGATCAGAAAGTATAAGTTTTTCAAAACTTATCTTGCTTCGCATCAACCTTGACAAACGCGCTCGTCTTTTAAGACGGCGTAGCCGTTTATCCTTGGTTGAACGTCAGCTTCAATGGTTTGTAACATTTGCGAATGGCTTTGCCTTCCATTAACGGCTATAATGATACTGGTATGTCCTGAACCTACCGCATTTTCACCATAGAAGAAGGTGCAAGCATGCATAAAATCATAAAGAGATTGGCCAGCTTGTCCGCCATCGGAATGTTCATTGTGCTGGTTATGGGCGCGCTTGTAACCAAAACCGAATCCGGAAGAGGCTGCGGCGATGATTGGCCGCTTTGCAACGGCAAATTTGTGCCGGCCTATACGATCTCATCTTTCATCGAATACAGTCACAGAGCCGTAGTCGGCATTGTCACCTTGCTGCTGGTGGTTACAGCATTGCTCGTATTTCGTTATATAAAGCGTAGTGATGCAAGGTTATTCGTAGCCGGAGCCGTTTTTTTTACACTCCTACAAGCGGTATTGGGAGCCATGGCTGTTAAATGGCCACAATCCTCTGCGATATTGGCTTTACATTTTGGACTGTCGCTGCTGGCCTTTGCTTGTACGCTGCTTCTGGCCTTAGTGTTTACCCGGTGGGGCGATTACACCTCAAAAATCGGAGGAAATCTTACTAAAGGTTTGCGAATTCTCGTTTGGGTTACCGCCATTTATTGCTATGCAGTTGTCTATTTGGGTGCCTTCGTTCGACATACGGTATCTTCGGGAGGCTGTTCAGGCTGGCCGCTCTGCAATGGGCAGCTTATACCTGATATGTCCGGCGCGACGGGGATTGTGTACACACACCGTATTGCTGCATTGCTGCTTTTCTTCTGCATCCTGATCTTATTTTTGACTGCAAGAAAAGGATATCACCCCACAGAACCCATCGTACAGGGAAGCAAGTGGGCGTTTATTCTTGTCCTTACCCAGGTCATCAGCGGTGCTGTAGTAACCTGGTCCATCGGAAATGATTTATTCTACTTATTCGCAGGGATGATGCATGCAGTTATCATCGCTTGTTTGTTTGGACTTCTTAGCTACCTGTGTGTATTAACGTTCTATTATAAGAAAACCTCTATCGAGATCAGATGAGCGATCACGAGCGGAGGAAGGGGTAAATAAGCATGATTCACCAAAATCTTAGAGCCTTTATTGATGTGCTTCGCCAGGAAAATCAAATCGTCGAGATTTCAGCTCCTGTAGATCCTTACCTGGAGCTGGCCGAAATCCATAGGCGTGTCATTGATGATCAGGGACCCGCTTTATTGTTTACGAATGTCAAGGGCAGTCCTTTTCCGGTCGTGACGAATCTCTTTGGGACAAGCCGCCGCGTCGATTTGGCTTTCGGGCCCAAGCCGGAGCAGTTTATGAAAGCGGTTGTGAACGCTTCAAGCTCGCTGCTTCCGCCTACTCCGCAAGCGCTCTGGGGCGAGCGAGCCCTGATCTTCGATCTGCTCAAGGTGGGCACCAAAGAGGTGCCCGCGAGCCAGGCTCCCATCCTGGGAGCCTGCAACCGCGAAACCCCGCTGGCGCAGCTGCCCGTCCTGACGTGCTGGCAGGAGGACGGCGGCCCGTTCGTCACGCTGCCGCTGGTATACACCGAGCATCCCGACGGGGGGCATCATAACCTGGGCATGTACCGCATGCAGGTGTATGATGACCGCACCACAGGGATGCACTGGCAAATCCACAAAGGCGGCGGCTTCCACTATCACGAAGCCGAGCTGCGGGACCAGGCCCTGCCCGTCACCGTGTTCCTGGGAGGGCCTCCCGCGCTCATCGCCTCGGCGATCGCGCCCGTGCCCGAACACCTTCCCGAGCTGATGCTCGCTTCGCTCATCCTCGGGAAGAAGCTTCCCATGGTCAAGGACCCCCATGGGAAGCACCGCCTCGTGGCCGAGGCGGAATTCGCGATCAGCGGCCTTGTGCCGCCGCGGATCAGACGCCCCGAAGGGCCGTTCGGCGACCACTTCGGGTATTACTCGCTCACCCATGATTTCCCCGTCTTCAACGTGAATCATGTGTGGCACCGCAAAGACGCGATCTATCCGGCTACGATCGTCGGCAAGCCCCGCCAGGAGGATTACTTCCTTGGCGAATTCCTGCAAAGGCTGCTGTCGCCAGCCTTCCCGATGGCCATGCCCGGCATCAAGTCGCTATGGACGTACGCCGAGACCGGCTTCCATCCATTAGCCGCCGCCGTCGTCCGTGAAAGCTACAAGCGCGAAGCGATCGGCTCGGCCTTCCGCATCCTGGGGGAAGGGCAGCTGACGCTCACGAAGTTCCTGATCGTCACGGATCAACCCGTGGAGCTGTCGGACTTCCCGCTGCTGCTGGAAACCGTGCTGGAGCGCTTTGATCCGCATAGAGATTTGTTTATCTTCAATCATACATCGCACGATACGCTCGACTACACGGGCGATCAGCTCAATCACGGCAGCAAAGCCGTCATGCTCGGCATCGGCGCGCCTGTTCGGGAACTGCCACGCGCCTACACAGGCGGCGAGCTGCCAGAGATTAACGGCGCAGCCGTTTACTGCGGAGGCTGTCTGGTCGTTTCCGGCGCCGCCTATGCGCAGGAGCCTCAGCTTCCGCAGCGCTTGCTGGCGAACTCCGCACATCGCCTAAAAGAATGGCCACTGGTCATCTTAGTGGACAGTATCGATATCGCTTCGGACCAAACACAGTTTCTTTGGACCGTATTTACCCGCTTTAATCCGGCTGCGGATATGTATGCAGAGTCCAGTGTGAATCGCCATCATATCGGATATGAATTTCCGATTGTGATCGATGCCCGGATGAAGCCCGGCTACCCGGATGAGCTGTTTCCGCGCGAAGATATCGTAGAGCTGGTGGACCGCCGCTGGAAGGAATACTTCGGATGAACCGGGAAACCATCAAAAAGCTTTTGCCGCATCTGGGGTTCGTTCTGGTTTACATTCTATGGGGAATTAATATGACCTCATTAAAAATAGGCGGTAAAGAATGGGACCCCCTTGTTTTTAACGGTCTTCGGTTCGCCAGTATTATTCCGTTCTTGTGGGTGTATACTTACTTTTACTTTCGTTCCCGCTCGATGAAGCTTCGGATCGCCGGCAAAGATTTGCTGAAGGCATGTGCTTTGGGCGTTCTAACGGCTTTGGGCATGGAAACTATGCTACAATATGCGCTGCAATATTCCAACGCAGCGAACGGAGCCGTATTAGGGAGAGGCTTTATGCCGATCATTACAGCTCTCATGGCCTTATTGATGGGTCAGATGCGTCTGACCTGGCGGATAGCTCTGGGCGTGCCCTTGGCTTTTCTCGGGGTGATTGTGATTGTTTCGGCTGGCCCTTCCGGCTTCCATATGGGAGCTGACACCTTCCGCGGGGATGCGCTGCTGCTGCTCAGAAGCTTACTTGGAGCTTTGTACTTGATTGTTATGAATCGGCTGATGCTTAAATATCCGCCCATTTTGTTGATTTCCCTGGAAATGACTGCAGCGGCGCTAACCTTGCTGCCTTTTGTGATATGGAAAGCGGATGCTGCTTATTTGTCAGGCATCACTCACGTCGGATGGATCACACTCGCTTACACAGCCATTTTTGCATCAGCCATCGGTTTTTTTGTTCATAATTTGTGCTTGGCCAGTCTGGGGCCTTTCCGAGCCTCGGCCTACGGTTACCTACTGCCTATTACTGCAGCCATTGCCGGTGTATGGATTGCTGGAGAATCCATTACTCTGTATCAATGCCTTGGCGGCGCCGGGGTGTTGATTGCCATGTATTTGGTACAGCGCGACAGTTTACAAACGATTCGTCAATCGGAGCAAACTCGGGACAATCCAATCTAGCTCAATAGACAAGGTGAGGTGAACGAATGCTAAGAATTTTATTCCATGAGCCCAGGCGCAAAGATTCCGGAAAACTGCTTACAGCTGGTAATGCTATTCGCGGCTACTTGGCCGTTTTACACTCCAAAGAGAGCAAAGTTCCCCAAATCCAAGTGCAGCATCACCGTTTTGCGATCTGGAGCCAAAGCTTTATCGATGCGCTGGATGAATTGGAGCAAAGCCAGTACTGCAGCGAGCAGTATGCCGCAAGGATCCATGATGCGTTTCTGGAGCAAATGAGTCCTGATGAGCTTGACGATTACCGCCGTTTTGTTTATTTTTATAAAAATGCATTCATTCGCTTATTCTCGATTCTGGATAAACTGGGTTTCTTTTTGAATGAATATTTTGAACTCAAAACTGAGACGCTTAAAGCGCGGTTCTCTTACTTCACTGTGCTGCGAAGAATGCACCAGCTCCATCTGCATGCATCCCTTGAGCAACAGTTGTATGATTTAAAGACAGTCAACAAAGAACCGCTGGATCGGCTGCGAAATCTAAGAAATATGGAAATTCATTCTATCAACGCCGAAATGCTTGATGATCTATCGAAAGAGCTGTCGACGTTCAGCAGCCGGATTCATGTGGAAAATGTGAAGGGGAATATCGAGGATCTCCGCATCGGGTTCGACATGGTTTGCACCACACTGACATTCGCGTTTACTTATATTACCGATAAAGCGGCAAAGGGGTAGAGGACTGTGAGAGAGGCACGGAAAACTGCACTGATTACCGGAAGCGCCAAAGGTTTGGGAAAAATAACAGCGCTAGTGCTGGCCAGACAGGGGTGCAACATAGTAATCAACTATGTCAATAGTAAGGTGGAAGCGCTTGAGCTTGTTCAGGAAATTGAACGGCTAGGTGTAAGAAGCATCGCGGTACGGGGGGATATTTCCAAACGCGACGATATTGTGCGTATCGTTGAAGAGGTTCGCGAGCAATTTGGCCGTGTGGATATTCTCGTCAATAACGCGGGACCCTTTATCAGGGAAAGGCGGCATTTTGTCGATTACAGCCTCGATGAGGTGGACTATATCACTCGCGGCAACATGCTTGGAGTCATGGAGCTCGACGCACTCATTTTACCCATGATGCAGGAGAACAAGTGGGGACGTATCATCCATTTTGGCTTCGGCAAGGCCTCGGAAGCCAGAGGCTGGATGCATCGGGCAGCCTATGCGGCAGCAAAGGTGGGGCTGGTTTCCTTCACCAAGTCCTTGGCGGAGGAGGAGTCGGGGAGCGGGATCACGGTCAACATGATATGCCCCGGCGATATCCGCGGCATATTCAAAGAACGTTCAATTGACGAAGCACGCCGAAGCTTCGATCCGGAAACGCCTGTGGGCCGGCAGGGAACAGGTGAGGATGTGGCCCGCATGATCGCCTTCCTGTGCCATCCCGATTCGGATTTTATCACAGGCAATATTATCGATATATCCGGCGGTCTGGATCCGATTGAAACACTGCCTGCTTTACAGCAGCGCAAGGGCTAAGCCGAGCCTAAGGGACTGGTTCCTGGTTCAACGCCATCAGTTAAGCCTGCACATCCCCGTCAAAAAGAGCCTGCCTCTTCGGCAAGCCCATTTCAAACTTATATCTTAAAATACCTGTACAACTTCTTGAATGCCTTCCACTTCTTCCAACAACGCGCGCTCGATACCGGCTTTCAGCGTAATGGTTGAACTTGGGCAGCTTCCACAGGCACCCATGAGTTTCAGCTTAACGATACCGTCTTCTACGTCTACGAGCTCGACGTCACCGCCGTCACGTTGCAGAAATGGCCGAAGCTTATCGAGAACCTCAAGGACTTCGTCATACATTTCTATTTGTGTACTTTCAGTCATTTGATCCATCTCCCTTCTTCTCTTATTATAGTACATTTTCATAAAATTAAAAAGCCTCTTTGATGTTGCAATATTTTCAGGATGAGGTACCCTATAAGGATACGATCCACGGAAGTTGGCTTCGCCTAAAAACAGGTAAACACATCCGTTTATAATTATAGATGATTAAGGTGGACTTGAACATGAGACCCATTATTGAATTCTGCGCAAGCAATATGCATCACGGCACAGACCGTGTGATGAAAAAACTCGAAGAGAACCCGGATTACGATGTAATCGAATACGGTTGTCTCGGCAATTGCGGGCAGTGCTATATGGAGCCCTATGCGCTGCTCAATGGCGAGATAATCGCGGCATCTGATGCAGACGAGCTTTATGGCCTAATACTGGACAAAATAAAAGAGATCGAAGCAATGTATGATCTCTTTGGTGAATAATATTTTATCCAAAATGACGCTTTGACATCCATAACACGCCGCTTTTTAGTGCTCTGGCGATTTTGCCAGTCATGACGGTGCGTTTGCCCATAAGGCCGAAGCCGGACTTTTTGCCGAGCGATCCCAGAACCCCTTTGAGCTTGATTTTTCCAAGCCGAGGGGTTTCTCCTTTCCAAATCGCCTGAATCACTTCAGCAATTTGCTTGCCTTGTGCCTCAGCGACTTGCGCGCTGGGCGAGAAGGGAAGACTGGCACAATCGCCTACCACATACACATCCGTATAATTCGGGATCTGATGATACTCATTCAGAACCACTCGGCCCGTCGGATCCTTGTCCACATTCAATGCCTGCACAACGGGGCTTGGTTGAATGCCTGCGGTCCAGATCGTAACATCGGTGCGAATGATTTCTTCATTATTGTATAAATCCCCGCCATCAAGCCTCACTAATGAGACAAGGGGTCTCAGTTCGATTTGATGTAACTCCATCCATTCCCGCACATACTGCTGAAGGTTTCCCGGGAATCCGGACATCAGGCTGGGCCCGCGGTCAATCAGCCTTATATTGAGATCCGGCCGGCTTTCTCTAAGCTCGGAAGCCATTTCCACACCGCTGAGGCCGCCTCCAATAATGGAGACTTGACCGTATGGCGCAACATCGTTCACTTTTTGATAAGTTTCTCGCGTCTTGCCAAATGTCTGTATGCTGTTGGAGTAAGTCTCGGCACCGAGGATTCCATGATAATTGTCTACGCATCCAAGCCCAATGACCAGCCAGTCATACTCCAGTGGCTCTCTGTTCGCAAAACGAACCTCTTTAGTCTCCAGATCAACAGCACTCACTTCGCCATAGGTCAGAATAAGCCTTGGATCAACAGGAAAGGATACTCGAATATGCGTCTCGGCAATCGTTCCCGAAGCAAGCGCATAATACTCCGTTTTCAATCCCTGGAACGGCATCCGGTCAATCAGAACGATCACTGTATCTTCCGGCAGATCCTTCTCGAGCAAATGGTTGGCTATGGTAAATCCGCCATAACCACCACCGAGAATTACAAGCTTCTTCATATTTTGCAGGTTCCCTTCTACCGATTGTAGTTATATTATCTCTAATAAATTTTGATTTCATTATAAAAGGTATCGCGCTCAACGGGTATACGTCCTGCGCCCTTGATTAGCCAAACCAGCTCGTCACGGGTTAGTCCATCTGGAGATAACGCTCCTGCCGCATGAGAAATACGCTCATTGACGATCGTTCCATGGGCATCTGAGGCTCCGAAGTTTAATGCAATCTGAGTTAATTGGGTCCCGAGATTGATGAAATATGCTTTAATATGTTGGATATTATCCACCATCAGGCGGCTGATGGCTATGGTCTTCAGGTCATCAAAAGCGGACACTCTGCGTTTGATTCCGGCATTTACACTTGCCGGCTGCACGGCATTAGGGATAAACACCATAAAACCGCCTGTCTCATCTTGCAGTTCGCGCAAATAAATCATGTGCTGAAGGCGTTCCTCCAGCGTTTCGATGGAGCCATAAAGCATAGTCGCATGCGTCCGCAGCCCGAGGGAATGAGCTACACGCTGCACTTCAAGCCATTGCTCGGTATTTGCCTTCCCTACCCCCATCTTCTCGCGATAACGCTCGGACAAAATCTCAGCACCGCCACCGGTGAGGGTGCTAAGGCCGGCGTCCATCAATGTTTGCAGGACTTCCTTGTAGCTAAGGCCGCTAATCCGGGAAAAAAATTCGATCTCGGCAGCCGTATGCGCCTTAATGGTGACATTAGGATAATGTTTTTTTAGTGCTTTAATGGAATCCACATAGTAGTCAAATGAAACTTCAGTGTTGTGTCCGCCAGTAATATGAAATTCACGCATAGCAGGATGATAATGCTTGCCGATATAGTCGATCATTTCATCTGGAGTCAGCGTATAAGCCCCTTGTTCGCCGGGATCTCTGCGGAAATGGCAGAATGCGCAGTGTGCTTCGCAAACATTGGTGAAATAAAGGCTCATGTTTTCGATAAAATAAACTTTTTTACCGTTCATTCGAAGATTGACCTTGTTGGCTAACTGCCCAATGGTCAACAAGTCATCTGACTGATATAGAAATAATCCGTCCTCCAAGCTCAGACGTTGTCCATTCTCAACCTTGTCGGTGATTTCGGCCATTCGTTTCTCCGGATTGCTAATAACGACGCTCATACTTATTACCCACTTTCTATTCAAATTAATAATCGCAAAAAAATGCCGCACATGTAGTCCGATAACTATTATAAACCTAGTAGGGGGGAGGGGCAACCTCAATTCCTATACCCTTGAGGATTATCGTGCATAGGAGTATAATAAGGATAAGGCATGCTAGCAACCTTACTCACAAGGTATGACGAAGGGTATTCTTTATGAATCCCTATTTCGATAGGAGGTTATCCGACATGATTAACATTAGCGAATCAGCATCCGATAAGATCAAAGAACTTCTATCTGCTGAAGAAACACCTAACCTGTTCATGCGTCTTGGCGTCAAGGCTGGAGGCTGCAGCGGTTTCTCATACGGTATGGGCTTCGACGATGATCAGAAGCAGGATGATAAGGTTTTCGAGATTCACGGGCTTAAAGTTGTAGTGGATGCGGAAAGCTCCAAGTATTTATACGGGGTGGAAATTGACTACAAAGATTCCGGCATGGGCGGCGGCTTCACGATCAACAATCCGAATGCGGTAGCTTCCTGCGGATGCGGTTCCTCGTTCAAGATGAAAGATGAAGAGGGTCTTGTGGAGAAATGCGACGATAAAGTCGAGGTTTAAAAAGCGATTTTCAATAAATCATTACGACCTTTCCAAGCTTGTGTATGATGTATATACATGGGATTGGGAAGGTTTTTTATTTTGAATTATAAAGGTTACAGGATTCCAGAATATGGGTAATAGTAATGTATGGGGTGTTCCTCATTTAAATTGAGGGGGCGAAAAAATGTTCAAACACGGAAAACGAATTGGCCGCATTCTTTATGTAAAGACTCTCGGCGGAAAATGGATCGAGCTGCGGATGCTGACAGGTAAATGGGAGGACGAGGGAGGCGATTCCGGAATGGCATTTTTTTCGTATTTTACAGAGATCCCTCCAGATAAGGGGCTGCTATCTTCTTCGACTCTTTTACATTAAAAAAAAGTCATCATAAACCATATACAAACAAACAGACTTTTTCCAAAAAGGAAAAGGTCTTTTCGTTTTCCTCTAACGGGAGGAATAGAAGGAAAAAACGATAAAAGCGACGATAACAATGCCTGTTACAACAATAATTCCAACAATATGGCTGAAGCCGACTTTGGATTTGGTTTTCATTTGTGCACCTCTTTGGGAACTTTTAGCCTGCACAGCTAGTTTCCCTTAAAGGTTAATAAATCATGCGGCCGTTAATTTTTACATTCTCGCCATACTTGGCTTTCATTAATTTGCTCTGTTCAAGCATGAAAGCATAGATTTCTTTTAATGATTTCTTGCGCGGCTGAATGGTTTCCTTGATTACACCATTGAGTACAATATCGTATACGATCATATCTATCACCCTCACATTTGTTTTTACTTTTTCAGTGTAAGGGGGTTATGTTAAAGCAGGATTAATATTCCGTAGCGATTTTGTGAACTTCATGTGTTTCTACTGTAAATGTAAAAATTGAAATGTGCATAACTTTATCCACAAATCCACACTACAGGTTTGTGAATTATTAGTCCTTATTCACTTAATACTCACAGCTTATGCACAAATTAATGTGGATAAGCATACAAAAGGTACATCCCGTAATGTTAATAAGAGGAGATGTACCCAAATTTTAAAACTTCATATTGCTGCTATGTCCAGGGGACAATTTGGCAGATGGATCAATATATACCTTCGCATTGTTAATGGCAGTAGGCGCTTCTCCAAATCCTACAGCAATCAGCTTAAGCTTGCCCGGATAAGTGGTGATGTCACCAGCCGCAAAAATGCCGGGAATGCTCGTCTCCATGCGGGAATCTACCACAATGGACCCGCTATCAATCTCAAGTCCCCATTCAGCGATAGGACCGAGCGCGGAAACGAAGCCGAAATTGATGATGCAAGCATCTACTTCATGGAGAGTTTCCATGCCGGATTTAATGTCCTTCAAAGTGATTTGTTCAATGAGATCCGCACCGTGAAGCTTGGTGATTTCTGTGGGTGTGATGATTTCAACCTTGGAGCTCATCAATTTTTCCACACTGTGTTCATGGGCGCGGAATTTATCTCTTCGATGAATCAACTTAACATTAGCTGCGATCGGTTCAAGCATTAATGCCCAGTCCACGGCCGAGTCGCCGCCGCCGCTGATCAAAACATTTTTACCGGTAAATGCATTCAAATCATTGACAAAATAATGCAAGTTTTTCTTCTCATACTGTGCGGCTTCCGGAAGCTCCAATTTTCGCGGTTCAAAGGCGCCTACGCCTCCGGAAATGATGACAGCACGACTGAGATGGCTCATTTTGTCCGTCACAATTTCAAATAAACGTTCTTCCTTCTTGATCACTTGGAGCACTTTCTCTTCCAAACGAACATCTATCGGGAAATGCTTCATTTGCTCCAGTAAATTATTAACCAGCTGTTGAGCCGTTACTTTTGGAAATCCGGCTACATCGTTTATGTCCTTTTCCGGATATAAAGCGGCCAGCTGCCCCCCGAGCTGAGGCATACTCTCGATAATTTTGGCTGATGCCTGGCGCATTCCCGCATAGAAGGCGGCGAACATCCCGGCAGGGCCTCCTCCGATCACTGTAATATCGAGAATTTCTTGGTCTAAAACACGTTCGTTCAACTCGATCTCTCCTCTGTGTATTTTCCTCTTCAGATCTTCTTTAATCATTATTCCATTATAAACGCACGTATTGGCGAAAGAAACAGAAAAATATGATTTCAACAGGGAATCAGCTTTTTAGTTGGCAAATTAGCACTTGAAATTTGTTTTTGTACATTATATGATGGTTGAAGGATTGATTTTTTTCTGCGGCTAATTCCATTTTCTGTCCTCATACTAAGTTGTAGTTTCGAGCAAACTATGAACTGCATTCATTTTTCGAGGCAGATTGTGTAATTTTTCACAAAGTACAAAAATAGACAAAAAACACGGATATGGAAGTGACAGAGACATGAGTCGAATACCAAGAATCGTCATCCTGGGAGCAGGATATGGTGGAATCGTTACAGCGATTCGTCTGCAAAAAGAGCTGAATTATAATGAAGCCGACGTTACACTTGTCAATAAGCACGATTACCATTACATCACCACCCACTTGCATATGCCTGCTGCCGGAACGGACAACCCTGAGAATGCGCGTGTCGATATCTTAAAGCTGATTGATGAGTTTAAGGTCGATTTTGTAAAATCTACCGTTACACAAATTCGTCCGCATGAAAAGAAAGTTATTTTGGAGGACGGCACACTTTCTTTTGATTATCTGGTTATCGGGCTGGGCGGAGAGCCGGAAACCTTTGGCATTCCCGGACTTAAAGAATATGCGATGAATATTCGCAGCATCAATAGCGTCAGACTCATTCGCGAGCACATTGAGTATCAATTTGCCAAGTTCAAGCGTGAACCGGATCGCAAGGATTACCTGACCTTTGTCATTGGCGGCGCAGGCTTTACCGGCATCGAGTTCATTGGAGAGCTGGCGGACCGTATTCCAGAGCTTTGCAAGGAATTTGATGTCGATCCATCGTGGGTGAAAATTTATAACGTTGAAGCTGCGCCGACCATGCTTCCTGGTTTTGACCCTGAACTTGTCGAATACGGAATGAAGGTTCTTGAGCAAAAAGGCGTTACCTTTAAAATCGGAGTTGCGATTAAAGAATGTACCCCGGAAGGCGTGCTTTTAGCTGGAGATGAGTTCATTAAATCGACTACAGTGATTTGGACCGGCGGTATTCGCGGCAACCATATGCTGGAGGATGCCGGCTTTGAAACGATGCGCGGAAGAATTAAGGTCGATGAATATCTGCGTTCACCGCAATTTGAAAATATATATATTGTAGGGGATTGCTCCATCGTGATGAACGACGAAGGCAGGCCTTTCCCGCCAACTGCCCAAATTGCTACGCAACAAGGCGAGGCTTGCGCTCACAATTTGATCGCATCCATTCGTAATACACAGCCGAAGCCGTTCAAATTTTCAAATAAAGGCGTTGTGGCTTCTCTGGGTAAAGGGGAAGCGATCGGTATCGTAGGTTCACGTAAACTCAAGGGAAATACGGCTGCAATTATGAAAAAAGTTGTTGATATGAGATACCTTTACATTATTGGAGGCATACCCCTGGTTATCCGCAAAGGTCGGTTCTAGAACGGAGAATTTCCATGAGACACTGCAGTGTCCAAGTTAGAGGACTCCTAACCCGAGATGAATTGGACCGCTATAATGCTTTGATGGATGTGGGCCATTTTTTGGAGAGTTCAAGCAGATACGATCTGGTTGCTGTTATTCAAAAAGAAATCGATATCCTCATATTGCCTGCGATTGAACGGTTGAAAGAAAAAGGCCGGCAGCGTGACCGCGATACGGAAGAATACCTGGCCCGCAAAGCTCAGATAGAAGCGGAGCTCGCTGCGATCCGGGATGAGGATGAAGAGTGAATTAGAGGGAAGCTGCGCTTTTAAGCGACAAGCTTCCTTTTTGTTTCATTTTAAAGGCTCAGCAGTTTGTTAAAGCCATCTTGATTCAGGATATTGCCGACATAGAAATCACCGAATTCTCCATATCTTGCACTGACTTCATCAAAGCGCATTTCGTAGACCAGCTTCTTGAATTGAAGGGCATCCTCGGCAAATAAGGTGACTCCCCACTCCCAATCGTCCAGGCCAACGGAACCCGTGATGATTTGTTTCACTTTTCCGGCATAAGTACGGCCGATCATTCCGTGGCTGCGCATCATCGTTTTGCGGTCTTCGGCCGGGAGCATATACCAGTTATCGCTGCCTTCGCGGCGTTTATTCATCGGATAGAAACAAATATGTCTCGCCTTCGGAAGAATCGGCTTCAGTCTGGCCGCAAGCTCCGGATCGTCCATGGGATCTATTCCAGGCTTCGCTAGATAACTGCTTAGTTCCACTATAGATACATATGAGTACACAGGGATTGTAAAATCAGCAAACGCCGATTTATTAAACGCGTTCTCAAGCTCATTAAGCTCTTCCAAGGTTTCACGCATATGCATAAACATAAAATCGGCCTTTTGCCCGACGATGCTGTATACGGCGGTACTTCCAGTTTTATCGTTTTCTATTTGCTGCCACTCGTTCAAGAAAGCTTCAAGCTCCTCCTGTGCAAGCTTACGGTGCTTAGGATCTGCGGCTTTCCATGCATTCCAGTCAATCAAGCGGAAATCATGCAGAGCATACCAGCCCTCCAGCGTTTGTACGGCTTCACTCATCGCGGTGTCACTCCCTTATTCATATGTACAGGCCATCGGCTTAAATTCCACTTCATTGTATCCAATTCCCTGCGAAAGGGCAAATGAACAAAGCATGGCGGCGAAAAAGTTCATTTTGTGTACACTTTACCTTGGGTATTGCGTGGATTACAATAATGGGAGAACGATTCTCAAGGAGCTGAAAGTTTTTGATACAATTAATGATCGTGACGGTGCTGCTGCTCGTCTTGTTTTTTGGAATTGGCTTCATTTTAAATATGCTGATGAAGACCACTTGGTTTCCGATTTATGCTTATTTTGCAGTGGTCATCATTTTCGTTGTGTATTGGGGGACCGCGGGGTCATTAACCAGCAATGTATCCGGCTACACCTATGCAGATTATATTCCTGCTGTTGGCGGTCTTGTTGGAGCTGTTTTAAGCGGATCTGCGATCAAGGCACTGCGTGTGCGTGGGTTTAAAATGTTTTAAGAATGGACCAATAATCTTGATTAAAATGGGTCACTCTAAAAGGGAAAGCAATTTTTTCAATTGGAGGTAAGCCCATGCCCAAAATAGAGGTTAACGGTACAGTACTGCATGTTCATAAAACCGGCAAGGGAATCCCGATCGTGTTTATTCATCCGCCGCTGCTCACAATTGAAACGTTTAATTACCAAAAAGCGCAGCTTTCGGATGAGTTTGAGGTGATCACGTTTGATATCCGCGGTCATGGTGAAAGCAAACCGTCCGAACGTAAACTGACCTATCCTCTGATCGCGGAAGATATGAGACAACTGCTTGATGCATTGGATATAGAAAAAGCCTACTTTTGCGGATATTCCTCTGCGGGTGCCATCGTGCTCGAGGCGCTTATGGCCTACCCTGAGAGAACTCTAGGTGGCATTATTGTCAGCGGCATGGCGGAGCTCAGTGTCGGTTTGCACCGAGGTGCGGCTTGGCTGTCGGCCCAAATGTCTTCGATTCGGCCGCTGCGTTCTCTTGTGTCGGCTGCAATATCACTGGGCAACGCCGATATGAGGCTCACCTTCCAAAATTTGCGAAGGAGCTCCTTGCGGGGGGACCCCCGTAACCAGCAGCAATATTTTGAATACAGCCGCCGTTATAATTACGTAAACAGGCTGCACAGCATACAAAAGCCTGTGTTATTGATATATGGTCAAAATGACACCACTTATCACAGTTACGCACATCTGCTGCATGAAAGGCTGCCGAATAGTTCCTTATATTTTATTAAGGACGGGCAACACCATATCCCCATCAAGCACGCATCGCGGATGAATGATCTCATCCGGCTGTGGGTTCAAAGCCTTGATGATCAAGTCATCGATCGAAATGAGCTTGATTTGAAAATAGCGAAAAAACTCAATCCAGAGATGTATTTACACGAAGAAGATCTTCAAAAAGATTTGCCCGTAAGCTAGGCCGGAATATTGAAGAGACCTGACCGCGAAGCAGGTTTTTTTGTGCTGATATGAAAGTATAAGTTTTTCTAAACTTATATAGCTCCGCATCAACCTTGAAAAACCCGCTCGTCGTTTAGGACGGTGTAGCCGTTTATCCTTGGTTCTCGGATGCATCTATTTGTGGTAGACTGATAGAGAGTTAGTTAAGTAATAGACTTTGATTTTGGCAGGATGGAGCTTAGAGATATGCGAATTACGAATATGCTGCATTTTACGGAAAATCATCGTTTCTGTGTGAATCGCGACTTTTCTTTAAGCGGCTTGGACTACAAAATGCTGACCATGATGTACCAGCCAATGGTTGGTGCATATGCCATAACCCTCTATCAAACACTGTCCCAACAGCTAAGCTCCGAGCGGACAGGATACTCCCCATTAGAGCAGCAGCGGAGGCTGTTTCTGATGCTGGAGCTGGAGCAGGGGGAACGCGGACGCAAATTTTTCATCGAGCAATCCTCGAAGCTTGAAGCGATCGGGCTGCTGCAGACATCGAGAAAGTATATAGCTGCAGAAGAGGATTATATGTATGAATATACACTGTTTGCACCGCTAAGCCCGAATGAATTTTTTCGCAACCAGCATCTGACGCTGCTGCTTAGGGATAAGGTAGGCAAGTTCATGCTGCTTGCCCTGAGGGACGAGCTGTTATCGCCAGAGCCGGAAGAAAGCCGCGGCGAGAATTCGGAGAATCTATCGGTACCCTTCTATGATCTATTCCAACTGAACACGCAGGTGATCGATTATGAGCTGGAACAGGCTTTGTATGAAGCTTCAGCGGCTAAACACACGGATCCCCACCTTGATGTATCGACTAAAGGCTTTGAATATGCCGATATCATCATGCGTTTTCCGCGTGGATCAAGCAACCGAATCTTTGTAGAGGCGTTAAAGCATAAGCCGGATCAAATGGTTTCCATCAATATTGCGGCCAAAAAATATAATTTATCCTTGCAGGAAACATGTCGGCTGCTGGACGAAGATGGTGTTTTCACCGAAGAGGGCATGCTGCTGACCGATAAGCTGCAATACAATGCCAATTTATTTTACAGGCAGAATAAAAAGCGGACCGAGGAGAGAGAACGCGTACTCGCTAGATCGGATGATCGTGCATCCGGTGGGCAGGAAGCCTCACAGGAGAACGAGCAGTCTGGGGAAAAATCCGTGGAGATGCAATATTACCTGGAGGTCCCGACACAGTTGCGGAAGGAATGCACGGACCATCAATACAACTACATTTTGCGTAATGAGCCTTATACCTATGTGCTGAAGAAGTTTTTCACCCAAGGCTCAATCCCGGACGGTGTGCTTAATATTTTTGAAAAAATTGATTTGAATTATAAATTGAATGAGGAAGTCATTAATGTCCTTATCCATTTTCTACATATTGACCGCCGTTCTTGGGCGAAGTCATCGATTGAAGCCGTGGCGTCCGATATGCTGGGCAAGCAGGTTGTAAGCTATGAGCAGGCCGTTGATTATGTGCGTGAGAAGCTGCGTTTTAAAGAGAAGGCCCAATCCAAAGTGGAAGCGGCCAAATCAGGCGGAAGCTCGGCTACGCGCGGCAGGCAGGGCAATAAGCAGAAGCCGAATATTCCCATCATTCAGGATTCCGCTCAAGCCTTAAGACTCACAGACGAAGAATTGGAAATCATGCGAAAAAGAGCTCAAAAGCTTGATGAGAAATTCAATCGGTAACACAGCAGCCCGCATGCATATGAAGTTAGGAGTAGTGTCCATTGGAATCCCTGTCTAATCTGTTAAAATCAATGCCAAACTCCGAATGGAGAAAAATTGCGGAAGCCAAAGTTAATCTGGTTCTCAATGATCCTCTCATTCACAATTTTCGCCAAAAACATCCGGAAGTCGACGATTATACCTTAAAAATTAACATGAACAAACTGTATCAACACGTGACCGAGAATAAAAATTGCGCAAACTGCCCCGGGCTCGAGCTCTGCCCGAATGATATGCAGGGACATTACACCTTGCTTGATGCGGAAATATTAAATGGGCGGCCTTTTGTACATGAAGAGAAAGTAGCCTGCAAGCTGTTCACAGCTAAACAAATGCAGGATGCGATCAGCAATCGGATACATACCTTCCACGTTGATCCCCATGTATTCAGCCGAGCATATTCCTATGGCGATATTTTGGAAAAGGATTTGGACCGGGCAAAGGCTGTAGACCAAATCAATCATTATGTGGAAAAAACGATCGATAACGGACTGCAAAACACCGGTCTCTATCTGGTGGGTTCGTTTGGAACAGGGAAAACTTTCCTCATGTGCTATATGCTTTATCAGCTGGCGAAAGTCGGTATGACCGGCGCTATCGTCTATACACCTGACTTCGCGGAGGACCTGAAGGGTATGTTCCAAGAGCCTTACAAGCTGAAGGAGACGATAGATCTGCTGAAGGATGTGGATTTGCTTGTGTTCGATGATATCGGAGCCGAGAACCTGAATCCATGGCTGCGAGACCATGTGATGGGGGCAATCCTCAATCATCGGATGAACCGCAAGCCGACCTTTTTCACTTCGAACTATGACTTATCCGGGCTGGAGAAGCATTTCAGCTTCACCAACAAAGACGGAGACGAAGAATTCAAGGGCCAACGCATCATGGACCGAATTCGCCCATTTGTCGATTTGGTGCATGTGAAGGGTTCGAACAAGCGTGGAAGCTAAGACTGTTTACTTGGTTTTTTCCATAAAAAAGAAGCTGCTCTTATGGTCAATTGGACCATTTGGCGCAGCTTCTTCACATAGGCACTTCGTTCATTAACCTCTCATCATTGTAATTATAGTGGCCACAATGCCCATGAGCAGCAAGAAACCGAAAAAAGCGCCGAATCCAATGGCTGTATCCATGAAATCATTGCGCGGCTCCTCATTCACATGAAGCTCCGGGTGTTTAGGATCACTCATGCTTGTACCCCCTTCATAACGTTCAAAATTGGTTGTATGCATAGTATACCCAACTTCAACAAACCTTGTAAAGGCAGAGGAAGTGACAATTATGCAAACACTGCATTATGTTGGCATGCTGGGCTGTGGAAACTGCTCCAGTGTCCTAGGGTTGTGTCTTGGGCATCCGGTTCAAAGATGCCCGAGCAATAGCCAAAGCGGTAACACCTTTGGCTAGACACCGCGAAGCGGTTATCTTTTGACCTGCTCTTGCTCTTCCCCTTGCTCTTGCTCTTGCTCTTGCTCTTGCTCTTGCTCTTGCTCGTGCTCTTGCTCGTGCTCTTGCTCGTGAACTTGCTCGTGAACTTGCCCTTGCTCTTGCCCTGCTCTAGCTGTAAGCGTGTCCGATTGAACGTGCTTTGCCTAGGCAAAGTACGTTCAATCGGACGTCAAGCGCTCCCAACACCCTGGCTCCATACCCCAACCTACCGTTGCTCATTGACCGAGCCCTATAGTCGTCCAGGGGACGTTACCCCTGGGGTCCCCCTTTTAGGGGGATTTAGGGGGTTGGCCCTAGGGGTGTGGGGAGGTGAAAAATGTTTTAAGAAAAAAGATTTACATTTTGCCCTTGACCCTGACATTAGTGTCATGGTTTATAATAAACTTATATCAACCAAAGGGAGGCGGCCCATAGATGCGAATCGGAGAACTTGCTCAGGAAACAGGTGTCAGCATACGCTCATTACGCTACTATGAAGCCAAGCACCTGATTGTATCGGATAGGGAAGAAAACGGATATCGCATTTACAATAAAACCGCAGTGGAGCGAGTGAAGACGATTCAGTTTTATTTGAGCCTTGGTTTTAATACGGATGAGATTGAGAACTTTTTGAACTGTGTGATGGTCAGCAGGGAAGCCTTCTGTGAACAAATTTTACCCATGTACGAACAGAAGCTCCAAGTCATTGATAAGCAGCTCCATCAACTGAATCAGGTTCGCTCCAATCTGCTCGAACGGATTGAGTTTATCAAGGAAGATCAGAAGCAGCAGGTACCTCTACACACATCCGAACGCTGAAAAGCAGAGGGTGAAAACCTCTTTTTCCATGGTAATTGCGAACTACCCACGATTCCCGCAGGCTGTCCGTTTGGTTGAAATGCACTTGCTTTGTGGTATACTTTAGTATGGTGACAAATCAGTAGTGATCTACTGGATGATCATAAATTCATTCAAATATAAGGAGGAAACAATCATGTCGATTGTAAATGTATCCGACCAAAGTTTCAAAAGCGAAGTAGAAGGCGAAGGCGTAGTGCTTGTGGATTTCTGGGCACCATGGTGCGGACCTTGTAAAATGATTGCGCCCGTTCTTGAGGAACTGGACAAAGAGATAGATGCTTTGAAAATTGCCAAATTGAACGTGGATGACAATCCGGAATCCGCTTCGCGTTTCGGGGTCATGAGCATTCCTACATTAATCGTGTTCAAAGATGGACAGCCTGTAGATAAAGTGGTGGGCTTCCAATCCAAGGATGCACTGAAAAATGTAGTATCCCGTCATCAATAATCGGAGCCTTCGAATCTAAGATTCGAAAATCCGTGAGAAAAAGCTCTTTTTCTGCTATGCTGAAAAAGGGCTTTTTTCGTTTTTTTGAAAGGAGAAGAACGGGTATGCTTGAACAAGAAACTATACGCCATAAGCTTTCGCTGCTGCCGGATAAGCCGGGCTGCTATCTCATGAAAAATGCAGAAGGCACGATTATCTACGTGGGAAAAGCCAAGGTGTTAAAAAATCGCGTACGCTCCTATTTCAGGGGCAGCCATGACGCAAAAACGCAGCTGCTGGTCAGCGAAATCCGCGATTTCGAATATATTGTGACCTCCAGCAATATGGAGGCACTGATTTTAGAGTGCAATCTGATCAAGAAGCATCATCCGCGTTATAACGTTTTGCTGAAGGATGACAAAACGTTCCCTTATATCAAGATCACGCACGAGGAGCACCCGCGGCTGGAAGTTACGCGGCGGGTATTCAAGGATAAGGGCAAATATTTCGGCCCTTATCCCAATGCTTTTGCGGCCCAGCAGACCAAGAAGCTGCTGGACCGCTTGTATCCGCTGCGCAAGTGCAAGACATTGCCCGATAAAGTATGCCTATACTTTCATATTGGGCAGTGTCTGGGACCTTGCGTGCAGGAAGTATCCGCGGCAGAGAATGAGCGGATGGTGCTTGAGATCACCCGTTTCCTGAACGGGGGACATCATGAGATCAGGAGCGAGCTGCAGACCAAGATGATGGCCGCTGCCGAGAATCTTAATTTTGAGCGCGCCAAGGAGCTGCGTGATCACATCGTCAATATCGACGCAGTGATGGAGAAGCAGAAGATCACGACCATTGATGCCGTAGACCGCGATGTGTTCGGCTATGTCGTTGAAAAAGGCTGGATGAGCGTGCACATCCAGTATATGCGCCAAGGTAAGCTGATTGAGCGGCATGTATCGCTGTTTCCGTATTACGGAGAAGAGTATGAAGATTTTATTTCTTATGTCACACAGGTGTACAGCGACAATCCTGCACTGCCCAAAGAAATATTTTTGCCGGGACCGCCGGAGCTGGAGCCCGGAGCTGTACCTGACGGAGTAACCCAAACTACGGAAGTTGGGGAAAAGGATGTTAAGGAAGCGCTGGAAGCATGGCTGAAGCTGAAGGTGCTGTTTCCTCAGCGTGGGCTTAAAAAGCAGATGGTCGAAATGGCAAGGGACAATGCCCGTGAAGCATTAGAGGAGAAGTTCAGAATGGTTGAGCGGGACGAGAAACGTTCGGTTAAAGCGGTTGAGAATCTTGGAGAATGGCTGGGAACAACGGCTATAAATCGCATTGAAGCCTTCGATAATTCCAATATCCAAGGATCGAACCCTGTCTCCGCGATGGTTGTATTCGTTCATGGGAAGCCGGATCGCAAGGAGTATCGCAAATATAAGGTGAAAACCGTACAAGGTCCAGACGATTACGAGACGATGCGCGAGGTCATCCGTCGACGCTATGAGCGAGTGCTGAAGGAGAATCTGCCGATGCCCGATCTGATAGTTGTCGACGGCGGCAAAGGCCAAATCTCTGCAGCCGTTGACGTGCTGGAGAACGAGCTGGGGATCTTTGTTCCGGTTTGCGGACTTGTGAAGGACGCCAAGCATAAGACCGCGCAGCTAATGATTGGCGATCCAGCAGAGGTCGTTCCGCTTCCGCGCGACAGCCAGGAATTTTATTTGCTGCAGCGCATCCAGGATGAGGTCCATCGATTCGCCATTACATTTCATCGGGAGACGAGAGCAAAGTCTATGGTGGTATCGAAGCTCGATGCCATACCGGGGATTGGCGAGAAGAGAAGGAAGCTGCTGCTCAAGCACTTTGGATCCGTGAAACGGATTAAAGAAGCCAGGATCGAGGATTTTCGCTCATTGGGTATCGGCGAAAAACTGGCGGGGGAAATTCTGCTTGCCCTTCAAGATGCCGTTGAAGTTCCAAACCCTCAAGATATGTAAATGAGCATTTTGCATAATTCGATTTTTGACTTAAAAAGGGAAAAAACTAATAACCTCAGGGCTATTGCGTAGCTGGATTCTAAAAATAGGCAGACCTGCAGAATTTCGTGTTTGCTAATTTTTCAAACTGCTGCTACTTGGATCTTTCTAGAAGCAACGGAAAGGGCAGATACAAGCAGTACAATGGCATTCAGATACTGGTGAGTCGTTACTTTCTGAATACCCCAGACATGCATGTCGTCTGCCGTAAGATAAGTTTTCATTCTGGAGTTGCATCGTTCTACGCTGGTGCGTTCGTTGTAAAGCTCTTTCCAGCGCTTTGTGTCCCGATGCGGGCTGCAATAACGCCGGAGATCGTCCTTTACATCTACTTTAACGACCATGCCATAGTTGGAAGATGAACAGGCGGCCATGCCTAACGGACACTCGACTTTGCCTACAGCGTGAGGACAACGGAACTTCAAGTAATCGCCGTCAGCGCCCCAGTATGTCATGGAGAACCCCATCGAGCAACATGGCGTTCCGTTTGTTGTCATTGCAGCAGGCGGTTCTTTTTCTCCTCGGGGGTTGAGGGGGATAATGGCTTGCGCCCTCACGTTTCGAGCGGCTTCGTAAACCTTCATTTGGTCGTAGCCCGCATCAAGCATGAAGAATTGTGTGTTCGTTTTAACAGCTACTTTCTCAATCAGACCGGGCGCCATCTCCCCGTCATTGACATGCGCCGGCGTGACTTCCAGTGCTAGCGGAAGCTCACTTTTCGTGTCTACAGCTAGATGGAGCTTATAGCCGAACCAAGTCATTTTGTTGCCGAATGAATCAAACTTCGCACCCCAGTTCGCATCGCCGGTCTGCTCACTTTTGCGCTTGGGCTGCTTCTTCTCATAAGAATGGATGGCGGCGCTGTCGATCGCGACATGGCTGCCGTCGATGATGCCCTCATGCTGGCAGCGTTTGACCAAATCCTCGAAAAGCTGCTTTGCCAAGTTTTTCTTGGTCAACACGGCGAAGACTCGGCTTAGCGTAGAGACAGACGGCGCTTCGCGATCTAGCGGAAGTCCACACTGATAGCGAAATCGAAGATCCGTTTCCAGCCGATGATGCAAACCAGTAAACGTATGGATGTGCTCGAGCGGTGCAGCTAGAAGCGCACGTAGCAAACCTTCTCTACAGTGGCCGTCAGCGCCTCGGGGTGAACGACTTCTCAACTCTTTGGCGTAAGGACGAAGATCGAGAACGCTAAAAAAGATTGGTAATCGATCTTTTGATTGCATTTTCAGCAGATCCTCAAAGGAAAATAGACTTTCTTGGAGAATATACAAGGTGACTTCCTCCGTTCTTGGGTTTTTGGTTTGGTCACCGAAAAACTTCGCCAAGTTGGGGTGAAGTCCCTTTTTTTATGCCTCAAAATCCTTGCGTATCAAGGGCTCATGTTAATGCAAAATGCTCAAATAAATGCTGGGGAAATCCAGAGACCAGCAATGAATACCGGAGGAGCTCAGGCCTGCCGGTATTTTGCGTTTAACCTTGGTTCGTTTTGCCGTAGAAGGCAGTCAGCGATTATAATGAAGGCACACGCAGTAAGGGCAAGGAGGGATGGAGCCGTGAAACAGGTTTCACTGCGTCTGCGTATGACTGCCAGTATTCTATTAATTACGGTTGCGGCATTCGTCATAATCGGAGTTACTAGCTATGCTGGTACTATTGTTCCATTTGAAGATTTTGAAGCACCCTTGCAAGCTCTTTTAAGCAAAACCGTACTTGCCATAGCCATAGCCATTGCCCTTATAGCAGGTCTTTTGATTGTTCTGCTCAATCGCGAAATCATTCTGATCAGGAAGCTTGTAACCACCAATAGAGATATTATCGAGCAAAAACAAGTTCAGGCGGATTTAATAAAAGCCAAGCAAGAAGCCGAAGATGCAAATCAAATGAAAGGGGAGTTTGTGGCGCGTATCAGCCATGAAATAAGGACTCCACTCAGCGGTATAATCGGATTAGCCCAATTAATGCAAAAAACGGCAATGAACGATATTCAAAAAGATTATCTGGACAAAATGCTAAGCTCCTCCTATGCAATGCTCGCCATTATTAATGAAATTCTCGATTTCTCCAAGGTTGAAGCCGGTAAGCTGGAGCTGGAAAGCATCTCTTTCTCACCGGAGTGGCTGCTTGGCAAGGTTGCCGATATGATTGGTGTATTTCTTATTGAAAAGGATCAATTCGATTTCATTGTGGAAGTGGAGGATTCGCTGCCTGGTGCCTTGCTCGGTGACCCAACCCGGCTGGAACAAATCTTGCTTAATTTATGTTTTAATGCCATCAAATTCACCGAGAAGGGCCATGTTATATTGAAGGTGGAAGGGTCGAGCTCTTCCGATAATACAGTGGAGGTTCGATTCTCGGTTGAAGATACGGGAATTGGTATGACTGCGATGCAAATAGAGCGTCTCTTCACGCCCTATACTCAAGGAGATGACTCGACCAGCCGCAAATATGGGGGAACTGGATTAGGCCTATTTATCTCCAAAAGCTTGATTGAGATGATGGGCGGCACATTGGAGGTGGTAAGTGAACCGGGTCAAGGAAGCTGTTTCTATTTTATTCTTAGGCTCCAAGCGGGAATCGGCAACGAGAGGGAGGTAAACATGCTGCTGCCCAAAGAATTCAGGCATCATCCGGTCTGGTTGGTCGAGGATGGTCCGAGAATGCGTACGCATCTTAGCCGGATTATTGCAGGCTTCTCTTTACAGGCTGTGGAATTTGCGGCTTGGAAGGAGGCGCTTGAAAGCCTTTTGGAGGGAAATGCTCCTGAGGGAACAGTGATGCTGCTCGATATGGAAGCGACCGACATGTTTGGCCATGAAACCTTCTATGAGTTGAGACAAGCAGCAGCCAAACGGGGAGTGTATACTCTGGCTATGACCTCCGCTTACGGCCGTGAGGAGTTGAATCGGATGCCGCCATCCCTTAAACCTGATGGGATTCTGGTCAAGCCTATCCATAGAATCGACCTGCATCAGGCTTTGCTATCCCTATTTGATGGAAAGCAATCCGAGCCTGCATCGATGAAAAATAAAAGTCCGGATCCGGCACCGCTCTTAAAAGGACGAATACTTTTGGCCGACGACTATGAGATTAATCGACAGGTTGCTATTACACTGCTCGAAAGCCATGGATATGAAGTAAAAGTAGCATTGAATGGATTTGAATTGTTAACCATGCTGGAAGAATCCGGGTGGGATTTGATCCTGATGGATATTCAGATGCCGAAAATGGACGGCAGGGAAGCGACACGCCGAATTCGACAGGATCCTCGCTTTGAGAAGCTGCCGATTATTGCGATGACAGCTTATGCGACGACCGAGGAACTTACTTCTTTTCTTGAAGTTGGCATGAACGATGCACTGATCAAACCCATTGAAGAAGGACCTTTGCTGGCGGCCATTGACCAATTGCTGGCGAAGTCAAGAAGCAGGAAGCTTGATGCCGCGAAGAAGCAGCCAGCTGGCCAAGAAGAAATTCCGATTTTTCTTGAGAATCTTGCCGGCATACAAGCAAAGGATGCGCTCACGAGAATCAATGGAAAAGTGCCCATCTTTATGCATATGCTGCAAACATTCAAGCGAGATTTCTCCGATCATGAAAAGAAAATCAGGGAGGCTTATGAACAAGGCGAGCAGCAGGAATTGATGCATTTTTTACATTCTTTACGGGGTGCTGCAGGGACAATTTCCGCAAGAGATCTGTATATGGCAGCAGGCAGGCTGGAGGATTTTTTTGAATCCGATCCAGATGATGAAGCCCAATGGAGCCGTCTTTTGGATGAAGTCTCAAGCGCACTGCGTGAAATTATCGGTTCCTTGGAGCAGCTGGATGACTGAACTTGTAGGGCCTATATCAACTATAGTATATTAAAAAAATAAGGACACTCTCGAATTCCTTACAAAAAATGACAAGGATTTCGAAACAAAGGTGGACTCGGCATGGATAAAGTGTTGGTAATTGAGGACGATGCAATCATTGGTGATATGCTTCTGATGTATTTGAAGGAAGAGGGCTTCGATGTTACAAGGAAAGCGGCTGGAAAAGAAGGCTTGTATGCTTTGAACGCCTACAAACCGGACATTGTCCTGCTTGATCTCATGCTTCCGGATATAGACGGCCTGGAGCTATGCCGTTTGTTTCGACAAAACTCGAACGTGCCCATTCTGATTCTTTCCATGAAAGTCAAGATTACGGAACGTGTCAATGCACTGGCTGCCGGGGCAGATGACTATATGTCCAAGCCATTCAGCATGCACGAGCTGATCGCCAGAGTTCAGGCGCTTCTGCGCAGATCCCGCAATTTTGAGTCATCCTTGCCGGTGAATCCAACAGCCTTAACCGAGGAATTGCCTGCCGAAAGCAAGCCAGGCTCGATTGTGCATTTGGACTCGGATACACGCACAATGCGGGTACATAATGAGATGGTGGAAACTACATTTTCTGAATTTGAAATGATGCGCTGCTTTCTCGAGCACCCCAACAAGGTTTACAGCCGGGAAGAGTTAATTAACGCCATTCGCGGTTTTGATTCTTTCGTTACCGATCGGGCGATTGATGTCCACATCGCGAATTTGCGCAAGAAAATTGAAGAAAACCCCAAAGAACCAAAGCGCATTCGCACGGTCTGGGGCGTGGGCTATAAGTATGTTCCATGAAGCTTGAACAAGAATCCCGCTTGGGATTCTTTTTTTAGTAGAGAGCCGATTATCCTTGATGACTGTCAAAGCACATCTTGGCCCTGGTGATGAACTGCATCGCAGTCGGATTGGTTAATGCTTCTTCCGTATAAACCAGCGACGTCGTACGCTTGGTCTGTTCCAGCTCGGGAATGTTGCGCAAGATGAGCTCGTTGTTTTGAATCAAGTCTTTTCGCAAATAGGACTGGGGCAGCAATGTAGCCGTATGGCAGGTGGATACCAGTCGGATAATGGCCTCAAAGGAATCGATCTCCATCCGCACATCAGGGAAAATGGAAAATCGGTGGAACAGCTCGTCCATAAGAATTCGGTACCAGGTACCTTTGGAGAACAGAATCATCGGCAGTTCGTTTAAGTCGTTGATCGCTAGGGAAGGCTGGTCAATGTATGGATGTCCGAGCGGAAGCACCAGACAGAGATGATCATCAAAAAGCGACTCACAGAGCATGCCTGATACTTTGACTTCCGAAGCGACCAGTCCAATATCGACTCTTTTCTCTTTAACCAGGGTAACGACTTCTTGTGTTTTGCCGGTTAATGCCTTGATTTCGGTCATCGGGTATTCGCTCAAATAAATAGTGATTAAGTCAGGAAGTGTAGCCTGTAAAGTGGTGAGACTAGCGCCAATCGTGATGGAGCTTTGTTTGCCGGAGGATTTATAATCCTGAATCGCTTGTTGAAATTTACGTTCTGAATGGCGCTGCTCCAGAGCATGCTCATAACAAAGTTGTCCCACCCGTGTTAATTCCAGCCGTTTTCCTTTACGGGTAAAGAGCTCGACGCCAAGATCCTGTTCGAGGCGCATGATTTTGCGAGAGAGGGCGGGCTGCGAGAGATTTAATACTTGAGAGGCTTTATTCAAGCTGGCCTGCTCAACCACAACTGCGAAAATATCCATAAGCTCCACGTTGATCATTAACCTCTCTATATGCGTATTTGTTATAACAGATTATAAAAAATCGGCACTTCCATTATAAGCGATAAAGAGTTACGATGTATATGTCACTTATTGTACATATTTTCCGCAAAACTTGTATAATCGGTACTTGCGTTGGAACACTAGGCTTGATTCATTCCGATTGACGCTTGTTTATGGCGGGAGTACAATGATATGTGGTTCTGACTGATATTGTCGGATTTTATTAATAGGGGGGAATTGGTTTCAATGACCGGGAATTCGTACTACTTTCGAAAAATCCATTCTTTACTCGGCGTTATACCTGTCGGCTTTTTCTTAATTGAGCATTTGCTGACCAACTATTCAGCCGTGGATGGACATGCAGCTTTTGTGAAACAAATTGACTGGTTGAACAGCTTGCCTCTGGTGCTTTTTCTGGAGATCTTTGGAATTTGGCTACCACTTCTTTATCATGGCGTTTATGGGCTTTATGTAGCTTATCAATCACGTAACAATGTATCGAATTACGGCTATTTCCGTAACCAGATGTTCTTTCTGCAGCGTGTAACGGGTGTGCTGACGTTTATTTTCGTGGCGTGGCATTTTTTTGAAACTCGTTTTCAAGTATCGCTGGGCAATGTGAGTCACGGAGAGCTTGGCATAACCATGCATAATATTACAACGAACCCGGTCCTGTTCACGATTTATGTAATCGGGATTATTGCCGCGGTCTTCCATTTCAGCAATGGCATGTGGTCGTTCCTTGTGAGCTGGGGCATCACCGTTGGTCCCCGTGCGCAGCGAATTTCCACCTATGTTTGGCTTGGCGTTTTTGTAGTCATGTCAGTCATGTTTATTATGTCATTGACTGCATTCACGGATACTCAATTTGAGCGGCTGCCAGCCGCTTCATCACATATCGGACTTAACGGATAAGGGAGGGCTGACAGACATGGCGAATTCAAAAGTAATTGTCGTTGGCGGCGGCTTGGCCGGACTCATGGCAACAATCAAAGCAGCAGAAGCTGGGGTTCATGTTCAGTTGTTCTCCCTGGTTCCGGTTAAACGTTCCCACTCGGTATGCGCCCAAGGCGGCATTAACGGAGCGGTGAATACCAAAGGTGAAGGCGACTCCCCTTGGGAGCATTTTGACGATACGGTTTACGGCGGGGATTTCCTGGCCAATCAACCGCCGGTTAAAGCGCTCTGCGAAGCGGCCCCAGGGATCATCCATCTGATGGACCGGATGGGCGTGATGTTCAGCCGGACACCGGAGGGCTTGCTGGATTTCCGCCGTTTCGGCGGTACGCAGTACCATAGAACGGCGTTTGCCGGCGCGACCACTGGACAGCAGCTTCTGTATGCGCTGGATGAGCAAGTGCGCCGCTGGGAAACTGCGGGTCTCGTCACCAAGTACGAGCACTGGGAGTTCCTTGGCGCAGTCATCGACGACGATGGCGTCTGCCGCGGGATTGCCGCCCAAGATCTGCGCAGCATGCAAGTGCAATCCTTTCCGGCCGATGCCGTCATCCTGGCGACAGGCGGGCCGGGAATCGTGTTCGGCAAGACCACGAACTCCGTGATCAACACAGGGACAGCGGCTAGTGCTGTTTATCAGCAGGGCGTTTATTATGCCAATGGCGAAATGATTCAAATTCACCCGACAGCGATTCCGGGAGACGACAAGCTTCGCTTGATGTCGGAGTCAGCGCGCGGGGAAGGCGGACGGATCTGGACCTATAAGGATGGCAAGCCTTGGTACTTCCTCGAGGAAAAATATCCGGCCTACGGTAACCTGGTTCCGCGTGACATTGCCACTCGTGAGATTTTCTCAGTGTGTATTGACCAGAAGCTGGGCATCAACGGCGAGAACATGGTTTACCTTGATCTTTCTCACAAAGATCCGAAGGAGCTCGATGTGAAGCTGGGAGGCATTATCGAGATTTATGAGAAATTCATGGGCGATGATCCTCGTAAAATTCCAATGAAGATCTTCCCGGCTGTCCATTATTCCATGGGCGGTATGTGGGTCGATTACAATATGATGACCAATGTTCCCGGACTGTTTGCAGCCGGCGAATGCGAGTATCAGCACCATGGTGCGAACCGCCTGGGAGCGAATTCGCTCGTATCGGCTATTTTCGACGGAATGGTTGCAGGCCCTAAAGCGATTGAATACATCAAGGGGCTCGAGAAGCATGCGGAAGACATGTCCTCCACCCTTTTCGAGCGTGAACAGATGAGACATAACGACCGATATGAAGGCTTGCTGAAAATGAACGGAACCGAGAATGCTTATGTGATTCACAAGGAGCTCGGCGATATGATGAATGCCAACATGACGGTTGTACGTTATAACGACAGGCTTCAAGAAACGATCAACAAGATCAAAGATATGAAAGAAAGATATGGCAACATCAACATGACGGATACGGCCCGTTGGAATAATCAGGGCGTAGCTTTTACTCGTCAGCTGTGGAATATGCTGGAGCTTGCAGAGGCTATGACGGTAGGTGCTTTATTGCGTGATGAAAGCCGCGGAGCTCACTACAAGCCGGATTTCCCTGAGCGTGACGATGAGAACTTCCTGAAGACAACCAAAGCCAAATGGACGCCGGAAGGACCGCAAATCGAATACGAAGAAGTCGACGTATCATTGATTAAGCCTCGTAAACGCGATTATTCCGCCAATAAATCGAAGGGAGGACATTAATCATGGCTGAAACAACAACGGCTGCCCCCGCAGCTGCAAAAACAGTGAAATTTATCGTCACCCGCCAAGAAAATCCTGATTCTGCATCCTATACGGAGGAATTTGAAATTCCTTACCGCCCCAATATGAACGTGATTAGCGCACTGATGGAGGTTCAACGGAATCCGAAGAACGCCCATGGCCAGAGCACTACCCCGGTATGCTGGGAATCTAACTGTTTGGAGGAAGTATGCGGCGCTTGCTCCATGGTGATCAACGGCAAACCGCGCCAAGCTTGCTCCGCGTTGGTGGATAAGCTGGAACAGCCGATTCGTGTAGCTCCAATGAGCACATTCCCGATTGTGCGCGACCTGGTGATTGACCGCGGCCGGATGTTCAATGCGCTCAAGAAAGTGAAAGCCTGGATTCCCATCGACGGCACATACGATCTGGGTCCAGGACCGCGGCTCGCTGAGTCGAAGCGCCAATGGGCTTATGAGCTTTCCAAATGCATGACCTGCGGCGTTTGCCTGGAGGCTTGCCCGAATGTGAATGATCGTAACAGCTTTATCGGACCTGCAGCGATTTCGCAAGTTCGTTTGTTCAATACTCACCCGACAGGTGAGATGAACAAGGAAGACCGTCTGGAAGCGCTTATGGAAGATGGAGGCATCGAAGGCTGCGGAAACTCGCAGAACTGCGTGCGTTCCTGTCCGAAGGGGATTCCGCTCACGACTTCGATTGCGGCGATGAATGCCGATACAACCAAGCATTTGTTTAAAAGATGGTTGGGCGTGTAAATGAATTTAAGCAGGAGCTGTCCCAGAAAATGGCTGAGGGATAGCTCCTTTTTTTGTGTATAGAAAGTAGGTGTGTTTTGGTGGCATTCTTGAGGAGCATCGCGTAGCTTCGATATATTAGTAAGAAGTAAGATACGTCTTAATCTCTCGAGCGTTAATCTTTATAATTTATTAAGACGTAAAACACGGCTTAATTCATGGTTTTCTCGAATTTACTCTAGAATTTCTATCGGTAAGACGTAAAATACATCTTATCTCGAATAAAATCCTTTAAGTCCCTCTAGTAAGACGTAGAATACGCCTTATAATAATCAAGCGGCCTTTATTCTTCCTTTAATCATCTATTAACAGCTGTGCCTTGCTTTTCACAATGAAGTCAATTTTTCTTTGACGTGGAATTGGATGCCGGTGCATCTGCTGTCTTTTTGCGTTTTATGAGACTTATCAGGTTAGATAGGTGTGATGGGGATGGAGCTATTTGAGACGGAATGAAAGTGTTATTTTCATGTAATTGGATATGAAAGTGAACAGAAAACATGACACACCTCCAATTTCATTGTTATGTGTTATGTATTATTACATACATTTCCTTGATACACAAGAGATTGCTCAAGGAACCATTCTAAATTTCTTCGATAATAAAAATTTGTGTTAATTATATTGACATGAAAGCTTGATCTCAGTATGATAGAGACAAATTCACACAACAACTACAATGTTTTCTAGGGTTCCGCAGAGTGAATATGCTTTGGCTGGTCCAAGAGAGAACACACGGTTCCAGAAGCCGTGCACACGGAGGGACAAAAGCCCGGGAGGATATCAACATTGATATCTTTTCTGGGCTTTTCCTTTTCCAAAATCGGAGAGAGGGATGAATCAAATGAAAAAACGGGTAACTTTGCTCATGCTTGCACTTCTTGTAGCTTTTACAGTTGTCAGCGGTTGTTCCACATCGAAAAATACCACTGGATCCAACAAAGGAGCTTCCGCAACAGGTGAACCTATTAAACTGGCGTTAAGTCCATGGCCGGGCTGGTTCGTCTGGTATCTGGTGAAGGAGAAGGGTTTTTTTGAGAAAAATGGCGTTAAGGTAGATCTGGTATGGTTCCCCGTTTATAGTGATTCTTTATCGGCCTTGTCAACAGGCAAGGTAGATGCCAACAGCCAGACCCTCAGCGATACGCTGGCTCCGGCAAGTAAAGGAATCGGAGTTAAAGCTGTTCTGGTGAACGACAACTCCAATGGTGGAGATGGGCTCGTAGTGAAGCCGGAGATTGCCTCGATGAAGGATTTGAAAGGGAAAAAGATAGCTACAGAGCTCGGTACCGTAGATCACCTTTTGATGCTTACAGCTCTGGATAAATCAGGTTTAAAAGAAACAGATGTGAAGTACACCAATATGACGGTGAACGATGCGGGGCCGGCTTTTATCTCAGGAAATGTCGATGCAGCCGTTCTGTGGGAGCCGTTTCTGACAAAAGCTTTGCAGGAAGGCAAAGGAAAGCTGCTTTTTTCCTCTAAAGATACACCGGGTTTAATTCCCGACCTGCTTGTGTTCCGTGAAGATGTGACCAAGAATCGTCCGGACGATGTCAAGAAGATCATCAATGCCTGGTTCGACGCTTTGGACTATTGGAAGGCGAATCCTGATGAATCGCTCAAAATTATGGCAAAAGCAGCCGAAACACCGCTGGATGAATATAAAGCCGGGGTGGACAGCGTGAAGATTTTTCAACTGGAGGATAACATAAAGGCTTTTACAAAAGGCGTTAATTACTTCTCCTTGAATTTCACTGCACAAAAAACAGCTGAGTTCCTCAAGGGGCTGGATATGCTGACTTCCATTCCGAAGCCGGAATCCATCCTCGATGGTCATTTTGTCGAAGAGGTCATGAAAGAACGCAAGAAATAAAGCATGGAATGAGGTGCAGCAGATGGGCAAGTCACGCAAATCAAGATTGACCGCCATTCGGGCTGATATTGGGAGAAGGTGGTACTTGTCGGGAGTCCTCCTAATTCTGGTTCTTGCATTGGTGCTTTGGAGCATAATGAGCTACGGAAACTTTGTCAATCGCACCTTTCTGCCAACCCCGGATCAGGTGCTCAGGCAGTTCGCCATTCAGATCCAGACACCACTTTTTTGGCATCATGTAGGGATAAGTATATACCGGGTTGGCATGGGATTTCTGCTGGCATGTTTGCTTGGTGTACCGCTCGGAATTCTGGCTGGAACCTTTCGTTTTGCTGAAGCAGTGCTGGTACCTCCAACCGAATTTATCCGATATATGCCGGCAACTGCCTTCATTCCTTTGATTATGGTTTGGGCGGGTATCGGGGAATCGGCGAAGATTATCGTTATTTTCATCGGCTGCTTCTTCCAGCTTCTCTTAATGGTAGCGGACAATACCCGCGCAGTTTCCAATGACCTGCTGCAAACCTCCTATACGCTTGGAGCAGGTCGCTGGCAGGCGATTGAAAGGGTGCTTATCCCGGCTCTTCTGCCGGATTTGATGAATACCCTAAGGCTGATTATCGGCTGGGCGTGGACCTATCTGGTCGTGGCTGAGTTGGTTGCGGCCAGCAGCGGACTTGGCTTCTCGATTATGAAGGCGCAGCGCTTCTTGAATACGGATCTGATCTTTGTGGGCATTATCACCATTGGGTTATTGGGATTGCTGACAGATCGAATCTTCGCTTACTGCCATCGGCGATTTTTTCCTTGGCTGGAAGGGAGTCGTCAGTGATGCAGAGCAAAATTATGGCAACCGATCTGACTAAGTGGTACAAAAGCAAAAAAAGCGAGCTTTTAGCTCTGGATCAGGTTTCTTTTCATGTGGAGCAAAATGAGTTTGTCAGCTTCGTCGGCCCATCCGGCTGCGGCAAATCCTCCTTATTGCGCATATTGGCTGGTCTTGAGGATATGACATCGGGCACACTTCTGGTTTCCGGCAAGGAAGTTGATGGACCGGGTGCAGATCGGGGGATGGTGTTCCAATCCTACACGTTATTTCCCTGGCTGACGGTGCGGGAGAACATCGAATTTGGCCTTACTCTGAAAGGAGTTCCACTATTTGAAAAGCGCCGGATCTCCGATCATTTCATGGAGCTGGTCGGCCTTCACCGCTTTGCCAGATCGCTCCCCAAGGAGCTGTCCGGCGGAATGAAACAGCGGGTGGCCATCGCCAGAGCTCTGGCTAATAATCCTGAAGTGCTGCTGATGGATGAGCCATTTGGGGCGTTGGACCCGCAAACGAAAAACTCGATGCAGGAGCTGCTGCTGCGGATTTGGGAGCATGAGAAGACGACCGTTGTTTTTATCACGCATGATATTGAGGAAGCGATTTTCTTATCGCAGCGTGTGTATGTGATGCAGGCGCATCCAGGCAGAATTCACAAGGAGGTCATCGTGCCGGAACGGCTGCGCGAAACACCGGATGTCAAGGACTCAGAAGCTTTTATCCAACTCAAAAAACAAATCATTTCCCTCATAGGCGAGGCACATCCGGAGGAGAGTTAACACAAACAATAACCATGCGAAGAGCGTGCACTTGGAAATAATACCCTGTATGACTTGATTGACGTTAGAGTTTATTCATTATAAACTTATGTTTAAACGTTTCAATGGATAGTATGAGGGAGTTTATAGATGAGTAAGAACCGACAACCGACCATTGTGGATGTAGCCAAAGAAGCGGGAGTTTCGATTGCCACGGTGTCCAATGTGTTGAATCGCCGCAATGTCCCGCTGACGGAAGAAACGATCCGCAAAGTAGAGCAGGCTGTCAAGCGATTAGGTTACCGCCGCAATGTAATGGCTGCCAATCTAAGCAGCCGCAAGTCCAATGAGCTTGGACTTATCATACCCAACTTTGTTGGCTATTACGGGCGCTTTGCTGAGGAGCTGGAGCAAAAGTTTCACCGTAACGGCTACCATCTTTCCGTATTCTCCTCGAACGGCATGAATCCCGATTTGGAGCGGCGGCATATTGAACTGCTTCTGCAGCGCCGAGCAGATGGACTCGTTTGCCATGGACTCGCCATGAGTGTGGAATCGACGCGGCAGATCGTGGGGGAGGGAACACCGCTTGTGATTTTTAACGGTTGGGGATGGCCGAGTGATATTGCCTCTTTGGCCGTCAATCTTGATTTTGCTGAGGCTTCTAAGGAAGCCGTACGCCACTTGGTGGAGCAGGGCTGCCTCTGTGTTTATTATGCAGCCAATACCCATTCCCTGGGCGCTAATGCGCAGCGGGAGCAGGGCTTTAGGGTTGGAATGCTGCAGTACGCTGCAGACGCGGTCAGCGCTGTCCTGGATGCAGGAGAGCTCGGCGTTGAAGGCTTAATCGATGAAGTGCTGCGGCTCAGCGGAGATCACAGACCGATAGGAATCTATGCCTTCAACGATGTTCTTGCCCTGCAGATTTTATCCGCTTGCCAGGCACGCGGATTCCGCATACCGGAGGAGATCAAGCTGGTCGGCATGGACAATGAGCTGTACTCGCAGGCCAGCTACCCGGCGATCACCAGCTTCCATATGCCGGTTGAGGAGCAGACCCGCTTGATCACGTCCTGGTTGCTGCAGCAGCTGGGTGAAGAGCTGGAGGCGGCGGCATTGGAGCTCTTGTCCGGCATCCGCCTGACAGCCGATGGGCGCCGCCAGATTGATCTGCCGCTAACGCTTGTGCCGCGGCGCTCATCGGAAGCGGGAACCTAGGCGGCTTACATTAAAAACAGCCTTCCGCTATTGATAGCGGAAGGCTGTTTTCGCGTCGTAACTGACGTGGCTGATTGCTATTTTAAACCAACTCATTTACGTACTCGTGCTTTTGCTTTTCTTCCTCTTCTTTGTGCTTCAAAAACTCCTTGCCGTAATCGCCGTGAGGATGGATATTCGCTTCCTCCATTTGAATCGTGGAATGCTCGATGCCGTACTTGGTTTTCAGCGTTTCATTGATCGCCAGGATGATGCAGAACGGCTGAATTTTATCATCGATAAAGACGTGCGCGGTCAGTGAATAATGGTCCGTCGAAATCGCCCATAAGTGCATCTCGTGGACATCCTCTACACCTTCAACCAACCCGATATCCTTGCGGATCTCATCCAGATCAAACTTCTCTGGAACCGACTCCATGAGAATCAGGTAGGATTCGCGGATGATTTTGGCCCCGCCGGTAAAGATGATGCCCCCAATCACGATACTGATCAATGGATCGAAAAAATACCAGCCTGAAAAATAAATCAGGATCGAAGACACAATGACGCCGACCGAGCTCAGCAGATCCCCAAGAAAATGCCAAAGCGCGCTTTGCATGTTCAAGTTGGATTCCTCCTTCATGCTTCTTTGAAGCACAATGGTTGTGACCAGGTTGACTACCAAACCGATGGAGCTGATGATGAGCATCAATTGGAAATCAATTTGCTCCGGATGGATCATACGTCGGACCCCTTCAATGAAAATGCCCAGGGAGATAATCGCCAAAGCCAATCCATTCAAAAAGGAAGCCACAATCTCAAAGCGCAAATAGCCAAAGGTAAACCGCGCATTGGGATGCCGGGTAGCCAGATACAACGCAACCATACTAAGCCCCAGCGCCAAAACATCCGAAATCATGTGCGCAGAGTCCGAAAGGAGCGCCAGTGAGTTGGAAAGCAAGCCGCCGACAATTTCAACAATGGTAAAAAATAAAGTGAGAAACAAGACGATCCACAGCGTTTTTTTGGTTTTGGTTTGTTCTTTTACATGGTCTAAGTGATGAAAATCGTATTCGGATGCATTGTCGTGTACATATTCGCTCATGTTAGCATACCTCTTATTTAGAATTGTTATAATGTACACATTATACGCTACGACCCTTGTTCGTGCAATTACAATATCTATAATGTATGTATGCCTAGGTTTTCCGATCTGAAAGTGTAGCGCTTTCAAAATTGTTACATAAATGAAATATTCCTGTTATGGTTTCATAATGTTTATTAGGTACTATAATAACCAAGACCCCCTTTTTAATATAAACACTTTGGATCTGGCCCCGTTGGCTAGGTCCACTTTTTTTGTAAATAGGAAAGGGCAGACCGAAAATTAATTCGTCTGCCCTATATCGTCTAATTATTTCTCATAGGCTTGTTTTAATGCCTTTATATCAATTTTATTCATCTGAAGCATGGCTTCCATGACATTTCTGGCTTTTCGGGCATCCTCGTCTTGCATCAGCTCGCCTAACGCTGTTGGAATGATCTGCCATGACAATCCAAATTTGTCTTCAAGCCAGCCGCATCTTCCTTCTTTTCCGCCTTCGGATAGTTTCTCCCATAGCTCGTCAACTTCTTCTTGCGTCTCACAATTCACGAAGAATGAGATGGCTGGTGTAAAATTGAACTGTGGACCGCCGTTTAAGGCTATGAAAGTTTGTCCCTCCAGCTCAAATGTCGCGGACATTAATGTGCCTTTCGGTGCAGGACTGCCTTCTCCATAACGGGTAATATTCACCGTTTTTGAATTTTTAAAAATAGAGCTGTAAAAATGAATGGCTTCTTCAGCATTATCATTGAACCATAAGTATGGGCTGATTTTTTGCATGGAAAATAGACATCTCCTTTGTTATCGAAATTGTATTATTTGTTCATTGAAGCTGCGAGCCAATACTTGCTGCAAGCTTATCAAGCGACTGGTTCATGCCGATTACGGCATATTCGGACATTTGACCCAATGTCCAGTCGTATTCAGTGATCGTTAGCTCCGTCTGGTCGCCTTGGGCCTTAAATTCGATGACGAATTTTACTTCTTTCGGGAAGTCTGGGGGCATGCCTACATCAACGGGATCCATGATGTTACCGTCTTTGTCGGCCAGGCTCTGTGTGAATTCAAGGCGTTCCATGGGCACAATCTTGTTGTAGACACCTGTGGAGTAGTAATCTTGACCGCCTTGTTCTTTCGGCGCACGCATACAAAAAAGATAGCTCCCTCCCTCACGAAAGTCTATTTCGCATCTTGGGGAAATGTAGTTTGCTGGCCCCCACCAGAGCAAAACCAGCTTGGGATCTGTCCAAGCCTTCCATACAAGCTCTACAGGGATGTCGAAGACACGGTTAATGACAAGATCTTGCTTGTTCGTATTAGGATTCAATTGAATTCCTCCTGATCATTGTGTGGTTTTAAGGTCTTTTTCATTTCTGCTTTCAAGACAGCATCCAAAGCATCCAAGCGACGGTTCCACCGATGTCTCATGCTTTTGGACCATTCCTCCAGTTCAACCATTGCATCGGTATTAATCCGATAGATGCGTTGCTGCGCCCTCTTTTCCACATGGATCAAATTCGCCTCACGAAGAATTTTCAGATGTTGGGAGATGGCCTGTGGACTGACTTTAAAGTTATTGTGGATCTCAGATGCGGGAAGCTCGTTATTGTCAGCAAGCATCTCCATAATACTGCGTCGTGTTGGGTCAGCGAGTGCGGAAAATATATCATTAGGCATACAACTTTTTTTTCTCCTCCTTTTGTTATTAGATGATCAGTTTGATGTTCTTTATTGATTCGTTGGTATAAAAAATATTCTGTGACTTTATAATAAACCAATTTATTGATAAAGTAAATACTTAAATAAAATATTTTTTGAACATAAAAATAAAACCAAAAAAGCCTTGTCCCCCACAAGGCTTTTCCCTCGCATGACAGCGAAGATATCATGCAACTGAATTATACGAGTTTGGTAGAGTTTATGGCAGCAGCTTACTTGTCGGGTGTTCTATCTAGATATAGCTGAGTGACTGAGGTGGAATCGCCTTTATTGATTTCCTCCTCTGTAGCTTTCTCCTCCAGCTCCTGATGATTGCTCATACCTGGGGCTATAGTGGGCTTATCGTCCTTTAACTTTTTATCCAATTGGTTCACCGCCTTTACGCTAGTTTGTTTAGGTGGGCGGAGAACTATGCAAATGTGAGCTTTAATAACATCAGAGTAGATGATTTTATCCCTCCTTTATCGAAATGTGAACCTGCCCATATATTAGGATCAGTTCTATAATAGAAATGCAACCATATGTTGCGATTATGATTTCTGGGAGGGTCAATTAAGTATGAAAAAGAGATTGCCTTTAATTTTCACATCCGTTCTCAGTTTGTCCGTCCTGCTTGCGGGCTGCGGCACCACAGCCAAAACTGGTAGTACTGCAACACCAACTACCCAGGCAACAGCTGCTGCTACAACTGCGGCAACACCAGCTCCAAAAAAAGATGC
Source organism: Paenibacillus sp. GP183 (assembly GCF_900104695.1). NCBI lineage: Bacteria > Bacillati > Bacillota > Bacilli > Caryophanales > Paenibacillaceae > Paenibacillus > Paenibacillus sp. GP183. The sequence goes on from NZ_FNSW01000001.1 coordinate 4,773,657, forward strand.
AGAGCCTTTCACGGTTTCGCTTCGGCACATCCAGATCGGTGATGCGCAAAAATTCCGCAAAGCTATTTTGGATGACGTCGTCAAAAAGACGGAAGGCGAAATTCCAGGCCTGAAGTTCGAGCTTGACGGAGTGGAAGACCAGGTAAACCGCTTCACAAAGCTGCCGGCTGAAATGGCAGCAAACAACCCTCCGAAAATTTTTGACTTGTTCGGGGGAACCGGCGATGCACTTAAATTTGCGAAAGCAGGCCGCCTTTTGGATTTGACTCCGATCATCACGGAGCTTGGCATTAAAGATAAATTCGTCAACCTAAGCCAATTTTCATTGGACGGTAAAGTATATGGCTTGCCGATTGGTGGCAGCTCGGAAGGATTTTACTACAATGTCCCTATGTTCGAGAAGTACGGAATTAAACCTCCAACTACTTGGGATGAGTTGACTGCCGCTGCTGAAACTCTAAAGAAGAACGGCATAACTCCTATTGCAATGGGCTCCAAAGGCGCATGGGTGCCAAATATGCTTGTAAATACTCTGATGGGACGTTATGCGGGACCTGATATCGTGAACCAGATTCCAGCAGGCACCAAAAAATGGTCCGATCCGGAAGTCGTTGCGGCTCTTACAACCTTCCAGGATTGGGAGAAGAAAGGCTACTTCACCAAAGGTGAACTCGGTCTGGAATATCCCGATATGCTGAATCAGTTCGTAACCGGCAAAGCAGGTATGATGTTTGACGGCAGCTGGCGTTCCTCTGTATTCAAGGATCCTGCTCAAGCGAAAGACCTCACTAATAAAGTTTCCTATATCGCCCTGCCAGGTGTAGCAAACGGAAAAGGCGACCAAACTGCAATCAACGGTAACTATTCGAACGGATATGGCTTCTCGTCCAGCTTGAAAGACAACGAATTGAAAGCAGTCAAAGCCTTTATCAAAAACTTGTACAATGAAGATATGCAGGTGAGAGGACTTCTCGAGGATAATCTGCTTCCGTCGATGAAGCTTTCCGATGCGGCTGTGGGCAAGGTAACAGATCCAATAGTTAAACAAGTATTGGAATCCTACAAAAAAGCAGGCAGCGTCTTCTCGCATTTCGACTCCACAGTGCCGTCGGATGTTTACAAAGAGACTGAAAGCCAGCTACAGAAGCTGATTGCAGGAAAAGCGACTCCGCAGGAAATGGCTGATGCCATTCAAAAGGTACAAGACGCAGCGATCGCAAAAAAGTAATGCAATGAGATTAGAGCTTCACCGGAAAATGCCGCCCGGAAGAGGGCGGCGTTTTTCTTTGACCTAAGAATGAATCTAAAGGCTTTGTGAGGAGAGCAGCCATGAGCCATACTTTGAAAAACCCCTACGTCTATCTGATGTTCATCCTTCCGACAATTCTTCTCTATTTCATGTTTTTTATTTATCCCATGCTGAGTTCCGTATATTACGGATTTACGAACTGGGACGGTCTGAATGTCGCCAAATTCAATGGATTTGACAATTTCAGCAAAGCTTTTAAAGATCAAGATTTTTGGAATGCGGTTAGAAACAATCTGTATTTCATCTTCTTTTCCGTGTTTATCCAGATTCCTTTGATCATCTTGTTCGCACTTCTGATCAGCAGCGTCAAAAGGTTTCAGGGATTTTATAAAACGACGGTATTTATGCCTTCCATTTTATCCACAGCTGTTGTCGGAATCCTGTGGGGCTTTATTTATGAGCCGGAGGTCGGCATTGTCAACCAAATACTTGGGAAGCTTGGAATCGATAAAATTTATTGGCTGGCTGATGAGAAATGGGCGATGATGTCCGTTCTTTTTACGAATGCCTGGCAATGGATGGGCTTTTATATTGTTTTAGTGCTTGCGGCGATTTTGTCGATCCCCAAAGAAATTGGTGAGGCAGCCGCAATCGACGGCGCTACCGGGTTTCAGCGAGCGTTTTACCTTACTCTGCCGCTGATCAAACCGATTATATCTGTCATCATTATGCTTTCCATTGCCGGGGCCTTAAGGGTGATTGATATCGTGCTGGTCATGACAAACGGCGGTCCCGCGGGAGCAACGGAAGTCATGGCTTCTTATATGGTTTCTAAAGCCGTCAGTACCGGGGATTACGGATACGGAACTGCTCTATCTCTATTGATTTTCGCATTCGCCCTAGTCCTGACCGCACTGTATCAGATTGTGTTTGGAAGAAATAGCGAAAGGATTGAATTTTGATGCCGATCGCATGGAAAAAAACATTGCCTCATCTGGTTTTGCTTGCATATGTGGTCATTATATTAGTTCCTTTTCTGTTTGTAATTTTATCGTCGTTTAAACAGGACAATATTGAGATTGCAAGCTACCCTTTCAGATTGCCGAGCACATGGTATTTTCATAACTATGTTGAAGCTTGGGTAAAAGCCAAAATAAACGTTTATTTCTTTAATAGTCTCTATCTTTCCTTAACTGCAGCTTTCACGGGTGTTTTTCTCTCGGCCGGAACGGCTTTTGCCATCACCCGGATGAAATTTATTAAAACGAGCCGGTGGATTTACCAGTTTGTATTGATTGGAATGCTCATTCCGGGAAATGTGCTGTTTATTGCCCAGTACATCCTGGTGAAAAACCTGGGTATTTTGAACACTCACTGGTCTTTGTTTTTGCCATATACGGCCGGTGCCCTGCCGATCAGTGTGCTTCTCGTTTCAGCGTTTATGCGAGCTATTCCAACTGAACTTGAGGAAGCGGGAATTATTGATGGATTGAGTTCTCCGGGACTCTTTGTTAGAATCATATTACCAATAACTTTGCCCGCTCTCATTACGGTATTTATCGTGAATTTCCTGGGCAACTGGAACGAATACCTGCTTTCGAACTTTTTCTTGAGCAAGGATGCACTGAAAACACTGCCGACCGGTATGGTCGGGTTCCGCAATACATTTAAAACCAACTACGCACTTATCAGCACGGGAATCGTATACAGCGTTGTGCCGGTCCTCATTCTTTACGCATTTTTGCAGGAGAAGATTATCGACGGTTTGACGGCGGGGAGTGTGAAAGGATAGCCGAATGAAGGGCGGTGAATAGGATTGAGCCTGCGGTTTAAACTGTTTGCCGCTTTTTTTACGCTAGTTATCACACCCCTGTTTTTACTGGGGATAGCTGCTGATTTCTTTGTATCGGGTATCATTGAACAGAAATATTCGAGGCAGGCTGAAATAACACTGCGAGCGCTCAGTCAAAGTGTTGACTTCCTGTTTCTTGAGATGAACAAGGTGACGGACAGCTCCATAGCGAGTAAAGCTCTACAAGATGTGATGAACAGGCAAGGAACGGATGCCAGTAATCTGACGAGTATTAATTACCTGGAATTGAACGAAATCCAAAGGAATTTTCGCGACCTGCTGGTTAATTTCCCGACTCTCGGTTACGCGCTGGCGTATACGCTGAATGATGAGCGGATCTTACGGATCTATGCAAAAGATAATTTTACAGCCATGCCCTTTGACGAGTTTAAAAAGCAGCCGCTCTATCAAACCGTGATAGAACGGCAGGGTTTCCCGGTCTGGGTGGGTCCTAATGAATTCCCGAAGTTAACGGGAAATGAGCCGGTGTTTACCCAAGTTCGCGTCGTGAAAGACATCAATACCCTGGATGATAAAGGCATTTTGCTTGTGCAGATCCGGAATTCCGCCGTGGACGGAATCTTCCGGTATTTCAGTTTCAAGCAGGAAAAATACAACACTCGTTTTTTTATCGTAAACGATAACGGTCTCATCCTATTTGACAGCTCCGATCTAAGCCTTGGTCGTAATTTGCAAGATCAAATAAAAGGTAAAGTTCAATTCAACGCTGACTATCAAACCTATAGGAAAGTTTTTGCGGGAGAGGACAGTGTCATATCCGGGATACCGCTGGGGACTGAAAAATGGCATTTGATCTCCGTCACTTCATGGAGTTCGTTATCCAAAGAAACTTTGCTTTACGGGAAATGGGTAGCAGGGATAATTGGTCTATGTCTGCTTCTTGCTTCCGTATTCATTTTTGTTTTTGTTAACCGGATTGCACGCAAAATTAATCGTATTGTTCGTTTTATGCGGCGGGTGGAAAACGGCGAATTGGATCTTCGTGTGGAAGAAACCGGAGCAGATGAGCTCTTTCTGCTGTCCAAAGGGTTTAACAGCTTGATCTCCCGTGTACAAGAATTACTCCGCCGGGTCAAAAGGGAGCAGGAACAGAAAAATCGGTCAGAAATCCGGCTGCTGCAAGCCCAAATTAAACCTCATTTTATTTTCAATACTTTGGAATCCATCAATGCGCTCGCCGTCCAAAATGAGGGAAAGAAGGTCAGCCAAATGGTGCTGCGCCTTGCCAACATTTTGCGGATCAGCTTTAAGGGGGCCGAGGAAGTCCAGCTTCGCCAAGAGATTGAGCATCTCAGGAGCTACATGGAAATCCAACAATATCGGTTCGGTGAAGTATTCGAATATGAAATTGAGATACCCGAGGAGCTCTTGGATTGCGCTGTCCAGAAGCTGACGCTTCAACCGCTGGTGGAGAACTGCATCCAGTACGCTTTCGACGGCTTGAACCGGAAGGGGAAAATCACAATTCGGGCGGAAGATGAGAATAATCGGCTTTTGTTGACCGTGCAGGATAATGGGAAAGGCATTCCGAACGATGTGCTTTTCCGGTTCCAATACATGGTGAGCGATGAAGGATTCGCTGAAGGGTCGGAAGACAACGACCGAAACCTGGAAAGGCGCGGACTCGGCGTGCGAAGTGTGGCGGACCGCATTCGCATCCAATATGGACGCGAATATGGATTGATTATTTGTTCCGAGGAGCTGCAAGGTACAATCATCAGATGCATTTTACCTAAATACGAACCGGGTGAACGCTATGAAACTAAAAGCAATGCTGGTTGACGATGAACTGCCGATCCTGAACAACCTGAACCGTGTGCTTCCCTGGGATAATATGGATATTGAAGTAGTGAAGCTGGCTCGTAATGGGTCGGAAGCGATGGAGGGAGTCCGATTGCATCGCCCCGACATCATCCTCTGCGATATCCGCATGCCTATTATGGACGGGATGACCTTTCTTGCGGAAGTCCGGAAGATTGATTCGGTTTGCGAAATTCTGATGCTCACCGGTTATCAGGAATTCGAATATGCACGAACCGCGATTCAGTTTGGAGTTAGAGACTATATTTTGAAACCGATTGATTACGATAAATTGGAGAAAACCGTCCGTAAAATTGCAGATTCCCTGCTTGCCGAGCGAGCAATGCGAATGAAGAAAGATTCTCAATGGGACAAAGCGGCTCACCTGGCTAATGATAAAATTTTGTATGATGTGTTGATGGGGCTTTCCGCAGCCGATGAGCATCACTTGCTTCCTTTTGACGATCAGGATGCGGACGATTTAATTTTCACTTTTTTACTTGTCGATATCGAAGGATACAGCCAGCACTCATTGCACTGGACGGACAAGGAACGGAAGCTTTGGAATTTTGCGGTGGGAAATGTATTGAGGGAGGCGCTTTTGCAGTTTCAGTTGAAATATTCTGCACTGCAGATCCGTGAAGGTGAGTGGTGCGTCCTGATTGAACATCATCACAGCGATGCTTCCGATGCCTCCCTTTCGGCTCAAGTCTGGCTGCAAACACTGCAAAATGCGGTAAGCGACAATGTGAAGCTCAGCGTCAATGTCGGGGTTTATCCAGGAACGGTTTCATTTGACGGTCTAGCCGGTGCGTACAAAAACATGCAAAGAATCATGCTGCAGCATGCCGGGAGCAACCGGATTTTTTCTGTGACCGAAGAGAATCTCGAGAATCAGGAAGCGAATCGGTCCCTTTGGAACATAATGGAGGAGATCATGTCCGGTCTCAGACAGCTTGAGCGAACCAAAATGGATAAGGCTCTGCAAAATTTACGATTCTATTTAGCGGCAGACGACGTACAGTTTCCAATAAAATCGGAGTCTTTCATGAGCTATCTTCTCATCCAACTGCTTCGGGAAATGCGGGAAATGGACATCGTCACGTCAAAGTTAGAAGAATCAGTGTGGAAAAAGCTGCAGTACAGCATGAGTATGAAAGATGTGATGGAAACCATCGTTCATCTTACCGATCATGCGCTGGAAACGGCTTTAAGCAAGAAAACAAGCGAGCTCCTCATGATCTCGGCCAAGGAATACATTCACCGTTGTCTGTCAAGCGATATCGGGGTGGAGGAAGTTGCCGATCATCTCGGCATCAGCAACAGTTATTTCAGCTTGCTGTTCAAAGCTTATTTCGGTGAAACCTTCGTTGAATATGTGACGAAGCAGCGGATGGAGCAAGCGAAATCGATGCTGCGGGCAAGCGACAAGAGCATAGCGAAAATTTGCTCGCTTGTCGGATTTGCGCAGCGGCGTTATTTTACAAAAGTATTCCAAAAATATACGGGGATGACGCCTTCCGAATATCGGGAAATCAAGGGAGGCAGCGGAGGCGAAACAGGATGATTGAAGTTGGTTTGCTCTCACTTGAGGAGAAGGTCGGGCAAATGTTCATGTGCGGGTTTGACGGCAAGGTGCCGATGGCCGAGATCATTACAATGATCGAAAAGCACAGGATCGGAGGTATCATTTACTTCAGGCGCAATGTGCAGGATACCAAACAATTGTCGCGGATGTCTCTTGAACTGCAGCAAATAAACGCAGTGCACAGCGCGGTTCCCCTCTTTCTCGCAATCGACCAGGAGGGAGGGATGGTTTCGCGAATCGATCGCGAAGTGACCCTTATTCCCGGGGCCATGGCACTCGGCGCTACAAGGAACAAGGATGCTGCCTGGAAGACGGCCGCGATAAGCGGGAGAGAGCTTCGGGGGATGGGCATCAATATGAATTTTGCGCCGAGTGTGGATGTAAACAACAATCCACAGAATCCGGTCATCGGCGTCCGTTCTTATGGCGCAGATCCGATACTGGTTGGGGAGATGGGCGCTGCCGCAGTCCGCGGTTATCAGGAAGCCGGAGTAGCGGCGACTGCCAAGCATTTCCCCGGCCATGGGGACACGGACGTCGATTCGCATCTCGGAGTGCCGATCGTAAGACACGAAACCGAGCGCCTCGAGCGGATCGAACTATCCCCGTTCATTCGAGTGATTGAAGCGGGTGTGGATGCGATCATGACGGCTCACATCATCTTTCCCGCATTTGGGGAGGAAAAGCGCCCTGCCACATTATCTCCGAACATTCTTATGGGCTTGCTGCGCGGCAGGCTTGGCTTCAGTGGTGTCATTGTCACAGATTGTCTGGAGATGCATGCGATCTCCAAGGAATATGGCATCCCGCAAGCAGCTGTGATGGCCATCGAGGCAGGTGCTGACCTGGTGCTTGTCAGTCATACATACGAAGAACAACAGGCTGCAGTTGTCGCAGTCATGGAAGCTGTTCGTTCGGGCAGAATTCCGGAATCCCGCATTGACGAATCAGTCGAACGAATTTTGGCGCTGAAAAAAAAGCGGAATATGGAGGGTTTTATAGGCGGCATGGGAGAGGCCTTTGGGTTAGCCCAGGATTGGGACCTCGTACGTGAAGTGAGCGAACAGAGCATAACTTTGGTAAAAGACGAAGGTGGTCTCCCGCTGGATCCCGATGAACCAACACTCATTGTTTGGGCGGAGCCTCGAGAAGCGTCAGAGGTCGTAGAGATCATTCACCAGGAGGAGGCGTTAGAATCGGCTTTGTCTCCTTTTCTCAAAAAAGTGGAAGAAATCCGGATAGGCCTAAAACCCATGGAAGATGAAATTGTTTTAGTGCTGGGAAGAGGCAGCCAATTTAAGCAAATTGTCGTGGCTACTCACAATCCGGTTTCGCGGCTGGATCAAGGACAGATCCAATTAGTCAAAAAATTGGCTAGTCTTACTGGTATTAGGCTCGTCGTTGCAGCAACTCGAAACCCATATGACCTGAATGAGTTTCCGGAGGTCAAAACCTATTTGTGCACGTACGAGAATCGTCCAATGGCCATACAATCATTAGCGCGTGTTCTTATGGGCAAGACACGTCCACAGGGGAAACTGCCGGTTACTTTGTCGGAAACATACGGGTTCGGCTGGGGAATGACCACATTTCATAGCGCCGAGCGCTCTCAAAAGTAAAAACCCAAACTAAAAAAGCCTTGTCCGCAAGGCTTTTTCTGTGTTCAAATTTAATTTCGTGTCAATTGTATCTGGCATACCCTATTTATTACCCCTGTATGGATAAAAAGAACCAGCATCAAGACAAAGCCCGCAGCTTCCGATAGGTCATGGGGGTGATGGCGGCAATATTTTTAAAAGTCCGGTCAAAATGTCCGATGCTGTCAAAACCGACGGCCTCCGCAATGTCGATAATTTTGTGATCCGTTTCTTTGAGCAGACGCTGTGCTTCCTTAATTCGGGTGAGGTTAACGTATTCGATCAGGGTGAAGCCTGTAACGGCTTTAAAAGTGCGGCTCAAATAATAAGGGCTGATGAAAAAGGTATCCGAAAGCCCCGTTAAACTGAGATGGCTGTGATATTGCTCGTTAATATATTTGACGATATCGGTAATTTTGGTGTGCAGCGGATTTGCAGGCACCGTATCCTCTGTAACACTTCGATCCATATGGCGGGCCGCAAACAAAAGCAGCTCGATGAGCAGCAGACGAATATAGCGTTCATAGCCGACATCCTGCTTGACCAGCTCTTTGGACAGCTTGTTCAGTATCGACTCCACGAAGGCCTGTTCAGGAGGATTAAGGCGAAGCAAATGGCAATTCTGCTCAAAAATCCGGAACAAGACTGGATCGTAAAGCGGATGATCGGAACCCAGAAAGAAGTCGCTGAAATTGATGACGATGCGCTCATGGCCCAGCTTGCCCAGATCGGTGGATTGGTGAAGATCGTGCTTGTTGATGAATATGAGGTCACCGCCGTAGATTCGATAGGTTTTGTCCTTGATAAAATAGGTTCTTTGCCCCGAGAGCAAATAGTAAATTTCATAAGTGCTGTGATAATGATTCATCCGTTCAAAAGCTTTGGTGCGGTGCACATGCTGAAAATAAAACTCTCCTTCTTCATCTCCAAAAGTCAGTGAATTGGCTTCCCTTACTCTTTCCTTTTCCATTTGCATGCTGCAATCCCCCCCAAACAAGTTCGAAAGTTATAGCAAGATAAGTTAATATTAACATGATTATAGCAAAAAAAGCGAAGATCATTCGCTTATATTGCGCTATACTGGAGGGGATGGAATAGCTGGCTCAGCAAAAACCTTGAAGGCGGTGTGCGAATATGAGAAAGTTTATGGATGAAAATTTTTTGCTGATGAATGATACGGCAGTTGACCTGTACAACCATTATGCCAAAGAGATGCCGATCATTGATTATCATTGCCATCTGGATCCGCGGGAAATTTACGAGAACAAACGCTACAGCAATATAACCGAGGTTTGGTTATACGGAGATCACTATAAATGGCGGGCGATGCGCGCAAACGGAGTAGAAGAGAAGCTCGTTACCGGCGGGGAAGGCGTTACGGACTACGATCGTTTTATGGCTTGGGCGAAAACAGTGCCGGATACATTAGGCAATCCGTTGTACCATTGGTCGCATTTGGAGCTGCAGCGGATTTTTGGGATCCACGATATCATCAATGGCGATAATGCTCCTCATATTTGGGAAAAAGCTAACAAACAGCTCACCGGGGACGGCTTTTCTGTAAGGGATCTCATTCGTAAATCGAATGTGGAAGTGGTTTGTACGACTGATGATCCGGCGGATTCGTTGGAATACCATATCAAGCTTAAAGAAATCGAAGATTTGGGCTTCCAGGTGCTGCCGGCCTTCAGACCGGACAAGTTTCTTGAAATCAATCGCAGCACCTACCTGCCATGGATCAAGAAATTAGAGGATGCATCCCAAAAGAAGATCGCCGCGTATGACCATTTATTGGATGCGTTGAAATCGCGGGTGGAGTTCTTCCATAGTGTGGGCGGCCGTGTATCCGATCATGCTCTGGACTATGTTCCTTATGAGGATGCAACGCTTGAGCAGGCTTCAGCGATTTTTACAAAAGCGCTCCGTGGTGAATCGGTGAGTTTGCTGGAAGAACAGCAATATAAAACTTATACGCTGATATTTTTGGGCAAGCTGTATGCGGAGCATGGTTGGGCGATGCAGTTTCATATGAATGCATATCGTAACACAAGCACTCGAATGTTTCATGAGCTTGGACCCGATACCGGTTATGACAGCATGAATGACTCTTCCGTTGCGGGCCCGCTGGTTAAGCTTTTGGATGCTTTGGAGCGGGAAAAGGCGCTTCCCAGAACGATTTTATATTCGCTCAATGCCAAGGACAATGACGTGATTGGTGCAATGATTGGAAGCTTTCAGGGCGACGGGATTCCCGGCAAAATTCAACTCGGTGCAGCTTGGTGGTACAACGATACAAAATCGGGCATGCTGGATCAGATGAATACACTGGCCAACATGGGGCTGCTCAGCCGTTTTGTCGGCATGCTGACGGATTCTCGCAGCTTTCTCTCCTATACCAGGCATGAATATTTCCGTCGTATTCTCTGCAATATGTTCAGCGAGTGGGTGGAGCAAGGGGAAGCTCCGAACGACATGGAGTGGCTGGGCGGAATTGTTCAAAACATTTGCTATAAGAATGCGAAGGCATATTTCCGATTCTAGCTATCGCACTCTATTTTGTCTTTTTGGCAAAGTAGAGGGCGATCTTAGTCTTTTCAGGGTAAGGGAGAGAATCCCGAGGGTTAATTTAATAAGGTTAAACTCAGGTTTAATGACTCTAAAGTCATTATTTTTCCCAATTCTTGGGGGCAGTGCGCAACAGTGAACCAAATGTACTTATTCGGAAAGTTTGGTTCATTAATAATGAGCTTTAGATCACTATAACTAGTCACATTAAGATTATGCTGAAAAATAATGAGGCCAGGCTTATTGTTTGTGAGTTTATCCTCATTAACCCTAAACAGCCGATCCAACTGTCGTGGCTTTCTCGAGCAGACCGGGCCGTCAGGATGATCTTCCCTGACGGTTCTTTCTATTGGGCTCGATTCCGCTTTGAGCAGCCAACTGCTGCACGACTTTATCCACCTTTAGAATATGCTGCATCATCTTGTCGGCTGCGAGCCTTTCATCTTGGGCTTCAATCGCTTGATAGATGTCGCGATGCTCCTGAAGCAGCAGCTCAGCTGATGCGCGCTCGGCAAAGAACCAAAGGCGTCGGGACGACTTCATGCTTGCTTGCAGACGTTCCGTCAACGATTCCATCATTCCGTTCAGAAGAGTATTATGAGAGGCTTTGGCAATCTGCAGATGGAAGCGAATGTCCGCTTGTTCGCTTTCCTCTTCATTGCCCAAAGCTGCTCCCATCTGGCCAAGAATTTGCTTTAAATCGGCAAGATCCTCTGGAGATCGCCGCTCAGCGGCCAGAGAGGCGCAGCCGACTTCAATAAATTTACGAACCTCCTGCACTTCCTGCAAGGAGTCTGTTTGCTCAAAGAGTCCGCCGCTGACATCGAATTCCTCTTCCACGGGTAATTTCTTACTGACGAAGGTTCCGCCGCCGTGGCGAATATCGACCCATCCCATGGCCTTCAGAGCACTCAGCGCTTCACGAACGGTTGAGCGACCAACTTCAAAGCTGGCTGACAATTCAACCACAGTAGGCAGCTTGGTACCAGACGTATAGGCACCGGACACAATTTGCTGTTTAATCTGCTCCAAAACGATTTCAGAGCTCTTTTGAGGCCGCACCTGCTGAAATCCCATGAAAATTCCTCCATTGGTATCTATACATGTATACAATCATAAGCTAAAATAGATGAAAAGTCATCAGATCACATGATGAATAACATGTGAAATCAATCATTTTCATGAGGAGGACCCTATGATTGAAAGTCAGGCCAAACAAATGCTTCGAGATATAGTGGGAGAGTCTTATTTTAAAGATGATATGGAATCGCTGGTGACCCATTCTTATGACGGAACGCCCATGCTTCAATCGCTGCCTGATGGAGTGATTTACCCTAAGGATACTGCGCAAGTATCGGAAATCATGAAGGTGTTAAGCCAGTATCGGATTCCGCTCGTCAGCAGAGGTTCTGGCACCAATCTTTGCGGCGGCACGGTTCCCGTTCAAGGCGGGATTGTGATGGTCATGCACCGGATGAATGCCATCCTTGATGTCGACCTGCAGAATCTGACGGCAACGGTACAACCGGGCATCATTACCAAAAAGTTCATTGAGCATATTGAAAGTCTCGGCCTTTTTTATCCCCCTGATCCTAGCAGTATGGGGATTTCGACGATCGGCGGCAATATCGCCGAATGCTCTGGAGGGTTGCGCGGGCTGAAATACGGGACAACCAAGGATTATGTGATCGGATTGGAATGTGTCCTAGCTTCCGGAGAAATTTTGCGCACTGGCGGCAAACTAATGAAGGATGTAGCCGGCTATGATTTGACGAAGCTGCTGGTCGGCTCAGAAGGCACCTTGGCGGTGATTACGGAAGCTACGCTTAAGCTCATACCGCCGCCCAAGTATAAGAAAACCATGCTGGCCATGTATAAGGATATTTACGGGGCCGCTCGGGCTGTGTCCAAAATTATTGAGAACCGCATCATCCCGGCCACTCTGGAATTCCTGGATAATCCCACGATTCGTGTGGTTGATGACTTTGCCAAGCTGGGGCTTCCACTCGATATGGCTGCTGTTCTCTTAATCGAGCAGGACGGTGATATGGAAACCGTGGAGCGGGATATCTCGCTCATCTCGCAGATTTGTCTGGAGGAGCAGGCCGCACAAATCAGCATCGCCACAAATGCCGAGGAAGCTTTGAAGCTGCTGACTGCACGGAGAAGTGCTTTTACAGCGCTCGCCAGGCTGCGGCCGACAACGATTCTGGAGGACGCGACTGTGCCGCGATCGAAAATCGCCGATATGGTGCTGGAAATCAATCGGATTGCAGAGAAGCATCGAGTCCAGATCTGCACCTTCGGCCATGCAGGCGACGGCAATCTTCATCCGACAGCGACCACTGATGCGAGAAATCCGGAAGAAATCCACCGGGTGGAGGCGGCGTTCGAGGAAATATTCGAGGTTGCTATTCGCCTTGGAGGAACCATTACCGGCGAGCATGGCGTTGGACTGGTGAAAGCGCCATACCTGGAGTGGAAAGTGGGCAGCGCAGGGATTTCCATCATGAAAGGCATCAAACAAGCCTTCGATCCGCTGGGCCTTTTAAATCCTGGGAAAATGTTCGCCAAAGAATCCAGACGAAGGGTGGTGATCGATCGTGTCTAGCTCTTCAACAGGCTTATTACAGCAAACCTTAAAAGCGAAGCTGGATTACGAGCAGTTGACGAATTGCATGCGCTGCGGTTTTTGTCTTCCTGCATGCCCAACCTTCAAGGAAACGGGTGTAGAAGCGGAGTCGCCAAGAGGTCGAATCGCTTTGATGAAAGCAACCGTGGATGGCCTTATGGAACCGAATCTTCGTTTCGAAGACCAAATGAACCATTGCTTGGGCTGCAGAGCGTGTGAACCCATCTGCCCGGCGGATGTGAAATACGGCCAATTGATTGAACAGGCTCGTGACGCAATCGAGACGCATACCCAGCATCATCGTTGGTGGGTGCGAGGTGTTCGGAAGTTCGTGTTCAAACAGCTTTTTCCCTATCAAAATCGCATGCGTCTGCTTGGAAGCGGCCTCCATTTTTATAAGAAGACAGGCCTTCAATCTTTAGTCCAGAAGACGGGAATTGTCGGGTCATTTTCCAAACATCTGGAGTCCATGGAAAAAATATTGCCAGATGCGTCGGGTAAAGGAATTGTGGAGAGATTGGGCAGCCGAATTCCGGCCAAAGGAGACAAAATTGCAACGGTTGGCATGTTCCGAGGCTGTTTAATGGATGTGATGTTCACAGAAACGAACATCAAAACCGTGTCGCTGCTCTCCGAAGCCGGGTTCGAGGTCGTGATTCCGGATACGCAGAATTGCTGCGGAGCACTGCATGCCCACAGCGGAGAAAGCGCTCAAGCCAATGCGCTTGCCAAGCGTAATATTCGCGCTTTTCAGGAAGCTGGCGTGGATTACATTGTGTCCAATGCGGGCGGCTGCGGCGCGATTCTGGTTGAATATGACCACCTGCTGCAGGATGAGCCGGAATGGAAGGAATCAGCAGCTTGGTTTGCTGCACGGGTAAAGGACATCAGCGCCATTTTGGTCGAACAAGGACGGCCGCTTCAATTCGCAGAAGCCGTGGATCATGATGCTCATTCACGTATTACGTATCAAGATTCCTGTCACTTGCGCAATGTCATGCACGGTGGAAACCAGTCCAGGCAGCTTTTAAAGTCAGTATCAAACGTACAATTTATTGAAATGCAGGATGCAGGTTCATGCTGCGGCTCGGCAGGCATTTATAATATCACCCAACCCGAAATGGCGAACCGGATTCTTGAGAACAAGATGGATCACGCCAACGCTACGGGTGCCCATTATCTGGTTACAAGCAACCCGGGCTGCTTGCTGCAAATGAAACTGGGTATCGACAAGCACGGGCAGCAAGGCAGGATGGAAGCCGTCCATATTGCCGACTTTTTATATGATCGATTTATAAAAGCATCCCGATAAATCATAACCATTTTTCATCTCAAAAAGCTGTCCATGTTGTGCTGGATGGCTTAGTTATCAGCGTTTCAGCGGAAGGAATGGAAACTGTATTTATTGAAGTAAAATGAGCCATAAAACAGTTGAAAGGAGACTTGTTAGATGAATATAAATGAACTGTGGCCCGTCATTCAGCAAAAAGTGGATGGGATGCTGGAGCAAATCGGTGATAAATCTCCACATGTTGCTGTGGAAGGCTGCTATGATGATGCTCGAAAGGATTGGTGGACATCCGGCTTTTGGCCGGGAATCCTGTGGATCATGCACGACATGACCAAAGATGACACCTATAAGCTGCGAGCTTGGGATTGGGATGCAAGGATAGAACAATGCTTTATGCAGGACAACAATTTTCATCATGATGTAGGATTTCAATTTCTTCCTACAGCTGTAATCAAATTTAAGCTGACTGGAGACAAGGATGCCCGAAGAAGAGGCCTGCAGGCTGCGAGCTTTCTTGCCGGTCGATTTAATCCGGCGGGAAGTTTCCTGCGCGCATGGAATCAAGACAAGCATGGTTGGGCGATCATCGATTCATGTATGAATTTGCCTTTGCTGTTATGGGCGGCAGAAGAAAGCGGAGATCCACGTTTACGCTATATAGCATGCGATCATGCGGATACCGTGCTGCAGCATTTTATCCGGGCTGACGGTTCGGTAAGACATATCGTGAGCTTCGATCCTGCCACGGGTGAGTTCATCGAAGCTATTGGCGGTCAAGGTCACTCGGCAAGCTCATCCTGGAGCCGGGGACAGGCTTGGGCTTTACATGGCTTAGCCAATGTATATCGTTATACCGGTGAACTTCGGTATTTGCATGCTGCAAAACGGGTGGCTCACTACTTCATCGCTTGTACATCTGCTGACCCTATACCCTTATGGGATTTTCGCACCGAAGATCCGGCTGCTCAGCCTAAGGATACTTCGGCCGCTGCTTGTGCCGCTTCCGGCTTGCTGGAAATCGCTGCTCTTGTTTCAGAAGAAGAAGCAGATATGTACAGGTTTCATGCCAACCGAATACTGACCGCTCTTGCAGAACGCTATGCTGTGTTCGATCAAACAAAAGAACAAATCCTCATCGAAGGTACGGGTCATAAACCGGCTAACCAAAATGTGAATGTCGGTTTGATCTATGGAGATTACTTCTTTGTGGAAGCGATAGCTAAATGCAATCAATGGAAACAGCGGATATTTTAGTTGAGCAGAAAGTATAAGATTTTCTAAACTTATCTTGCTTCGCATCAACCTAGACAAACGCGCTCGTCATTAAGGACGGCGTAGCCGTTTATCCTTGGATGATAAGATAAAGCACATCTATACAATTGAATATGGGTAAAGGGGGAGGTATAGTAAGGATATACCAAATTTAAGGAGATACTTATGAGCTCACCCGAAGCTAAAGCAGCACGTCCATCCTTGACGGAAGGACCGATAGCCAAAACACTCTTTATGTTTTCATTGCCCATCTTGTTCGGGAATGTGCTTCAGTCATTAAACGGCTCGATTAATACGATTTGGGTCGGGAAGTTTCTCGGGGAACAGGCACTTGCCGCAACGTCGAATGCCAATATCATTATGTTCCTGCTCATCAGTGCCATATTTGGTATAGCCATGGCTGCAGTTATTCTAATCGGACAAAATCTCGGAGCTCAAAGGGTAGAGGATGCCAAGAAAGTCGTCGGAACCAGCGCTACTTTTTTCCTGGTTTTGTCTTTACTCGTCGGCTGTATCGGGGTCATTTTTTCTCGGACCATTCTGGGTTGGATGAACACACCTCCCGATGTGCTGCCATATGCCATATCGTACACCCGCATTATTTTCGCGGGAGTCCCGTTTATTTTTGGCTTTAACCTGGTAATGGCTGTGCTCAGGGGATCGGGTGATGCCAAAACGCCGTTCTATTTTCTGCTGTTATCTGCGGTCTTGGACATTGGGCTTAATCCTCTCTTGATTCTGGGGGTAGGCCCGTTCCCCAAAATGGGAATATCGGGTTCGGCCCTGGCTACATTCATTGCTCAATTCATTAGCTTGCTGCTCCTGATCGGGTACATATACCGCAAAAAGTATTTCCTGCGCATTACCAAAGAAGATACCCATATGCTTCGCATGAAGTGGAGCATTATCCGTACTCTTTTTCAAAAAGGCCTGCCCATGGGACTCAATATGATTGTGGTTTCCCTTAGCAATTTAATCCTGATTCATTTGGTGAACGGGTATGGCTCCGAAGCATCGGCAGCTTTTGGTGTCTCGATACAAATAGCCAGTTATGTCCAGATGCCGGCCTTGGCCATAGGAGGGGCTGTAACCTCCATGGTGGCGCAAAATGTCGGTGCGGGAAAATGGGACCGAATCCATCGCATTACCTGGACCGGTGTGTCTTTTAATATGGTATTAACCGGAAGCCTAGTCGCTTTATTGCTGTTGTTTAACAGGGAAACCGTAGGCCTCTTCCTTCCAAGTGGAGGAAAAGCAATTGAACTCGGAATGCATATCAATAACCTTTGCCTGTGGTCCTATATTCTATTTGGCATCTTTAATGTGGTGGCAGGGGTGGTAAGAGCATCAGGATCTGTCGTAATTCCACTTGTCGTTACAACAGTTGCATTATTGTTTGTTCGCAACCCGCTTGCCTACTATTTTGGTTATCAATATGGGTTTGATAACATTTGGTGGAGCTTTTCGATTGGTTTCTCGATCGCTGTCATTCTGAATGTTTTATATTACCTATTCGGCAACTGGAAGAAATCCCGAATGATCGCAAATGGACCCATTGCTAAAGATTGATTCACATTCTAAATTAACAATAAAATTCATAGGAATTATCCCAAAATCATAGCTCCAAAATGCAATCTCATCTAAAAAAAAGGCCGCCTCAGCAGCATAAATCTGCTTTAGGGACGGCTTTATTTGTTGAAAGTATTCAATCGTCATCCAAGCAGAGTGCGATCATCGGACAGCTGGCTGCCGCTGATTTGCTCGAACTCACCGAGCAGCTGAGCTACGGTCAAATCCTTTTTCCGCTGTTCGTCGATGTCGAGAATGATTCGGCCTCTGTCCATCATGATCAGGCGATTCCCCAGACGAATAGCTTGCTCCATGTTGTGGGTGACCATCAGCGTGGTCAGCTTCATACCGGTCACAATTTCCTTCGTGAGTCGAGTGATGAGTTCCGCACGCGCAGGGTCAAGAGCGGCTGTATGCTCATCAAGCAGCAGGATCTGCGGCTTGGTGAACGTTGCCATCAGCAGGCTGAGGGCCTGCCTCTCTCCTCCGGACAGCATGCCGACCTTGGCATGCAAGCGATCCTCAAGACCGATGCCAAGGCGCCTCAGCTCTTGGCGAAAGATTGTGCGCTTGCTCGCGGTGACGCCGAAACGAAGTCCGCGCTTCTTGCCCCTCGAGTAAGCCATTGCGAGATTCTCCTCGATCGTCATGCGCGGAGCTGTTCCGGCCATCGGGTCTTGAAAGACGCGTCCGATCCACTCGCTTCGACGATACTCCGGAAGCTGCTGAATCGCATGGCCATCGATCCGAACCTCGCCCGTATCCGGGGTCATGACACCGGAAATTACGTTCATCAGGGTCGATTTGCCCGCGCCGTTGCTGCCGATTACCGTAATAAAGTCGCCGGGGTTCAGCTTCAGGTTGATGCCCATCAAAGCAATCTTCTCATCCGGCGTACCGGGATTAAACAGCTTGGATACATTGGACAGCTGAAGCATTAGCGGTCACCTCCCGATTTGGGCTGTGCAGCCAAGCCCAGCAGCTCCGCTGAACGTTTCCGGGCCAAGCCCTTTTGTTTCCAGGAACGCTGCAGCGATGGTACCACAAGTGCAATGATGACAATGACAGCCGTGATAAGCTTCAAGTCCGAGGCTCTCAGCCATTCCACGCGCAAAGCAAGCGCATACACTATCCGATACACAATGGATCCAAGAACAGCGGCCAAAGTGGCGAAGAATACCGTTCGAGCTCCAAAAATCGCCTCGCCGATGATCACGGAAGCCAGTCCAAGGACGATCATGCCGATCCCCATTGAGATGTCCGCAAAACCGGACTGCTGAGCGATAAGTGAACCGGAGAGCGCAACCAGTCCATTGGACAGGCTTACACCGAGAATCGTAGTGTTATCGGTATGAGCGCCCAGGCTTCGAATCATGCGCGCGTTATCACCTGTTGCCCTTAGTGCCAGGCCTAAGTCTGTTTGAAAAAATGCATCAAGCAACAGCTTCACAATGATAACCACAATAACCATTAGAATCAGCGGCTTGATCGAGACGAATATAGTGTCAGCTCCGAGCAGGGAAATATTCGGCTTAACCATAATCCGCAAATTGATCGAGTACAAGGCGATCATCATCAAAATCCCGGACAGCAGTCCATTAATTTTACCTTTGGTATGCAGCAGCCCCGTGCAAGCTCCTGCGATCAGGCCGCCGGCAAAAGCAGCCAAGCAAGCTAATATCGGAGAAAATCCTTTGGTAATCAGGACCGCGGCTATGGCTCCACCTGTTGTGAAGCTTCCATCTACAGTCAGATCAGGAAAATCCAGAATGCGGTACGTAATGTAAACCCCGAGCGCCATTAAAGCATATAGTAAGCCGAGCTCCACCGCTCCGACCATCGAGCCTAGCGCTCCGTCCATCGAGCCAAGCATAATCATACCTCCTAAAATTAAGAAATGGGGTGAACATCAGGGACGTTCACCCCATTACCTGTTGTTTACTTAATGATGTTCTTTTCTTTATCCTTGACGGCATTTTTCATGGCATCCGTAACTTCAATGCCTTGGTCGGCAGCAGCTTTTAAGTTAAGAATGACGTCCAGCTTGTCGGGTACAGTGACTTTCATATCAGCTGGCTTTTTACCATTCTTCAAAATCTCAACAGCCATTTGGCCTACCTGGTAGCCGTGGTCATAATATTTGAAGCCGACTGTGGCAAAAGCACCTTTCTCAACCGTATCGCGATCACTTGAGAAGAATGGAATGTGCTTATCCTTTGCCAATTTAAGGATGGTATCCACGCCGGTCACGACTGTGTTGTCGAGTGTAATATAGAAAGCATCCGCGCGTCCTACCAAGGATTCTGCAGCTTGCTTAACTTCGGATGTGTTGGTAACCGGTGCTTTGATCAATTTAATGCCGCGCTTGGTTAGGCCTTCTTCCGCCTTCTTGGCCATGATCACCGCATTAGGCTCGCCTTCATTGATGACAAGGCCCACGGTCTTAATTTTCGGAAAGTTGCTGCCGATGAAATCCATCAATTGGGTAATAGCTTCTGGGTTGGTATCTGATGCACCGGAGACATTGCCGCCGGGCTTATCCATACTGCTTACGATTTTGGCGGCAAGCGGGTCCGTAACTGCAGCGAAAAGTATAGGAGACTTCTTTACTTGCTGCACAACGGCCAGTGCGGATGGTGTTGCAATCCCAAGAACAAGGTCATTTTCTTCTGCCGCGATTTTTTGGGCGATCGATAAGTTATTGGCAGAGTCGCCTTGAGCATTGTTAAAGCTGACTTTCAAATTCGTGCCTTCCACAATGCCCGCTTCTTTCAAGGCAGCCAGGAATCCTTGACGAGTGGCGTCCAGGGATGGATGCTCGACGATTTGCGATATCGCGATTTTATACGTTTTGGCTGCAGGTGTTGTGGCTGCTGCTGCTGTCGGTGCCGCCGATGGTGTTGCGGTTCCGCCGGCTGCAGTGTTCGTATTCTGGGCCTTTTGCCCACATCCTGCTACGGTTAATAAAGCTGCAGATAATACTAATGATAGCCAAACCTTCTTTTTCAAATTCAATTACCCCTCTCAAATGATCAATTTCCTGCTGTGCAAATTTATCGCGTAGACTCTTCAGCACTTTTGTCTAATAAAGTAAAAAAGCGCCTGACGACACTTTTCCAAGCAGAATCAAACAAATGAATTAAGCATAGTTTAATTCATTGTTTTCGTTTCCGTCAATTGTTTTTCCTGATTGTCTCTTGGCGGATTTGTCAGCAATTGTGTCGGATTAAGAGTTATTTCCCGGTCACGAAAATAAAACTGGACCGATCCTCTGTTCGCAGTTTGCAAACTGACGATAAGGATCGGTCCACGACTAAAGCTTTAGCTGAGCTATTCATATAGAGGACTCGTTAAAGGGGAACCACTTGCTTTTCCTTGTTTTTAAAATAAACCCATTGCTTGAAGCCAATCTCCTTGAGCCGTGAGCTGACCAAATCCCAGTCGTCCCCGATACGCTGCGGAATATGTGAATCAGATCCAAAGGTAACCTCCACGCCGTAAAAAAGGGCTCTCTCCAGCATCTCATCGGATGGATACCAGCCGCCGACATCTTTCGTTTTACCGGATGTATTGATTTCAATGGCAACTCCCTGCTCTCCAATCACTTTCAGCGTTTCATTGACCTTGGAGGTTGGGATTGCCGAAAAGGCGGGATAAAATCCTTTCATCGCATCAATATGACCCAGAATTTGAAACATTCCCGAGCGAGCCGACTCCTGGATGAGGCGATAGTATTCTTCCTTTTGCTCGATTTGCTGGACATCGTTTAAACCTTTCCAACGATTCCGATTGAAAATGCTGGTTCCCCCCGATAAATGAACAGAACCGATGATATAGTCAAAAGGATACTTCGCATACTGTTTGTGGTACACCTTAGCATGCTCGGGAAAAAAATCAGACTCCACTCCCAGCAATACGTCGATTTTGCCGGCATATTCCTCTTTTAATTGCAGCACTTCGGCTACATAGGAAGGAAATTCACTTTGCCCCATAGCAATAGCAGGCTGTGGCTTATCCTCTTTACTCCCGAAATAAGGGGAATGGTCGGATATGCCGATCACAGAAAAACCGGCTTGCCTGGCAGCTTCTATATATTCCCGGATCTCTCCTTGGGCATGTCCGCAGCGGTAATGATGTGTATGCAAATCGAATTTCATGATCGTTCACTCCCTAGAAATGATGATTTTCTCGTGGTAAGGCTGCTTATTCCGAACCGAGGAACTGTGTCTCCGGCATGCCCTTTAAATCCCTTAAAAACTGCTGCATGGCCGAGTTCAAATAGCGTCCTGATTTATATACTACACCCACCGGATGGGTAATATCCAATTCACTTACCTTGATCATTTTAAGTGTGCCGCGGCGCAGTTCGTTGAATACTGACAGCTTGGAAATAATGGCCACCCCGAGATTGAGCTCGACCATGCGCTTTACTTCCTCACTGCTCGAAAGCTCCATGATGATCTGAGGGGTTATATCCAGCGATTTGAACAGCTGGTCCACAAATCTTCTTCCTGCTGTTTCCGGAGAAAGCATGATGAACGGGATGTTGCGCAGCTTTTCCATCGAGAGATGGGAGAAGCGGCTTAGCGGATGCTGAGAGGAAACAATCAGCTCGAAGGTGTCGAAGTAAAGCACAGAAGTTTCAAGTGCCGGATTTTTTTCAAACAAATATGCAATGCCGATGTCAACTTGACCGTTTTCCACACTGCTCATAATCTGGGAAGAGGTCATGGAATGGATCGTTGTTTTGATCAGCGGGAATTGGTCCTGGAAGTAAGATAATACTCTCGGCAAAATTTCCATCGCAATGGAGGTCGTGGTACCAATATGAATGTGCCCTTGGGGTGTATGGTACAAATCATCGAGCCGTTGTTTAAGATCATCGACAGTCCTTAAGATCCGTTCCGCATGCTCGAGGAATAAACGGCCGCTATCCGTAAGGGTAACAGGCTGATTACGGTCGATGAGAATCGTGCCGAATTCGTC
The DNA here is from genome assembly GCF_900104695.1 of Paenibacillus sp. GP183. NCBI lineage: Bacteria > Bacillati > Bacillota > Bacilli > Caryophanales > Paenibacillaceae > Paenibacillus > Paenibacillus sp. GP183. Next base: position 4,796,119 of record NZ_FNSW01000001.1, read on the forward strand.
TTCAAGACTTTTAATCTGTGCAGATACCGCAGGCTGGGTCAAATTAAGAATCTCACCAGCCTTGCGGAAACTCATGGTCTTGGAAATGGTAAGAAGCGTTTCCAACTGGTTGATATTCATGACCCGGCCTCCTTCATAGACAAAATTTATCGGAATTGTAAAAAGAATAAAAACCTTTTGTTACTTCCATTATAAGGTACGTACACGGTGTCGGCAATCCGGAAATGAAAAATGGAAACAACCATCCAATATACATAAAACCAGTATACTTGTCCTAAATGATTAGGTATAATGTAGGAAGTTAATTGGCGGGGAATCATTCATGAAGGAGACCTGTATATAATGAAGGCGGAGTACATCAACCCCTTTTTGGAATCTGCTAGAATTGTGATTGAGCAAGTGGCCAATATTCGTCCTACCACGGGTAAGCTGGGCATCAAGGACCTGAAAATTGTGGAGAGCTATATTTGGATCCAAATCGGCATGACCGGTCAGATGCAAGGAGATATTGTTTTTGGACTGGCGGAAGATGTCGCTTTGAGAATGGTATCGGCCATGATGGGCGGATATGTCATTACCGAGATGGATGAGATGGGCAAAAGCGCAATTTCGGAGCTCGGCAACATGATCAGCGGCAATGCCAGTACGATGCTCTTCAATCAGGGAGTCAGAGTGGATATCACGCCTCCAAAAATCGTTCAGTCCGGAAGCAGCGACGGCTTTGTTGCGAAGAAAGCACTAACCATTCCACTGATTATGGATGGCATAGGCGAACTGGACATTCAAGTGCTGATTAATTAAGTGAAGCGGAGAGTCTGCCAGGATGCAGAAACCGCTTTTTCTCATTTTTAAGACAGGAGAATGATGAATGAACGTGAATGCGAAAATTGTGCTGATCACCGGAGCCTCCAGCGGGATCGGAGCCTTGATGGCTGAAGCCTTTGCTGCCAAAGGCGCTGTTCCCATATTGACGGCGCGCACCCTTCCCAAGCTGGAGGAAATCGCTGCGCGTCTGCCGGGAAAGCATGCAGTCTTCTATCTGGATGTGACGAAGTACGATCAGGTCACGGAAACAGTGCGGCAGATTATGGAGCAATTCGGGCGCATCGATATATTGATCAACAACGCGGGCTATGGGCAGTTTGAATCCTTCACTGACGCGGCAATCGAACATTTTGAAGAGATGATGGACGTGAATTATTTGGGTACTGTTCGCTGTACCAAAGCTGTACTTCCGCACATGCTCAAGGCAGGCAGTGGACATATCGTCAATATCGCCTCCATAGCGGGCAAGGTTGGCTCGGCCAAATCAACAGGATACTCAGCCACCAAACATGCGGTGCTAGGGTTCACAAACAGCTTGCGTCTGGAGCTGGTCGGCACAGGAGTTTCATTGACAGCCATTAATCCTGGACCGATAAATACTCCGTTCTTTGATCGAGCTGATCCGGAGGGCACTTATGTAAAGAACATTTCCTGGATGATGCTGAAACCGGAAAAGGTAGTCTCGGAAATCATTCACGCGATAGAACATAAGAGAGCCGAGAAGAATTTACCGAGAATGGCTGGGTTCGCCTCCAAGCTCGCACTGCTTTTCCCGCGTTCCTATGACAGGCTTGCTCACCGAATCATGAATAAAAAATGAAGAATAAGCGGAAATTCCCTGGAGAGGGAACTCCGCTTCTTTTGTCATTGATAAGAATGTTTATCCTTGCTACGGCTTAGGCTGATCCTTTAATGCTTGATTGAGATCGTGAATTTCTTCAAAAATGCGGCGCATTTCCAACTGGCTGTCCGGATGTACTTGATTCCAGTGCTTCGTCAATGCGGGCATGGATTTATGAATATGATTGTAAACAGCCCATACTTTCACTTTGTCAGCCATTTCAGCCGAGCTGTCGCCTGTTAGAAGCTCTGCTGTTTTTTCCAAAAGCGCTTGAAAATCTCGTTCAAATTCGGAGTTCATAGGACCCGCCCTTCCTTGCCAATCAGCATTTGGTTTGATTCCCCCAAGTCTAGCTTACAACCGGCATTTCTGTCAAAAATACTTGGAAGGAGACATTCGTATGCAAACTGAGGAACATTCATATCAAGACGGAGATATGATCAGCAAAGAACAGGTTAGATGCCCGATCAAGAAGATGTCCTTATATTTGATTACCTATATGAGCCAAGGGCTGAAGGTGAAAGGATATTTGGCGATACCCGAATGCAGCTCCCCGCTTCCTCCCCTGATTTATTGCCGAGGCGGGATTCGCCGGGTTGGCATGGTTCGCAAGCACAGAATTATCATCTTGGCGCAAAGAGGCTATGCGGTGTTCGCACCCTTTTATAGAGGAAATGAAGGAGGAGAAGGCCGGGAGGATTTTGGAGGAGAGGATCGCTATGATCTGTTCCATGCGGTATCGCTTATGAAATCTCTGCCGGAGGTCATACCTGGGCCTGTTCCTTTGCTCGGCTTTTCACGAGGTGCACTGATGGCCCTGCTGGCAGGGGCTTATTGCCCAGGTGTAGGTCCGATTGTCGTATGGGGCGGTGTCAGTGATTTATGGGCTACTTATGAAGAACGAGTGGATCTGCGAAGGATGCTGAAGCGTGTGGTAGGGCATCCCCAGAAGCAGGCTGATGCTTATCTGCAAAGATCGCCTGTACACTTTGCCAATCTGATCAAGCCTCCTGTATTGATCATTCATGGAACGATGGATCCCCAGGTAGACGTGAGTCATGCGAGAAAGCTGGCGTTCGCGCTCGAAGAGGCAGGCAAGGATTTCGCGATGGAGCTCTATGAAGGCAGAGGGCATCGTTTTCCCAAGGATGAGGATGCGCTTGCGCTCGATGGGATTTTTGCATGGATTGTCAAAAAAAGATCAGAGATGCTTCTGCAGAGCCCATAGAGGAGGAACTCATCAATTATTTTGGTGTTTAATATTGTTAACTATTCGTATATGCCCTAATATGGTAAAAGGACGTATTTGCAGAAGTAAGTACCACTCTGTACCAGGGGGCTGTTATGTCGAAGTATTTGATTGAGTTGTTTACTAATGATTTTCATACTTTGGATAAGGGCTTGCAGGAGAAGGTGTACCAAGAATATTACATGTTTGTTTATCCCACCATTTATTTTATTCTAAGAGATCATGCCGGAGTGGAAGATATTATTCAGGAATCGTTTTTGCGTGCTGTTCGAAAAGCTCCTTTGCTTAAAGAAAAGGATAAGTACGAAGGCTGGATTAAAAAGCTGACGAGAAATGTAACTTTAAACCATTTACGCAAATATAAAAGAAACCGTGATGAATTGGATGCCGAAGGTGTCTTCATATTGAAAGAGTCGGCGCCCGCCGTCCAAAAGACGATTCCACTGGAAAAAGAAGTTGAGCTGAAAATCATGCGCGAAGCGATAATTGCCTACATCAATGAACTAAGCCCTGCCTATCGTCAAATTATCGCAATGAAATGGATACATAATTTATCGTACAAAGATATGGCGACCGAACTCGGAGTAACGGAGGGAGTCATCCGACAGCGGCTTTATCGGGCTAGGGATGCCATCAGGCACAAATTGCTGGAGGAGTGGGGAAATTTCGATGAGTGAAAAAGAACCGAATGACAGCTTGGAGGAGCTGTTCCGGTTTGTTGTCATCCGACAGTATATAGAGCTTGTCAACCTTGTGATTTATGACCGCAATTCCTGGAACTTGATCCAAATAAGATTGGAACAAGGTAGGCTTCGCAAAAAAAGGATGCAAACTGTGCAAACTATTGGTTTATTATGTGTAGCGGGTATTCTTGGTCTTTTTATTTTTTTGAAAATCTAGGGCGGAGTCCTCTTTACCCTGTGTCCTTTGGGAGACAGGGTATTCGTGTGTATGAAGGTCAAGTCGATTTGTGCAGAAGATTAGGGTGCTTTATAATTGGAAAAAAGAATGCTTGAAATGAGGTTAATCCGTGGCAGCAAGCTTTGAAGAGCTACAAATAGACCCCCTTTATGTTCAAAAGCTGGAAGAATCGGGCTTGCAGCAGCCTACACCGATCCAGTCGGAGGCGATTCCTTTGCTTTTGCAGGGGAAGGATGTCATTCTGCAATCGCAAACAGGAACGGGAAAGACACTGGCTTATTTGCTGCCCGCTTTGCAGCGGATAGATCCAAGCCAAAAACAGCTTCAGATCATGGTGCTGGTGCCGACCCGCGAGTTAGGGATCCAAATCATGCACGAAATTGAAAAGCTTACGGTTGGTGGACTGATTCGCTCCCAAGCGTTGATCGGGGGAGCGGCGACTTTCCGCCAAATTGAGAAGCTGAGGCTTCATCCCCATATAGTGGTCGGCACACCCGGACGGATTCAGGAGCTGGTGAAGGTGCGCAAGCTAAGCCTGCACCATGTCCTGACCGTCATTGTGGATGAAGTGGACCAAGTGTTTGAGCTGGGCTCGATGAATGAAGTTCAAACGATTCTGGGGGGCATGCTCAAAACGAAGCAGCTTGTTTTCGTATCCGCGACGATCCCTAAGCCTATTCATGATGCAGCGAGCAAATGGATGCAGGAGCCGGAAGTGGTCAGGATCAATCCAGAGCAAATCACGGCTGAGAGTTTGGAGCATATCTACTTTCTCTGTGAGGAGCGAGAGAAAATTGATACCCTCCGCCGATTGGTGAGGCTGATTGAACCTCCTTCGGCCATTGTGTTCATAAACGCAACCCAAGATATTGCAGAAGTCGTGGGCAAGCTTCAATACGCGGGTCTTTCCGTGGAAGCCTTGTACGGAGAAGCAAGCAAACAGGATCGAGCAAAGGTGATGGGCAATTTCCGCGAGAGGAAGTTCCAACTGCTGCTGGCGACCGACATCGCCGCCAGGGGGCTGGACATCGAAGGCGTGACGCACGTCTTCCACCTGGACCCCCCGGTGAACGCAGAGCATTACGTTCACCGTGTCGGCCGAACCGGCCGTATGGGCCGCAAGGGCACGGCCGTCTCTATCATTACGAGGAAGGAGCAATTCATCCTCGACAAGTTCGAGAAAGCCCTCGGCATCACGATCGCGCCGAAGGCGATGTATGAAGGCCGGATTGTTGATCCGGCCGATGACCGCAGCGCGGCTGCTAGGCGCAGCCGCCGCGCTGAAGCGCGCCCGGCGGGCGGCTCAGCGCGCGAAAGCGGCGATGCCGCCGGGGTGCGCCCGGGTGCCGCGCCGCGCGCGGGTGCCCAAGGCGCCGCGATGCGCAGCGCCAACGGCGGCGCAGGCCGTGCGGCGGCGAAACCCGGTGCCGCCGCAGGCGGGGCTCGCCCGGCAGCGGCGCCGAGCGGCAAAGCCGCGGGCCCGAGCAAGGCGCAGCTCGAGCGCGAGCGCAAGAACAAGGGCGCGCCGAAGTGGCTGAAGGCCAAGCCGCAGAAAGAGTAGCGCAGCTGGCGGTGCCAGCCGCCTTTCCTGATGCACCGTATAGCTGATTCGTGTATCGCCGCCGTCGGCGGTGCATGCCAAACTCGGGAGAGGGGAGGCTGCACAATTGTTGAGGAAATTGATCTTTACCATCGTCATTTTGGCCGTAATTAGTTTTGGGTTGTATTGGGCAGCCGTGCAAGCAGTTAAGCCTGATCAAGATTTGGATTTGAAGTATAAGGAAGTATCTGTCGTCGAAAAGATACTGGACATGGTGAAAAACCGTAAGCTGGAGGTTCAGCTCACGGAGCAGGATCTCAATAATCTGGTGAAAAAGCAACTCTCCGAGCATGCCGATTTGCCGAATAATGTAACCATTACCGGTGCGCAGTTCAAGCTGAATGGTAATCGTGTGGAGGCTGACGTGAATTTGCTGTGGAATCATAAGGTGGCAGCAGCTGCCAAATTATTTTTCCTCATGGAATGGAAAAACCCTGATCTGGTAATCACTCACCTCAGCACCCAAATCAAACAGATGGAAGTACCTCAGGAATGGTTTCATTTGAATCCGCTCCGAATTCAGATGGCACAGAATATGCCTCAAATGATCGGGATCAAAGACATCGCCTTTGACCCAAACGCGATTCGCATCTTACTGACGCTGAGGTAAAATCGCATCTCGCTGATGTGACACAGATCATGCTGAATTCACCCAATTACATCCAATTACATCCAATTACATCCAATTACATCCAATTCAATTGTTCAAACTAGGAACATTGCATTACGTGCACTGTTATTTAGATAAAGCTTCGCCAATGTGGAGAACAGTGTAAAAAGTACATTCAAATCAGCTGGAATTCACCTGACCGCTCCAATTACCTAAGTAACAGTGTACAGATTGCAATGTTTGGCTATATCCAATATTTCCCTCAGATTTCATTGTACGAAATGCAATGAAAATGCAAAATGACTACCAAACCTTTGCCGACTACCTGACAAATTCCGTGTACCCATTGAAAAACACTTGAATGGCCAAATACAAAAACAGCAAAGATGAGAGGATGGAGAAGATCTGGTGCAGCCGGGCTCCCATCCTCTTTCCGCCTTCGCTGCTAATGAGTGCCATGAAGAACGACCAGACGATGGAGGCTGTAAAAAAGCCGAGCAAGAATGGAGTCAGCGCTCCTTTGATGCGATCTCCCTGAGAAGCTACGATACTTCCTCCCACCATAGCAAACCAAAGAATTACGGACGGCGAGGAGAGAGCCAGTCCCAATCCCAATGCGGCGTCCCGATACCAAGGCCGACGGACCATTTTGTCGGCTTCATCTGAGCCTTGCACCTCTTTGGGCTTCAAGGAAGCTCTCAGCATTTGCACGGTCATGTAGATCAGAACCAGCGTTCCTCCGATCCACAATATCCAGCGCAGCACGGCAAATTGATTCAAGATGTAGGACACACCCATCACGGCTAACACCGCGTAGGTCAGATCCCCAAAGCTCGAACCGACACCGATCATAAACGAAGGCAGAAATCCGCGTTTAATCCCAGCCTGCAGAATAGCCACATTGACGATCCCCAAATCCAAACACAAGGAAATAGAAAGAAGAAAGCCGGTGATAAACATCGTCATGCTGTTTGCTGCTCCCACCGTTTGGAATATAAAATGATGGCAAAAGAAATCAGAATAAGAAAGACAAAGATCCACAAGGTGACATCGCTGGCAAACCGATCCATACTCCAACCGGCTCCCAGGGGCAAAAGAGAACCGCCCAGACCACCGGACGCAATCAGCAAGCTCGTCGTTCGTTCTGTCATTCCAGGGATGAAGCGATTGGCAAAAATCAGACCCACAGCAAACATGCCGGCCATTAACAATCCGAGTAAGAGGACAATGGCATAGCCGCCCCAGATTGTAGTATTAAATGCCAGCAGCATCAGCAAAATGACACTTCCGCCGCAGGTAAAAGCCAGAAAGCTGAAGTAAGAGTATTTTTCGGCGATAATCCCTGCGAAAACTCTTCCGATCACCATCGTCAGCCAATAAGCGGATACCGTAAGCGTTGCTATGGATGTGCTGGAGTGCATTTTCTCAATGAAAATGGAGGGCAGGAAATTGATGATCGATGTTTCCATCCCTACATAGAGAAAAAAGAAAAACATAAAGCTGCCTAGGATAGGCAGGCTTGCTTTGGTATAGGCAGGTCTTCGGGTTCCTCGTTGTTCGGTGGACATTTTATGAGCGAGAAGATCATCCATGCCGCCATCGCGCATGGAGATTCGAGACCAGATGACAGCCATTATGAGCGCGCTCCCGCCCAGGATGAGAAAGGAATAGCTCCACACCCCCCGGGTAATCAGGAAGCTGGAGATGAACGGCATGACGAGCGCGCCAATTCCGAATGCTACTTCCAGCTTGCTCATAGCAATGGCCTGTTTCTCTTTGGATGCGACCATGACAAAGGTGCCGATTCCGGATTCAATCACTCCGAATGAGAAGCCTGCTACGAGGGCGAGGCCGTTGACCATGAACCATGGCGGCAGCAAGGCGATCCAGATTTCAGAAAGGGCGAGCAGGGTAAATGCCCCGCAAATCGATGCCCTGCGGCTAAAGCTGCGAATGAAATAAGGCATGCATAGGACACCCCATAAAAATCCGGCGAATTCGAGGAAAATAAGCATGCCGCCGTCGCTGTAGCTTCGCGCGTAATGCTGCAGCATTTCCGTTAATACGGCGCCCAAGATTACGTGAGTGAAGCCAGTAAGCAAATAGGAAAGCGAGCCCATTCCGACTAATCGATTCATGAAGGGATCTCCTGCTGCTCATAGGGCTGGCCGTTATTATATGCTTTTATCCTGGCGAGAGCTTCGGCAACTGAATGCACTTGATAGTTGGCAGCCTTTTTCACATCGGGATGAGCGCTTGCCATGGCAAAGCTGTGAGGCGTTATCCCGAACATCGAGACATCATTGAATGAATCGCCGATACAGGCGATTTCATCTGCTTGCAGTCCGATACTCTCAAGGAGTAATGGCAGCGAATCCCCCTTGGATACATGAAGCGGCATGATGTCGAGACAGTCGTGATCGGACACATACATCGTGAGTTGATCTCCAAGAAGGGTGTTCAGTTCCGTACGAACCTGCTGCAATATCTCCATTTCACCGAAAAAGGAAAATTTGGCGGCCGGAAGATCCCGGGTTAATGCTTCCTCAGCCATAGGATATACGATGAAGGGCTCAAACATCCGAGTTTGAATCCGGTCAGATGCTTCAGTCAAGTGCGTAATGTGATTCCCGTCTTCATTACAAATGAGCTTGACTAAATCATATGGCTTGGCGATATCGAATATTTTAACGGCCAGCTCGGGGACAAATGATTTGGACTGCAGCAAGCGTCCGTCCTTCAGATGAATAAAAGCGCCGTTTTGCGACACGGAGTACGCGGCAAACCCGATTTCATTCATGACCTGTGTGATCTCACTATGCATTCTGCCAGAAGCGAGGCAGATCGCCAGACCTTGCCGAGCGGCCTCAGTGAGAGCCTCACGGTCGCGTAAGGATACTTTTTTAGTATGATCCAGCAATGTACCGTCCAAATCACTAACAAGCAATTTAATCATGGATGCTTCCTCCAGTAGCTAGTATAATTTCCACGCCGCAATTCATAAGCAGATCTTTAATTTCCGCGATGGGCTCCTGATCCGTAATGAGGATGTCGATATCCTGAAAATCGGCAAGACGATAGAAAAGTCTTTTTCCGAATTTGGAATGATCGGCGAGCACGATGACCTGATCTGCCCGGCGCATCATTTCACGAGTTAAATAACCGTCTTCTTCATTGGGAGCAGACAAGCCTTCGCTGGTAATTCCGCATGTCCCGATGAACAACTTATCCACGTGATAATCCGCAAGCATTTCCAAGGCCTTTGCCCCGACGACACTATGATGCTTTTTATCCAGCAATCCTCCCAAAATATGAATGGTCACATCCTCTTTTCGAGTCAGTATGGCTGCAATTTCTATTGAGCTGGTCACCACGATATTATGCCTAGCCTGCATGGCAGCAGCTGCATGAAAAACGGTCGTTGACGCATCCATCAGTAAATAATCGCCGTCCTGAATCAGAGTTGCAGCCAGTCTCCCGATGGTCAGCTTGGAGGAGGATTCATCTTTCATCCTCTGTTCGTAATTGCCGACCTCTTTGGAGAGTGTAGGAAGAATAGCTCCTCCCCTTGTGCGGATAATATGTCCAGACTCTTCCAGCTTAACCATATCGCGCCGTGCTGTATCTCGAGAAACTTCATACAGGTCGCAAATTTCTTCCACGCTTATACGCTTATGATTTTTTAAATATTTCACGATTGCGATCAGACGCTCTTCTTGAAAAATGGGATTTTCCCCTTTCATTACTTAAGTAAACGTAAGTATTTATAAGTAATATACTTATTATACAAAGGGATCAACGATTAATCAATGTATTTTTTTATTGCATGCAAAACATATTTCGATAAATTTTCCAGATAGACCCCCCGAAAAATAAAAACATGGGCGAATTTTAGTAGCATAAGACAGGTACCCTTCGCGAAGGTCCTTACTCAGCATTATCAATCTACTATTCTATTAAAGGAGAGGGAACTTGAAGATGAAAAATATTTTGCTTAAAAAGGTGCTGGCATCCGGTTTGGCGTTGACATTGATTTTTGGAGGCGGCACTGCAGCATTTGCTGATGGTAAAGGCCATGATAAAAATGATGATCATGGAGACAATGGCAATTCCAAGCAATATGTGAAAGTGAAGAACAACACTGACATCCGTGTATCCTTCGATGACGTTCAAGGCAATGATGTGGATTGGGCAATGAGGTATATCGCCAGCCTAGCCTCCAAGCGTGTATTTGAAGGCTATGAGGATGGAAGCTTCAAACCAAGAAATGTGGTTTCCCGTATTGATGCTATTACTGCAGCGGTTCGTTTGATGGGCCTTCGTGATCAAGCTGAATCTCCTGCCAAAATGGCAACCCAACTTAATTTTAAAGATGCGGGCAAAGTACCTGCATGGGCTGTTGGATATGTAGCTGTAGCACTTGAAAATGATTTATTCAACGTAAATGATACCTCCGTACAACCACAAAAAGAAGCTGATCGTTTATGGGCGACTACGCTTTTAGTCAAAGCTCTTAAGCTGGACGCTGAAGCAAAAGCTAAAATGAACACCAAGCTTACTTTTAAAGATGCTAATGAGATTCCAGCCGGATCTGTAGGCTACGTGGCTGTAGCGATTGAAAAGGGCTTGATTGAAGGCTTTGAAAATAACACTTTCAGACCTTATGATCCAGTAACTCGTGCTCAATTAGCTAAATTGCTTGCTGTTTCAGGTGATCAAATCGGAGATAATAGCACTGTAACTGGCACAGTTAACACAGCAGTTTATAACAATGTGCTTGTGATTAACAAAGGTGGAGTACCCACAACTCTTACTCTTGATGCCAATGCATTCATTTACCGTAATGGGGTAAAAGTTGCAGCATCTGCGCTGCAGGTTGGCGACCAAATCAAAGTTGGCAGCTACAATAACCTCGTTATTTTTGTAGAGGTAGTTACTCCAGTTGTGGTGACTCCTCCAAGCGTTAATCCAATTGGAACTCTTGCGGGTACAACGACTAATGCTACTGGCGGTATTGCCACCATTTCCATTACGCAAACCATTAACGGCGTTACCCAAACTACGATCTATAATGTTAGTCCCAACGTTCAAATCAGTGGAAATCTTACCATGTTTGTACAAGGTCATCTTATTGAATTAGTAAGTACTAACCAGCTTGTTACAACTATTGTTATCAAATAAGTAACTAAACACCTGATATATAAGCATTATTATAAAAAAGGTTAGAAACACAGACGCAGCCCTAGCTAATGATTTGCATGGGCTGCGTTTTTAATTTGCGAAATTTGTATAAATATAGATATAGATCATTGGTCAAATAATGATAGACATTCCCTGATACATTATGTATCATTATGATGACGAGATCCATCTTCCAGACATGAGCCTAATATTGAACCTTCAAATGACAGGGGAGATTTTATGAAAATAGAGACAATGATTGATATGCCTTTAAAAGTTGCTTATACAGATCCTGCAGCTTCGATACAGCTAGTTCGACAACTGAGCGGGTTTCTGGCGGAGCTTCCTCCGAGAAAACGAATTGCTGTTGTTTGCTTGGGAACAGACCGTTCCACGGGTGATTCTCTAGGTCCGCTCACAGGTTCAGCACTCAGTAAGTACCATTCTTCATCATTTGACCTATTTGGCACGCTTGAAGTGCCTGTTCATGCGTTGAATCTCGATGATACCCTTGAGCAAATTCACCATAACATCCGCGATCCCTTCATTATCGGTATCGATGCCTGTCTCGGAAGAGCTGCCAATGTAGGCTGTATTCAAGTAGGACAAGGCCCTGTTCGTCCGGGAGCAGGTGTGCACAAGGAATTGCCCTCTGTTGGAGACATACATATTACAGGAGTGGTAAATGTCGGAGGGTTCATGGAATATGTCGTGCTTCAGAACACCCGTCTTCATGTTGTCATGCGCATGGCGGAACTGATTTCAAGAACTGTATTCAGAGCAGTTTCAATCTCGGCAATGGAACAGTCAAATAAAAGCAACTCGCTGAACTCATTCGGCTGAGCTGCTTATTTCCTGACAATGGGTTTCTTTATACCGCTTTTATTATGGATCGCTGGTTTGTTGAAGAAAAAACGTCAATCCAAGCTGAAAAGCAGCTAATCTCGTAACCGGCTAGCTGCTTTTCAGTTTATTTTGGTATCGAACAATTTTTTGGTACATGCTCTTGTCTTTTAAATGTTTAAATCCATAGATGGCCGGACGGAGTATGTGCCAATCGATAGTATTGCTTGTGTGAATAACCCGTTGAGATGTTACAATAGGAAGAGTAGATATCCGAAGGAGGCTGATGATATGAAGGCAGCATTTATATCTGATATACATGGGAATGCCAAGGCCTTGGAAGCTGTGTTGGCGGATATTCAAAAAAAGCGTGTAGATCAAATTTATGTGCTGGGAGATATTTGTTATCGCGGCCCAGAGCCGAAACGGTCGCTTGAATTGATTCGTTCATTGGAAACAGAAGTGATTAAAGGCAATGCCGATGAATGGGTCGTTCGAGGTGTTGAAAAGGGTGAAGTGCCTGAGCAGGCATTAGAAATGATGAATCGCGAACGGGACTGGACCGTCTCTCAATTGGACCGGGCAGATCTTGATTATTTAGACAAGCTGCCGTTGGAAATGAATCTCATCTTGGACGGCATTTCCATACACGTTTTCCATGCTACACCCGAAAGCTTATTTGATATCGTACTTCCAGGTGTGGATGATGAACTGCTGAAGTCAAAGTTAATGTCGTCCAAGGATGCTCAAATCTATATGTACGGACACATACACAAGCCGTATGTTAAATATATCAACGGTAAAATAGTAATGAACACTGGCAGTGTAGGTCTGCCTTTTGATGGTCTTGCCATGGCTTCGTATGCTATCGTTGAAGCTGCAGATGGCAGTCTCACAACTTCGATAGACCGAGTGAGCTACAATATTGAGAAGGTTGCTGAGCAATATAGAAAAGCGAACTACCCCAACGCAGATACGATGATCAAAATTATCAGGAACGGCAGTCTGTAAAAATATGCAGAGTGGCGATATTTTTTCGCAAAATATTTTCCCTTCAAGGAGTATAGTACTTTACTAGAGTAATGTATTATAGTATTATCGTGTTAAAGCTAAATGTATGAATGTCAACGGAGAGGTAGATGCATAGAATGTCCAATAATAACGAAATTCAGGCTCGAAATGCCTTGCAGAAGATGAAACCGTACTCGCCCGGAAAGTCGATTACCGAGGTACAGCGCGAGCTCGGACTCACGAATGTAATCAAGCTGGCATCAAATGAAAATCCGCTTGGTCCATCACCGAAGGCACTTAAAGCTATCCAGGCATCATTGCTGGAGCTGCATCGTTATCCGGATGCCCAAACGACCGATTTAAAACAAACCATTGCGTCCAAGATTGGCATAGCGCCTGAACAGTTAGTGGTAACCAACGGGGCGGACGAGCTCATTACGCTCGTTTCCGAAGCATTTCTGGATCCGGGCGACGAAGTTATTGTACCGGACCCTTCCTTTAGCGAATATGAATTCGGCGCTACCCTGATGGGGGCAGTCACGATCCAAGTGCCTCTTCAAGAGGGGTATCTTTACAATGCGGATGCTATACTTGCCGCTGTAACAAGCCGTACCAAGATGCTCTATCTGTGCTCTCCCAATAATCCAACAGGAACCTATCTGACAAAGTCGGACCTTCAGCAAATATTGAATCAGCTGCCTAGTCACGTGCTTGTTGTGCTTGATGCGGCTTACAGCCATTACGCTTCTGCTGAGGATTATACGGATGGACTGGAATTTGTCAAAGCTGGTTATCCGGTGCTTGTATTGCAGACATTTTCGAAAATTTACGGCCTGGCAGGAATTCGTGTCGGTTTTGGTGCAGCGCCTAAGGAAGTTATCCAGAGCATTTTGCAAGTGAAGGAACCGTTTAATGTGAACGCCCTGGCTCAGGCAGCCTCCATAGCGGCGGCAGGGGATGATGAACATGTTCGTCGATCGCAGGAATTAGTAGTTGGGGAGCGTCAAAGGTTCTATGAGGCTTTTCGCCGGCTCGGGCTTGAATATACAGAGAGTATGAGCAATTTTGTGCTTGTAAAACTGGGATCTGATGCATTTGCATGTTATGAAAAATTGATGGCCAAAGGGGTAATTGTGCGCTATGGCCGCATTTGGGGTTTGCCTGAGCATGTACGGATAACCATTGGTACCCCTGAAGAAAATGATAGATTGATCACAGTCCTTCAAGAAGTTATAGCTTCATCTTGACAGGCAGCAGTAGGAACAACTCTCGTCTCCAAAGGACGGGAGTTTTTTTAATACATATTTTTCTCGTGACATGCTTAACAATTTAATCCAGGGTGATGATATAATAAGTTCCATTAGAATAAAAAATAGGAGGATTATCATGCTATACAACTTTGGTGAACTAGTAGATCAAGTGGAATCATCAGTTAAATGGGGAATGACAGAGAAGTATTTCGGTGCGAAAGACCTCATTCCGATGTGGGTGGCCGATATGGATTTCAGGGGGCCCCAGCCTGTTATTGATGCGTTAAAGAAAAGAGCCGAAGTTGGCGTATACGGCTATACGGCTCGCACAGATTCTTTACTGGAGGCAATCAGCGGTTGGCTTTCCAGAAGACATAATTGGAACATAGAGCAGGACTGGATCTGTTTTTCGCCGGGCGTGATTCCAGCTCTTACCGCTTGTATCAGAGAATTCACGAAGCCAGGGGACAGTATTATTATTCAGCCGCCCGTTTATGCTCCTTTCGCCAAAGTTGTGAAAGAGAATAATCGCGAGCTTGTCACAAACCCATTGAAATACATCAATGGCCGGTATGAAATGGATTTTGATGATTTAAAGGAAAAAATCAAATCTTCAAACGCCAAAATGCTCATCTTGTGCAGTCCTCATAATCCAATCGGCCGAGTATGGACGAGAGAAGAATTGCAGGAATTAACGGAGATTTGCCTGGCGAACGATATGTTGATCATTTCCGATGAAATCCATGCGGATTTGGTTTTTAGCAATTACAAGCACATCCCTCTTTCCGCCCTTTCCGACAAGGCGGCTGAACAAACGATCGTCTGCATGGCACCCAGCAAAACCTTCAATATGGCAGGTCTTCAGGCATCATTTATCTTTATTCAAAACAAGGAGATGCGCGATGCATTTAATAAATCGATGCAAGATGCCCACACAACCATGACCAATACATTTGCCGTCATTGCCTCAGAAACAGCCTATACATCCGGCGATGAATGGCTGGATCAAGTAATGACCTATATTCGTGGAAACTTTGATTACTTAATCGAATTCACACAAAAAAATCTTCCGGAATTGAAGGTGGTTGATGCCGAAGGAACCTACCTGGCATGGATGGACTGCCGCGATTTGGGAATGAACGCAGAAGAACTGAAGCTGTTTATGCTGGGTGAAGCCAAAGTAGCACTCAATGAAGGAGCCGGATTTGGTGAAGAAGGTAAAGGCTTTTACCGCATGAACTTAGCCTGTACGCGGTCGACTCTTGAAGAGGCTCTAAACAGGATTCACAAGGCTGTAAGGAATAGAGCTGCCATCAAATAAAATAAAGCGAAAGAGAGTCTTAAGGTTTCATGCCAATACCCAGCAAAGTGGTCTGGCTCAAAAAGGAGTTGTAAAATGGAGTTACCAAAAACGTTTGCTTCTTTGGGATTTAAACAATTTCGCTTATTATGGTTTAGCACGGCTATGGCAAATAGTGGACAATACGCATTTACAGTTGCTGCCAGTTGGTTGGTCTTTTCAATATCACAATCGACATCATTGGTAGGAACTACGGTATTTGCTTCCATGATTCCAGGTGTAATATTTGGCCCATTGATAGGAGTGCTATGTGACCGTTTTGATCGGGGACGATTGTTGACAATAGCCCACACATTAAGCGGTTGCAATATAGGAATTCTGGGGGTACTGATTTTATTAGGTTTTACGAGCCCGTGGTTTATTATTGCCAGTGCGTTTTTGCTCGGGATTTCATTCAATATCCAGATTACTTGTACCAATTCTCTGATCCCTGAGCTAGTTCCTAAAGCCTCGTTGTTCAATGCAACAGCCCTGCAAGGGAGTGTTCAGCAGGGAGCCGGATTTTTTGGCTCTGGGATTGCGACGCCGATACTTGCTCTATTGGGGCCAGTCGCTGTTTTTTTCACCTGCTTGGCGCTATATATGGGTGCAATGCTGCAAACTTTAAAGGTACGGCCTAATTCGTCCCTGACCACACCTGAAACGAGCTCATCCGAAGTCAAGCGAGGAAACTTTTCCATTCATAATGTTTTCAAACCCATCTTTCAAGGCTTCGCCTATATTATGCGAACACCGGAAATCAGAAGCTTGATTGTTATTGTTGGAGCGCATTGTGTGTTAACCATGTCTTATATGTCACTCCTGCCGGAACATATCCAAAATTATTTGAAAGCAGGTCAAGGTGTCTACGGCACGCTGATGATGTTTATCGGTTTGGGGGCAATCGCAGGAACTCTTGCCATTGCTTCAATTACATCTCGCAAGGGTCAAGGCAGAATCTATCTCTTTTCAGCGATATTAAGCGGTTTAACCCTTTGCATGCTGTCCTTGGTGCAGATTCCAGCCATTATTTATATCATTGGGGTCGCTATTGGAGGAACACAAGCCATCTTCATGTCCATCAATTTGTCGTTTGTTCTTGAACGGGCAAGCAGCGAGTATCGAGGTCGTGTAGCGAGCGCGAACTTTATTGTTGCGAGTGGAGGCATGGCTCTTGGTAACTTTGTTTATGGGCAAATTGCCGGCAGAATTCCGGGTCACGTTACCATGTTGGTAACTGGTGGAGCCTTTGTCATTTTGGTATTTGTTCTCATCATGTTCTCGGATACATTTCGTAGATTTTACCGCAGAGCTGAGCCGATTGAGTCTGAGGCTGTGTTTAGAAAAGGTGAAGTTACTACTATGTAGGAAGGATCAATTCGTAGACACAGCGGCAGTCGTCTGCGGCGGCGCGCTTGTGCTTGAAGAAAACTAATCCATGCTTTAGCGGTCTCCTCCCCCTCTCAGGATTTTTCCTTTGCAGGGGTGGGGATTTTTTTGCGTACACATTTTAGTCTATTCATTCCGTTAAAGCCCAAAATGGAGTATACTGAGACTTAAGAACTAGAGCAATGATCACTTACAGGAAGGAAGCTGGAATGTGGACAAGACGAATCCGGATAAGGAATTACCTATTCTTCGAATCTTACGCATGATCTCGCTTATTTTTGAACTGCCTGCTGTATTCATTTCATCGGATCCAAAGGGCAGCCATCAATTTTATTACGAAGGGACCTCTGAGGAACTGAAGCAATTGGAAGAAATTAATCAGCAATCCGCATTTTGTCGAGAAGTGGTGGAACATGACGTACCCTTCACATTCGTTGACTTATTAACCTCTGGGCGAAATGCGAATTATTCATCTGGCAGCTCATTGGATGGAATTCGCTCCTATGCAGGTATTCCTTTAGTTATCAGAGCTGAGCAAAGAATAGGAACCTTGTGTGTCATTGATTCTCAGCCAAGGGCTTTCTCTTCCAAGGAAATGGAGCTTCTTCAGGCGTTAAGTGAATTGATTCTGATTCAAGCAGAACTGGAAGAGGAAATTAAATTGCGAATTAAGACGGAAATCCGTTTGAAAAATAGTGAAGAACGTTACAAAACTCTTGTCGAGCTTTCACCGGAAATGATAGATGTACGTCATAAGGGCACCATCCTCTATATGAATCCGGCCGGGATTCAAATGCTCGAGGCAGCCAGCCAGGAGCAGGTAATCGGCAGACCGGTCCTGGACTTTATCCATCCTAATGATTGGAATACAATCAAGCAGCAGGAACAGGAAAATCTGGAGATTGGGATGCTCAGCCAAAAAACGGAAGAGAAATTCGTCACCATGCAGGGGAAAAATCTCGATGTAGAGGTCAAAGCCACACGTATTCCCTATGATGGAAAAAATGCTATTCTGGCGATCAGCCGTGACATCACGAAGCAAAAGCGGATGGAGCGAAATTTGCTTAAGGCCAATAAGCAGCTTACGGAAATAGCAACCGTGGATGGCCTTACAGGAGTTGCAAACCGGCGAAGAATGGACGATTTTCTCAAGAGTGAATGGAGCCGCTCGATCAGGAATTCTACTCTGCTGTCTTTTATTATGCTGGATATTGATTTTTTCAAAAATTATAACGATACCTACGGCCATCTGATTGGGGATGAATGCTTAATAGCAGTAGCGGGAGCTATCCGAAAAGGGCTCTCACGTCCCTCAGACTTTCTGGCTCGTTATGGCGGTGAAGAATTCGCCATTATTTTGCCCGAGACTCATCTGGAAGGAGCCATTCACGTAGCCGAGCGCATTCGTAGTCAAGTGGAAGCTCTCGCGATTCCGCACAGCAATTCCAAAATCGCAAAAATCATTACAGTGAGTGTCGGTGTCTCCACGTTGATGGGCAATGTATTCAAGGAAGCTGCCTCATTGATGGATTCGGCAGATAAAGCGTTGTATGCCTCGAAAAGAAATGGGCGCAATCAAGTAACCTCTTATAAATTCGAGTAGATTTATAGAAACGAAAAGGATAGCTGAACCGGATCAGTCTCCTGGGCAGGATTTACGGGCAGACCGGCCGGTTTCTCTGCTTCATAGGCTTTATAAGCACTCAATTGATATTGCTCCAGCCAAATTCCGATCTGTTTGCGGATCGGTTCCCGATAGCTGGCAGGAGCATGTGCTGCGCTTCCGTAAAGAGTGCTGTAAGGCATCACAAGCTCCGGGTAGTAAATCTGTAAATTTTGAAAAAACCAAACCTTGACTTCACGTGTGCTTAGCCTCAAAAAATTAGCCATCACAAACTCGGCTCGATGCGTGGAGGCTTGCTGAATAAGTTCATGAAGATCTTCCGGGCTATCAGTGAGATAAGGCAAAATAGGAGCCATGAATATACCGGCAGGAATACCAGCTTCTATTAGCTGTTGGACTGTTTCAAGTCTCTTCATCGGAGATGGCGTAGAGGGCTCCATACTTCTCCAAACATTTGGATTCAATGTATTGATGCTCAAGTTGACAGACGTAATCGGAATCTCCTTGAGAATATCGATATCTCTCAAGACGAGTGGAGAACGGGTCGTGATGCTGATGGTGAGCTGGTATTTGGCGGCTACTTTTAAGCATTCCCGAGTCAGCTTCATCTTGCCCTCAATAGGCTGATATGGATCTGTTGCTGTGCCTATGGCGATTCGGCCTATAGGTTTTTTTCTTTTGCCGGGGCGCAGCTGCTTGAGTACCTCTGCCTCCAAAGCTTCGGCTGCATTGGATTTAAGCAGAATGTGCTTTTGAAAGGTATCGTCGCCTTCCATCCCCAGAAAGCTGTGAGTCGAACGCGCATAGCAAAAACTGCAGCCATGCAGGCAGCCGCGATAGGGATTTATCGACTTCTCAAAAGGCATGGAGGGCGCTTTGACTTCATTTAGTATCGTTTTGCAGCTGACGGCTTCATATTGAGTGGATTTCGACATAACGTTTCACCGCCTTTGCAGGATTGGAGAGATTAACAGGAAAATTACCCGGGAAATTATTCTTATTCAGAACAAATGTTCTGACTATGCACATACCTCAGGCAACCGCGAAAGGGGTAGAAGCAAGGCATGCATTCAGAAGTCGTCCGAATAATTCTTTATTTGTATATCAAGTTGCCTCAGCAAATCCTTCCAACGCGAACGTTTGTTTGATATACTAAATACAAACGAATGTTCGGGAGGTTGACATGGCTCAACAAGAAGTGATGACACTGAAGAGATTTCAAGAGAAGTTTCACTCTGATGATGCATGCCGTGAGCATCTGTTCCAGATGCGATGGGCGAACGGCTACTCTTGCCCTAAATGCGGGCACAGTACATTCTATTTTTTAGAAAGCCGAAAGCTGTATCAATGCATGCGCTGCAAGCATCAGGCGTCTGTAACTGCCGGCACGATTATGCATAAATCGCATACTCCGCTGCTGACCTGGTTTTGGGCGATTTTCCTTGTAGCGCACGATAAACGCGGTGTTTCCGCCGTCTTTCTAGCGCGTGAGCTGGAAATCTCCTACCCAACCGCATGGTTGATGCTTCACAAGATACGCAAAGCAATGAGTGATCGAGATGCCCACTACCAACTGGCTGGTTTGGTTGAGTTGGATGACGCATTCTTCGGAGCGCCAACAGAAGGCGGCAAACGTGGGCGTGGCACGGATCAAACGCCAGTGCTTGTTGGGGTTTCGCTCAATAAACAAGGAGCACCGCAATACGTCAAGATGCAAGTGATTCCAGACGTGAAAGGTAAGACGCTTGTTGAGTTTGCGAAACTGCACATCGAGCCAGGTTCAACGATCAGTAGCGACGCATATCGGTCTTATAACGCACTCGCTGAAGAATATGACCACCAACCAATCAAGTTCAATGTAAAGGATAATCCTGATCACTTGAAGTGGCTGCATACGATGATTTCCAACGCCAAAGCCTTTATTGGCGGCACATTTCACGGATTAGATTCCAAGCATCTGCAATCCTATTTGAATGAATTCTGCTTTCGAACCAATCGTCGGCAGTTTGGAGGTCAGATGTTTAACCGTTTGCTAACTGCTTGTATCTCTACTGATACCATCACTTACGGCGATCTGACCGCAAAGGTTTAGTAGCGGTGCTAACTTGATATTCAAAAAGAAAAAAATGTTTATTGTATCCAATCTTTTTTCGGGAATAGCAATCCATGAGAAATCTGTTCACATGTCTCATGCTATAATATAGTTCGTGAACAACGAAAAATGCAACTGCGGAAGGAGTAACCAGGTCGTGGAAATGAAGAAAAATAATTTGGGACTTATCGTCGCGGGACTGATGCTGGGCTTGTTTATTGCGTCCGTCGACAATACCTGGTACATGTCAGCACTACACGCGCTAACGTACAATTAAGCTAAAAGAAAGGATGAAAAGCAAAATGGGAAAACTTGTTGTGCATATGTTCATGACCTTGGATGGCGTTGTTCAAGCTCCTGGAGAGAACAATGAAGATCGTGATGGTAGTTTTGGCTATGGCGGGTGGCAGGTTTCGTATCGCGATGCGGAGTCCGGACAACAGATTGCGGCTGATTATGCGAGCCTCGACGCTCTGTTGTTCGGTCGTAAGACGTACGAAATCTTCGCGCAGTATTGGCCGCAGGCGCCAGAAGAAAACCCGTTCACCAAGCTGCTGAACGAGAAACCGAAATATGTCGCATCTCGGACATTGACCAGCGTCGATTGGAAAAATACAAAGCTGCTCGACGCGGATGTGACCACAAGTGTGCCTTTGTTGAAGGAGCGGTACGCGGAGGTGCACGTCGTCGGCAGCGGCGACTTGGTCCAGACATTGCTACGTCACGAGCTGATTGACCGAATGAACATCTGGCAGTTTCCGGTATTGCTCGGAAAGGGAAAACGATTCTTCGGCGATGGAACGATACCGACAGCCCTGCAATTGATTGAATCCAGAACGTTCTCCAAAGGCACGGTTCTATTGCGCTACGAGCTTGCGGGAAAACCGTCTTTCGGCAACATGGCGTGAGATGCTGACGGACTGAAGACTAATTACCAGTTACTGACTTGAACTGCATAGGTCATGATAAGAAAAACCGTCAGGGAAGTTCGCCCTGACGGTCCTTTTGAGTTTGGAGGATATCCGAAACACTGTATTCGTACCCATACACTCCTTTGTAATACTCCGGGTACATCTCTCCTCCACACTGTTCACATGCGAATTTAGGCGGGACACTTGGGTCTCCTCCATCCATACGGTCAAAATCCTGCTTATATCTTCACCGATACCATCACCTACGGCGATCTGACCGCAAAGGTTTAGCAGCGGAGCTAACTTGATATTCAAAATTCTTTATTGAAAAAACGACGATTGAATCGATAGCAAAATTCATACAGATACGTCTGCAAATACTCAGAGCCTAGTCCGTGGTAGGTCCCTTCAACGAAAGCTTTTGCGTTGCTAATCACGGTGTGAAGCCATTTGAGGAATTCATCTTTGTCCTCTTTGTAATAGTTTTTGCTGATATGCTGGTATCCCATTGTGCTCAGTTGCTTGTAAGAGACATGACCATCGGAAAGGATCGTTGAGCCTTTAGCAATGCACTCTTCAGCCACTCGATGTATTTCTTGAATGCTGACCTTTTCAATGACCTTCATTCGAAGATGCCTGGGTCTACCTTCTTCATCCGTGGACAGAGCAATAGCGACCTTTATTTTTCTTGTACCTCTGCCATCGGTTCCTGTCTTTTGACCGCCGAAATAAGCATCATCCATCACCACCAAGCCACTCAACTGATAGTTGGCATCTTGTGCTCTCATCGCTTCTCGAATTTTACGCAGTAAGCGTAACGCTGTTCTATAGTTGATTTCGAGAACATCGGATAGTGCAAGTGCGGACTTTCCTCTTTTGTCATGAACAACTAAGTAGATCGCCCAAAACCAGGTCAACAGAGGCAGCTTCGACTTATGCATGATGGTTCCCGCGGTTACGGAAGTTTGATGAGAACATTGCTGGCACTCGTACAATCTTCGGTTTTGGATGAAGTAGTATTGTTCATGCTTACATCGTGGGCATTGAAAGCCATTTTTCCATTTCTGGGCCGAAAGAAAGGACTCACAATCTTCTTCGGTTCGAAATTCTTTTTGAAACTTAATTAATGACATTTCAACTGCTTTTGCCATCTTCCAATCACTCCGAACGTATGTTTGATATTTCCATTTTATCACACGTATGTTCGTATTAAAAGGTGTTCCTGAGCAGAGTGCATAGTCAGAACAAATGTTCTTATTGAGTTTAACAAATCCTGATAGAAATCTCAAATGGAAATGAATAGAAACGACAAAAAGCCCGCTAACGGAGCTCAGCGGGCTTTGTCGATCATTGAATTATTTGGCGGAAACGGTCTCGAGATCCTTGACACCCTGATAAATCAGATCGAACAGCTCTTCGAGATTCTCCTCTTCAATACAGGAGAAAGCAATTCGCAAATCGGAGGTCCCCAGCGCGATGGTGCCGACACCGTATTTGTCCAACAGATGGGAGCGAAGCGTCTCCGCTTCAACCGTCTTCAACCTCAAGCACATGAAGTATCCGGAATTGAACGGATAGTAACCCCAGACATCATCAAATTTGCCGCTGTCAAGCAGCTCTTTGGTGCGGTTTGCGCGGCCCTTCATGATTTCATACTTCTCCTGCTTTTGTCCAGCAAAGTCGGGTGAATTCAAGGCATGCAGGACGAAGGTCTGGGAAGGATGCGGTCCGCTGGAAATGGTGGCGCGAATAATTCCCATCGTTTTTTGCTCCAAGGCGCTGAGCATAGCGTCGCTGCTGCCGGCATATGTGATGAAGCCGACACGAAAGCCCCAAACATATTCTTCCTTGGTAGCTCCGTCAACCTTAATGGCCAGCACACGCGGATGCAAGCCTGCCAATTGACTGAATATGGACTCATGCAGCGAGTTTTCAAAGAAAAGGCCGAAATAGGCGTCATCTGTCAATGCAACAACGTTGATTCCTGCTTCCGCAGCTTCCAAAATTGCAGCAACGATTTCTTTGGCCTCCTGAGCGTCCGGCGTATAGCCGGTTGGATTATTTGGAAAGTTTAGCACAACAATCGCTTTACCTTTGCTTTTTTGAGCGAATAGTGCCTCGCGCAGGCCTGTTGAATTAAATCGGTCCTCATCGTTAAACAACGGATAAGTGACTATTTGGGCACCGCGGCGGATTTCAAAGGTGAGCTCGTAATTTTCCCAATTTTTATCCGGGTAAATGACAGGGTCGCCTTCATCAGCGAAAAGGTCGGCAACGATGCTTAAACCGTGAGTCAATGCATTCGTCACAAGCGGATTGCCGATATGTTTATCGGAGAGACCCGGATTTTCTTCAAGCATTTTGCGGCGCCAAGCTGATCTTAGCTCCGGTTTGCCCGCCGGAGGAGCATATTCATAAATATCTTTAGGCGCATAAGCGGACAAAGTATCTTGGATCACCTTCAGATGCATGGGCTGTCCGTCTTCCAAAGCGATGCCGATCGTAGCATTGTAAGCTTTGGCCTTAGCTTTGGCCTCAGCGGATTGGCTGAGGATTCCTTCCTTGGGGAAGTAAATCGATTTGCCCAGTGAAGAAAGCATCGCGTACACATGAGGATTTTCCCGTTCCAAGGTCTCGTTTAACTGTCTGGCCATAGGGTTCATTGTAAATTTCATTCCTTCCAAAAGTGGCTTCATCATCGGCACTTATTATACCATTTTCACATTGTCACGTCACTGCGCTAAACCTAAATTATAACATGACAAGCGACTTTGCATTATGCTAAAATGAAATTAATGGCAATTTAAACGTTTCAATTATCAAGGAGGAATTTAAAAATGGATATTCGTTATGCGGCAACACCAGCAGATTCCAAAGGTTACGATACAGAGAGACTGCGCAAGGAGTACTTAATCGACAATTTATTTGTGCCGGGTGCAATAAATATGACATATAGCCACGTGGACCGGATGATTACAGGCGGCGCCATTCCAACCAAAGAACCGATTAAGCTTGAGGGAGAACGGAAGGATATTGGAGCTGATTATTTTCTGGAGCGCAGAGAGATCGGCATCATCAACGTCGGACCTAGAGGCTCAGTAACCGTTGACGGCAAGGAATATGATATGGACTCCAAAGACTGCCTCTATGTTGGACTCGGTAATAAGGAAGTTATCTTCAACAGCGCAGATCCGGGCAATCCTGCACGTTTCTATTTCAATTCCTGTCCGGCTCACAAGATGTACCCGAACGAAAAAGCAGCCATCGGCAGCGCAGAACCTAATCACCTGGGATCGATCACTTCATCTAATGAGCGCACGATTTACAAATACATTCACCAGGCAGGAATCCAAAGCTGCCAGCTGGTCATGGGGATGACGCTGCTAAAGCCGGGCAATATGTGGAATACGATGCCTAGCCATACGCATAATCGACGCTCCGAGGTCTATTTCTATTTTGATATGCCAGAGGATGGGGTTGTGTTCCATATGATGGGAGAGCCTCAGGAAACCCGCCATCTGGTGGTTCGCAATGAGCAGTCCGTCATTTCCCCAAGCTGGTCGATTCATTCAGGTGTAGGCACCAACAATTACACGTTCATTTGGGGAATGGCGGGAGAAAATCAGGAATTCGCCGATATGGACGCTGTAGCTATGCAGACATTGAAGTAAGGGGAATATAAAAATGGGCTGTCCCACATGCAGATTACATTCTGCGGGGGACAGCCTTTTTTTACAACATGAGAAAGTATCTCACTTGCTGCCTATGCGGCTGGCCGATTAGCCTGGATGATGGGCTCTCATAAGCTGAGCTATTCTGGCGGATTCGGGATCTTCCTGCTGATCAAGTGCTCGGACAACATTTTGTACATTTTCGGCAGGATGATTTTGGCTGAGCTTCCACTTGCCTTCTAATGAAGTGAGCTCGATGCGTACTCCGACCACGGCTTTGGTCATTGAACGCATGGAAGACGATTGTGAAAAGTCAGGCCTCCAAGGCACAGGCTGCGAAGCTTCGAAATAGTCCGTCATTTTTTCCAAAATGGAAATCACATTTGCTTCATCCTCATCGACTCTGAGCATTCCGGATGCATGTACGGCTGCATAATTCCATGTGGGAACTGCAGGATACTCAGGCCCATACCACGTTGGTGAAATATAAGCATGAGGGCCTTGAAAAACTGCAAGCGCTGCGCAGTCATGAGCTTTCCAATGAAAGTTGGCTTTTGCCATATGAGTGATGAGCGTTAGAGATCCAGCCGGATTTTTCTCGATTAGAAATGGCAGGTGGCTCGCTGCAGGCCCATTTGCAGTTTGTGTGAACAGGATGCCAAAGCTGTTGGATTGAATAAAAGTAATAAGCTCAGCTTCTTCTTGCACTTGAAAATGTTTCGGTATGTACATAGACATGGACTTCACTCCTTCGGCTGTAAAAAATCCTCTAATCGGGCTTTAACACTCGGCCATTCTCGGTCAATAACACTAAACATAACGGTATCGCGAATATAGCCGTCAAACATGATTTTATGCTGCCTGAGAACACCCTCTTTTACAGCGCCGAGCCGGGTAATAGCCGCTTGAGACCCAGTGTTGCGCAGGTCTGTTTTGATTTGCACTCGGACCATATCCAGCACTTCGAAGCTGTGCATCAGCAACAAATATTTGCATTCTGTATTGACCCTGGTTCTCCAAACCCCCGGATTGTACCATGTATGTCCGATTTCCAGCTGTCGATGACTGGGCCAAAAATCAAATAGACGAGTACTTCCTACGATTTTATTGCTTTCTTTGTCAAATACGCTAAAAGGGAGAGAGCCGTTTTGCTTCTTATCCTCTAAGGCTTGGGTTATCATACTTTGCGCGCTTACCAGACTTTCAATGGGCTCCATGATCCCTTTCCAAATTCTCGCATCATTTCCTGCTTCGAATAAGTCATGTGTATGCGAAGTTTCAATTGGAATCAGCATAACTCTTTCTCCTTCAAGCACTACTGGCGGCAGCGGTCGGTTCATTCAGAAATCACCTCTTGTTTTATATGTGCAGCTATGAGATGTTTGTAATCATATATGAAAAGCGGACCTATCAAAAGCACCAATTTTGAAAGAAATGATTGAACCACTTGCATAAGTCTCAGTATCAGCCAAGAAAGCAGGTCAACCATGGAGTTTCATTTACCCTACGCCACTTTCCTGTCCCGTTATCCTACCAAATATCTGGCGCTTTATCATGCATTAAGGGAAGAGATGATCAGCGGTCGAATGGCTTTTGATACGAAGCTGCCTTCGAGTCGTGAGCTCGCAGCCGATTATCCCATCTCCAGAGGGACCGTGAATCAGGTGTATGAGATGCTAATTGCGGAGGGCTACCTGACAGCCGAGGTGGGTCGAGGCACGTTTGTGGGATATAAAAGTGCTGCTGAAAGTCATCGTACCGACTCGGAAAATCAAATAACTTTGTCCATTTGGGCTCAAAAAGTGCAGGAGTTATTGAAGGCAGGTGTTGATGATAATCGGAAAGAGGCTGCGGAAAATGAATGGAGGGGAAACGAGGAGGAGAAGGCAGAGGGAGCAAAGGAGCCACCTGAAGAAAACGCAATAAAGAGAGAAATACCTATCATCCGTTTCGATCTGTTGAGGACGGATTTGGCGTATTTTCCCAGTGAGGAGTGGAACCGCTGCATGCACGAACAGGTGCGGCGAATGACTGAATCACCGCAGGAAGAGCTTTACGTCGTCGAGGGGCATTATGAGCTTCGCGAAGCCATATCGCAGCATTTGCGACGGACTCGGGGGTTCGATTCGTCTCCAGAGCGAATCGTGATCGTCAACGGGTCGATGCAGGCGATCGCGCTGCTGACCCAGATCCTGGTCAACCCGGGCGACGCTGTTGTCGTCGAGAGCCCGGGCTACTCCGGCCTCGGCCGCGCTGTGCAAGCGGCCGGCGGAATTCCCGTCCACACCGGGGTGGACGGGAAAGGGCTCATCCCGCAGCCGTGGAACGCACGGCTGCTGTTTGCGACACCGAACCGCCATTTCCCTACGGGAGCGGTTCTCGGCTTGGATCGTCGCCAGCAACTGCTGCGCTGGGCGGCGGAGCACGGCGCTGTCGTCGTCGAAGACGACTACGACAGCGAGTTCAGGCATCGGGGGCATCCGCTGGAGCCCCTGAAGGCGCTGGACCAGGAGGGCCGAGTGGTGTACATCGGCACCTTCTCTAAAACGATGCGCACTGGACTGCGCATCGGCTACATCGTGCTGCCCAGCGCGCAGCTGCACGATGCCTTTGTCGCCGCGAAGCGGCTGTACGAGCCGCACCCTTCGGGGCTGCTCGAGCAAAGATCGCTCGCCGCCTTCATGGCGAGCGGCGCGTACGCGCGACACCTGCGCCGCATGCGGCGGGTGTACGCGGGCAAGTTCCATCTCCTGCGCGCCCTGCTGCAGGAGAGCGGGCTCTCCACCCTCTTCGAGTGGGTGGAGAGCGATGCCGGGCTGCATCTGTTCGGCTGGTGGCGGGGGGACCCCCGCCAGTACGCCGCTTATGCAGCCGCATGTGAGAGAGCCGGCGTGTCGTGGGCCGACGCCGGCTCGTATCTGCTGCCCCGCGGACGGTGCGGGGCGTGCCTCGGTTTCTCGCATCTCTCCGAGGAGGAGATGCGGGAGGGTGTTGCGCGCATGCAGCGCGCTTGGGCGAATTTGGACACAAAATCGTTCATTTTGAGTTAGCTATTTTAAGTGGGCTATGTTATACATAGAGAATAATAGTGTTCATTCATTTAATTTGTACAAGCAGGAGTGATGGATCATGGCGAATTCAGCTGGAGCAGCAACGACGATTATTTTACGATTGGAAATGCAAAAGGATCTGGTCACGTTTGGCCAAATCGCCACTGCCATTGGGGATGCAGGCGGAGATATCGTTGCGGTTGACGTGACGAGGGCAAGCAAAAACATAACCACTCGCGATATCACGGTGAATGTCAGCGACCAGAACCAGTCGGATGCCATTGTGGGCTCGATGGGCAGACTTCCTGGAGTCAAGGTCATCAACGTTTCGGACCAAACCTTCCTGCTGCATATTGGCGGAAAGATCGAGGTCACCCCAAAGATTCCGATTAAAAACAGGGATGATTTGTCCAGGGTCTATACCCCTGGAGTGGCGCAGGTGTGTATGGCCATCCATGAAGATCCTTCCAAAGCGCATTCATTAACGATAAAAAGAAATACAGTAGCCGTTGTATCGGATGGAACTGCGGTACTGGGTCTTGGCAATATTGGGCCTGAAGCGGCGATGCCGGTTATGGAAGGGAAGGCCATGCTGTTCAAGCAGATGGCTGGAGTAGATGCCTTTCCGATCTGTCTCGATACTCAGGATACAGAGGAAATCATCAGGGTTGTTAAAGCAATTGCGCCAACATTTGGAGGCATTAACCTCGAGGATATTTCATCGCCGCGCTGCTTTGAAATTGAAGAAAGACTTATCGCTGAGCTCGATATTCCCGTTTTTCACGATGATCAGCACGGAACGGCGGTTGTGATTCTGGCGGGCCTGCTGAATGCCGCTAAAGTGGTGGGCAAAAATCTGGAGGATTGCAAAGTGGTTGTGACCGGCATTGGGGCGGCAGGCATCGCTTGTACCAAAATGCTGCTTTCAGCGGGAGTGACGAATATTATCGGCGTTGACCGTGAGGGAGCGATTGCACGTGGTGTCGGGTATGCAAACTCCGCTTGGGAATGGTATGCGCAGAATACGAATCCGCTGGGCCTTCGGGGGAATCTGAGCGAAGTCATTCAAGGGGCGGATATTTTCATCGGCCTGTCCGGTCCGGGTGTCTTGAAAGTCACCGATATCCAGAGCATGGCTGTCGATCCAATCGTGTTTGCGATGGCGAATCCCACACCAGAAATTGCTCCGGAGGAGGCTGAGCCTTATGTCCGCGTGATGGCCACCGGCCGTTCGGATTACCCGAATCAAATCAACAATGTACTTTGCTTTCCCGGCATTTTTCGCGGGGTGCTCGATTGCCGGGCGTCCAAAATCACCCAGGAAATGAAGCTGGCCGCCGCCAAGGCCATCGCCTCTGTGGTGAGTGAGGATGAGCTGAATGAGTACTACATCATACCGAGCGTTTTCAATCATGACGTAGTGGAAAAAGTGAGCGAAGCTGTAATGGAAGCTGCTTACGAATCCGGTGTTGCAAGACGTAGAAAGCCTAGCAAGACAAATTAATCACTCCTTTCATTCTGGTGAACTTTCGATCGAATTCGAATGACCAGCAAAAAGTACATTTGGTTTTGCGGAATATCGAAAATTACTCCTTCTACCTGCAAAACTTACATCTCGATTTGAGAGAATCGGTTCCTTTTAATAGATATCAGACAATTGAGATGTATATTTTGCAGCTCATTTGCATGATTGGACGTATTTGGTCGGATTGAGATGCAGTTTTTACATCTCGATGATAATTACATGATTACTCGGATCGAGTTGTATGATTACATTTCATCGATAATATCATTATGGCTCGATAGACTGACCTGGCCCAAAAAGGCCAGGTTTTTTCAATTTTTAACCAAACCGAAAGCCCTTGCATTTCGTTAACTCCAGTGAAGTTAATTCTAAGGAGGTAATTGATCTTATGTTGATGAAGAAGAAATGGAAAATGCTTATCTTATCGGCATTCATGCTAATCTCTTCCGCACTTCCCGCATTGGCGGCGGACAGCACAGCTGCAGCAACTGTGAAATCGGATGTGCAGATCGTAGGTGAGCTCGGCTTGCTGCAAGGGGATGGCAGCGGTCTCACGGAAGCATATTTAGCCAAGACTACGACACGTCTGCAGGCAGCGATTTTATTTTTGCGGCTCAAGGGTCTTGAAACCACAGCGCTGGCATATTCGTCCAATGATAACTTTACAGATGCCAAGTTAGTCAGCAGCGGCAATCAGAATATCCTTGCCTATTTGAAAGCGAATCCTGAACTTGGATGGACAGGAACTGGCAATGGAGCATTCGATCCCAAGGCTTTGATCACAGCAGCCCAATATTACAAGGTTCTTCTGGAAGCGGCCGGCTACAAGCAGGGCACTGATTTTGAGTTTGCAAATGTACTTTCATATGCGAAATCAATGGGCCTATCCAAAGTAGCGAACATGGGCAGCCTAAGAAATCGGAATATCGCAACAGCGTTGGTTGAAGGCTCGAAGCTTAAAGTTAAAGGAATGGATACATCGATTATTGATGTTTTAATCTCGCTCAAAATGATCGATTCGGACAAAGCGGCAGGGATCAAAGCAGCTAGAATCGATCTTGCCACAAGTGCAACTTTAGGAACATATCTGGTCGATGGAAAAGGGAATACACTCTATTATTTCACCAAGGATACGGCAAACGTTAGTAATTGCATGGATACTTGTGCAACCAACTGGCCTATATTCTACAGTGCCAGCCTGCAAATTCCTGCTGAGCTGAATGCCGCAGACTTCGGAACTATCGATCGTACTGATGGAAAGAAGCAAACCACTTACAAGGGCATGCCGCTTTACTATTGGGCGAAGGATACTAAACCTGGTGATACTACAGGGCAAGGTGTCGGCAATGTGTGGTATGTGATTAAACATGACAGTATAGCAACAGCTAAGAATGATACTTATGGAGAAATTCTCGTAGACGCTAAAGGAAATACCCTTTATATGTATACAAAAGATACAACGAAGGATGTAAGTGTTTGTAAAGGAACCTGCGAAACCAACTGGCCTATTTTCTATGCTGGAGATATTCAGGTTTCCGGCAATTTAAAGTCAGCTGATTTCACAACAATTATAAGAGAAGATGGCACAAAGCAAACCTCATTTAAAGGCATGCCGCTTTATTATTGGGTGAAGGATACCAAACCTGGGGATACAACCGGTCAAGGCGTAGGCAAGGTATGGTATGTGCTCAATCCAACTGGAGTCAATATGAAGTAGTCATTATTTATCGCTAAACGTCTGAATATCTGCAGCCTCGTGCTGCGGATATTCAGATTTTTTTGTTTGTGGTACACTGTTCACAATATAGTGAGGTGAACAATGTGCTGCACGTTTCTCCGGATCGTTTCGCATTATTATCGGCATACGCCAAAATTACTTGTGAGCCTAATTGGAAATGGGCGAAACGGGATCAACCGATGATGAATTATGATTTGTTTTATGTATGGAGCGGAATTGGTGAGGTGGAATTGAATAACCAGATTTATTCCGTTCAAGAGGGGAGCTGCTTTTTGTTTCGTCCCGGCGATGAAACGAGTGCGACCCACAATCCGCAGAAACCGTTGGTCCTAACCTACATACATTTTGCGCTTCCCGACTCGATCAAGCTCGAGCTGGTTCCACGGCCCTATCACATTTTGCAGGATAAGCTTGCATTCGAAGCGCTGCTGGCCCAGTATGTACGTGTGCGCCTTTCGGGTGTATTCGGTGCGGAGGAAGAAGCCAGACTCGTGCTTAAGCAGTTGATGATTCGCTTGCTCAGAGTGGATATGGAAGAAGAACAGCAGCGTCCCCTGGGCAGCAATAAGCTGTCCGAGAGCATTCAGGAAGTCGCGAATTATATCCGCCAGAATGCGGCGAAGCCGCACAGTATCCGCGACCTGTCTGCTCGTGCCAATCTGTCCGCAAGATACTTTTCCTTAAAGTTCAAGGAAGCTTTCGGGGAGTCGGTGCAGTCCTATTTGATCAAAGCGCGAATTGAGCGTGCTGAGCATCTACTGCATTATGCCGGAATGAGCGTAACGGAAGTAGCCGATGCTCTGGGATACAGGGATGTATTTTTTTTCAGCCGCCAATTCAAGCAGTATACGGGTAAAAGTCCTTCCGAGCTGCGCTAAAAGACTATTAACTGTAGAAGTAGGAGATTATGGAGAGGTGCAATGTTGCTGGAACGATGAAAAACATTGAAAAACATCCTTCCAGCGCGGGTTTTCTTTTTCCAGTATGCTGGAAAACTGAAAAACATCCTTCCAGTTGTTTTTATTCCTCTTCCGTCCAGGCTTCCAGCTTACGGTCTGTCGGCAGGAGGAACGTCAGGATGCCAAACAGCGGCAAATAGCCGCACAGCTCCATGACTCGAAGCGTACCGATTAGATCACTCAGCTTGCCAAGCACGACTCCGCCGATACCGCCCATTCCAAAGGCCAAGCCGATAATTAATCCGGAGACCGTGCCTATTTTACCGGGGTACAGCATTTGTGCATAGACCACGGTAACAGAAAAGCTGGACAGCAGGATAAAACCATTGATGAAGAGCAGCACATATGCCCATCCAAGGCTCACATGAGGCAGCAAAAGAGCCAGCGGAGCGGAGCCAAGCATCGAGAAAAAGATCACATTTCTGCGCCCAAAACGATCGGCGATCGGCCCTCCGAGGAAGGTGCCGATCGCTCCGGCAGCCAGGAAAAGAAAGATGAAATCCTGGGCGCGGTCCAAGGTGATGCCATATTTGTCCCGCAGGAAGAAAGCGTAATAGCTGCTCATGGCTACGCCGTACCAGGAGCGGATAAATACAAGAAATATGAGCATGGAAATGGCGAAAAGCACTTGTTTACGACGTTCAGGGCTGACTTTTCTTGCGATCGTTTTTCTCACAATGACGGGTGTTTCAACCAGCAGAGCTCTATACCACTTAGCAATATAAAATTGTACAGCAATTGCCAATGCCGCGACTCCGGTAAACCAAATGGCGCCGAATTGACCGAACGGAATAAAGATCAGCTTCGTCATGATCGGAGCGAGGGATTGGCCGGCATTGCCCCCGACTTGATAGATCGATTGCGCCAAACCTTTGCGAGGTCCGGCAGCCAAATGGGAAACACGCGAGCCTTCCGGATGAAATGCAGCCGAACCGAGCCCGACAAAGCAAACCGCCACAAGTACGACCCCGTATGATGGAGCAAATGCGAGCAGCAGCATCCCAACTAAAGAGAAAGCCATCCCGAGCGGCAGCAAGTAAGGGGACGGCTTGCGGTCGGAATACATTCCCACCACAGGCTGCATGATGGAAGCAGTTAGGTTGATAGTAAACAAAATCCAGCCAACCTGTGTGTAGGACAGGTGCATTTTATCTTTTAGAATCGGAAATATGGCAGGAATTACGGATTGCATCGAATCATTAAGCAAATGTACGATGCTGATGGCCAGTAAAATCCGATACACGGTCGGTTTGACATCGACAACTGCGTTTGCTGGCTGTGGAGCGGTTGTAATGGAAGCCATAAGAAATTTCTCCTTTGCGCATTGCTTTGGAAATTAATAAATGAATTAATGAATAAAGACGCCAAGCTCCTCACCCACTCTTACCTTGCTTCCTACGGATAGATCCGTTCTTGGATTGAATGTGTTCTCCTCAAGAAGCAGAACGACTGTGGAACCAAATTCAAAGTAAGCCAGCTCCTGGCCTTTTTCGAGGTGATGGGGCAGGGGCTCGACATACTGAATACTGCTTACATTCAAAGCTCCAACCTTAACAACAGCCACTTCGGCAGCTTCATGCTGAATAAAAGTAATCAGTCTTTCATTACGGCTGAGCACTCTGGTCATAAAACGAAGACCGAAATCATTAACGGGATATACTTTACCCGGTACATGCTCCTTCTCCAAAATCTCACCTGTGATGGGAGCATGGATACGATGATAATCGGTCGGGCTCAAATATAGCACAAAGTAAAAGCCGTTTTTGTAATTGATTGTTCTCGGCGAGCGGTTGAGCAGATCATCGATGGTATAATCTTGGCCCTTCACTCCGAGCAGCATGCCCTGCTGAATGGTGCCCATACCTGTTATAAGGGCATCGACGGGACTAAGTACAGCATTAGGCTCGCTTAATATGGGGCGAAGCCCCGGCTTCAGCCTTCTGGTAAAAAAATCATTCAAAGAAGCGTAATCGCCAATATGCTTTTCCGCTTCCTCGATTCGGATTCCGTAAGTTTTGGCAAAACGGGGAATAAGGGCTCGGCTAGCTCTGGATTTCGCAAATGCTCCTGTTAGCTGCGATACCCACTTGCGAGAGGAAAGCTCGGTCAGCAGGCGAAACAACGGTTTCGACATATTTTTCAAGGACTCCTATCCTAAGAGCAATCGTTCTGCGGTACTCCGCTAATCTTGCCACAGAATGCACCAAGAATCAATCGCTGTAAAGGGTTTTTTTGATGTTTACTGGGGCATGCTTTTATAGTACCATAACCGTAGACTAGGACCCTATCCTACTATTTAATTATGCTTATATGGATTGCGTAAATGCCGGATTGTGGGACGTTATCTGTAAGGAGTGAACGTGATCATGACCTGGATTATTCTTTTATCCGCTATCGTCATCCCTTTGTTGATGCTGGGACTGGTGCGGGCTTTTGCTTTCTGCCGAAGGCTGTTTGACGCATTAGCCGTGCTGAGCGCTTATGTTTTTGGCATTATTGCGGCGATAGCGGTTTATGAAATCCTTCGAGATGACGTGGTGTTCATGACTCGGATCCACGGAGTTTTTAACAATATCTGGTTTCTTGCCAGCGGCGCATATCTCGGCAATTATGGATTGTACAAGCTCATCCAGATGATGATCAGGCAATGGAGATGAGATAAAAATTAAACTCATCAAGAAGTATTTACGTCTTACATAGGAGCAGCAACCAGGCTTTGAATCCATATCCAGGTATCTGATTAGATATCTGGATTTTTGTTATTTATCATTGTCATTGCAGCAGGGGCTGGCATCGGAAGTTTAACAACATGGAATAGTTGGCAAAACTAGGATTGTGCTAAAAATAAATGAAAGCAGATGAGTAAATGAAAATAAAGCGTGCTTTCATTGGTTTGTCGGTGCTCTGTGCGATAATGCTTTGTTCATGCTCTCGCACGCCAGGCGGTATAGCGCCTGCCGGTTCGCCGAATGGCCAAGCTTCATCTCAACTGCCAACAGCTACGCCTGCCTCTGGATCTTCCGATTTGTCTCAGTCATCCAGACCTGACGCTTCGACGGCTACAAGCCCAGCCAAACCTCCGGCATTGACTCAGGAGTCGATTCAAATAAAGCTGAAGCAAATGACCGCGAATGAAAAAATCGGGCAAATGGTATTGGCAGGAATAGACGGCACAACAATGAATGCCCAAACAAAAGCGCTCATCCAGGACTACCAAGCAGGCGGCATTATTTTTTACAAGGTTAATCTGGCCAATACCCGGCAAGCGACAGAATTGATCAATTCCTTGAAGGACACGAATTCGCGAAATTCAACCCCATTATGGCTTAGTCTGGACGAGGAAGGTGGAAGGGTTTCCCGTCTACCGGATGAGCTCCATAAATTTCCGACGAATGCGGTGATTGGTCAAGCAAATAACGAGAAATTTTCTTTTGCCGCGGGCAGCACCATAGGCTTGGAATTAAGAGCATACGGCCTGAATATGGATTTTGCGCCGGTTCTTGATATCAACAGCAATCCGAATAACCCGGTGATTGGGAATCGTTCATTCGGTGCGAATGCCAAGGTCGTCAGCAGGCTGGGTGTTCAGACCATGAATGGCCTCCAGTCACAGAGCATAGTTTCTGTTGTGAAGCATTTTCCTGGACATGGCGATACCTCAATAGATTCACATATTGATCTTCCTGTCGTGCAGCACGATCTGAATCGGTTGCGTTCTCTGGAGCTGGTTCCCTTTGCTGAAGCCATTAAAAACAAAGCGGATGCGGTCATGGTCGCCCATATCCTGCTGCCGAAAATAGATGCAACAAATCCAGCCTCTTTTTCCAAAACCATCATCACCGGCATTCTGCGCAAGGAGCTTGGTTTTCAGGGATTAGTCATTTCGGATGATATGACCATGGGGGCCATCGCCACAAATTACGAGCTCGGCGAAGCTGCGGTTAAAGCTGTGCTGGCCGGCGTGGATGTGATTTTGGTAGGCCATGAGTATGAGAAAGAGGTGAAAGTGATCCTGGCGCTGCGGCAAGCGGTGAAGGATAAACGAATATCCATGGATCAGTTGAATACAAGCGTTACTCGCATTCTAACGCTGAAGAGCAAGTACGGAATTTCGGATCAAAAAATAACAGAACCGAATGTCGCCAAGCTGAATGCAGAAGTAGATAAGGTAATGAAATTAATCCAATAATGAAGAAGAGCTTAGAAAACTATTCTGTAGGTTCCAATGGGGTTCGTATGGGTAATGACAAGCAATATATTGAATAATTATGTAATAATGTTAAATTAAGTAAAAACAAGGGAGAATGATAAATGGAGGCGATATATCCGAAACCGAAATTGAACAAACGCCTCCATGCCAAATACACTTGATTAAATTAAATCAGTTTAAGCAGAGCGTTCGTTTTGCTCTTTTCGATTTTGATCGCGAGCTTGAGCTTCGACGCAGGAAGAAATTCGTTTTTATGAAACGGTTTTTTCGCAGTCTCGTGGAACAGGTGGGGAAACAGGCAGTCTATATAAACCACCCTTAATTGCTCAGTTGTTAAAGGATGCACAGCCGTGTACCAGGAAATGATATTTTTAAACAAAGCGGAATCCCATTTCCCTTCCTTCACCATTTCTTTCAAAATCATTTTCCGCAAATCCCGCGCCGGAACATCGTAGGTTACACTGTCCAGATCGAGAACGACGGCTCCATCGCGAGTAAAGAGCACGTTATTTTCGCTGAAATCCTGGTGGCACAGCCCTTTCCGTGCTTTTGTTCCCGTCCACTGGGGATAATTCGATTTGAGCAGAAGCTGTGTCGCTTTTTCCCCTTGACCAATGACAGTATCGATGTGCTGCTGCAATATGTGAACTAACCGCGGCGAGCGCCGTGACGTTTTCCATGATTTGAAGCGTTCCAGCATCGAATGATATTGGCTGGGCCATCTCGACCATTTGCTCGATTCACGGCAAGCCGTTTTGGGGCGGAAGCCTAGTGATTTTTTATGAAAGACGGCCAAGCCTTCAATCGCTTTTTTCAAGTCCCTACCCTGGGAAAAATGCGGCTTTTTTCCAATGACCCAATCGTACAGCACGAAGATATGTCCGTTTTTGCTTACGTATGGCGTCCCGCCTTTCGTTTTGATAATGGCCGGTACGTTAGCCTTTTTCTCCATTAAAAATTGCTGCGCCTGGATCGAGAAATGTACCTTTTCCAGACCGGAACGAAGCCGTTTCAAACAGAACGGGCCCTTTGAAGTTTCTACTTTCCAAACGGTTTTCATTCCTCCGCTTTCAATCAAACGAATCGAAACAGGGACGATATTGTAAGAGGTCATGACCTGCCGCGCCAGGGAAATCAATTTGTCGCTCAATCGTCTCAGTCCTTTCCCTGCGTAGCTGCATTCGTGATGCCGGTCCATTTGTCCAGAACCTTATTTTTGGACAGCTCCGCGCGAATCATCAGCTTCAGCTTTTCCAGCGATTTGGCGGAGCTCCATTCCCCCGTTCTACTCTTGAAGTATTTGCTGCCGATTCCGTAATAAAGATACGGGAAAAGGAGGTCCGCGTACAGTACCTTGTATTCATCCGAAGTAAGGGGGTGAACCGATTGATAGGCGCGCAGCATGCTTATTGTTTTCGCGCGATTCCAGCCTTTTTTCTTCATCACTTTGTTTAAAATCTTTCTCAGGTCTCTGGCAGGAAGATCGTAAGTGAAGGAGTCCGTATCGATGATCGCCATGGACTGTTTCGTTTTGAGCAAATTTCCCGAGGCGAAATCCTGATGGCATATGTTTTTTTCGCTGTTCACCTTGCGCACCCAGTTGGTATATGCGCTGCCGCGAATGATGTTCAGCGCTTTGTTCCCTTCGGCAATAAAGCGATCCACATGCTTAAGGAACAATTTGCAGAAGGGGCTGTTATTTTTTGCCGCCAGGGACTTGAAATTCCGCAGTTCATCGAGGTGCTTCACGTAACTTTTTTCCCATTTGCCAAGATGCTCCCGCTGCCCTGATTCTCCTTTGTAGGAAAATCCTCTAGAGGCCTTATGAAATTTGCCCATCGCCTTCATGATGGCCGCGAGGTCGCTGGAGTTATCGTATTCCGGCGATTTGCCCCGATAGGCCTCGGAAAGTACATAAAACGCGCCTTGACGTTCGGCAAAATCGCTGCCAGAGCGGGTCGGGATGACAGCAGGCAGCTCAATGCCGCGAGCTCGTAAATGCCGCACTGCTTTACAAATAAATTGCACCCGTCCCGCCTTCTGTGCCGGAGATTTTTTCAAAATTTTATTCCCCTTGTTGGTGAGAACGGACCAAACTCCTTTTTTCCCTTTGTAAGAGATCATTTTAATTCCTTTCACCTGGAAAGGGTACGCTTTGAGAATTTCACGAATGGGCTCTTTTTGCGCGGAGTCACTCATATTGATGTCGCTCCATTCAACCGTTCTGATGACAATTTGGCCCGCTTTTGGTAAGCTTTCGTATACACTGCATTTAATCGTTTGGCGACATGTTCGAAAGTAAAGTTCTTTACCACAAAATTTCGCCCGTTTTTGGCCATGCGCATCGCTTCAGTCGGGTTGGACAGCATGTAATTAATGTCACTCGCAAAAGCAGACGGTTTTGTATAAGCTTTAACGACAAGCCCGTTATCCCGGTGTTTAATCACTTCCGGATTTCCTCCCCGGTTCGTGGTAATTATGGGCAGACCCGCTCCCATCGCTTCGTAATGAACCCGGGCAAGCGGTTCCTGCCATTGCGAGCTGCACACGAA
Organism: Paenibacillus sp. GP183; assembly: GCF_900104695.1. Taxonomy (NCBI): domain Bacteria; kingdom Bacillati; phylum Bacillota; class Bacilli; order Caryophanales; family Paenibacillaceae; genus Paenibacillus; species Paenibacillus sp. GP183. Next base: position 4,835,510 of record NZ_FNSW01000001.1, read on the forward strand.
GACGTCAGCCATTAAGTAATGGTGCGGCATTTGATCATTCGGAATATATTTGGTGAAAATAATTTTTTTCCCATAAGGCCTTGCAAGTTTGTAGAGACTCCGAACGTAATCATCGACCGAATTGTCGCTGAACCATTTCCCGCCGACAATGACCAGAACTGCATCCTTATGCCGCATGAGTATTTGTTTCATCGACCGAATGAGAACATGCGGCCCTTTCTTGTCACTGAGACGGCCGACGAACAAGATGACCTTTTTTCCTTCAATTCCAAATTTCTTGCGGACTTTTTCGCGTATCGATTGCGCCTCATGCGTCCACGAGGGAATATAAGTGTCTATATTTAATCCGGAATAGACGGTCTTCACCAAAGATTTGGCCTGAGTGAAACGCCTGGTTACAGTACGTCCCATATAGTTGCTTACCGTCATGATCTTGTCGACCGAGGCAAGTACTTTTTTTCCTTGAGCATGCGTTAATTTTTTTGGCGCAAACATTTCGTTATGAAGGCTGACCACAAACCTGCTTTGAGGGGCGGCTTTTTTGAACATTATGGCATTCTTGGGGCGGTTGAATATATGCACTACGTCGAACTTCTCTGCTGCCAGCGATTTGGCGACACTGCTGACAAAACTTCCTGAAGGAAAGCGAATATAAGAGATGCCGTTGTGCTTTCCCTTTCTGGCCAGCTTCGGGTCGGTAATCGAATAAATGGTAAGCTGGTGCTTTTTGCTCAAGAACGGGGCTACCCCATCAATCATAATCTGGATGGCACCGCCTTTAATTGCAGGGGAAGGCAGCTTTTCCGTACATATTAAGGCCAGTTTCATAAACATCCTCCTCATAAATTGTACATATCTTCAAGGTCGGCGAGTTCTTTTTGTAAACCATTCCTTATGCTGATTTTAGGTTCATACTGCAGCAATTTTCCGGCTTTTGCGATATTGGCCCAGGTGTGCTTCGGTTCTCCTCTAGGCTCTCCCATATACTGCAAGGCAGCCTTTTGACCGGTAAGCTCCTCCAAAATAGCGATTACCTCCAAAATGGAAGCTCGTTCTTTTCCGCCGATGTTGATCGTTTCTCCCGCCGCATGGGGGTATCGCAGCAGGGAGACTGTTGCCTCGACGCAATCGTCGATATAAGTGAAATCCCGCGTCTGGGTCCCATCGCCATGAACAGGAATCGGTTTCCCCCGAAGCATATGATGAATGAAACGATGGAAGGCCATATCGCTTCGCTGTCGCGGTCCGTAAACGGTAAAATAGCGAAGAATGACGATGGGAATTTGCATTTGTTTGTTATAAACCCTGCACAAATGCTCTCCGCACAGCTTGCTGATTCCGTAAGGGGAAAGAGGGGAGGTGGCGGCATCTTCGGATACCATTTCCTTCGTCTCCCCATATACGGAAGAAGTCGAGGCATAAATGAGAGCTTGCAGCGGGGCATTCTTACAAGCTTCCAGCATTTGTTGGGTGACAAGGATGTTGTTGGTCACATAAGATTGAAAGTCGTCACCCCAGCTTGAACGTACGCCGGGCATGCCAGCCAGGTGATAGACGGCGTCAACGTCAGGGAGCCACTTCTTCCACTCAAAATCGAGCAAATTTTGTTCAATATTTAAAAAACGAGGGTGGTCGCTCAAGTTTTGAATATTTCTCTGCTTGATCCATCTCAGCTCCGGTTGTATGAGACCATCGATTCCAATCACTTCATTCCGGTCGTCCTGCAGCAGCCGCTCGCATAAGTGCGACCCAATAAAGCCGGCAGCCCCTGTAACGATAATTCTCATGTTCGTCCAACTCCCATATAACGAATTCCACACGCCTCCACAGTATGCTTGTTAACGCAATTCCGGCCATCCAGAAGCAGCTTTCCTTTCATCCGATTCTTCACCAACTTCCAGTCAGCCTGAACGAAGGCGTCCCATTCTGTTGCGATCACTAGCGCATCGGCATCCTGAACGGAGTCGTACATTTGATGATGCCAGGTGACAGAGGGGAGAGCAGGCCGGACCATAGGATCATAAGCATGAACGTTATATCCAGTCTCGCTGAGCCGCCGGAGTAAACGCACGGACTGAGACGACCTTACATCGTCCGTTTGCGGCTTAAAACTGGCGCCCCAAACCGTTATTTTGTGTGGAGGATCCCCTTCCAGAGCGGCGATCAATTTCTGCATATAGACGTCAATCTGTGTTTCATTTACTTTCTGAACCGCCTGTAACAGGGAAGGCTCGATCTGTCGTGACAAAGCCGTATGGATGAGATCATTCAGATCCTTTGGAAAGCAGGAACCGCCATAACCCAAGCCTGCTCTCAGGAAATGCGGACCAATGCGGTGGTCCATTCCCAGACCCATCGAGACGTCCACAATGTCAGCTCCGCAGACATCGCAAATACGGGATATTTCATTAATGAAAGAAATTTTCGTCGCCAAAAAGGCATTAGAAGCGTATTTGATCATTTCGGCTTCAGCGAAGCCGGTAACCACATAGGGCGCGTTCAAATTCTGGTATAATTCCTGCATGACTTCGAGCGGCTCACGCCGTTTCAGGCCAATAACAATGCGGTCCGGTTGAAGCGAATCCTGTATCGCTGTTCCTTCCCGCAAAAACTCGGGGCTCGAAACGATATCGAATAGCTGATGATCGACCCCGTTATCAAGCAAGGTTTGTTCAATCCATTCGTTCGTGCCGGGTGGGACCGTGCTTTTGGTAACAATCGTTTTATATGAAGAAATCAAGCCGGATAACTTCTCGACAACTGCGTGGACGGCAGAAAGATCAAGGCTCCCGTCGGATGCGGGAGGAGTTCCCACAGCAATAACAATAATGGAAGCCCGGCCGATACAATCATCCATCGTATGGGAAAAATATAACCGCCCCGCCTCCCGCTGTTCCGCAACCAGTTCCGATAACCCGGGTTCGAAAAAGGGAACCGATCCTTGGGTGATCCTTATCATTTTTTCGGTATCCTTATCGATGCACTGGGTTTCATGTCCTAATTTTGCCAACACTGCTGCTGTACACAGTCCTACGTACCCGGCTCCAATCACACACACGATCAAATGCCCGCTCTCCTTTAGACAATAAGTAGTTTTACCTATTTATATTAGTAGAGGGTGAAAAACGAACCCGACACCAACCCGATTTGTAAATTTAGTGTAAAAATTTGAACATCTTGTTGCGGGTCGCGTTGTCAAAATGACTTGATCTATGGGTACATAACCATTTTTGATTCCTGTGCGCACCCACTCTCTAGGTGAATGAATATGTTACAAGTGACTAGTCATCTTGATGAAGGGGAGGTTTTTATGAGCAAAAACAGAAAATCCCGGATAGGTCCCACGCGGCCTAATGTGCAACGAATAAATGCCAATACCAATGAACTGAGCTGGCTGGATGAAAGTGAATCCAAGACCAGTCCCCCTGCTAAAGCTGAACACGTGCCCAAGCAAATGATTATTTCCAAAACTCAGAAAGCTGCAGCATCCAAACTGGAGCCTCCTCCAAGGACCCGCCGGACGAACGTGGTTATTTCCCCCGCTGCACCGGTTGTATCGGTCCCGGCACCGCCGCTTTTGCTGTTAAACGAACGAAAGACCAGTAAATCCAGCGATGCTGTGGTGTATACGGATGATATCGGAGAAGAAGCCGTTACAGCGGATAAAATCGCAAATCGGGCCATAGACGAATCCAAAATCAAGCCCAAAAGTATCAGCACCAGAGCTTTACAGGATTTTTCAGTAGATCATTCCAAGCTGGCCGACGGGAGCGTTACCCGGGATAAAATTGCCCCCGGCGCCGTAGATGAAGAGCATATTGCCCTTCAGTCGATTTCCGGTGATAAGATTCAGGAGCAAACGATACCCGGAAGCAAGCTGCTCGACAAGAGCATTACGTCCGATAAGCTGGCTGACCTGACGATTGATTCTTTTAAGATAGCCCCTGGCTCTATCCAGCCTTCTCACTTAGCTGAAGGTTCGATCTCAACCGAGCTGCTTGATGATCAATCTGTCACTTCCGATAAAATCAGGACCAGCTCAATCTATGCCAAGCATTTGACCAATCGCATTATCGACACAGCCAAGCTAGCGGATGGAGCTGTCACCTCGGATAAGCTTAGGGATCATGCGGTAACCCGGGAGAAGATCGCGGATGGCAGCATTGTTTCACCGCATTTACAAATGTTCAGCGTACAGCATGAGCATCTGGGTCAAGGATCCGTGCTTAGTGATAATCTGGCGGTAGGCGTCGTCAACAACACCCATATTCAAGAAGGAGCGATTCATGGCTTTCATCTAAGAGAAGATGCCATAACACAGCAAAAGCTAGGATTGGGGGTCGTAGGTCCAAAGCAAATTGAAGAAGGAGCTATTAAAGAATGGCATATTCCTGACGGCGTGATCCAGCAAAAGCATTTGACTGAGCATTCATTGTCAGGCACCGTATTAGTCAATGAGAGCATATCCGGCGAGCAGCTGGCCAATCAAGCAGTCGGCACGGAGAAGCTGGCCGATCATGCCGTCACTTCGAAAAAGCTGGCAAGAGAATCCGTTGATGCAGAGCATCTTGCTTCAGGAGCTGTCAGGGCCGTTCATGTGGCGGCCAAAACGATTGTTGCAGATCACATCAGCCTGGGAGCTATAACCGGAGCCCATATTCAAAGCCATGCCATCGGTTCCGTGCTGCTGCAGGATCATGCAGTTACCGGTGATAAGTTAGCCGCCGGCAGTATAGACAGCAGCCACATTCGGGAAGATTCCATTGATACACCCCATTTGGCGATGCACGCGATTACTACCTCCAAACTGGCTCCTGAATCCGTATCTACCGATAAATTGACGGAGATGTCGGTCAGCTCCTCCAAGATCAGCGACGGCAGCATTATTTCCTCGAAGCTGGCAAGAGATGCTGTGCAAAGCATGCACATCGAAAGAGAAGCCATTCAGTTGTATCATCTTGCCAATGAGAGCGTTGGGGCGAACCAGCTTCAGCTTCAAGCGATTCAAAGCGATCATATGGCAGATGCATCCATAACCGGAGTCAAGATTGCCCCTGCTTCCATAAGTGAATCTCACCTGTCAAAAGGAATCATTGGCAGCGGACATCTTGCAGGAGAAGCTGTCAGCTCGGAGCATGTGAAAGTGAATGCCATCGGCAGCAAACATCTGCAGGATCATGCAGTTCAGACACATACGATTGCCGAGGAGGCGGTTACGGGAACGAAAATATCAGCTCAAGCCGTGGAAGCCAGGCATTTACAGGAAGGCATTGTGAATGGGAGTCACATCCAGGCAGGTACGATCCAATCGGAGCATTTGGCTAAAGGAGCTTTTACGCTGGATCTTTTGGCTGATCGCAGTATCGACGGTCAAAAGCTGGTGGAGTACTCCCTGTCATCTGAAAATATGGCTGCCGGAGCGGTCACGGAAGAAAAGCTTGCTGATGGAGCAGTGGGAAGCCGCCATGTACAGGATGCCGCCATTGCGAGCTCCATGCTGCAGGACGCGGCCATAGTAACCGTTAAAATTGCTGATGAGTCCATTACCACCGACAAATTGGCGGATGCCGTTGTTAAGAGCAGCAAGCTGGCTGACGGTGCTGTGGCAGGAGTTCACATCGCAGATGGAGCGATTACTGCTTCCAAACTCGCAGTGGAAAGCGTGAACGGCGGCAAATTGGTGGCAGGTGCGGTTAACGCCCGCCATATTGCAGATGGCTCCATCACGGCGGAAAAACTGGCAAACGGCGCAGTCAGCAGCATGCATGTGGCGGATGGAGTGATTACCAGTTCCAAGCTGGCAGCAGCCAGTGTAAACGGCAGCAAGCTGGCAAAAAGTGCAGTAAACGAAGAGCATATTGCCGATGGAGCGGTATCGGGGGCGAAGCTGGCAGCGGGAATTGTGGATGGAAGCAAGCTGGCGGCTAAAGCTGTGAATGCCGGACACTTGGAAGATGGAGCTGTAAACAGCAATCATATTGCGGATGATTCCATCTCAAGCGTTAAGCTGAAAGCCTTGAGTATAGACGGCAGCAAGCTGATGAGCCGTGGGGTGGATAACGAACATCTTGCGGATGGCGCAGTCACGAGAGAGAAGCTTGCGGAAAATTCAATACATGCTTTTCATTTAACGGAAAATGCGGTGAATCGCAAGCATGTGGCAGACAGTGCCATCACTTTGGAAAAGCTGGCAGCTTCGAGCGTCGACGGCAGCAAATTGATTCAACTTTCGGTTTCCGCCAATCATGTGATAGACGGTGCGATCACAGGTGCAAAGTTGTCCGAAGGCAGCGTGGACGGCAGCAAGCTGGTGAACGGCGCCGTGAACACTGAACATGTGTTGGACGGTTCAATCGTTGGAACGAAGCTGGCGGAGAACAGTGTGGATGGCAGCAAATTAACCAGCGGTGCTGTAAGCAGCGAGCATGTGGCAGATGGAGCGATCACCGGATCCAAGCTGTCTACAGCGAGTGTAAACAGAAGCAAGCTGTCGAACGGTGCTGTCTACAGTGAGCATGTCACAGATGGTGCAATCACGTTAGCCAAACTGTCAGCCTATAGCGTGGACGGCAGCAAGCTAATCAGCAACGCTGTAGCTAGCGAGCATCTGTCGAACGGCGCGGTTACAGGACCCAAGCTGGCCGAGGGCAGTGTGGACGGGAGCAAGCTGGTCCGTGATGCGATAAGCAGTGAGCATGTAAACAACGGTGCAATCACAGTGGCGAAGCTGGCTGAGAACAGTGTGGACGGCGGCAAGCTGGCCCTTGATTCAGTGAACTCTTGGCATATAGTGGACGCTGCCGTAACTGTCTCGAAGCTGTCGAACAGCAGTGTCGATGGGAGTAAGCTGGCGAGCGGTGCAGTGAGCAGCGAACATATCACGGACAACGCGATCACGTTAGCCAAACTGTCAGCCCACAGCGTGGATAGCAGCAAACTCGTACGCAATGCGATTGCAAGTGTGCATATCGTGGACGGAGCGGTGACAGGCTCGAAGCTGGCAGAAAACAGTGTTGATGGCAGCAAGCTGGCAAGCGGTGCTGTGATCGGCGAGCATATCGTGGACGGAGCCATTACAGGCGTAAAGCTGTCAACCCAAAGCGTGGACGGGAGCAAGCTGGTTAGCGGCGCTGTCAACCGGGAGCACTTGGCGGATGGCGCCATCACTTTAGCGAAGCTGGCCGTTTGCAGTGTTGACGGCAGCAAGCTTGTCAATGGCTCAGTAAGCAGCGAGCATGTGGCAGATGTCGCCATAACGGGAGCCAAACTGGCTGAAGGCAGCGTAGACGGCAGCAAGCTGGCGAGCGGTGTTGTCAACCGGGAGCACTTGGCGGATGGCGCCATAACTGGAGTAAAGCTGGCTCAGGGAAGTATAGACGGCAGCAAGCTGATGAGTGGAACTGTGCTTGGAGAGCATTTAGCTGTCGGTTCCATTACAGGAGCTAAGCTGGTCGAGGAAAGTATTGAAGGCAGCAAGCTTGCGAACGGGGCGGTTAACGGCAAGCATATAGCGGACGGCGAGATTACCGGGGCTAAGCTGTCGGAGAACAGTGTGGATGGCAGCAAGCTTGTATTTGGTTCCGTGAGCGAGGAACATGTAGCGGATGGTGCGATCACATTGGCAAAGCTCTCGCCATCGAGCGTGGATAAGAGCAAACTGGTCAGAGGCGCAGTGAGCGGTGAACACATAGCGGATCAAGCGATCACGGAGGCAAAGCTGGCTGCAGGCAGCGTGGATGGCAGTAAGCTGGTCAGCGGTGCAATTACCAGTGAGCACATAGCCGACGGTGCCATTACAGCGGAGAAGCTGGCCGCAGGCAGCGTGGACGGCAGTAAGCTGATGGGCGGTTCCGTGAATGGCGAGCATCTGGTCTATGGATCGGTCACTGGATCCAAGCTGGCCGAAGGCAGCATCGAAGGCAGTAAATTGGCGAACGGCATTATAGGCAGCAAGCATCTGGCGGATGGAGCGATCACAGGAGCAAAGCTGGCAGACCGGGCCATATCCGGGGCAAAGCTTGCGGATGCCAGTATTGATGGAACGAAGCTGGTTAAGGGAACTGTGACCAGAGAGCATTTGTCGGATGAATTGATCCATGAAACGACCGTTCAGCAATTCGGGCTTTTGCCGTTCGAGCTCAAGGTGCAAGGGGAAATTATCGATGTTTTTCTAAAATTCGATGAGAGCTTTGCTGATGAAGATTACGTGATTACCGCGATGACGAATCATCCTGCTTGTTACGCTATTGTTAAACAAAAGCAAATGGATTCAGCCGTTCTATCCGTTGTTCGCTCCAGATTTTCACCCGAGCAGCATGGCGTTATTAACTGGATTGCAATCGGAAAAAAAGCATAAAATCACGAACGAATCAACAGGAAAACATGCAGGCAGCTGCATGTTTTTTTCTTCCGCTTGGTTATATAACCATTTATGGTTTTTGTCCAAAACCTGTATGGGAATGAAGCATATCATTAAGAAGTAGGTGGATTTACCGTACCACCATTTTCCAGGAAAGAGGGGTATGGCTTGTGAAGGGTGTTGTTCTGGCTGCTGGTTTAGGAACTCGATTGCTGCCTTTAACCCAAATCATTAATAAGCAAATGCTTCCAATCGGTCAGTATCCGATGATTTATTATTCGATTAAAAAGCTTGCAGATAATGGTATACGTGACATTCTGCTCATTATTGGCGGACAATGCCTCGGCATGTTTTTGGATTACTTGGGAAGCGGGGAGAAGTGGAATGTCCGTTTGACTTATAAAATTCAAGAGCAGCCTTTGGGCATTGCGCATGCGCTGGCGTTTGCTGAAGGCTTCGTTCTTCCTGGGGAAAAATTCGTTGTTTTGCTTGGTGATAACTTGTTTGCTGATCCCTTACAGCCCTTCATGAAGTACTTTGAGCAGCGAGAAGGGGCCATGGTACTACTTAAAGAGGTTGATGATCCTTGCAGGTATGGCGTTCCTTTCATTGAGGATGACAGCATAGTAGCCATAGTCGAAAAACCGGATACACCCTTTTCAAATTATGCAGTCACCGGGATTTATTTTTATGACTCATCCGTCTTTGATAAAATCCGTATCTTGCAAAAGTCGGCTCGCGGCGAAATGGAAATTACCGATGTGAATAATATTTATGCCAAACAAGGGATGCTGAGGTTTCAACAACTTAAAGGATGGTGGATTGATGCTGGAACGCATGAATCGCTTGTTGAAGCGGCGCATTTGATTCGGGAGGAGAATCCATAATGTTAGGGAGTGATTTCAATGAAGATATTGGTGACAGGGGCTGGAGGGCAGCTCGGGTATGATTTGATAAGAGTGTTGTCCCGTCATTATGAAGTGGTGGCGGCATCGCGTGAAGAATTGGATGTAACAGATGCTGGAGCGGTAACAAATACATTGAGACATGTGCTGCCCGAGATTGTGATTCATGCAGCAGCCTATACATCTGTTGACCTTGCAGAAGATGAAGTGGATCAAGCTTACCAGGTTAACGCCATAGGAACCTGGAATGTCGCAACAGAAGCTCATGCCATTGGAGCCAAATTGGTTTATATCAGTACGGATTATGTATTCGACGGAATGAAAGACGGTCTTTATGACGAACTGGATAAACCCAATCCTTTGAATGTATATGGCAATTCCAAGCTGCTTGGGGAAAAGTTTGCAGCCATGCTTTGCTCCCGATTATTCATCGTTCGCACCTCTTGGCTATACAGCGCAAAAGGAAGGAATTTCGTGACCAAGGTTATGGACATGTCGAAAAATCTGGCGCAAATCAGCATGGTGACGGATCAAATCGGCTCTCCCACATATGGCTTGGATTTAGCCCATTTTATCTGTGAGCTAATAGGCTCTGAAAAGTATGGGATTTATCATGCTTCCAATCAAGGCTGCTGCTCCCGATATGATTTTGCTCAGGAAATTTTGAAATATATGGAATCCAAGCCTGCATCCATTATCCCGATTCGAGCAGAATCTCTGAAGCATGCTGCACCCAGACCGACAAATTCCGCATTATCTCATCAAGCCATCCGATTGAATGGGTTGACTCCGCTACGTGATTGGCGGCAGGCATTGCGGCATTATTTGCTGCACGAGGATGAAGTGGACTTGCCGAAATTGGTGACATAGATGAAGAAAAGCAGGCTTGAGGTATCAGCAGACGGGGCAAAGAAAGGCTTCCGACTCGGTTGGGAGCATGGATACCAGTTGGGCTGCTCTAAGGGCATTCTGGAACTGCTTCCGCCTGCACATGTGACGGTAAATGAGATCAGAGTGTTGTTTATCCCCCAAGGATTTGAAGCTATTGATCAGGGAGTGATTCTTGGCTTGCAGCAAACGGCCGGTGAGTTTTTTGTCGTTGGCGCCGAGGATATGGTGCAGAGGGCAATGGAGCTTAAGCCAGACCTCGTGCTTGTGCTTAACGGCCTGCATGTATTTCCGGCTGAACACCTCGACCATGTGGATCAAGTCAAGGCCATGGGTATCAAAACAGCGATCTGGTTTGCGGATGATCCCTATTTTACAGACCTGACAGCCGCTTATGCTTCCCGGTACGATTTTATATTTACCCATGAACGAAGCTGTGTGTCCTTGTATCAAGAGCTCGGCTGTCGACGCGTTTATTACCTTCCTCTTGCTGTCAATCCTCTTATTTACCATCCCATGCAGGTAGATTCCAGCTATCGAACCGATATCTGTTTCATCGGCAATGCCTTTCCCAACCGGATTGAGCTGTTTGATCAGCTGGCTCATTATTTGGCAGACAAAAAAGTCATGATCGCAGGATCACAGTGGGATCAGCTTGCTCATTACCCCATGCTGAAGAACAGCATCAGGCTGGAATGGATTCCGATAGAGGAAACAGTTAAGTACTATAACGGTGCAAAGATCGTCATCAATCTGCACAGATCAGCAAGTGAATCAGGGTACAGCCGGAACACCAGGAACATTCCCGCACGCTCGATCAATCCCAGGACGTATGAGATATCAGCTTGCGGAGCCTTTCAATTAACCGACTTACGGGAGGATTTGACCGAACTGTATACGCCGGGATTCGATATAGTGAGCTATCAATCAGCAGATGAGCTAATCGGGCAAATGGACTACTACCTGCGCCATGAAAAGAAACGAAGGCGAATTGCTTTGCGGGGTTTGAAACAGACTCACAGCAACCATACTTTTGGGGCTCGCCTAAGTCTATTGCTTCAGGAGGTACAACAATGGCATTGAAGCTGGATAAAGATTCTCTTCCCGAGAAAGAGAAAAGAAGGCAGGAGAGAGGCTATAGATTAGGCTTTGAGGAGGGTTATCGTGTAGGTGCCTGCAATGCGATTGTGAAACGAGCACTGCCTTTCCAGCCTTCTCAAACATGGAACCGGCGCATCCTGTATGTCGGATCGGGTAAGGGGATGCCTTATTCACCTCTCGACTCCGCCATTATTGACATCATGAGGCCCCTTGTCCTGGAGTTGAAGGTTACTGAACCACTGGATAATGTGGTTGCTTGGGTAGAGATAACAAAGCCGGATCTGGTGCTAGTCCTGGATGGCATGCTGTTTCCAGTCGAACAGATCGATGCGATTCGGGCAAAAGGCGTGCAGACCGCGCTTTGGTTAACCGACGACCCTTATTATACAGACGTTACAGTAGGCTTTGCTCCGCATTATGATCACGTCTTTACCCTTGAGCTGAACTGCGTCACTTTTTATAAGGAGCACGGTTGTTCGAACGTGCACTACCTTCCTCTCGGTGTGCATCCCGGGTGGTTCTGTCCCAGGGCCACTAACTTGATGAACCGCAGGGAGATTTGTTTTGTGGGCTCCGGTTACTGGAAGCGGGTTGAGTTGTTTGATCAAATAGCGCCTTACCTTAAGGGACGCGATGTTTGCATTAGCGGCTTATGGTGGGATCGGCTGAAAGCATACAGACTCCTCAAAGACAAGATAAGGCTCAATCATTGGATGGGAGCCGAGGAGACAGCAGGCTTTTATAATGGAACGAAAATCGTCATCAATCTTCATCGTTCCCATGATGACGGAACCTTCAATTACAACAGCCGGTTGATCAAGGCGGTCTCGCCCAATCCTCGAACTTTTGAAATTTCCGCTTGCGGTGTACTGCAGCTCACTGATGTGCGTGATGATCTGGCAAGTTTTTATAAGCCGGGCCGGGATCTTGCAACCTTTGGATCGGCTGAAGAGCTGGTTGAGCAAATCGACTATTATTTGACGCATGAGGAGCAGCACCTACAAGTCGCTTTGCAGGGGCTTCGAAGCACGATGGAACAGCACACCTTCGCCCATCGATTAACTCAGCTGTTTCAAACCGTGTTCAAGTAATTTTGCAGCGAAATGAGGTAATTAGGGATGGTCGTTAGGAAAACTGCGAGGAAGAAAAGTATGCTTTTAAAAAGTAGAAAATCCATTAAAAAGCCGCGGGTGCTGAGCAAACGGAGGAGAAGAGAGTTGTTTAATAAGGCGTTTAACCAAGCCTATGATCAAGGGTTCCATAAGGGATATGCCCAAGGGCTGGAAGATGCCGATAAGACCATATAGGCTCGAGAATGGGTACTGCTTCTTAAGATGTACAAATGACGGGGGTTTAATTGTCGTGCCCCGCGAGATACCGTCCTAATATACTGTACTACTGAGGTGAGGGGGCAAATCTCCATGAAATTGTTACTTTTTTCTCATTTATGCTCTCAAAGCCATATAACCGGAGCGGAAAAGCTGCTGTTGTTCATGGTGCAAGAGCTGAGATCTGATCACGAATGTGTCATGGTTGTACCCAACGAAGGCGTACTGTCAAAAGAAGCATCCCTCAGAGGAATTCGCGTGATTGTCATGTATTATCCTCTGCTGCTGTCGACCTACCAACCAGGCCCATGGCTTTTCGGTGACTTGCAAAGACTGCTGCAGGAGGATGCCTACCGTACTCTTGCGTCCTTGCTGCTTGCGGAAGAGCCGGATGCCGTTCTGGCCAATACTTGTGTCAACGCGCTTCCCGCAGCAGCAGCCAAAACACTCGGAATTCCCGTTGCATGGATGATTACGGAAACCATGATGGAGAACGAATATATCCATCTATCGGTAGATCTTATTGATCGTTATTCGGATTGGATAATCGGTATTTCCCGCAGCACCCTGCGCTTTTTCCAGCATGAAAAGCTTGGCCCCAAATTATGCACATTATTTCCTTCATGGCGAATGGATGAACTGAACACGGCGACGTGGCCCAGCCATCGCATCAACAAGCGGACGGAATGGGGTGTTGGCGAACAAGAGCAGGTAGTGGGATACGTTTCCTCGGATATTTATCCAAATAAGGGACTTGAACATTTTATCCAGATGAGTCTTGCAATTGGAAATGCGATGGAGCACGTTCATTTTTTCATTATCGGCAAGCCGACAGACCTTGGCTATTACGGGTATTGCCTGCAGTTGATCGAACAATCCGGCTTCGCTTCACGGTTTCATATCTCTCCGTTTGAGCAGCACATCGAGGGGTTCTATCCGGCTTTGGATGTGGCGGTCATTCCGAGTCTTTTAAATGAAGGGTTTGGCATGACGGCTCTTGAAGGCATGGTGTTTGCGAAGCCGGTGGTGGCTTATCGTTCCGGAGGCTTGGAGGAAATTTTAACCATGACAGGCAATGCCGCTTTTCTTGCAGAGAAAGGAAATACGAATGAATTAATAAGCAAGGTGCATAGGCTGCTTGAAAATCCGCAGCTCCGCAAGGAAGTGGGAGAACGAAACGGAGAAGAGGCTCAGCGGGTGTTTGGTATTGTACCTTACCGGGCAAGGCTGAAGGAATGGTTCCTTGCGATGAAGACCCATCAGAAAGCACCAGCTTCAGTTCTTCAAACCATGAATTCAACTGAGCTTCACGACCCCTCCTCCTTATTGATATGCGGCCAAGGTCCAACGGTATATTTACTCCATAGCGGCGTGCGGTATCCAATCCCATCCGAGTCTCGATTTAAAGCCTTGGGTTATTCCTTTGATAGAGTTTTTACGCTGCCTGATGATAAGCTTGACCATTTTGATCAAGGTCAACCCATAGCTGGATTAGAAGAACACGCCAAAGTCAGTAAAAAGCACAAGAGACGATCTTCACGCAAGCGCCGCAGAACGGTTATTAAGAAAAAGAAGCGACCCTTGCGTAAAAAATTTATTAAAACCAAGAAATCCACCAGGATCTCCAAACGTGTGAGCACGAAAGTGCGGAGCCGGATATCTGTGAAGAGAAGGGCGGGTTGAGTGATGAAAGTGATGACCATTCTTGGCACAAGACCTGAAATCATACGTCTCAGCTTGATTATTCCCTTGATGGATCAATTGGCGGAAAAGCATGTGCTCGTGCATACAGGGCAAAATTTTACTTACAGCTTAAGCGATGTATTCTTTGATCAGCTTCAGCTGCGTCAACCGGATTATACGCTTCGCTATGAGCAGCACTCGCTCGGAGCTCAGCTTTCCGTCATGTTCGGTGATGTGGAGAAGCTGCTGCTTCACGAAAAACCCGATAAGGTGCTGCTTCTCGGAGACACGAACAGTGCACTTTGCGCCATATTGGCTGAACGGTTAGGGTTCCCTGTCATCCATATGGAAGCGGGCAACCGCTGCTTCGATCTCGATGTGCCTGAGGAGAAAAACCGTAAAGTCATCGACGCCATTTCTTCGATCAACATGCCTTACACGAGGCAAAGCAAGGAAAACCTCCTGCGGGAAGGGGTTCCGTGCCATCGCATCGTCGTTACAGGCAATCCGATTTATGAAGTGCTTAAACATTATGAATCCCAAATCGAACAAAGCCAAATCCTGGAGCAGCTTGGACTCATCGCTAATCAATATTTTCTGGTAACCGCGCACCGGGCCGAAAATGTGGATGATTCTTTGCGTTTACAGGAAATTTGTGAAGGCTTGAACCGGGTGGCCGAACAGTTCGGACAAAGGATGATATGCAGCCTGCATCCGCGAACAAAGTCGAGAATCGCGTCTGCTGCCTCGCTCGTCCTTCATCCCCTCGTTGAACTGTATGAGCCTTTTGGCTTTTTCGATTTCGTGAAGCTCGAGAAGGAAGCGCGCTGCGCGATTACCGACAGCGGTACGGTTCAGGAGGAATGCTGTATCTTACGCATTCCGACCGTCACGATTCGCCAAAGCACGGAACGTCCGGAGACGGTGGAGTGCGGCAGCAACACAGTTTCCGGTGTCGATGCAGGGCAAATAGCCAAAGCGGTGCAACTGATGGTCCAGCTGGGCGCGAATTGGCAATGCCCACAGGGCTATGAGGACACAGATGTCTCATTTAAAGTGGTCAAATATGTTTTGGGAGGAAAACATCATGTTTCGTGATAGTGCGATTTTGGTTACAGGAGGAACCGGTTCATGGGGATACGAGCTTGTGCGGCAGCTGCTCAAGACTAAGCCGAAGAAAATTGTCATTTTTTCCAGAAACGAATCCAGCCAAGTCGCCATGAAGCGTGAGTTTGAGGATGAAAGACTGATATTTTGCATCGGGGATGTAAGGGATAAGGATGCGCTCATCAAAGCTTGCCAGGGCATCGAATATGTGTTTCATCTAGCAGCGTTAAAGCACGTTCCTGTCTGTGAGGACCATCCCAACGAAGCATTAAAAACGAATGTGATCGGTACACAAAACTTGATTGAAGCAGCCATTGAAAACAAGGTGAAGAAGGTTATTAATATTTCCACGGATAAAGCAGCCAATCCCTCGAACTTTTACGGGATGACCAAGGCCATAGGGGAGAAGCTGATTGTTCTCGCCAACCGGATGCATACCGATACCAAGTTCGTCTGCGTGAGAAGCGGCAATGTGCTGGGCTCCAACGGCAGTGTTGTCCATTTGTTTATGAATCAAATCAAGCTCAAGAATCAAATCGGCATTACACACATGGAGATGACGCGCTTTTTTCTTACTTTGCAAGATGCCGTCCAATTGCTGCTGCGAGGAGCAGAGGAAAGCAATGGCGGAGAGATTTTTGTCATGAAGATGCCGACCTGCAAAATTGTCGATTTAGCTGAGGTATTAAAGGAAGCTATGGGCAAAGAGGATGTCCAAATTGTGGAGCTGGGTGTTCGGCCGGGAGAGAAGATTCACGAAATTCTATATTCCGATTATGAGAGCCAATCTATGTACATTTACGATAAAGACTATCTGGTTATTTTGCCAACCATTGAGATCCCGCTTCTGAGTCAGGTCTATGCATCCTGCCTGCCCGTGCAAGAAGAAATTTATTCTTCCCGGGACTCCTTGATGACGAAGGATGAAATTAAAAAAATGCTGATTATGGGCGGTTTTATCTCATGAGACTATTAATCCTTGGCGGGAATGGTATGGCTGGGCATATGCTGGTGGATTATTTTCGAAAAAGCTCCAATTACTCGGTTTTTTACTCCGTTAGAGATCGAAGCAGCATTCATGGATTAGTTGTAGACGCCAGGGATTCCGTACAAGTAGAAAAAATGATCGATGTCGTTGCACCCGATGTGATCATCAATGCTATCGGAATATTAAATGACCGTGCCGAGCGTAATGAGCTTGACGCCTTTTTGCTCAACGGGCTGTTTCCTCATCAGGTAAAAAGAATGGCGGATAAGGCCGGGAGCCGGTTCATTCATATCAGCTCCGATTGCGTCTTCTCCGGCGAGCTCGGCGGACATAGGGAAGATGATGTGCCTGACGGGCATACCACATATGCCCGCACCAAGGTACTTGGTGAAATCAAGGCCGAACGGCATTTGACGATCCGCACCTCGATTGTCGGTCCGGAAATCCGCGAGCAGGGAATCGGCTTGATGGATTGGTTTTTACGGCAGCAGGGCACCGTTAAAGGCTATCGGTTTGCGATTTGGAACGGAGTGACCACACTGGAGCTGGCCAAAGCGATACACCATATCATCGAGAGCCCGCTGTCCGGATTGCTGCATCTGACCGCTCCTGAATCCATCAGCAAGCTGGAGCTGCTTCTATTGTTTCAGCGTACTTTTAATAAGGAGGATGTGAAGATCGTTCCTGACGATGCGATTCGGCTGGATAGGACTCTGCTTCATACGCGGAAGGACTTCTTCTATGAGGTTCCCAGGTACGGCCGCATGTTGTCGGAGTTAAGGGAATGGATGAGAAACCGATGAAGCGGGGGACCATTCTGATAACCGGCGCGGGAGGCTTTACGGGCAGGCATGCCTGTGAGCAATTCAGCCGTTCTGGCTACGAGATCATTGCCGTCGTCCGAACAAAGCCCGAGGTTGCTCCCATTGGCTCACTTGCCGTATGCGATCTCACGGATCCTGAGCAAATCAACCATTTAATTGATCTGGCTAAGCCTGATTATGTGCTGCATCTGTCTGGAAGAAACAGCGTGCCGGAATCCTGGTTAAATCCGGTCGCTTATTTGGAAGCCAATATGCTCGCTACCCTTTATCTCTTGAATGCACTGCGGCCATTTCCCGATTGCCGAATTGTGATAGCCGGCTCCATGCTCAATTTCCCTCTTTCCGAAGATCCGCGCCCACCTCATCCTTACAGCCTAAGCAAAACCATGCAGGTATTTTTTACTAAATCGTGGCAGTATTTGTTCGATCAACAAATCCTTATTGCCCAGCCATCTAATTTAATCGGGCCCGGATTTTCAAACGGAGTTTGCGGGTTGCTGGCAAGAAAAATTGCCGCCCTTGAAAAGGGGATGGACGCGTCACCTTTTAAACTGTCCTCGCTCGTCGAGCGGAGAGATTATGTCGATGTTCGGGATGCCGTTGCCGCTTATGAGCGGGTCCTATTCCATGGAACACCTGGAAAGGTGTACTCGATTGGAACCGGCGCCACGAGTTCCTTAGAGGAGATGGTGAACGTATACGGAACCTTGACGGTTTGTTCTTTGCCTATTGAGATTGGCCAATCCGCGATTCCGAAGCAGCCTCATACTGTAGACATGGAACCCATGCGGAGTCTTGGGTGGACACCGGACATTCCCTTTAAGCAATCACTTAGCGATACATTGCAATTTTATCGAGATCAATCCTAGAACATGCAGCGGGAGTTGAATGTTGTATGATGCCAAAAGTGTCGATCGTCATCCCTTTTTACAACTGCCCCTATGTGGATCAGGCAATTGCCAGCGCGTTGGCACAGACGTATCCGAATGTAGAAGTCATTGTCGTGGATGATGGTTCCAATCAGCACTCGGAGCGAATTGTTCCTTTTTTGGACCGCACTCATTATATAGGCAAAGCTAACGGGGGTACAGCCAGCGCTCTGAACTGCGGAATCCACATGGCTTCCGGTGAATATGTAGCATGGCTTAGCTCTGACGATCTTTTTAAACCGAACAAGCTGGCTGTACAGATTCCTTTCATGCAAGAGAACGAGGCTCTGATCAGCTACACGCCCTTCGACAAAATTGACGGGACAGGCCAACTGCTGCAGTCTTCCATTGCTGTACGGTTTCCGAACCAAGCTGAGTTAATCCGCTCCTTTTTGGATGGTGATGCCATTAATGGATGTACCGTTGTGATGAAAAAGGAGCTTTGTGCCCAAGTGGGCATGTTTAACGAGAAACTCAACTACACGCACGATTATGATTTATGGATGCGAGTCGCGCTCGCTGGAATCCCGATTCATTTTCTTGACGAGTCGCTCATCATGTACCGCTGGCATGACCAAATGGGGACGCTGAAGCATAGTAAAGTGATTAAGCTCGAGACGCGATCGACCCGTAAACGATATTGCAAGCAGCTGAAGGGTTTGGTGAAACGATGGGAGGCTAGTCCTTGGCTTCCACCCCTTTGATGCACAAAAAGGTCTCTTCCCTAGAGCAGATTCAAATCTGCATTAAGGAAGAGACTTTTTTTTGTAGAATATCAGATCACGAGATGAACAGACGCCTCGTCCACCTACATGTGGAAGTCAGGGGGGGATCACAATTCAGGGCACCCCTAATTCTTATGAAATGACACCATTGAATCATTGCCTAAAAGAACACTGGTTGATCTTGTAGAACCTGGTTCAAACCTGCTGTTTTTTCCGAAGATACTCCTGGACATCGTTAACCCGGAAAGGTCGAGATAGGCATTTTCGAGGCAAATGCTGTTGGTTAACGTGCCATTTAACACTGTACACCTGTCAGCTATGGAAACATTGGGCCCGATGGACACATTTTTCAAAATACATCCATTTCCGATAAGTACAGGCCCGTTCAAGGTACAGTTTTCCAGTACAGTCCCGTTGCCAATCTTCTCTGTTGTTGCGGACAACAGCTTTTCATTAGCCTCCAACCATCGTTCCGGCGTGCCAATGTCAAAAAAAGGGCGCTTTGTAATACAGTAAGCAAGTTTGAGTCCACTGGAGATCATTTGCTGCATAGCATCTGTTATCTCATATTCCCCTCTGGAGGAAGGGGAAATACACCTTATAGCATCGAACACTCTGCTGCTGAAGGCATACATTCCAATGATTGCCAAATTACTTTTTGGATTATCCGGCTTTTCCTCCAACCGGACTATAAGGTTGTCTGATATTACTGCGACGCCGAACTCTTTCGGATTATCAACGGGAGAAAGCATCATTGCTCCGTCATGTTCGGCAAAAGCCTCTAGCAGCTCCTGAACAGGTACCGTAATGAGGTTATCCCCAAGTATCAGGATAAAAGGATCTTCCCCCAAAAACTCCTCAGCAGAAAGCAAGGCGTTGGCGATGCCTAACGGCGCGGTCTGATACAAAAACGTCACCTGTACGGATCGGGGTATTTTCGCTAAGTACTCAATTATAGGCTTTTGGTCAGGCCTAACAACGATACCAATATCCGTTATTCCGCTTTCCTCCAACAATTGAATGCATTGAATCAAAATAGGCTGGTTGAGAACAGGCAGCAGCGTTTTCGGAAGCGAATGGGTAAATGGCCGAAGCCGCTTGCCTTTTCCAGCACAGAGAATGAGACCCTTCATTTTTTCTTATTCATCCTTTCCTCCGTGGAGTAAAGATTTGGGATATAAGCCGGACGCCCCCTACTAGATATAGGGTCCAAGCCATTTCCAGCTATGGCCGTCATCCCTGACAAAATAACGGTATCCATCATTCGTTTTGACAACTGCCGTCAATTGGTTCGAATTATTTTCCACTAGAATGACTTCGTTATAAATGTCTTTACCGAATGCTGCTGGCCCGGTCCAGGTCAAATCAGAATGATGGTTGTTTCTCCACCAGTGACCCAAACCCCTTTCTTCAAGGGCGCTAACACCTCGAAATTTCCGTGCGAACTCTCAATAATTACAGGCGTTCCTTTCACACCGTCCGCAAATGCTGGTGACTTGAACCATTCGCCGCTTTTTTCATCCCTCCAATAATGGATAAGGTTGTTTCCAACTCTGCATATCAGTTCGATATTTCCGTAATGGGTCTCGAGCGCGGTGAACGCCTCTACTTTGTCGCTGCCGAACGTATACGGGCCGTACAAATAACTTTTATCGCTGCTATTCTCGGATCTCCAATACGAAATCCCTTTCTCCAGAGAAGCGCTCAGCCATTCTACTGTTTTTCCGGTGCTTTTTTTCCTGCGGATAAAAAACGGCATATCCCCGATATAAGTATCGAGAAAGTATTTTTGTGCTTCTGCATTGTATTGTATTTGCTGTTTGAGAGCGCTTCGTACAAAAACGCGCGTTTCGTCCTTTATGTCTCTCGGTACCGGGTGAAGCAGATAACACTCTTTGTTCCGGTGCAGCTGACCTAAGGTTTCGTCCAATGGGAAATACGGTCGGTAGCGTATGGAATTTCCGGTTGACTTCGGATAAGCATTAAGCTTGAAACCAAAGCGCTCCGTCATTGTGACGTAGGCAACTTCATCTATTCCGAAAGCTTTTGTCTTTTTTAGTTTCGATTTGAGATCATCGTATCGTTTGCTTTTCAAAAAACGACGGACTAGACGTCTGCTGAACACCTGTCCCACATTGAAGGATTCGTAGAATGGCTTCTCTCCAAATATCGATTTCCACAAATGATATTCCTCGCGTACCTGATTGCCAATGAAAGAATCATTGTGTGAAATTTTGGTGTCAACTCCCATATAATCTCTGTTTTTCATTTGCTCCGCAATAAATTCCTCAAAGCCTTCTCTGACAAATAGAGTATCCGAATCAAGATTAATTAAATAGTCGAAGTCGTATTCTATGTCCCCCAGCCATCTCATCGTTTCCAGTAAATAGATGGCCGTTACACCGTATTTCAATTTTCGGCTGGTAGGACAGACGGGAACTCCCACATTTTTGCACAATCCTGAGTCGTCGCCTCCGTTGTACAAAACGACAGAACTATTGGGACAATAGCACCTGATGTTATCCAACAGATCCAAAACGACATTTAACTTGTTGTGAACTAGCACAGCGAAACATATTTTTGTTGGGCGATTAGTTGATTCTTCCACAGTAGAGCACCTCTTTATTCATTCATATGCTATTTATCATATGCGAGGTTTATTGAGAGGATTAGGCTAATCATAGAATGGGTTGAAAAAAATCATTGGGATATGTTCCTGTACCTTTCGCCGAACGCCGCTCAGACATAGTTTGAAGAAGAACATAAAAGCCGGAGTTTGAGAAGAAGAGGCGGTGCGTAATGTTTGATAAAATGATGGTTGTCGCCCATCCTGACGACGAATCTATTTTTGGGGGGGCGGCTTTGATAAGAGAAAAAGGCTGGAAGGTCATATGTTTGACCAACGGTAATAACGAAACCAGATCTTCCGAATTTCTCAGGGCAATGAGAAGGGTAGGGGCCTCATGTGAAATATGGGACTACTTGGATAAATATGAGGGAAGTTTTGACGCAGAACAAGTAGGAAAGGATTTGGAGAAGGTTATAACTAAACACCGGTTTCATCGCATTGTCACCCATAATCTTCGCGGGGAGTACGGGCACAGCCAGCACAAATCGCTCTCAAAAATATTGCATGACCGGGGAATTGAGAATTTGTATGTGTTCGATAAATCGAACGATATACTGCCGTTCCCACTGCTGCGGGACAAATTAATTCTATTGTCGGTTTATCAAAGTCAGATGTACGTCATAGAGCAATTGATGCCGTATATATTATACGAACGGATCGTGCCGTTCAAAGAGTCTACTTTATTATCATCTGAATAAGAGGGTGAACCTTCATGAAAATCGTTCAGGTTGTCCCCAATATTATTCCGATTCCCGGCAGCGGTGGAATTGAAAGGGTTGCGTGGCAATAAGTTGGCCAACGGTACTATCCGCAGCGAACACCTGGCGGACAACTCGATTAGTGGAACGAAGCTAATGACAGGTAGTGTCGACGCGAGCAAACTGGCGTACAGCTCAGTGTATGGTGAACATCTTGCGTTGGGTTCAGTCAACTCATCAAAGTTGGTGGCTGGCAGCGTGGATGGCAGCAAGCTGGCGAGTGGAGTTGTAAGCGCGAGCATATAGCGGATGGTGCGGTAAGTGGTGTGAAGCTCGCGGCAGGCAGTGTGGACGGCAGTAAGCTGGCAACTGGTGCTGTGAATACCGATCATCTGGCGGACGGCAGCATAGACTGCAGTAAGTTAGCGATTGGATCCGTAAAAAGCGAACATCTAGCAGACGGTACGATTAGCGGTAACAAGCTGATCGTGGGAAGTATTGACGGCAGTAAGCTGGCTATCGGCTCTGTGTACGGTGAGCACCTTGCTCTTGGTTCGATCAGCGGCTCCAAGCTTACGGAAGGAAGTGTGGATGAGAGCAAGTTGTCATTCCAGACGATACAGCTTCCGGCTTCGAGGTCGAATACGGTTCAACAATTCGGTCTTGCTTCATTTGAATTCAAAGTGCAGGACGAATTCGTCGACGTGCAGATTTATTTCGATGATGCCTTCGCCGATTTGAATTATGTATTAATCGCCACGACTAACCATACGGCTTGTTATGCGGTCGTCAAACAAAAGTCGACGAACTACGCGATCTTGTCTGTCGTTCGTACACGATTCTCAGCAGAAATCTACGGTATCATCAACTGGATAGCTATGGGGACAAAAGCATAACACATTATCAAACAGGCAGGATCGCGCAAAGCAACTGATCCTGCTTTTTGCTGTGGCCATGGAACCATTTTTCACGTTGATCGTTATTTGTCCATGTTTTGATTAGGTGCTGAGCAGAATGAAGGAGGATTTTTAGATTCTGCGAAGGAGATGGGTCTCTGATGAAAGTGGTGTTATGGCCGGAGGTAAAGGATTGCTGTTTTGGCCAAGAAGTGTAGAAACCAAGCCCAAGCAATTCTTGGCGCTGACTTCCCACGATAGCATGCTCCAGCAGACGTATAACCGATTTCGCAAGAATATAGACGCTGCTGATATTTATGTAGTCGCAGGATTATCCTATTTACCTTTAATTCGTGAGTAACTACTACGCAATTCTCGGTGGATTACGCCATTCTGGAAAAGGCGGAGTTCGTGTATACTGGGACGACATCGGCACCTGGGCGGCATTGGAGCATCCACGTGATGATCAGGGGAATCTACTATTCGGAAACGCGGACTTCGCTATCTTGTCTATCGTACGTACGTTACGCGATTCTCAGCAGAAATTTATGAAATCATCAACTGGATCGCTATGGGGACAAAAGCATAATTGGTTTTCAAGCAGGATTGTGACGAGCGCTTGATCCTGCTTTTTGCTGTGTACAGTGGAATAACCGACATACTATGCTTATTCTCAAGTTTTGAAGATATGCTAATGGATCTTTCCTAAACTATCTTCTAAGTACCGTTCTCATTTAGTCGATTGTCCCAGTGTTCCTTCTATTGTTTGTAATTCTCAAATGAATCAAGACTTACATGTTCGTCAAGTCTTCTTGTTGTATTGCATCATCAACAAGAACTACCTACTCTCCTATGCGAATTATGTATGAACGAAACCCTAGACTTCATTTGGTCGTGAGAGGAGAATTTAACAATAAAGAAGAGCACCCTTCATCTTGCCCGGAAGACAAGTTGAAGGGCGTTTCTTCTTTTGGATATTTTTATTAGGAATTGTAAGCATTTTCCGAGATTTCATTCAAATCTTCGTGAAGAACGGTAGAGCCTTCCAGAAAATCATTTTCAGCATTATTTAATCCGAAACTATTCATAATGATACTGCGTTTTTTGGAAGAGATTTGGTAGCGAATTTCATAAGCAGTTGCGACAGAAATACCTGCGTTAGCAACTACTGTAGCGTTTGGAGCAACTGTGAAAGGTGAACCAGCGACAGGGATAAATGAATTAGTTGTCCAGTTTTTGACTAAAACAGTAATTACTTGTGAATCGCTCCCTATTTAACTCAAATGAGCTACTCTGTCGCTAGCTTTAGACGGTAAGCCCGCCATGTCTGTCGAGGAAGCATTTTCCATCACAAGCAACGAGTACGAGAAAAACTGCGAAGTGAGGAGGGTTATGCGCTTTCGGTTCGGCGCATGATTGAGCCGGAGAGTGTTTTCGGGCAAATTAAAAACAACCGGGTATTCCGGCACTTCCTGCTTCGTGGCTTACCGAAAGTGAGCCTAGAGGTCGGGATTCAGAAAAGTTTTCCGCTTTTGGGACAGCCTCCTTTGAGTTGCATTTCTATTTTATGTGCGGAAAGGTCGTACTGGTGAGAAAAGGGCCTGTTTTTATGGTAAATCGCTCCACCCAATAATTTGTCCTTAAAAAGATGGTCATAGTATTGTTCCTGAACATGGATTTGCTTGTTTAAATTAAAATCTTTTTTAACCTTTTGCCTAGCCTGTTTCGCGTATTTCTTACCTTGTTTTGGATTTTTAAGAAGTGTAATAATAGCTTCGGCTAAGGCTTTGTCATCTTCCTCCTTCACTAGAATGCCGCTTCTATTATGTTCAATCAATTCGGGGATACCGGCATGATATGTTGATACCACTGGGACCCCGCAAGACATGGCTTCTTTCAATACGTTAGGAATTCCCTCGACTGCGCCTTTACTGGTAGTATAGCTTGGCAAACAAAACAGGTCAGCATGATGGAGCTCTTTCACAATATCACCATTTTTTATTTCTGTTATCAATTCTATCGATGTGTCTAAATTGTATTTTTTAATTTGTCTGGAAAGTTTTTCCTTCCGCGTCGGCCTCCCTTTTCCAATAATAACCAATTTAGCTTTTGGAAATTTTTTATGAACTTTACGAAATGCCTGAATTAATATAGGGAAGCCTTTCTTCTCTACTAGACGACCAACAGTCAGAATTCGAAAAGTATGATTCTTATTGGGTTTCCAACTTCGAAAGGTAAACTTATCAATATCTATACCGCAATATAGAACCTTTAATTTTTCTTTTTGAAAACCTAACTTCATTAACTCTCCTTTGAAGAATTCGCAGACAGGCAAAAACAAACTGCCATGTTCAATGAGTTCTTGATATTTTATCTGATTCTTCTCGAATGATGTATTGTGTGCCGATGCATCATTTCCTCGAAAACTCACGATAAGCGGAATCTTATAAAGAATCGCCACCGGCAAAATTTTAGTTGCATCCCCCTCCGTGAGCATGGATTGCCTTTATATTTTGTGTCTTAATAAATGTAGGCCAATCTGTTATATCCCCCAAATAGAAATATTTATAAGGATACTCTTGTTCGGAATTTCGTTGAGCGAACTCCCCAAGTACGATCGAACGATATTTTGTAAGATTGGTAATTTGACGGTACTTAAAATCCTGGTTGACCTTTATATCTCTAGATAGAAAATGAGCAATTGTCTTTTCCATACTAATTCCTTTCAACTATATTTTTTTCAAGAGATACTTTGCCGTTTCTGTAAACACTGGGAAGCTGCGGTATCTATTAAGGGTTTTCCCCCAGTATCATGGATTGGATGCAAAGCATTTACAAGCCTATCTCGATGAATTCTGCTATCACTTTAATCGCCGTACTGTCAAAAGCGAACTATTCAATAGGCTCATTCAATGTTGTGTTTCCACAGCTGTCATTACCTATGCTAGCTGGATGATCATAATTAGGGCTTGCTGAACGGGTCGCAATTACAGCGATAAAGCGAAGCGGTCGGCAAGTCTGGATAACAGCCATTGCAAAATAGGCAAAAAGAGAACCCGTAGTCTCTTTTCCAGATTCATGACCAGCAGTTGCAGCCCGATTACTGTCTCACTGGTCGTCTGAAGGTGCGCTCGAATACGGCCAAGCCCGTAACTGCGCTTGCCTTCTCCGAACTTGCCTTCAACCGCATTGCGTGCAGAGGCATCCGCTTTGGCGATCCGTTTTTGCTCCTGTTGGTCAACTGAAGGGCGTCCGAGCTGCGGTCCGCTAAGACGAATCCCTTTCTCCTTACAGTAGCGCAGATTCTCACGGGTGCGGTAAATCTGATCGGCCAGCACTGCCTTGGGATAGAATCCAAAGCGGACACGGTAAGCTTCCACGGAAGCTTGCAACGTGATGCCTTCATTGTAGTTGTCCCAAGAAAGCTGCTCACGGAACGCATAACCTTTCACCACGCTGATCGCAAGCTTCGCGCCGAATTCAACGTTTGCTTTGGCTTTGCCGCGTACGATGGGACGGACATGCGGCTGCGAGATACTGACGATCCGATCCGGTGTGCTGTGCGTATGGGAACTGTACATTTCTTGCTGCTGACGATACAGTTCCTGAATGACCATCAGTTCCTTGTACTGCCTGCGCGAGAGCAGGGCCAAGTCGCCGTTTGCAGCAAGCTTAGTCACAATCCGTAGATCGCGGGCGACAAACCGCAATTGTCTGCCTACCGCTTTCCTCATCGTTCGCGGCTTCACGCGCCGCTGCTTGGCAATGGTCAAATACGCTTTTCGGGCGCGCTCGCGGTAGGTTCGCGGCTTTGGTGACTTTCCTCGCTCCGGCTCATGGAGGGTGTCGATGATGTTCTCCAGCTTTTCTCTTGCCTGGTTTAACAGCGACAAGTCCGTCGGGTACGCAATATCTGCCGGCGCACAGGTCGCATCGAGGAGCAACTCGCCTTCGTTGGTAAGCTCCATCTGCTCTGGCGGCTTCTCTGCTGGGTCGCTGACCGCAGGGGAACCTCCGCCTTTGTGATCGTCATCGTCTGACGGGTCTTGAGACTCGCTGCTTTTACGCGATTCTTCGAGCGCGATCCACTCATTCACTTCGTGGATGATGTCACCGCCCAACCGTTTGCGGAAATGCGTCATAAGCGAATCATGAAAGGGACGGCGATATTGGTATTCCGGAAGACCCAAGAAGTACTGCAGATACGGATTCTCCAGAATCTGCCGCAGTGTCTCCCGATCGTCGGTGCCAAGTCGTTCTTGAATGATGAGAGCCCCAAGTGCGACGCGGATCGAGACGGCTTTTTGTCCCTTTAGGCTTCGTTTGAAGTTCCGAGCGTATTTCTCTTCAATCTTCCACCACGGGATTATCTGGGCTAGAAGTACCCAACGGTTATCTTCCGACAGTTCCCCACCGAACGGTAGGAAGAAATCCCCCGGCAGGATCATTTGGCCTTCTGTTCGCTGATACATTCTGTTCGCCTCCATGTGCACGGTTTTTGACGGGGTATCGCCCGTTTTCCATACACTTAACTTCGACAAAAGAGGCGCTAAACCCTTGTTATTACTGACTTTTTGTTTCGTTCAGCAAGCCCTAATTATTAATATATAAAATTCGATAATAAAGAGGGTGTCTGTGGAACTCCACCAGTTAGACACCCTCTAATTCCTTATGACCGCTGTTGGAATTTGGTTATGACTTCCTTATACAGAGCAGCTTGGAAAGAGAGTTGAATGTTCAGATTAAAGTTTTTTTCAATCCTTTTTCTCGCGTCTTTTCCCCACCGCACCCAATTCTGGGGCTCTTGAATCATCTGCTCCAGAGCCGTTACTAATTGGCCAACATTTCTCTCCTTTACCAAAATCCCTTCTTTACCGTCGGTGATCAACTCAGGAATTCCGGCATGTTTAGTTGATACGACAGGGGCTCCGGTTGCCATTGCTTCCTTTAAAACATTTGGAATCCCCTCTTCGTCACCGTTTTTCGATTGTACAGAAGGCAGACAAAATAGATGGGCACTATGCATTTCCTCAACAATCTGACGATGGTCTATAAAATTTTCAATGATTACGACATTTTGCAGTCGATTGCGTTTGATGATATTTTGTACTTCTTCAGATACAGGTCCGGTTCTTCCAATAATCTTAAGCTCCGTCTGCGGATAGGACTGATTAACCTTAGCAAAGGCCTCCAATAAATAGCGAAACCCTTTCTTCTCCACAAATCGACCTACAGAGAGAATTCGAATCCGTCCTTCACTTGGCTTGGTACGCGGGCGAAAATGAAAAAGATCCACGTCCACACCGCCATATAAGACCTGGATCTTTTTCTCAGGACAGCCCGATCGAATCAAACGATTAGCTAGATAGTGGCATACAGGTAGAAACAACTCTCCATTTGTATATAGCTTTTGAAGCTTTTTCTGGTTATTCTCATTTCTTATATAGCTGGTTGCATCTAATCCACGGAAGCTTGTAATCAAAGGGATCCCTAGACTCTTCTTGAAAGGAAGTAGCTTCATGGCCAACTGTCCGTAATGGGCATGAATTGCCTTCACGTTCTGCTGCCGTATGAAAGCAGGAAAATCAAAAATATCTGGGTAATGAACCACATCCTTGAACAAAAAACGGAATTGAGGATCAGTGGGCTTCTTTTTATCAGTCATATACACGTAATCGAACCCGGGAACCGATTTGACATGGGGAGTACTGTGATCACTAATGAGGGCATATTTATAATGCAGGATCTTATCCAATGTTCTCTCCCTTTCTAACGATATTTGTATAAATCTCCTCCCATTGTTCTGCCGTTTGGGCATATTGGAAGTGGCTCTCCACGGTTGCTCTTCCATTCCAGCTAAGCCGATCCGCTTCCTCAGGACGGGAAAGTACTAAATCAATTGCTTTTGCAAAGGCCTTTGGATTTTGAAAATCACGGAGTACTAAGCCATTGTAACCATCCTTAATGATTTCCGGTATTCCTCCCCGATGTGTGGTGATGATAGGAACTCCCGCTGCCATTGCTTCATAATGAATTCTTCCCGCAGGCTCGTTCCACTGGGAACTGCATACAAACACATCAGCCATCAAATAATAATAAGGAATCTCCTGTGCAGGGATATATTTGGTGAAAATGACTTTCTTCTTTAGGGGCTTCGCCATCTTATAAAGAGAGCGAATGTAGTCTGTCATTCGATCGTCACTGTAAAATCTTCCGCCTGATATAACAAGCACAGCATTTTTATGCTTTTGGAGCACGGTATCCATAGCCTTAATTAATAAATGGGGACCTTTCTTCTCGATAAGCCTGCCTGCAAAAAAAATAACTCTTTGGTCCGGATCAATCCTATACTTCATTCTAAACTCATTTCGAAGAACATGTGCTCTTGGATCCCAACGAGGTATATAATCACTTAAATTGACTCCGGAATAAACAGTTACTAATTTTTTCTCAGCTTCGGGGAATCGACTCTTTACGGTTTTATTCAAATAATTGCTGATTGTAATAATCTTTTGAACGGATTTAATTGACTTTTTTGCCAGATTTCTAGAGATTGATTTCTCCGAAAAACGTTCATTATGAAGACTAAGAACGAATTGGCTTTGTGGTGCCGCCTCTTTCAATGCGGGAACTTGATCAGGACGATTTAGCACATGAATCAAGTCAAAATTTTCGTTAGAAATGATCTTTGCGACTTCTTTAAAATATGATTTGGGGGATAGGCGAATGTATTCTACTGCATCCCGTTTTTCCTTTTGCGGGAGTGTCGGGTCTGTAATAGAAATAATCGTGATTTGATGTTTTTCACTGAGATACGGCAGCACCCCGTCTATCAGAAGTTGGATCGCTCCCCCCCTAATGGCTGGACTCGGCAATTGCCGGTTAAAAACGTACGCCAGTTTCATTCTTTCACTCCCTCGTAGGATTGTTTGCAATTCCGCTCATTCCCATATCGCTGCTCCAACTGCTTCATCCGCGCACGTTAAACTCACTTCCAAATAACTTTCCGAGCAAACTTGTTGTACTCTTCCTTAAACGGAGGATTGTCGTTCCAAGGCTTTCTCCGCGTGGTGTAATGAATGATTGCCGGTTTGATCTCGAGGTGGCCGTAGCGGGATACTTGAAAATTCCACTTGGGATCGAGTTTAAGCCATTTGTCATGAAGAACCGCGTTAAGAGGGTCTTGTGATGGTAACTTGATAATCGCTTGGTTATCATTCGTAAATTGGAACACCTTTTTGGTGATATCTTGCTCCCTCCATTTCTTCAGATTGATGAACAGCATCCCGGCATTGAAATAGCTCGAGGTGAGGGGGATAGAGAGCTTATTGAAACGATGGGTCTGCCCAGGGTTCTCAACTGCCGCTAATACATGCTTCGATAGATCTAGTTCCCACATCCAGGTCACGTCATCTCTGACGATCATATCACAGTCCAGGTAGAGGACCTTATCGACGTTCTTGTCCAAAAGATCGGGAATCGAGAATCGATAGTACGTTTCGCTTGTCAGATACCTTCCCACCTTAAAACCTTTATAAAGTTCCGGGTTCACAGTGAGAAACTTGATCTTTACATTAAACCTCTTTAGCGCCTTGTTGAGCCGGCTCTTATTCTCGCTAGAGAGCTTGCCGTAGATGGTATAAATTTGGACAGGGTTTTGGGAAACCTTATTCTCCAAAAGAGAGTAGAGCATAACGGCTAAATGCTTAGCGAATTTATCGTTGGTTACGGTCACAATATGCAATTTTTCCATCAACATCACCTCCAGTATTTCTTAATCTAATATATGTGTATTGGTAGAAAAGGTTTGGACACATCCGATTTGAGTGGTTGTTCAAAACCCCAAAGGGGGGAAATCATGATCTCCGTAATTTGCTGCACGATTAGAGACGAAATGATGGAAAATGAAAGAGACAATTTCAATGCGTCACCATGTCAACTCTATTGAATTTCATCAATAGTGTTACATATGGTCAAGGTGGTGCTCTGAGTATCTACAGTTCATGAGCGGGGAAAAGTGGTTGGCGATGGAGATCCTGAAAGATAATAGTAGATTCTTGTCAAGCCGTGATTTAAACTATATTGAAATATGGATTTTGAAAATCCAAATATACGGAAATTTGGTCCGAAACATAACGCAAGAAAAGCAAAAGCCGCATTACATTTAAAATATAAAACTATTGGTCATGGCCGACACAGAATTGTTTATGATCTGAAGAACGGATTTATATTCAAGAGGTTGGATAATAATGGACAAAATCCAATCAAAGGTTCCTTCGGCAAAAAAATATAATCAACAGTTGTTGCAACTGAAAAACGAGTTGATAAAAGCAGGAATAAAACCAAAAGATATGAAGAGGAGAAATTTAGCTTTATCCAAGAACGGACAAATCGTAATCATTGATGATGGGCATTTCAAACAAATAGAACTACCAATGAATGAAAAGGGAAGGCTTAATCAGGGCTCGGAAGAGGGTGTGAGCAGCAAGCCGGCAAATACACCAGTAGAAACAGAGGTCGTTCTGTCCACGCAGATGGAGAGTAACCTAAGAAAGAGGAACCCGCAAAAAAAGAAGAACCGGTTGCATAATAGACACCAAAATGGTCGGAAGTTGATGTGACGGAAGAAACGGTGAAGGCTGTGCTTCTAGATGTCAAAAATTCTTCTAGGGTGGTAGTTGTACAAGATCAATTGCATAAGATTAAAGTCGATGAGCACGCGGGAACAGCTGCCGCTGATGATGAGAATCATGAAGCGGTACTTGCCGGATGGGTGACCATCCGTCTACTTCAGCAACTAACCAATATGGTCAGATCCATTTTCAATCTGGTCTCTACGTAGCTGATAGTAGTGTCCTTCCCTCCATTGGTGTTTAGTGGGCTTAGGTCAAGTAGCGCAACTTATTCATATTCCGATTCTGGATTCATTACCAAACCAGTATGAAATTGCTGCGTTATGCAGCAGTTCACCAAAGCTATTAAAGGTTTTGGGGAAGAAATATAGAGTGACCAATCTATATCAAAATTCAAATAAATTGGTTGCTCGACCTGATCTTGATGCGGTTATTTTTTAAACAAAAATCAGTGCCATTCTGATACGGCGATCGTTGCAGCTAACAATAAGAAACATGGTCAATTCTCGAAAAAGCCTTCTCGACCGCTGCCAAAAAATATTGATATTCCATAATTTACGGATATCTTCTTTAACGATAATGTCACAGTCCAGGTATAGTGCTTTTTTTATGCTTTTATCTAACAAATGAGGAATAACAATTCGGTAATAGGCCTGTCTGCTCATATGATTCCTTTCTTTGAAACCATGGAACAGAGAGTTGTCCACTGTTAAAATCTAATGTCCAGACTGAATTTTTGTACGACTCTTTTCAGATTTTTCTTGTTTTCATAGGATAGCCCCCCGTCTATGATGGAAATATATACATCGGATTTTTGAAATGGCTTATAGTTTTGATAGGGCACATTCATACTTGCAAATAAAAAAGAGGTCAGCCAGTTTGAATGACCTTTATTACAGATTGTACGATGGCCTCAGCCATGTTATTCCTTGCTGTAGACTCGATCTGAACCTCAAGGAGCGAGCAAATCTTCTTGCTGCAGCCAATAGACGAAATGCTTAATGCCTGTTTCCAGATCCGTTGAAGGTGAGTAACCTAACATGGAGTGGGCTTTCTTATAATTGGCCCACGTTCTGGGAACATCGCCGATTTGCAGCGGCTGCCAATCAATAATGGCTTTCGTGTTCATTTCGTTCTCGAGTAATTGCACTAATGCCAGCAAACTGGTCGGATTATCGTTACCTAGATTAAAAGCTTCATAGCCTTGGGCATGCAGTTCCATCGATTTGGGGATGTCTGAAACGATATCGGTGACATAGGTATAGTCCCGACTCGTCGTTCCGTCGCCAAATAAGGTGATGGGTTCGCTCTTGACAATTTTCTTGGTGAATTTATGAATAGCCAGATCGGGTCTCTGTCTAGGTCCATAAACGGTGAAGAACCGCAAAGCTGCTATCGGCAAACCGAAGCAATGGCTGTAGCTTTTGCATAACGCTTCTCCGGCTGCTTTAGTTGCCCCGTATGGTGAGGCGATTTTTAAGGTAGGATCCGTTTCAGAGAAAGGAACTTCTTCGTTTAATCCCTAAACCAAACTTGAAGAACCGAAGATAAACTTTGAAATTCCATTTTTTACGGAAGCATCCAATAGATTGACCGTGCCTGCAAGATTCACGTCAAAATAAGTGTGGGGGATTTCGAGAGAAGGGCGGACACCTGCTTTTGCAGCTAAATGGACGACAATCTCAGGTTTCCATTGCTGGAAGATATGTTCCATACTGCCCCTGTCCCGTATATCAACTTCCACTAATTCGTAGTTAGGTGAAATTATATGGCTGCTAATATTCTTCTCTTTCACTTTACGGTCGTAATAATCATCAAAGTTATCAATCACAAGAACTTGAAAACCGTCCCCAGGAGCGTGTCGACCAAATGACTGCCGATAAAACCGGCTCCGCCTGTAACCAGCACTTTTGTATTCATGAATGCCCCTCAGTATCCAATGTTTGAGAACTTATCCATGCACGAACGGAATTATCTTTGATGGGATGCACAAATATGACCTCCAGCAGTTGTTTCGCGTTCTTGACTTCATCTATTGAGATGAAAGGTCTATAACGGAAGTATTTTCTATAAAGGTTCGGTGAGATCGCCTGCCAAAGGCGGTCGGACTGAACCATTCCGAGCGAATAGCTGGCGCCGCACTGCATCGCTATGGTCAAATATAGCATTTCACCCATTGAAATTACGTTGGTCTTATCGAGTAATTCCTCTATTTGAGGCTCATGAATTCTGGCTAGCATACTATTATTCAATGAGTGATATTTTTGTCTGTCCATCCCAATGGCTAGAGCCGTTAGCCAGGGTTAATTATGAAGCAATGGCTGCGGGCATACCGATTGTGACTTCAAATCGGGGAGGAAATCCGGAGGTCATTATACATGGTAAGAACGGTTTGGTCGTTGATCAATATGACCAACCTAAAGCTTTTGCCAAAGCTATCAATAAGCTGTTAGAAGATAAAAAGCTGCGTGTAAAAATGGGGAACTTGAATAGAAAACTGATAAGGGAAAGATATAATTTTGAGAAATATGCACTTAACATATCAAATTTGTATATGAAAATATTAGCCTCAAAATGAAACTAAGCTGATGACCAACGGAATCTGCAGCTTCTCACGTTCTTTGAAGGTGGAATGATCACCGACAGTGACGTGAGATTTTTAATGTAAACAAGCTCCAAGCTCCTTGATAAAAAAAGTGAGGTCAACCAGATTCAACTGGATGACCTCAGATGCTTCGAAACTCATTTTATTTCCATGAAGTGGTGTGCAAATATTTATAATACTCATGTTGAAGCGGATGACCTTTGTTCCAAGGTTTGTCTTGACCGGTAAAATGAATAATGGCTGGCTTGATATTGGGCATAATTTTGAAATGGCGGGTTGTATAATTCCATTTAGGATCTAATTTGATCCATTTATTATGGAGAATGGCATTTAATGGATCCTGACTGCAATATTTAATCTTCTTAGAATTATCGTTAATATATTGGAGTACTTTACTAGAAATTTTTTGATCTCTCCATTTCTCTAAATTCATTAATAAAACCCCGGCATTAAAGTAACTGGAGCCTTTTGGAATTTCGAGAGCCTTTCTTTCAGAATCTTTTAACGTCGCTTTTTCCACTGCAGCTAGATGGTAATGATCTATTTTCGTGTTCCATAATTTAGAAATGTCTTCTTTGACAATAAGATCGCAGTCTAGATAGAGTACTTTCTTAATCGATTTATCCATTAAATCAGGAATAACAATTCGATAATAAGTTTCCTTGCTGAGATGGTTCTTCTTTACCTTAAAACCATTGAATAAAGAATAGTCAACTGTAAGAAAATTGACTTTCAATTTGAATTTGTTTACAACTCTTCTTAGATTCGACTTGTTGCTGCTAGAGATTTTCCCATCAATGATATGAATTTGTATATCAGCTTTTTCAGCTTTATTTTCCAACAAGGAATTCAACATGACGCCTAAATGCTTAGCATACTTATCATTGGTTGCCGTTACAATATGGATAGAGTTCAAATTTGTCACCTTCACCTTCTAGTCCCATATAGTGGTGCGTAAAATATTCACTTTGAAGCGGATGGCCATGGTTCCAGGGCTTACTTTTACGGGTAAAACGAATAATGGCAGGTTTAATGTGTGGTTGATGCCTCACATGGTCTGTTGTGTAATTTCTTTTAGGATCTAATTCGAGCCATTTGTCATGAAGAATAGCATTTAATCCGAAAACATTTACTGCAAGATCTTCGGTTTTAGATACAGTTACGCGGATTTCATTCTGAGTAACAGTATCTGCGATTGGCGTATTGAAAACAAACGATGTTCCCGACGGGAGCGTTTGTACAATTGTAGCACCGATCTGTACTGGTGCGTTTGTAGTCCAGTCAAAAGCCTGGTAGGTGACTGTTCTAGTTTCATCTGTGTCGAGGTTGAATACTATGGTGCGAGAATTTGTAGTAGTTTCGGTGCGGGTGTGGTGACGTCAACGTATTGTTCAATACTCCAGTAGATAAAATTGTTGCCATATGGATCCCTCCTTTCCTCTATTATTAAATGCAAGTCTAAGTTGTTTTGATTGGACAAATGATATATATAGCTCAGGATAGGTAATCGTCGTAGACGAATAATATAAACTAGAATGTTAGATAGAATTGGTGATCATAGAGTTGTTTATTCAGAATGAAGTCTTTGAAAGAGAGGGAAGATCATATGAAGATCGCATTGATTAACTCAGGTCGTTTGCCTTAAAGGGAAAGGTGTACGCTATTGGATCGGATCGCTTCTGGTTTGTCATTGGTGTGTAGGAATCTGGTCTTCCTTTTTCATCGTAGTGTTGTATAATTTCCTCCCCCCTGTCACTTTCTTCTTGATTCTGAGTCTGGCTGTAGCCGGAATAGCTTCGATTATTGAAATCCAGTTGACCAAAAAATAGTGGTTCCTGTTTAACATGACTTAAGCAGTTGATGGTAATTCACTGTAAACTGCATAATTATCATAAAATATTTAGTGAGACCCCATAAAAACACTTGACTTTTCTGGAATGCCCCAATAATTGCAAAGGATACCTTTTCCCAAGGGTATAACTTGTAGATTATAGGTGATTTTCCAATGTCAGCGTTACAAAAACCGAGATTTAAAGATTTGAATCATGGAGAATGCGCCGGAGACCCATCTTAAAGTCATTATGGGATCAATTTGATTTCTCTTTGCTTCTCGCTCAATCCGGCATCATGAAACGTAGCGGTGCTCCCTCATGGTTGCTCTGTTTTCTCTATGTGATTGGGCTGGCCGCTGGCTGTCCTTCAGTAGTTCAAATGGCTGACATGGCGGATAAAGATGCGTTATTGAAGGCCATGTTCAAGCCATGGAAGCTCGCGCAGTATACGCTTAGTCGTTTCTTCACCACGTCTTTCACTTGGCGGACGTTCGGTAAGAAGCGAGTAGCGCGCCTTCAAGAAGACCCGGATACTTGCTTGCGTGAGGGGGATGCGATTAATCTGGATGATTCCCTTGTTGCTCATCCTTATGCCAAGATGCTTCCGTTTCTTTGCTGGCTCTACGACCATGCCAAAAAAATAAACGTGTGGGGCATGAACCTGGTTGTGCTACAGGCCGTGCTCCGCAATGGATTAGAGTATCCTTTATTTTACTCCATCTGGCGCAAGGATGAAGTAGAGAGCGAAGAATTGACTAAATACGACCTCGCTCGCCAGATGCTGCTGATGCTCCGTGAATCGGTGACATGCCGCCTATGGATCGCGATGGATCGAGGTTACATTTGCAAAGATTTTTTTGTATTTCTGATGACCCATCATTTCGATTGGGTGACGAAGGCGAAGCGAAACACGGCGCTGTTTCAGCGTGTCATCGAACCCGGAACACGCAGAGAGCGGTTTGTTCCCGTTACGCCCATCATGCTCATTAAAGTGGTCTTCAAGGACTTGTTGAAGTTGGGCTCCACGGGTCTTGTCTGCATAGCCATACCCGACATTTACATGAAATTACCTCATACGACGTTGAACCGTAAGGGGAAGCAAGTGGTTAAGCAAAAATATGTTCCTGTTGCTGCCGTTGTTGCCACGCGTCTAAAAGAAGATGAAGAATCCACTGCTGCCAGCAAGAATGATAATGAAAATGAGACGCCGGCCACTTACAAAGGGGCTTATCTTCTCATTAGCAACCGTCACGATATCCCTTTGAAAGCAGTGGGAACGTATGTGAAACGCTGGCGCATCGAGGTCTTCTTTCGAACGGCCAAACAAGAACTTGCCTTGGAACAGTGCCATTCCACAACCGAAGCGCATCAACATGGACATCTGGAATTATTGTTTGCTACAGAAACACTGCTCTCGTACGCACTCTGGCAGTTAAACAAAGAAAAAACGAGTGATGATGAAGGCTACACCCACGGCGAAATGGTTCGTGCCTCTTCCACACTCGTTGTCAGGTCCGCACAAAAAACCACAAAGGCATTCAGCGAATCTATGTTGATTTTGACCACAAGCGCAGCAATTTGCAAGACTTTTTGATTTATTTTGGCCAGAGCATTATTTCTGCTTCTTTGGGTTACCCCAAAACCAGAGATTTACCAAGCATTACCACGAAGTGCATAGGTCATGTATATAAAAAAAGTGTTACAGCATTTGGAAAATGAATTCTTCGACCTCATTCAGGTTTATAACACCCCACTCTGGATGATCCCAATAAAAAAAGCATCCCCCAAGTCCCGGTTGACGTTATCACTTCATAACTTAAAGTTAGGGCATCAGGTTGGCGATATCGAATCACGACAATTTATTGAAATTGTCGACCATATAGTAACTGTCAGCAAATTCGTTGCAGAGGATATTATCAGCCCTGATCTACATGAGAGAAATGGGCATTAAGGCCAAAAGATTTCCATGCTAACCGGCGTCATTCACGCATGGAGCATGGCTTACGCTTGCTCCAACGAAAGCTGTTCGCACGCTGGCGTTGCTTATAAATCTGCAGAAGAGGAAGCGCTCAGCATGAAGCATTCTTCATATGGCTACGATGTTCTCTGCCTCGTTGGCGAACTGCGCTTCAAGCAGCATCGTACCTGCAAAGAAATTGCAGATGCGCTGAATGAACGCGGTGTTGTGACCAGCGAACGATACGCGCAAACGCTATATGAGCGGTATCAAACCCTACTGGCCGCAAGCCTCGACGATCACGTCAGACAAAGCTTGGCGGAGACTACGGCTCAGAACGGCGGCATTATCCTTTCCATGGACGGCGTCCAACCCGAAAAGGGAAACGAGATGCTATATGTCATTCGCGAAGTTTTCAGCGGGACGATTCTCGCGGCTCAGAACATGAAGAGCGGAGCCGCTGCCGAACTGCGCACGCTGATCGATCCCATTATCGAGATGGGGTATCCCATCGTAGGCATTGTCAGCGACGGACAGGTTTCTATCAGGCAAGCATTCGAATCACTCTTGCCTGATGTGCCGTATCAATACTGCCAGTACCATTATCTGAAAGACATTGCCAAGCCCGTCGTAGATGCGGATCGAAAGCTCAAAATGGAACTGAAAAAGAGCATGCGCGGCTTGCGGGATGTAGAACGCAAAATCGAGCAAGCCGAGAAAATGACAACCAATGCTGTAAAAGCAAACGCTGCAGCGAAACGCCATTCTTCGAGCGATACGCCGGAAGCAGCTGCATCCACGGAAGCTCAGGTAGCGAAAGGTTATGTCGCCGCTATCCGTGCTCTGCTTCTTGAAGACGGAGAGCCTCCGCTCGAACTGCCCGGCATGTTGATCTATGAACGAGCCCAAGCTATACAGGCGTCGCTTGCGCGATGCTTAACTAAAAAAAGAGCCTCATCTTCTCCAGGGTTTGGTCAGAATTTTCAGTAAACTTGAGGATCTTCAGAGCATGTATGAAACCGTATGCCGTTGGGCCAAGCCGATTTCCCATATCGCAGAGGCATTAGAGCCGGAAGCAGATAAGACCAGCCAAACGGCTGAATGGGAGATGGCTCAAGTGCTGGAATGGCTCAAACAGACGTATACCGAAGAGAACGATGCTACTATGGTCGAAAACGTGATCCGGTACTCTCGCGGATTTTGGAAAGGGCTGTTTACCTGCTACGACCATTATTACATCCCGCGTACGAACAACGATCTGGAGCAGTTTTTCCGACAGACAAAAGCTTGTCACCGCCGGATTACGGGTCTTCGGAATTGGAACAGCTACATCATTCGAAATGGAGAAATGATCGTGCTTGTAAACGATTCATTTCGTCAAAAGCACGTCATTGCCCTCCTGCAAAAAGTAAGCTATAAAGCTTACGCTGAGCGCAAACTGCAATGGAATAATCGCTTATCCGAAGGTGTTCAACGCAGGCGATTTAATCGTGATCCCCAAGCCTTTCTGCAACATTTGGAGAATCAGTGGGATCGAGTAGTTGTTCGTTGATTGTGCCGTAGTAGTTTTTTTTTGATCCACGACAATTGAGTTGTTAGCTTTCCAACTTCGGCGTAGAGTTCATCGATCTTCTGTTCGTAGTCATTTTTCATTTTCGTGATGCCTTTGCGATCATCTACAAACAATTGCGAAAGGTTCTGGACAGCCTCCGCTTTCCACTGGTTGAGGACATTTGTATGAATGCCGTGCTCGGTTGCAAGCTGTGAAGCCGACTTTTCCTCCTTCAGAATTTCCAGTACGATTCGTGCTTTTTCTTCAGGGGTGAACTTTCTTCTAGGACCCGTCATACAACTAAGAAACTCCTTTTTTTGCTGTCTAGTTTATATGTAGCATTATAGTTACATACATACATACATACATATTACATATATACATATTACATACATACATACATACATATTTATATGTATGTAACTATAGTTTTGCTAGGGCTAGTACTTATTATCAATAAACAATTTTCATTGGTTACGAACACTTATTACTGACTTTGAATAGACTAAACAAAACTAAGAGTTTCATAGATTGAAGATGACATTGGATTGTGGGGTGTGATCAAATGAGGATAGGTTTGATATGTCTAGATTCACTGCCTTGCCCGCCTATTAAGAGTGGTGCGATCGAGTTATTGATTGATCGAGTCGCTCCTTATTTAGTTTCCACTTATGATCATGTTACCGTTTTTTCTATTCAAGACCCTTCTTTGTCCAATCGAGAAACAATTAACCATGTTGAATTTATTCGTTTTCAACGCTCAAAGTATTTAAAAGAAGTGCTTCGGTATTTGGAAAATAATTTTTTTGACCTTATCCAGGTATATAACAAACCTGATTGGATCTTTCCTATTAAAAAGGCATCTCCCGGATCCCGTCTCGTACTATCTCTCCATAACTTAATACTAGGGAATAGAGTAGACGATCAGGTATCACAACAAGCAGTTGATGTTGTCGATCATATCGTGACAGTTAGTCAATTCGTTGCGCGGGATGTCGTCCATCGTTATCCCGCCGCTCCAGGAAAAATTACTACAATATATACAGGTGATGATCATTCCCTCTACACCCCTCACTACAGTAGTCTGGGATCGCAAATCGAACTCCGGATGAAGCGGGCAATGGGAATTCCTGATGATTATCTTGTTATTCTTTTTGTCGGTCGGCTTATACCAAAAAAAGGGTGTCATATCCTTATTGAAGCCATGAAAAAAGTGGGAGAGCAGCACCCAAAAACAGCTTTGGTTATTATAGGAAGTAAATGGTATGGGGAATTTTCGGATAACGAATATGTGAAAAAGATAAAGAAAAAATCCCAAAAAATATCGGAACATATTTACTTCAACAATTTTATATCTGTCAATGAAATAACTGACTATTATACAATGAGCGATATTTTAGTTTGCCCCTCACAATGGAAAGAGCCATTAGCCAGGGTACATTACGAAGCAATGGCTGCGGGCATCCCGATTGTGACTACAAATCGAGGAGGGAATTCTGAGGTTATCGTAAACGGTAAGAATGGTTATGTGATTGATCAGTATGACCAAGCGCAAGCGTTTGTCGCAGCTATCAATAAGCTGTTAGATAGTAAAAGACTGCGAGAAAAGATGGGGTATCGTAATAGAAAACTCATCAAAAATCGATATAACTTTAAGCGATACGCATTGCATTTATCGAAACTGTATAAGGAATTAAAAGTTTTATAATCAAGGGATCATGTTTTCGCGCAGCCATTTGACAAAATGCTGAATACCTATTTCCAAATTTGTGGAGGGTGAATAACCTAACATGGTATGGGCTTTCTGATAATTGGCCCACGTTCTGGGAACATCGCCGATTTGCAGCGGCTGCCAATCAATAATGGCTTTCGTGTTCATTTCGTTCTCGAGTAATTGCACTAATGCCAGCAAACTGGTCGGATTATCGTTACCTAGATTAAAAGCTTCATAGCCTTGGGCATGCAGTTCCATCGATTTGCGGATGCCTGAAACGATATCGGTGACATAGGTATAGTCCCGACTCGTCGTTCCGTCGCCAAATAAGGTGATGGGTTCGCTCTTGGCAATTTTCTTGGCGAATTTATGAATAGCAAGATCGGGTCTCTGTCTAGGTCCATAAACGGTGAAGAACCGCAAAGCTGCTATCGGCAAACCGAAGCAATGGCTGTAGCTTTTGCATAACGCTTCTCCGGCTGCTTTAGTTGCCCCGTATGGTGAGGCGATTTTTAAGGTAGGATCCGTTTCAGAGAAAGGAACTTCTTCGTTTAATCCGTAAACCGAACTTGAAGAACCGAAAATAAACTTTGAAATTCCATTTTTTACGGAAGCATCCAATAGATTGACCGTGCCTGCAAGATTCACGTCAACATAAGTGTGGGGGATTTCGAGAGAAGGGCGGACACCTGCTTTTGCAGCTAAATGGACGACAATCTCAGGTTTCCATTGCTGGAAGATATGTTCCATACTGCCCCTGTCCCGTATATCAGCTTCCACTAATTCGTAGTTAGGTGAACTTATATGGCTGCTAATATTCTTCTCTTTCACTTTACGGTCGTAATAATCATCAAAGTTATCA
This sequence comes from Paenibacillus sp. GP183, assembly GCF_900104695.1. Taxonomy (NCBI): domain Bacteria; kingdom Bacillati; phylum Bacillota; class Bacilli; order Caryophanales; family Paenibacillaceae; genus Paenibacillus; species Paenibacillus sp. GP183. The sequence goes on from NZ_FNSW01000001.1 coordinate 4,877,725, forward strand.
ATCACAAGAACTTGAAAACCGTCCGCCAGGAGCGTGTCGACCAAATGACTGCCGATAAAACCGGCTCCGCCTGTAACCAGCACTTTTGTATTCATGAATGCCCCTCCGTATCCAATATTTGAGAATTTATCCATGCACGAACGGAATTATCTTTGATGGGATGCGCAAATATGGCCTCCGGCAGTTGTTTCGCGTCCTTGACTTCATCTATTGAGATGAAAGGTCTATAACGGAAGTATTTTCTGTACAAGCGGGGGTATTCCTGACATCTGGCGCCGCACTGCATCGATATGGTCAAATATAGCATTTCACCCATTGAAATTACGTTGGTCTTATCGAGTAATTCCTCTAATTGAGGCTTATGAATTCTGGCTAGCATACGCTTAATAATACTATGGCGATATACTTGCATCGGATTAAACGTACCGTAGAAAAATTCGCTGCGGAAAAATGGTTTCCAAAGGTACCATTCTTTCCACATTCTCATGGCAGTAGTCCATTTGCTTTTTTGGGGGTTCATCTCGACCTTGATCGCTTCTACCAGACAGTCGTAGCCTTTCATCAATTGCTCCAGCAAGTCTTTAAAACCGTGATTGATAAACATCACATCGGATTCTGTGTAAACTAGATATTCATAGGATATATGCGCTTCCTCAAGCCAGGCCATAACGTCATAGAAAAACCGGCCAGTTTTCCCGGATTGTAACGGTCTGCTGGAAGGGCAGTACAACATATTCTCGCTCTTGCAGACGGCCTTCCCAAAGTTAGGATCATTCCCTCCGTTATATAGAACGATAAGGGTATCCTTAGGGTTGAATTGACGAATATTTCTTATCTGTTGCAGCAGAGCTTCCTCATCCTTGTGCGCCAATAAGGCAAAACAAATCATGGTCGGTACCTCCCGATTTATGGCTATTGATCGCAAATCCAATTCCGAACGGGAGCATCCTTGACGGGATGTACGAACATAACATCGGATTTGCGCTTCGCGACTTTAGCATCATCCAGTTGAATCCGATTATAGACTCGCAAATATTCAATACTCGGTTTGGGATAGGGGCAAAGTTTCCCGCCGACTTTTGCGGCTAAAGTCATATATAGCATTTCACCCAGAGCGTAAACATTGGTCTTCGCAAGCAGTCTCTCTAAGCGGTCTTTATTGATCACGTTAAGCATACGTTTAATAATTCCATGGCGATATACCTGCATCGGATTGAAGGTTCCGTAGAAATCGTTCCGCTGGAAGAAAGGCTTCCACTCTTCCCATTCCCTCCACATGGTCTTGCCGGGTATCCAGGTCGTAATTCGGGGGCTAGTTTCATGTCGTATCAATTTGCCCATACAATCGTAGCCTTCCATATGTCTTTGGATAAATCTTTCAAAGCCATGCCCGACAAACAGAACATCGAATTCCGTGTAAACCAAATAATCATATCGGATCTTTGCATCTTCAAGCCATCTCATGACATCATAGAAAAAACGGCCCGTTTTCCCACTCTGCAAGGGTCTGCTGTAAGGGCAATACATGACATTCTCTTTTTTACAAACCTCTTTGCCGAAATTTCTATCCTCCCCGCCGTTATATAAAACAATTTTGACGTCTCTACTGGTATATTTGCGAATATTTCTTATTTGCTGCTGAAGAGCCTGTTCATCCTTGTGAGCCAATATGGCAAAGCAAATCATGATGTTGACCTCCTAAGAGTTTTGAGTAGCAAAACTTTCTTCGTAAGCATGGGCAGAGCTTTCCGCAGGGAAGCTTGCATAGTAAGCATAGGCTAAGTTTGGGATCGTCCTTTCCGAATCCGTTATTGCTCGCAAATCCAATCGCGGACTGGAGCATCTTTAACTGGATGGAGGAACATGACTTCGGGACTACTTTTAGCCGCTTTCGCCTCTTCCAGGGTGAATGCGGGTCTATACCGTAAATGTTCTTTGATCATTTCCGGATAAGTCTGGCATTTGGCTCCGCTTCTCATGGCTAATGTGATATAAAGCATTTCACCTAAATGTCCAATGCTAGCGTTGCTGCGGAACAGTTTCTCTAAGTGTTCTTTATCGATCCCGGCAATCATATTCTTAATAATTTCATGACGGTATACTTGCATCGGATTGGAAGTTCCATAGAAACTATCTTGTTTGAAGAAAGGTTTCCAGTGTTCCCACTTTTCCCACATTCTCTTGGCTGGTATCCATACTGCTTGGTCGGGGTTCGTCTCATGTCTTAATAATTTAACCAAGCAATCGTAGTCTTTCATTTTTTTTTGAATAAACGGTACGAAGCCCTGGTTGATGAACATGACGTCGTATTCGGTGTAAACCAAATATTCATATGAAATTGTGGCTTCTTCGAGCCACTGCATAATATCGTAGAAGCAACGACCGGTTTTCCTCGGCTCAAGAGGTCTGCTATAAGGGCAATACAAGACGTCCTCTTGTTTGCAAATGCTTTTGCCAAAATTCTTATTCGTTCCGCCATTATATAAAACAATTTTGGCATCCTTTCGGGTATACTTGCGAATATTTTTGATTTGCTTGAGAAGTGCTTGTTCATCTTTGTGCGCTAATAACGAAAAACAAATCATGATACCGGACCTCCTGCATCAAGCTTTAATGCTCCCAAATCCATTTTCTTACATCATGATTTTTTACGGGGTGAACGAACATGACCCCGGGTCTGCGTTTCGCATCTTGGATTTCCCTTAGCGTGATTTGCGGTCTGAAACGCAAGTATCGTATATCGGAATCGCGGTAATCCAGACATTTGGCGCCATATTTCTTGGCTAAGGTTACGTAGATCATTTCACCCAAACAGAGAATGTTGGTAGACCTGAATAACCGTTCGATTTGGTCTCTATGAATACCCGCCAGCATACGTCTGACAATGCCGTGGCGATAAACAGACATTGGGCTGGACGTTCTAAGAAATGATCCAATTGGAAGAAAGGTCTCCAATCATTCCATTCGTCCCACATTAATTTGGCCGGTTCCCACGTCGCCTTCTTGGGATCGGTTTCCTTTTTGACCCATTTCAACAAGCAATCATAGCCTGTCATCCGTGTCTGTAACATTTCGCGGAAGCCCTCATTGACGAACATAATATCGTATTCCAGATAAACCAAATACTCGTAGTTGATTTTTCTTTCTTCCAGCCATCGCATGATGTCATAGAAAAAACGGCCGCTTGTTCTCTGCGTTAACGGTTTACTAAACGGACAATACAGGACATTCTCCTCCTGGCAAACCTTCTTGCCGAAGTCTGAATCCTGTCCGCCATTGTAAAAAACGATAAAAGCGTCTTTGGGATTGTATTTACGGATGTTTTTTATTTGCTGGCGAATTGCTCCTTCGTCTTCATGCGCCAATAAAGCAAAGCAAATCATAATGGGACCTCCATTATTTTAGGCTTTGTATTGACCAACCTTGTTCTTGCATTGATTTCATAAAATGGCTACGATCCAAATGCATGCCGAATCCGGGAGATGCAGGAACGTGAACCATGCCTTCTACGATAGAGTAACCGGGTGCCTCCAATCCAGGGACTCGCACTTCGTCCCACTCAATGGTCAGAAATCGCTCTAATGCGGTTGCGACATGACACGAAGCATAATTACCGTAAGGGCCGCCGTAATTATGAGGTGCCTGCTTGACACCCGAACCTCGCAGTTCGTCTCCCAATACAAGCAATTTGTTAAATCCATGGAAACGAATGTCGAATTGGAGAACGTCAATCAACCCACTCTTAGCCCAATTGACGATAGAAGGGGCAACGGTAATTCCTTCTCCATCGGCGATCATTACATGAAGGTTTTGTTTATCCATCCACATTTTTAAGTCTTCATAAAGAATCGGATCCTCATAGAACGGTTCTTCAATAAAGGTGATGTTCACTTCGGCAGTGGCATCCAGTACCTCTTTGGTCAGATTAAGATTGTAGCTATTGTTTGCATCGATCATAATTTGCGCCTCAGGTCCGATAGCATCGCGAATCCCCTTAATAATCTCAATATCCCGTTTCATCCCTCTATGCATGGGCATGTGTTTTGCTCCGCGTCCCACTTTGATTTTGAAAGCACGATGACCGGCATGATATCCTTCCAAAGCTTTAAATTGCATCAAATGAACGGCTGCAGCATCGTCGTCCAGATGCAGATCGTCAAAATAAATGGTGGCGTCGTAGCATGGCACGATGGGGGGATTTCCTACATTGTTGGCTTCGCCAATATCAAACAAAGCGTAGACAGGTTTGTTCAAGATATGTCCCAACCAGTCTAACAACGGGTATTCGATCCCGTGATAAGCTGGCTTTACTCTACCTTCCGGCGTAAACAAGTCCTTAATCTCGGTACCGATCCATGCTTCGGCTTGTGCTCTTGAGGCCATGGACCATCCGAATCCCGTTTCGCCCGCTATAGTAATTCGTATGAGTTCAAGGGGCATGGATTTCCCATGCCAGCCTTTTCTTGCATTACAACCAATATCCCGCCATCTTTCGCCCATCAAACGACAGCCTTCCATCCGTTCTATGCGCCATCCAGACTCTAGAATCGAAGGAATCAATTGCTCTCCTCCTCTATAATCGTGTCCTTGAACAACGTTAATGCGCGTGCTACCGCTTGGTCCATGTTGTAATATTTGTAGTCGGCAAGCCTTCCGGCGAACAGCACCCTGTCTTTAATTTTTTCAGCTTCCGCCTGATAAAGCTTGTAACGTTCCTTGTTTTCATCCCTTGGAATCGGATAGTAAGGATCGGTCTTACCTGCGATATATTCTTCCGGGTATACATACGAGATAGTCGTTTTTGGCGATTTTTGGCCGGTAAGGTACTTCTGTTCCAGGACACGCGTATAGTCGTACTCGAATCCGTAGTTGACGGTCCCTACTTCCTGGTAATATTCCTGATCCAAATTCTCGAATTCAAAGCGCAAAGTCCGATAGGGAAGCGTGCCATGCATATAGTCGAAGTAAGCGTCAATCGGTCCTGTATAAATCATTCGTTTAAATTCGATTTGATCCATGATTTCGCGATAATCGGTGTTCAAGAGCAGTTTGATGTTTGGATGCTTCAGCATGCGTTGAAAGAGCGGAGCGTAACCATGTTTGGGTAATCCCTGATACTTATCCTGAAAGTATCGATTGTCCCGGCTAATATATACCGGAACCCGTGCTGTAACAGATTTGTCTAGCTGCTCCGGATCGAGCTGCCAATGCTTGACCGTATACTTGTAGAAAACATTTTGATAAATGTAGTCAGCTAGAAAGCTGAGTTCTCCGCTTGCGCTCTCACGGAGCTTTAAGATGGGGACTTTGACGTTAAAACCAAAATGCTGAATAAGCAGCTCTTCAAGCTTTTCGGCATATTTTTGAGGGAAGAGGGTGTATAAGGAGTTCAAGTTGAAGGGGACTGGAACTTTTTTACCGTCTACAACGACGCGGACTTCGTGGAAGTAAGGACGCCACTCTGTAAACTGGGAAAGGTAATTCCAAACCATGCTGGAGTTCGTATGAAAGGTATGAGATCCGTATTTATGAACTAAAATGCCATGTTCGTCGTAGCAATCGAAGGAATTTCCGCCAATGTGATCTCTTTTTTCTACGACTAATACCTTTTGATCCAGCTGTGAGGCAATTTGTTCTGCTAATGTTGCACCCGTAAAGCCGGAGCCAACAATTAACCAATCTACTTTCATCGAGTAAACCTCCTTAAAGTTTTCGGTAGAAAACTTACTTCGTAAGCATTTGCTTAGGGTTTTTCAAAGAATAAAGTTTCTTCGCAAACAAGATACAATACATATATGAACAAGCAGGAGATCTTGTATGGGTAGCTGCCAAAAGCTTATGAACAATAGAGAAATAAGCCTCGCTAGTCCCAGGAAGTTCTACGAAGGTATTTCATATAATCATCTTTAAAAGGAGGATTGCTGTTCCATGGCTTCTGATTTGTCGTATAGTGAATAATCGCCGGATTTCTCAAACCGCGATAACGATGAACCTGATAGTTCCAGGTTGGTTCCAATTTTATCCATTTATCGTGAAGAATCGCATTTAATGCGTCCTGATCCATGAATTTAAGCTTAGAGGGGTTATTTCTGGCAAAGCGTAGAACCCTGTGTACAATGCGATGTTCTCTCCACTTTTTCATGTTGATCAGAAGAACTCCTGCGTTGAAATATTCGGAATTTTCGGGGAGCCCAAGCTCACGGGGTCTGGAGCTGCCAGGGATTTTTACTGCAGCAAGGAAATTGTTTTCGATCGCTGTATTCCATAGCTTGGTGATATCGTCTTTGATGATCATATCGCAGTCCAAATAGAGAGCCTTTTGAATGTCCCTACTCAGGAGATTTGGAATCAGGATGCGGTAATAGGTTTCCTTACTGATGTGATAGCTAAGCTTAAATTCATTGAACATGGATTCATTAATCGATAAATATTTGAGCTGTACGTCGAATTTTTTCACGGAATTTCTTAGATTCGCTTTATTCTGATCCGATATATTGCCATCAATGACATAAATGTCAATAGGGTTCTTCGAAGTCTTATTTTCCAATAAAGAATTTAACATGACGGCCAAGTGCTTCGCATAGCGGTCATTTGTCACGGTCACTATATGAAGTCGTTCCAAGCATATTCCACCTTTCTTTTTTTTTGCTAAGGCTGTTGTTTGCCAAAAATCCTAACTAGTATAAGGATATGAAAAAAAACGGATCTATGACTGTATGTCTGTCCGCACAAGAACAAAAAATACAATGAAGAATTGTGCACACTATTAGCTCTGCCACCCGCAGATCTAGTAGTGTTTGTTCTGTTGTAGGTAAGCGTTGATTTTCAAGCCATTGGTTATCCGTCCGAGTTTCAAGTTAGACAAGGAGCATACAATTTAGAAGGCAGTGATTAATGTGAATGAGCCAAATGAATAGCTGGTGCATGAAAAATTAAAGTGAAGTAGAAGAAGCCTTGATGAGAGGGCTTAAGAAATTTTGAACATTAAGGGAGAGCGGCTATGGAAATATGCATGATTGGGACTGGTTATGTAGGACTAGTGGTTGGAGCTTGCTTTGCGGAGATGGGGCACCAAGTTATTTGTGTAGATAACAACCCGGTCAAAATTACTTCGCTGCAAAATGGACAAGTGCCTATCTATGAACCTGGATTGGAGCAATTGGTGGAACAAAACGTGCAAGAAGGCCGGTTGAGCTTTTCGCTTGATATAGCCCAATCCGTTGCAAATAGTCAATTCATCTTCATTGCTGTAGGAACACCACCCGCAGAAGATGGATCCGCAGATCTTACTTACGTGATGAGTGCCGTACAGCAAATTGGTGCTAGCATCCATGCATATGCCATCGTAATAACCAAATCAACCGTTCCTATCGGCAGTGCAGAACGAATAAGAGGTGTGATTCAAGAGCAGCTTACGAAGCGGGGTCTCTCAGATTGGGAATTCGATATTGTGTCGAATCCGGAGTTTCTAAGGGAAGGTGCTGCCATTGAAGACTTCTTGCACCCTAATCGAATTGTCGTCGGCAGTGATAACTCTCGAGCTTTGGAATATATGGAGAAGCTTTATTTGCCGCTTACTAGTAAAGGCCATCCTCTCGTCCACATGGATATTGCCTCCGCCGAGCTTGCAAAATATGCCTCCAATGCCATGTTAGCCACACGTATTAGCTTTATGAATGAAATAGCTGGAATCTGTGAATCCGTAGGTGCGGATATTGAATGGGTAAGACGAGGTATGGAATTCGACCATCGGATTGGCAGTTACTTTTTATCAGCCGGAGTCGGGTACGGTGGCTCCTGTTTCCCCAAGGATGTTCGGGCTATCATCCAGAGCGCTTCTGAACGAAATATCCCCACCCACATATTAGAAGCCGTTGATAAAGTCAACCATAAGCAAAAGAAAAAATTGTACGAGATGGTCGTTAGCCACTTCGGTGAAGATTTATCCCAGCTCAAGCTGGCGGTATGGGGGTTGTCTTTCAAACCTGAAACCGACGATATTCGTGAAGCGCCGTCCATTGAAACAATCGAGCTATTAAGACAACGAGGAGTTAACATACAAGCTCACGATCCTGTCGCTTTGCAGAATGCGTATCAGGCTTTAGGCGAGGAGAATATCAATTATTTCACGGATCCCTATCAAGCTCTGATGGATGCGGATGCACTGCTGTTATTTACGGAATGGAAGCAGTATCGATCGGTGGATCTCGGCCGAATGAAGAGTTTGCTTAAGCAGTCGGTTCTATTTGACGGAAGGAATTTATTCGACCCCGACAAGATGAAAGAAGAGGGATTCGTATACCAAAGTATCGGTAGGATGAAGTGATATATCACAAGCATACAGAAGGATGATGGAAACTATGAAGGTTCGCAAAGCGATTATTCCTGCAGCAGGTCTGGGCACCCGGTTTTTACCTGCTACAAAAGCTATGCCCAAAGAATTGCTGCCGATCATTGATAAGCCAACGATTCAATTTATCGTGGAGGAAGCGGTGGCATCAGGTATTGAGGATATCATCATTGTGACAGCAAAAGGCAAGCGTGCCCTTGAGGACCATTTTGACAACGCGTTTGAGCTTGAGTATCATTTGCAGCAAAAAGGGAAACTAAAAATGCTGGAAAAAGTGCAAGAGCCGGCCCAGCTTATAGATATCCATTATATCCGCCAAAAAGAGCCGAAAGGCTTGGGTCATGCGATCTGGTGCGCAAGGAAGTTTATTAATGACGAACCATTTGCCGTTCTGCTCGGAGATACTTTCGTGCAAGCCGACGTTCCATGCTTAAAGCAGATGATGGGTTATTACAATCGTTATAAAACTTCGATAATTGGTGTACAGCCTGTCAATCCCAAGAATGTTTCGAGCTACGGCATTATCGATGCTCAGCTTTTGCACGACCATTTTTACAATATTACCAAGCTTGTCGAAAAACCAAAACCGCAGGAAGCGCCGACAAACCTTGCCATGATCGGACGGTATATTTTGACACCTGCGATATTCGACATCTTGGAGAAACAGGAACCGGGAGTCGGTCAAGAAAATCAGCTTACCGACGCCATCTCGAAGCTCAATGAGCAAGAGGCGGTGCATGCCTGTGAAATTAACGGGACCTGGCACGATGTCGGGGATCATCTCGGTTATGTGAAGGCGATTCTGGCCTTATCCATGCAGAGGGAAGATTTAAAACATCATATCCTCGACTATATGAGATTTATTGAAAAGAAATAATTAGGGACGTGTAAAGGAGTGCGCGAAATGACTCTATTTGAAGTCAAGGGTGATAAGAGGTTTCTTGTAATCGGCAGAGTGGGCGATACCTCAATCCACCAACAATGGCTGCAGCCTGCGGAGTATAAAAACTTCGATCTTTGTCTCAGTTATTTCGGTAGTACGTCAGGCCGTTATGCAAATGAATGCGACTTCTATCATGAGCTTCCAGGATTAAAGTGGCCTACGGTCAAGGATACGATTGAAGCTTTCGGAGATGGGATCGATCAATATGATGCCATCTGGATGCCGGATGATGATATAAGTGCGAATGCCTCTGACATCAATCGCATGTTTCAGATCTTTATGCAGCAGGGACTGGAACTGGCACAGCCGGCCCTAACTCCCGATTCCTATTTTGGGCATAGGATAACCGTAAAAAATCCCAACTACTTTTTGAGGTACTCCCACTTTATTGAACCTATGGTTCCTCTTTACTCGAGAAATACTTTTCAAAAGCTTTTGCCTACATTTGAAAAAAGCGAATCCGGTTGGGGACTCGATTTTGTTTGGCCCAAACTGCTTGGATATCCGTACAAAAAATTAGCGGTCATAGACGAGGTCGCAGTCAAGCACACAAGGCGTGTAGGCGGCGGTGAATTATATAAAAATATTTCCGGTTCACAGTGGGACGATTTATATCGTGTCACGGAAGAATATGAAGCTGACGTTAATTTTCGAATGACTCATTATGACGGCATACCAAAAAGCAAAAGAGTCATCTTCGCCCTTCTGGGCCGTAAAGATGAGCACGTTCTTGCCTCACAGATTGAAAATATCCGTAAATTCAATCCAGAAGCGGGCATTGTGCTTTACAATGGAGGGGAAATTATCGATTTTGCCAAAAACTTGAATGTTGCCATATGTCCTTACGGTCGGCAATTAGCCGGGGGACACTTAGCTCCATTTTTGTGGGACGTTATGAAGTGGCTTGAAGAGAATAAGGTTAAATATGAATACTTGGTCAATTTGGATGACGAAATGCTCTTTGTTAAACTAGGATTTGAGAGCTACCTTGATGAAACGATGCAGGGATTCGATTGTACGGGCTGGGATATGCAATCCAACTATAACCCAACCGATGCGGACACGATGAATAAAAAGTCGATGTGGGATGAATGGGCACAATGGACTCCCTTATTTAAGATCGATCACTTTGTCCGTTATTTTAATCCTATTCAAGTATACCGGCACGATATTGTAAAAGGGATGCTCTCTTTTACCGATATGTCCAAGGTGGAAAACTTGTTAGCCAAGAGCAAAGTATTGGCCTTGGAGGAATTTTTCTTTGTGACATTGGCGACGGCTTGCGGCGGAAGAATTCGAGAATTTCCGCGTGATCACGATCTTAACGTGATGCGGCATGAGATTGAGATCGAGCAGAATGAAGCGCACCAGGCACAGCATCATCCTTATTATTATGCTGTTCATCCGGTAAAAGGGGACCGGCTGATCAAAATGAATGGACAGTTAATGTCCGGCGGAATTCCTTTTGTGGAGCCGCACCGAGACGTGCCTGAAGTACATGGAGAACAAGCGCCAGCAAGAGAGAAAAAACAGGAAAAACAGAAACAACAGAAAGTTGTTAAAAGAAAAAGATTGCTGAGAAATAAAAATTGGTCGCTGAAGCCAAAAACAAGAATTACGGTTCTTATGAAAAACAAAAAGGGGAAATGGTTGAAACATAAACTAGGCTTGAAAAAGGTTTCTGCCGTAAAAAGGAGCAACTTACGAAAGCCGCCTGTATTACGGAATCGTTTAGGCAAGAACGCGTAAACTTAAAAAAGCGATGTAGTCAGGCGAATACAGATATATCAAAGAACCTAGCGATGAATTTTCGCTAGGTTCTTTTTTCTTATTCCTGGCGATCACCTTTTGAGGGGACCTTTCCTAGGACGAGTTCTGCGTTTGTTTCTTTTACGAAAGCTAGGAAGGATGTGCGTAGTTGGTCCAGCCTCATCGTCAAGCGGATGCTGATCAGCAGGCTGCTCTTCCACCATTTCAACAGGTTCTTCTTCCTTCATAGTAAGCATTTGTTGGTTTAATTTGATTAATTCTTCACCTTTTACCGGATGAATCCAAAAATAAAAAGGGTTTTTCCTGGATTGAAGTACATTCGCGAAAGTGATATTCGCTCCCCAGCGCACCGTGTCATTATCCAAACTGCCTTCGGGATATTCTCTGAACCTGCCTCCACAGGCAAACGCTAAAGTAATAAAAAATATTTCCTCGAATGCAAAAACAGGAGTATTCTCCAATAATTTATCCAACGTTGCATGATCAACGTAGGAGAGCATACGCTTGACAATTTTATGAGAGTATACCTGCCCGGGATTGAAATAACTAAGAAAGGAATCCGTCTTGAAAATAGGTTGCCATAAATGCCACTCGCCTGGCATGTTACGAATGGGGAGTGAGTCCGGGTGATCCCGCGAGTTTTGAAGTCTCCAGCCGATGCAATCGAATTGGGCCATTACGTCATCCAGGAATGGTTCAAACCCATGTTTAACAAAAAGCACATCATGATCAATATTCATTAAATACTCATATTCCACATTTATGTCTTCAAGCCATTTCATCACTTCCCATAAAAAGGGGGTTAGATTCCCATATTTTAAGGGATGGCTATACGGAAATTTGAGTACATTTAAGTTTTTCGCGAAATCTGGATCAGATCCACCGTTATACAAGACAATTCCGGCATCAGGATTATAAAAACGGATATTATCGATTTGTGCTGCCAATACATCTTCGTCTTGATGAGCAAGCAGAGATAATTAAGCGTTTTCCAACAAGTTCTTCGTAGGATGTATCCAATTCAAAAAATTGGTACTCAACACCTTTCGAATTTATTCTAAGCAGCAACTTTAGCAATGAATGCGACATCGATTCATTTTTTGCGACCTCCATATTCATCAATTGTGTAATTATAAATCAAGGTTACCTATTCGATTGTCCCCATCCAATACGTAGGAACGAACCTGCTGATTGAAAAGCATGCGCTCAACTTCATAAGCCAAAGAGGATTTGCCTGATGCGGATAACCCTGTGAGCCAAAGCACACAGCTTTTATGGGCATTCAAGAGATGCCGCTCCGGTCTTGACACCTTGGAATGCTGCCACTGAATGTGTTTATTGTCCAAGAGAGTACCTCCTATAGCTTGTATTTTTATATGTATATGCTAGAGGAAAAAGAGAGGTTCTGGTCTGATTTCCCAATCGGCTTCTGGAAGACTGGTATGTTTATGGGTCCGATCGCTTGCCCACATCAGAGCCCCATAAACATAAGTTTCAAATGGCTTTTTCAATTCATTTTTGTAACGATAAGAAAGCAGACAATTTTCCTCGTTTCTGCATATATATAACTCACTTTAGTAATGACACATTGCTTGATCGTCCACTGGTTGAAGGAAGCGAAATGGATATTGTTTTCTCAGAGATTGAATAAAATGAACAAGGGCCAAGGAAATTGCCATGACAAATGGAAGGAGTAATTGTGAAGAAGATGAAAGATCATCCTAGCGTAGAATAAGTACGATTCAGAGTGATAGCAACGCCGATCATATCATGCAAACGAGCAACATCCATTAGCAGCTCATCGCGGCCAACGAGCATTGACCCGAATCATTGAGAGCGTGGCACTATCTGTGGAGGCATCTCCACCATTGGCCAAGCAAATTGCTGAAAATCTGGAATCTATTGTGCGCTATCAGCAGGAAGATCACAGATAATCGAATCGGTCACATACAAAAAGGGACACCAGCACATCCGTGGTTGAATACGCAGGCTGGAGTTCATCAGGCAGATCGCAAGCCCCCTCTTAATCAATGGATTAGATGAGGAGGGGTATTTTTGTTTCGCCTGCTTATTTGTTAAAAGGTGTGGTATACAACTCTTTGTCGGTCGTTCCGCCCCATTTGGCAAGGTAATATGATCGCGGGTCGGTATACTCTTAAACGATACGGAATTTAGTCATCTGTCCACCGTGATGTGTAACAGGCAAATGTGTCCAAGGTACGCTATAGACTGCCATCCCCATTCTTCGATAGCATTCGCAATCCGCGAAGAAATTTGGCATTACAGTATCCCACAATCCCACCTCATTCATCGCTCAATACGATTGGCGTAACCGATACCAACTATATATTTCATAACACTACTGCTTATCATGAATTTGTAAAAATTGGCGGGGTTATTGTGTGGTTAATTAACCACACGCTTCCAACATATGACCATGTCCTCATTTTTGCCATAAACGAATTCATCAAACTGAACCTAGTCATTAGCCAATTTCTAACCAACCTGGGTTAATGCATATGAATCTGCTTGTGGGTATTCATAGTATGGAAGCAGGTCGAGTACAAATCATCTAGCTTGGTCATAGGACAAAAAGTGAAGGATCGACGAATAGAGCGAGGCTTTTGTGAATTGGAGGTGAGCAAATGGTTAGAAAAAAGGCCGTGCCCTTAGGGATGTATGGACATACAATGGGAACGAAAACGAATGGAGTTCAGTATGAGGGAGTGTGGTCATGTTGCAAGGTGGGAAACGAAAGTGGCTGAAACCGAGAGCGAGATCTCGCTTTTATCAAACCTTTTTCTATGAGCGAAAATCCGAAAGTATCTATCGTGATACCGGCGATGAATGAAAGTAAAACGATTGCTGCCGTCATTCGTCAGGCGCGTAAAGTACATTCTTCCACAGAAGTCATTGTTGTCGTTAACGGTTCCCGTGATGGAACGGAGCTTGTTGCGCGCAAAATGGGTGCAAGGGTGATTGAGTTCAAGGACTTTTTTTGTTTTCAACCATTTACGCTGTAACGAAGCAATTATTCGGTAAAGAATTGACGGAAGATAATTATGAGCAGGCCAAGGAGAAAACGGTAACATTTTTCCGTATGTTCATCGACTCACTGCCGGTATTTTACAGGATAAAACAATGCCTTATTTGACGAAGGACGACTTGTCTGTACGATTAACAACCTAAGCTGATTAAACCCTCCGTATCCTGAAGGGCTCCACCGATGGTGACAAAATATTGGTTGGTTTTCAAAAACTTTACCTGCTGCAGCCCGTCGTCGAACGTCCGAATCCAATCCACATTGGGCAACATGCTCATGCGGCGAACGAATAGTGCTGCACCCTGAACAGTTCGGCCGTCCCGGTACAGATAGGTGTCAGACTCCGGTTGCGGTTTTAGCCAAGAAATTTCAGCGATTTCTTGGAAGGATTGATAGAGAAAAAGGGGTGGGGGATGCTGTGAGATTGGCTGAACGGACCGGAATGAGAACCATCATTGCCGGACCGATCTGGGATCGGGAATTATACCGCGAAATTTATCCGCGGATGGAGAAGACGGCTAATATATCCTATGTAGGTGAAGTCCACGGGGAGAAAAAGCAAAACCTGCTGATGCATGCGAAATGGCTATTATTTCCGACGGCATGCGAGGAACAGTTAGGGTTGGTGCTGGTAGAAGCCTTAGCTTGCGGGACACCGGTTGCCGCTTACGGGAGAGAGGCAGTTCCAGAAGTGATGCAAGGGCTGCCCCAGTTTATTTGTGATGATTTGAATGGCATGGAACGTCTCATCAAAGGGAAGTCACTCGTCCCTCCTGAAGCGCTTCGCGAGTATGTTTCGATGCGGTATACCAAAGAAAAAATGACCGATAAGTATTTGGAGCTTTATGCTAGGGCCATTGATGGCTGGGAGTAAGCGAAGCTTCGTTCAATTGAGCTTTTCATCATCAGCCCGATGATTAGATTGGCGCCGTCGAAGACCACTTGAAGCTTCCAGTGATTATCTTTTTCGAGCATTGAAATTAATAATGACTCTGCATTCCTAAATTTTATTTGAGTGTTCTAAATATTTAATCTTTATTGTAGGCTTACTTCTGTTATTAATTCCTCCATTTTTGATTAATGCTTCTTCATAAGTTCCGGAAAAATTTTTTTTAAAGTTCTCTGTTTGATGTCTAACTGTAAATTTATCCTTGGCCTGAGCCAGTCCCAAAATTTGCTCAAAAAACATCCCAAACTGCTATGAAAGTGGATGGAATGTTTGTTTTTCGTGCAGGATACGGGTTAAAATGGGGCATTAAAATTCCAAAAATGACTTTTGGGACAGCCCCTTTTTTTGACTACTCCGTGTATATTTTCGAAAATACTTAAAAAAACAAAATAGCAAAAAATAAAACAATCGTTGCGTTTCTCTCCTTGAATTTACTGTTTATAATTCTCGAATTTCGGATAACCCTCGTTCATTAGAATTTCTCGAATGTGAGGTAGTGAATATAGCTGTTCACGCAAGTTTTAATCCTCATTAATACCGCTTTAGCTTCATGACCATAACATTCTACATCCCCCTGCCGAAAAATGCGGATAAACTCCTTGAAATATCTAATCCAGCGCGTCAGGGTGGTTTTCTCCATATCTAGATACGCCACAAGCTCATATTTGCGAAGATAAGGTTTCACAATGAATCACCCACTTCATTTGATGCATTAATTTATGCAGAAATCATATAAGAATATGAATCAACGATTATTTTACTAACCGTGAGATGGTATTTGAAACCCAAGTGTGATCACTTTGGATAAAAACCCAGCGTACCCACCAGCCATACAAGAAATCAAAGCCCCACCTCGGTCTGACACGTTTTATGGAAAAAACGGAAAATAATATGGATGCCTACCTAAAATTATTTTCTGATCCGGTAAAGCATAACGATAATACACGATTGAGTGTTTCTTGATGGTAAATGCCTGCTTTTAGGTTATGCTCCAGCAGCTTCTCCGCCCATGCAAGGGCTTTTGAATACTGCTTGGAGTCAAAAACAGGAATGCCATGGTGCATAAATTGCTTATGAATCGCAAACTCCTCTTCGGTTGGAACAATGCCGAGTTTGTTTAGCTGTTTTATGCGCACCCTGTCCGCCGTTTGATTCTGAATTGGCAGATACTTCGTGGATACTTGGCTTTCATGAACTCTATAGGAGAAGAGATATTCCGGCAGATTGGCCAATCGGGTTACCTCGGCCAGCCGGTTCCAGATCTCGTAATCCTCCGCATGCAGATAATCGGGTTCGTAACGGACCTCATGCTCCTTAAGAACACTTTTGCGCATAAAGACGGTCGGATGAGTGAGACTGCAGTAGAAAAGCTGCCAGCAAAAAATTTCTTCATGAACTATTGGCTTGGGAATGTGTTGACCATTATGGATATAGGTCATACATGTACCGAGAACGCCCACTTCCGGATTCTGCTCCATATAAAGAAGTTGTCGTTCGAAACGATGGGGGGCGCTGATGTCATCTCCGTCCATTCTGGCGATATATTCCCCGTTTGCCAGATTCAGTCCTTCGTTAAGGGAATAAACAAGACCCATGTTTTTGGAATGGGTGACCAATCGAATTCTCGGATCCTCCAGTTTCTTTAGATACTCTAATGTGCCATCCGAAGAACAATCGTCTATAATCAAAAACTCAAAATCCTTATAAGTCTGCATCAATATGCTGTTTACGGCTTCGTCAATATGCTTTCTTGAGTTGTAAACAGGCATCAATACCGTAATCTTGAGCATGTCACTCTCTCCCATGAACCGTTTTTTTACTATATCCTGAATCCGTGAATCTTCTCATAAGATACGTTCTTCTTAATGCTTGCTCCAGATTGGAAATTTATCCTGCAGCTGTAGTAAAGCACCTCGAACCAGATTTTTCCTCCTATACAGGAATTCAATTAAAGTTTCCAGCATTCTGGAAGAAATTCGCCATTGCTTGGGCAACCCGTTGACCGCATGTTCCAGTTCGCGACGGTCGAGAGCTTCCAATTCACTTAGGTAAGGCTCAAATGGGTCGGAACCGTCGATATAGGGTGTGAACACCTCATAAAAAGGTCCCCAGTACACTTCAATGGTACCTGCATGTTCTTTCAGTTCTTTGGTATCCCACTCCGGCCCGCAAAATGCATTGGAATGATCAATCAGAAGCAGCTGTTTCGTATCCTTTAAAAATAGATGATTTGCCCCTGTAACATGGCGGTCCCAGTTTTTGATCCAATGGTCGAAGACGATCATTCCCGCCATAGTCTTGATATTTTTGCAAGCAGACAAATCGACTTTATGATTTAACGTGATTCCCTGTTCGGCGAATAGGCAGCCTATATGAGGGCCTGCCGGAACGTCGAGCCTCTTGAGCGTTGGAAATATCTCCACAAGGTTCCTTGAGATATACACAATTTTGTATTCGGCTGCAGGCAAATTCAATAATTTAGCCAGTCTGAACGCAATAAACTCATTGGCAAGTACTCCCAGACCCTGCCGATTGTTCATTAGTTTAACCACATATTTGAGGCCGTCATCGCAATAGAAAAGATGGGGCAGCGTCCAGCCTTGGCCAATGGATTTGATATGCGATAAAGCGTGAACATTCATTATATAATCCCGCCTGAAGCGCTCAGCCATTCTACTGTTTTTCCGGTGCTTTTTTGCCTGCGGATAAAGAACGGCATATCGCCGATATACGTATCGAGAAAGTATTTTTGTGCTTCTGAATTATATTGTATTTGCTGTTTGAGAGCGCTTCGTACAAATACGCGCGTTTCGTCCTCCATGTCTCTCGTACCGGGTGAAGCAGATAACACTCTTTGTTCCGGTGCAGATGACCTAAGGTTTCGTCCAGCGGGAAATAAGGCCGGTAACGAATAAAATCCCCAGTATTCTTGGGGTAAGCATTTAACTTTACTCCAAAGCGTTCCGTCATTGTCACGTAGGCGATCTCATCTATACCGAAGGCCCCACAAATCGTATTCTTTGCGTAGCTGAATACCGCAGTAAAAGTCATCATTCGGAATTCTGGTGTCAACCCCCATATAATCCTTGTTTTTCATTTGCTCAGCAATAAATTCCTCATAGCCTTCCCTGACAAATAGGGCATCCGAATCAAGGTTAATCAAATAGTCGAAGTCATATCCTATGTTCTCAAGCCATCTCATCGTTTCAAGCAAAAAAATGGCCGTCACGCCGTATTCCAATTTTCTGCTGGCAGGACAGACGAGAACTCCCAGATCTTTGCACAGCAGGGGATCATCGCCTCCATTATACAGAACGACAGTACTGTTCGGGCAATAACACCTGAAGTTATCCAGGAGATCCAAAATCACATTTCTTTTGTTATGAACCAGTAGGGCAAAGCATATTTTTTCCGAATAAGTTGTCGGTTCTTCCACAGCGGTCCACCCCTTAATTCAGCATTCGCTCTTTATTATATGCTCATTTTTGGGGGATGATTAGACTCATAATGGGTACAGTAAACAAAAATAATATATATGCGAACGATATACGAACAAGT
Organism: Paenibacillus sp. GP183; assembly: GCF_900104695.1. Classification (NCBI taxonomy): domain Bacteria; kingdom Bacillati; phylum Bacillota; class Bacilli; order Caryophanales; family Paenibacillaceae; genus Paenibacillus; species Paenibacillus sp. GP183. The sequence continues at coordinate 4,896,338 of NZ_FNSW01000001.1, forward strand.
AAGCGTTGTATTTCCTCGCATCCACATGTACACATGTCCAATCAAGAACTAATTGATTTACAAAGAATGAGAAGAATTAAAATCTCATTTTGAATGCACCATCACCATCAGACTCACCATATGCATCATAATATGTATCAACAGGGTATCACGATGGATATCATCATGGGTATCAGCAAGGTTATTACCATGCGCATGGTCACCATTATGGACACGTTCCTGGACATCAATTAACTCCAACGCAGGATTCACAAAATCGTTTAATCATTAACAAACTTTCGGGGATAGTTTCTGAAGAAAATTCTTTATTGGAGCATCTGAATGAGAAAAGTTATCTTAATTGTTGGGCTTTTGTTGTTGTTCATAATGTTAATTACTGATCCTCCTGTAACGTTGGCAAAACCTCTTAAGAAAAACATGACGGAGGACATTTATATAGTTATTGATCCGCTCAAAAATCATTTAAAGTTATATGTGAACGGCGCTCCTTATAAGACCTATCCTATTGCTTTAGGTAAACGTGAGACTCCTACACCGGTAGGGGATTTAAAAATAATAAATAAATATAGGAATTGGGGGTCCGGGTTTGGCACTCGCTGGATTGGATTAGATGTTCCCTGGGGAACGTATGGGATTCACGGTACTAATAAACCCTATTCCATCGGAACAGATACAAGCCACGGATGTATTCGGATGTTAAATCAACATGTGGAAGAGTTGTTCGAATTTGTAGAAATCGGTACCCGTGTAACCATTTTGGGACACGTCCTTGGAGAACCACAAATGGAAGCCAGACGATTGGCTAAAGGGGATGTCCAATTGATCCAACATCTACTACAAAATGCAGGTTATTTTATAGGTACCTGTAACGGAAAATTTGGTTCGTCAACAGAAAAAGCCCTAAAAGCCTTCGAGCGGGACCATTCCCTTCCAATCGATGGAATTATGAGTCAACATGACTATATGGAGCTTGGACTTGTAGAATAAGTGTTGCGTAATGCAACAAAAAGCCCTAAATCCCATTAAAGGAAAGAGGGCTTCGATCATTCTGAGTGTTTGGTTAAGACACTGTTATTTATTATTTTTTCACACATACTTGTTTGGAACAAAATTGCTTCATTCCATCCCAGTTTCCCCAAATACAATTCACACATTTTTTCGGTTGTTTAGCTTTAATTTCTTGCATAACTACCCCTCCGATACGGACTCCCATAACCATCCGTATAAAAATATTCCCATATAGTGGGTATTTATTCACGCCTTAGCATTAATTTATTCTCTTAAAAATTTCTGAAAGGTTTCTTCAACTGAATCTCCATTAGACATATAATGTCTTATAGAGGCTGTTCAAAAAGTATCAATTTAGTTTGAACGCTGAAACATGACTCAGCAATACGAGCTCCAAAATTGGAAAAGGAAGGGTTCTGAGATGTGAGGGGAACATTGGTTGGTGCAGATCACTTTACCGAAAACTTATTTGGACAGACGTATCCCTTGTGTCGTGATTTTCTTTTTTTTCAGTTGGAGTTTCAAGTTTCTTACCCCGCCAGCGGCAACGAGATTTGCTCCACTTGAATCTCTTGCAGCTTTTTGAGGGTCGTCACATGATTTGGAGGCATGATAGTGGCTCGCAGGTGCTGAATCATCCGCTCTATTAATCGAAACGCATCCCGCAAGATAAACCACTTCTCGACGCGTTTTGTGGTACGAACCGGCACTTTTTTATGCTTCATGACGGAAGTCAGTTGATTCGACTCTTGTGCAAACGCTAGTTCCACCTGCTTGCGGAAATTCAGCATGTGCTCTTGCAGCATGCTCCTGCGGAACAGGTCCGTAGAAGAACGGGTTTTCCTTGAAGGAATAACCAAACTGCTTTTCACAAAGGCCTTGAAGCGGACAGGCGGCGCATTGCTCATCGTCTCCGCGAAACCAAGCGGTATATGTGTCTTTATCGAATCCGTCGAACACAAGGGCATGACCTTGCTCGCATTCCGGTTTTCCTTCAGGGGAACAGTGTTCAGGAATGATCGTGTTTTTCTTGATTTCCGTTACGACCGCCACATTATGCTTAAGGAGCGCTTCTTTCTGATCATCGGCATCGAAATAACCCAAATCGGCCACCAGATAATCGACCTTGAGTCCTTCGATTTTCCATCATTTCAATGAGCGGCAGCATCACTTTGACATCTGCCGTATCATTGGGCAGGATGATCGAAAACAAAACGACCGGTCCTTTCGGGCTGGGGCAAACGATGGAATGCTTGCGATAACCGATGAAAAACTTGTTCTGGTTCGCCTTCGTTCGTTGCACGCCGCAGGTGGCGTCGGGATCAGAATACGTCTTCTCGCAAGTGCACTTGCTCTGATCCGGGCAAGAGCAGCGCTTGTGCTTATACCCGTTGACATTGGCCCAAACCGGTCTGGAATCGATGCCCGTAAGCATTGGCAGTAGAAAGTTCTTTAGCTTCAACGCCTGCGCAATGAGGTCAAAAAGAATGGCATAAAACAATTCGGCACTAACCTTGACTCGAAAGTTGCTCAGGCTGCTGTGAACGGGCACCTTTTTGATGTTGGGGACACCGATAAAATTACGCCATGCCTGATTTTTCGGCTCTTTTAATTGCCGCTCCAGTTCACGAAACGAGGAAATCTCCGGACGTGTAAAGTACAGGTAGTGCATCCGAAAGCAGACCCTTGGATCGACAGGAGGACGTCCGCCATTTTTGTATAGCGGAGCGATCTTTTGCAACACAATCGCGTCATCCACATGATCTATGTAGTCAATCAGTTCCGCGTCAAATCCGAGTGTATTATAGTAGTGGTAGGGTAGCAGTTCAAGCTCAAGTCCATGAAAATGCACCTCGCGTTGTTGGTTTAATGGTGAGTCGGGATACCTCCATTTTTCCATTTTTCGCTTCGGTGCATTTTTGTTTTTTATCCGATCCTATAAGCTTTTTGAACAGGCTCTTATAAGAAAGTTGTACCAATAGGCATCAAACGTTTTAAGGCCAAGTGTTCAATAAGAAGCCTTTTAATGGTTTACCACCCGCGGTTTAGCTGGATTGCATTGCTTATTTAATGTTCGCAAATTACCGGTCAGTTCAATGGCCTTCAGAAAAAATTCATTAAAATGTTGTTCAAAAGCGTCGCTCTTTTTAATCAAACGTTTTTCCACGGCATCTAAATCCATCGCAAGGGTCGCCGCGTGACCTGCAGCCATCCGGTAGGAACCACACAGTAGATCATGGTGGAGAGCGTGGTAGCGCGGTACCGGCTTCCCTTTTATGTGCTCATCAAGGATTTTAATGTATTCATCCAGTTCATTGACCATGTGATTGATGAAAGTCGGGGTTAAACCGATTCCGACTTTTCCAAGAAGAATCCTTTCTAACAGGTCTAATTTAAAGGTGCGTAAGCTGAGTGTGCATTGATGAGCTTGCTTATTCAATTCCGTTAATTGCCATGCTTCCATTATGACGAGACTGTTCCGCAGTTGATCAAAAAGATGGATGAATTGACCTGCCGTTTCAATATCCATTTTTTCTTTAGGCGATAAGGCATTGATCCAAGATATCAACCCCTAGTCTTAAATTCCACATTTAATGAAACTATGATGGCGAACAGTAATGTATGATGACTGAACAATCGAAGGCTGTGTTGCAAAAACTTATTGGCTGAACTTAAAACATGGGATGAGGCAAATAAATATGGCAACGGCATCGAATTTCTTCAAATGGAAACATTATGAAGCAGCAATTATTTTGTTAACCGTTAGATGGTATTTGAGGGTATAGCTTAAGTTATTGAAATTTAACGGAAATGATGAAAGAACGAGGATTTAATATGGTTCATACGACGATCATGCGATGGGTTCATCAGATTTGTCCCGAAATAGACAAGCGAAGGGTTTCTCTCTTCAATTTATGCTTTTTTTGTCTAACCCTACTATTGTGAATTTCAAAATGACCCCTGTTTTTTTAACGAGGGATCGTTTTGTTTGAATGGTAATATCCTTTTTAGAATGCTTCATTTCCAGTAGCGCCTCTGTAATGATGAGCATGGGGTCGCATTCCATTAACGGTTGTAACCCCTTCAAAGTAATGGTTATGTCCACCACCTGTAACTTCAATTGCTGGACCAGTTACACCATGGATAGTATTGGTGTGACCATGGTTTACAGACGTTACGGTATGGTACCGATGTACATGTGGTACTCCGGTTGGAGCAGGCTCCGTTACGCTCATATACTCATGAACGTGTCCATCGTCATAAGTAGTCACGCCAGAAAAGTGATGGACATGGTAAACTGGTCTACCGTCCCATGAAATGATATGAAGTTCATGAGTATGTTTATTACCAGAATCCTTCGAATGGAGAACAAATCCTTTTACCGGCACTTTCTTCACTCCGACAGCTCCCTTTCTACGTTTAAATCAGAGTCCAAGCAAAGAGAAGAGCAGGATGATTTCTACTAAACGTATAACGACACGGCGAATAGGCCTGCCTATTCTCATTCGCATTACTAAAAAATCGGTACCTACAAATGATAACCGACCAGTTAGAATACGACCACTCGTTGTCTGAACTTGAACGGACTTACCAACTAACTTAGTTGCTTGATGACGAAATAGGATAACTCTTAGCCCCCAATCATAAAAGATACATTAACTTATGTGATTGTTTTTATTTTGAAAGGGCTATAGCGGATTAGAAAAGGGCAAAAGCTAAATTCTTTTCAAAATAGGTATTTATTAGACGAAAGAGCTCCATAGGCTGGCTACCAACTTCAACTGGCAGCCTTGCTGCATTTAACGGGCAGCAGTTGATTAAGTGTTTCAGGTGGTACCAATTTATGCTATCGCTATTTTGAATAGTAAATCGGTGCTAAATCTCTGTTAATTTGATCTGTAGTTTTTATGTCCACATGAATCCCTCAAAGTTACTGATGCCGCCGAGCGTCAAATTCCATCATTTTCTATGTAAAAAGTTAGATTCACTATTTTATAAAAAAATCTTGTTTGCCGGGTCACTTCAATCGTCAGCCCTCAATTAAGTATATGCGCTAAAGGTTTTCGTGACCGCACCAAGTAAGGGCTGCCGCCGCTTGATCCCGGCTCGCATTTAAACCGCAAAGCTCCCATAAGGTGTATGGATCATTATGTATCGAATATGCAGCTGGATTTATCCATGAACTGCATATCTCTTGATCATTAGATAGTATGATAAGTTTCTATTAATCCGTCTATCATGGTTACATGCGGCTCCCATTTCAAATCGTTGAAGGCCTTACTGTTGTCCAGACAGCTATGACGTATATCTCCTTCTCGAGCCGGCGAGTAATGAGTCTCAATATCCAAACCGTGGATATGCTCTAACATATGGACAATATCCATAATCATAGTAGTTCTGCCTGTACTGACATGATAGGTTTCCTTTGATCCAAATTTAATCGCAGACATATTGGCCTGTACGACATCCTTCACAAAAACGAAATCACGTGTTTGTTTTCCGTCTCCGTGAATGTAAACTGGCAACCCGTTCTTGATGTTTTGTATAAAGACCGCAATGACTCCTCCTTCTCCCTTCGGCTTTTGCCGAGGACCGTATACATTACCATAACGAAGAATCGTAAAAGGAATTCCGCGTAATGCAGAATAAATGCGGATGTAGTTCTCTGCTGTCCATTTGGACAAGCCGTAATAGGAAATCGGCACTGCTGGATCCACCTCAGTGATCAGATCCATTTGTAAGTTTCCGTAAACGGCGGAGGTGGATGAAAAGACAAACTTACTAACGGAAGCCTGATGACAAGCATCGATCAAATTCAATGTACCCACAATGTTGACTTCTGCATCGTGGCTGGGGTCGTTTATGGATCGTTGTACATCGGCTTGGGCGGCTAGATGGAATACGACGTCCGGTTTCTCCCTCAAGATAATCTCTTTGCTTTCTTGACTCTGAATATCTTCCTTATGAAATACTGCTTGCGGATGTACAAAGGTTACATCTCCGGATTGCAGGTTATCAATCACGTGAACCTCATATCCGCTCGCCACCAGCTTTTCTACGAGATGAGAACCAATGAAGCCTGCGCCCCCGGTTACTAAAGCTTTCATTTTCCCACTCCCTGTTTATTCTGGTTCAGAATGTCGACGGTTGTGAAATCAGGCAATCGAAAATCCGCGGGCAAAGCAGTGGAGATTTGTCTCCATACTTTACCATCCACCACAATTCCAGGTAAGGATGGTGACGAGGTGAACAGAAAGTTGTAAAAATCCCCCCTCATCGGTTCCAGGATCCGGATCGATGAGGGGTCCGGAATCACATATTGCTCAGGAAGCGCGTTCTTTAAGCTCTTCCAAATTGAGCTATCTACGTAAACACCGTACATCGGTTTATGATTGGAGAATAGCTCGCCGTAATAATCGCCAGACATTTCCAGCAAAACCTGTAGTGTATCACGATCGGGAATAGCATAGCCCTCCGGCATTCTTTCTGCAGTCCGATTCCAAACTCTGCTGTCAGCCAATACCAGGATTGGTATAGGTGAAAGAAACAGAAAGTTAAATAGATTTCCGTCAACATCATATGATTGCTGTTTCTTAAAATATAAATCGATAAGCCGACGCAATTGATCCCAAAGGGGCATCGAATAAATGATCCAATATCGGTTGCGTATCGAGCGTCGAATTAAAGCAGTAAACCGTTTCATTCTCATTACCTCATCTTTCTTTTCTCGATCGCGGCTTCATATTGCTTAATCAGTTGTTCGGTCATCGAATCCATCGACCAATGTTTGATACCCCATTGTTGGGCGTTTGCACCTAGCTTTTTCCGATAAGTGTCATCCCGAAGTAGCTTTTCCAGGTTATAAGCTAAGGCGTTTATATCCCCTACGGGGGTGAGAAGACCTGTCACTTTATGTTCAACCATCTCAGGCAGCCCGCCCGAGTCGCTTACGATCGAAGCTTTCCCTGCGATTTGCGATTCGATTAACGAAACGGACTGGTTCTCGACGAGGCTTGGCAATACAAAAATATCAGACAATTGTAAAAGCGCGGGAATATCATCACGCTTACCCAAGAATAAAACCTCTTTCTGCAGACCTAGTTCATTTCGTTGGTTCAAAAGATCTTCTTCTTTATTACCGTCCCCGACAATCCAGCAAACCCAGTCTTGACGTTTTGCCTTTAATTTAACGAGAGCGGATAAAAGATAATGAACCCCCTTGAGTTCGACCAGACGCCCCGTAAAGATGATAACCTTCTTTCCCGAAGGACGCTCCATATCGGTTTTTTCCTTCATTCGTTTTACAAAACTTTCCACATCGAAACCATAAGGAAACATCTTTAATTGCTCGTTGGGCACTTTAAATTCTTCTGTCAAAATGCGTCTTAACCATTGGTTGGCAATATGGGTCACTTCTGCGGAAGTGGCTCCCTTATATTCAATCGCATCGTAATAGGCGTGAGCTATAAAGTCCGTTGGATGGTTGAGATGTCTAATTTCATGAGCGATGCAGCCATGCAAAGTTGCGACCATGGCCGTGTGTGGATGACGAACCCGAGCAAGGGCTGTCGTGGATATGACATCCTGTGTATGGATCACATCATAGCCATCAATGTTAAAATAAGCAGCTGCCAATTCAAACATATACCTCTGAAATTCGGCGTAGTTAACAAGCGGATTCGCGTGTAGAACCGGATAAGTTGATACATTCAGCTTTGCTTTGAGTAGCGGAAGCAACTTGTCCTTTTGTATTCTCCGGTTTTGATTCACCATGTAAATAAAAGAGTTGCCTTCGTCATCTCCGTTACCTAGAAGATCCACTTCATGCCCCATGGCCTCCAGCTTATTTCTAAGCTGCACCATAAAAGGCCATACCCCTCCAACATGTGGCACTGGCCAATAGGTTGCTAGCAAGATTTTCAAATTTCATACCTACCTTTCCTATTTCTTTTTTTCTGGTACAGTCTCTAGTTTATTAGAAAAATACAAAATAAGTTCGGGCAAATGGGATTAAAAATACGAAAATATAAATATTTGGTACTTATAACCATATTTAATAAAATTGCTATTTTGTCCACACAAATCATATAAAAATGGAATCAAATAGAGATGTAAGTTAGTAAGTCAATAAAAAAAGGAGGTGATAGGCTATGAAGTCTAGTGAACTAAAGGGAAATTATGACGGTATTTTTAGCTTGGGAGATCTTTGTCTGGCTTCTATTGAGCTTCAAAAAAACAATCTGCGGCCATATTCCGGCGTGTTGGATTGGATGGGCTCTATCCAATTGTCGGATGTTAACAAGCTGCTGATGAATCGATTTGCAGGCTTTATGGAGCTGGAGAATTTAAGAGTGGTGGGAGAAGCTAACGAGGAGATGCTGCTAGTTTCAGATGACGCCTATGGCATTTTATCAAACCACGATTTTTCCAAAGCGCAAAACACGCACACCCACTTGGCCGCGTATCCGGAAGTAAAAGAAAAGTTCAACCGGCGTGTTGAGCGATTTTTGCAGAAGGTGGACAACAGTGAACGTATTCTTTTTGTCAGAACGGAAGGGAGCATCCAGGATGCTTACGATCTGCAGATGGTATTAACAGGGCTCGTCCGCAATGATTTCAGGGTATTGTTGATCAATCATGCGCCTGTCAAAGGAATAATAGAATTAGACTGGCCTCTTGATAAAGTATGTGCAGTCCAATTGCCTGACGGAGATAAATGGGAAGGTAACCACGGGATTTGGAAGAGTTTGTTAAACGGAATCTACCATATTTAAAAATAAAACAGGCTGGGGGACGGTGAGTTTCGATTGTTTACACAATCAAATATTTTAGTGACAGGAGGAACCGGCTCTCTGGGTTATGAGCTTATTCGCCAACTTCTTAATAACAACCCAAACAAAATCGTCATATATACAAGAAATGAGTCCGCGCAGGTTGCAATGAAACACATTTTTAATGATCCGAGATTGACCTTTTGCATCGGTGACATTCGTGACTTAGAGGCTCTGGTCAAAGCTTGCGCAGGTATCGATTACATCTTCCATCTGGCTGCATTAAAGCATGTGCCCATCTGTGAGGAACAGCCTTTAGAAGCCTTGAAAACTAACGTGATAGGTACACAAAACGTTATTCACGCAGCTGTGGAAAAGAGGGTCAAAAAAGTCATCAATATGTCCACCGACAAAGCGGCAGATCCAAGTAACTTTTATGGGTTGTCGAAAGCAATCGGTGAAAAGCTGATGATTCTTTCCAGTCATGTAAATAACAGCACGAAATTTATTTGCGTTAGAGGCGGCAATATTTTGGGAACTAGCGGAAGTGTCCTTAACTTATTTATGAAGCAAGCCCAGGAAAGCGATGAGATTGGTATAACCGATTTAAGGATGACTCGGTTCTTCATGACACAACAGGAGGTTTCCGAGCTTCTCATAAAAGCCGCTCTCGAAGGAAAAGGCGGTGAGGTTTTTGTCATGGCCATGCCCGCATGCAGAATACTGGATCTGGCTGAGGTCCTGATTGAAGAGTCTGCTAGAAACGATATTCGAATTGTGGAACGGGGGATAAGACCAGGGGAGAAATTTCATGAGATCCTCATTTCCGAATATGAAAGTCATCATGCAGTACATTATGACAAGCATTACATCATTATTCTTCCTACGATTGAGAATGCTGAATTAATGGAGTTTTATTCCTCTTTTCCTGGTGTGGCAACGCAGACCTATTCCTCCAACGACTTTCTTATGACCAAAGACGAAGTGAAGCAAATGCTGCATAAGGGTGGATTTCTAGCATGATAAAAGGAGGACACTTTATGGAGTATATAATCCAACTGAAATGGATATTTATGGATGAGCTTGCTGGACAGCCGCTCCTTTTTCTTTTATAGATGTAACGGGCAGCATTCCTGTAATGAAAAAAAATTGGAGTTTGAACATAAAAAAGACCACTTGGTATTATATAATTTGAATATCAAGTTAGCTCCGCATCGTCATATGGTAAGTTCCTGGTAAGTAATGGTATCAGTAGAAATACAAGCGGATAAAAGCCGATTGAACAGTTATCCTTCAAACTGTCTGCGGTTGGTACGGAAGCAAAATTCATTCAAGTAGGCTTGCAGATGCTTAGGTGCCAAGCCATGAAACGTACCGCCAATAAAAGCTTTGGCGTTTGAGATCATCGTATGAAGCCACTTCAAATGATCCGGGTTTTCTTTGACGTTGAATTTGAGCGGCTGATGGTTGTATTCTTTCGCAAGCGCGTTGTAAGAATGGTAAGCGTCGCTGCTGATCGTTGCGCCGGGTTCGATATAATGCTGTGCAAAATCGATCAGCGTTTTCCCTTTTACATCCGGAATCACTTGCATTTTGACGTATTGCGGTGCTCCCTGTTTGTTGAGTGAAACACCTACGAGCACGGGCGTTTGTTTGGTGCCACGACCGCGTTTGCCGCCTTCTGTTGGTGCGCCAAAGAAGGCATCATCGAGTTCAACCAAGCCGGCCAGTCGATAGTTGGCATCGCGATCACCCATAGCTTTTCTGACTTTCTGAAGGAGCAACCAGGCTGTCGGATAGGTCAATTCAAGTTCTCGAGCGATATAGGTTGCAGAGATGCCGCGTTTATCATGGGCGATTAAAAAGATCACCCAAAACCATGTCAACAAAGGCGTGTGCGTTTTATGCATGATGGTACCGGCCGTCACGGAAGTTTGATGCTTACAAGTCACACACTGGTAAAGCTTTCGCGTCTCTAGGAAATAGAACGATTGGCTTTGGCATTTCGGACAGCAAAACCCTTCGGGCCAACGAATCTGGAACAGATGATCGTGACATGCTTGTTCCGTATTGAACTTCTCTTGAAACCTCTTAAGCGTCATCGTTTCTTGTTGAGCCACGCCAATCACTACCGAACATTCGTTTGTATTTATTATATCAAACAAATGTTCGTATTTAAAGACCTTACTGAAACAACTTGATATTCAAATTATATAAATGTCCTGAAGCTGACCAGCAAAAAGGACATACAAAAAAGAAGGCACCTTAGAAGAAATAATCGTGCTGTTGCCCGATAAAAAAACGCTGCAGCCTTAGCGAGGGCGCTGAAAAAGGCCTTGATTTTCTACAAATGTAGAGGATCGAGGCCTTTTCTCATCAAAAAAAACCAGAACACCAAAATAAGAGGGTTCTCCCCTTACGTTGTGGGCTCCAATAAACGAATCATTCGTTTCACATTTACCACAAATGCCGTTAGATACGTCTGAATCTGCATGCCAAATAGACCCACGTATCGGGCTTTATTCATTCCATGAGCCTGTTTCATCTCTGCATTTTTAGATTCGATTTGGCCGCGTTATTTTTCTACGCGCCACAAAGGCTTCTGACTTTTGGTAAATACCTCTTTTACCTCAATACCGTTCTCTTGCGTGGTTTTTACTAACGTCTGTAGATAATTGCCATCTGCCTTTTCGCCGCTCGTTACTTCTATCGCGGTAATGATTCGCTCCTCCGTCATGGCCAGGTGAGACTTGTACCGAAAAAACTCACGTCCTCCGATTTCCAGCCAAGCAGGGCATCCGGGTCCACGGCGGATTGGATGTCTTTGTAGGCGAGCAGACGTTCATCTTCGACGATCTGTTTGACTTTCTTTAGTTCCTTCTGAATCTGTTGGTTGGAAGGGCTCGCCTGCTTCTCGATGACTTCCCCTAGATCTGCCAAATAACGCAGTTGCTTTTTAGTGGCCTCGACTTCATCCTTTTCCGGTTCAGGTTTCGTTGGAAACGACGAGGCCATGTCGCTGCGTTCATGATACACCGCCTTACGCACTTTTTTCCGGCTTTGATGAGGACTTCGAGCGGAGAATCTTTCTTGGATCCGGCATGACTGTGGGTGGCGTCCATGATGATGGCATTCGATTTGATGATCCCTTTGTCAATCGGCTGCTGAACCACATTCTTTAACATGGCTTCCAACGTATTGGCGCCGATCCGGTGCTTGCGAAACTTAGAAAGTAGGCTGGGATCCGGCAGCTCATCTTCCGGGTTCAACGACAAAAACCATTTGTATGCCAAATTCACCTGAGCGTCCTCGATGATGTGGATGTCCGATAAATTGTATAACCGTTGTAGAAAAAGCAAACAAAAGAGTAGTTCCTGCTCTTTAGCCGGTCGGCCATAACATTCACAGTAGCTATTTTTAAGAAGTTCGCCAATGAAAAAAAATCGACATGCTCATTGACTTTTTTGAGGATATGAGTGGCTAAATTAAATCGTACAATGGGCTGTAGAACGAAAGTTCCATTTGTTTGAGACCGAGCATGGGCAACCACCTTCCGAACGTGGGTATACCATTATTATTCTACATTAACGCGGTAATTCATTAAATAATAGTGCAAAAAGAAACTGCTGCCGAAATAAACGGTTTGTGTGGCGATTTTCAGCGCCCTCGCCTTAGCCAGCGTTTTTTTGTTTCCGTGCTTTTTCATCAGAGAACAAAAGACTGATTAACTGTTCTTGTTTTTAATACTCTCCAGCACTTTTTCCATATAAGGATGTTTGCTATTTAATAATGCAGCTCGACGCTCTTGCACGGCAACACTATCTTTAGCTTCTATCATTCTGATCAGCGGGTTATTGGGATATTTGCTTTTCAGTAAAGCGAGTCTATCTACTGCCATTGTTATCACTCCTTTCTTGTAAAAGAAGCGTACAGCTTTCATTTCTGTACGCCCTATGAATACTTTAGTCCAATTCAATAGTTTTGAACTCGCTGTGAAGTACTGTGAATCCTTCTAAGTTATTAAAAAAGAAATCGGTACCGAAGGCATTCGTTATGAAATCTTCCGTCGTGTTGTGATAGGTGATGCGTACTTCATACAAAAACGCAGGAGTAACGTCGGCAAAAAATATAGCTGCGGTGGATTCTTCGATTTCGATTGGACCATTGTCACCAGGAGTTCCGTTCGGACCATTGAATGAAGCAACAGGTAATTGTACTGGGAAAGGGTTAGTCCAGTCGATAACTTCTACTGTGACGATCCGATCATCGTCCGGATCAGCATTTTCAGCTGTAATTATTGCATTTACAGCGAAATTCGTACCTATATTATTCAATATACCGCTAGAAACAGTTCTTTTCTTAGATGACATATTCTCTCACTCCCCTCATAAAAATAGTAGGTGTGATTGCCTTTGATATAAAGTAACCTCATCACCTCTAATATAAAATATTAAGAGATGAGAGTTTTTACTATGCATTTGTCTTATTAAAAAAGTCTATTAATTATGGGTCAATGTTTTGATAGGAGACACGACAAGTGCCGGGGGGGGGAATTTGTATAAGACATTCGCCTTTATGTATAAATGCCTGTTTTCTCATTCGCCCGACTTCAGCCCTGTTCCAGCTCCCGGAAAATCATACAATAGAGTAGAGGCGTATAGGATGCCAAAGACAGGAGCTGAGAACCGTTGAACAAACAGAGAGTTCCCGGTAAGCAGAAGCATGTGCGGCGTGTGCCTTCTGGACGTTATTCCGGCACCCCCAAGGTTTCCGTTATCATTCCTGTGTTTAACGAAGTAAAGACACTGTCACGTGTGATTCGGCAAGCTTTCCTGGTTCATCGCAAAACTGAAGTCATTGTTGTGGCTAACGGCACCACCGACGGCTCTCAGCAGACAGCAGAGCGGTTAGGTGCTCGTGTTATCTCCATTGACGAACCTCTTGGTCATGATGTGGGAAGAAGTATAGGCGCAAATGCCGCCAAAGGTGACATTCTCCTGTTTCTTGACGGAGATTTCATTATTCCGGCCAGTGAACTTCGCCCACTGATCAAGGCAGTGGGATCAGGTGTGGATGTCGCTTTAAACAGCTACTCGGGAAAAGCTTCCGCCTCCAAGGTGCATAAGGTCACTCTCTCCAAATATGCACTGAATACGATTCTGGCCCACCGCCATTTGCATGGAGCCTCCATGACTACTGTGCCGCATACGATCAGCCGGAAGGCGCTTCAAGCGATTGGAGCCGAGAATTTGGCTGTCCCTCCGTTAGCTCAAACGATTGCAGCCCAAAAAGGGCTCAAGATTAAAGCTGTACATTTCATTCATGTGGGTATGCGAAATCCGATTCGAAGAATCTCCAAAGGAGCAGATCCATTAGGGGACGTGATCGTGGGGGATCACCTGGAAGCCATTCATTGGCTCATCCAGAACACTGGAGAGCGTGGAAATATGCCCGACTTGATAAGAAAAAGACAAACAGCGAGGTGACTTAGTATGAAGCGACGGATGCTCAAATTACACAGAACACTTCCGCGTAAATCAGTGTCTGAAGGCCATTGGCGTTCACTCGTAATTCCGACTTCCCGCTCTGTTGCAGCCATAGTCAGCGTTATGAACGAAGAAGCGTCCATTGATCGAGTGCTCAAGCAGCTTCGCAGGATTCCCTTTAACGAGATTATTGTTGTGATCAATGGTTCGCATGATAAAACCCTGCAGAAGGTGCGTGAACACTCCTCCGCTGTGATTGTTCATTATCCGAAGCCGCTGGGCCATGATGTGGGGAGAGCGATCGGGGCGAAGCTGTCCAGATCGGACATTCTGCTTTTTTTGGATGGTGATTTCCCCGTTCGTGCAGAAAAGCTGCTTCCTTTTATTAAAGCGATTCATGAGGGAAAGGATATAGCACTCAACAATCTAACACCATTCGTTCCCAATACACGCTTTGATTCCGTAACGGTAATGAAACGTTTTCTCAATCTCACCATGAAAAAGCCTGAGCTGAGATCGAACTCCTTAACGGCTGTCCCCCATGCATTATCCCGAGCCGCACTGGATCGAATTGGATGCTCAGAGCTTATGGTGCCGCCAAAAGCACAGGTGCGAGCCATTCAGGAAGGACTGAAGTTCAGTGCGCCGACAAGTATCAATGTCATTTCGAAAAATAGGCGAAGACGCCACAACCAGGGATCCAACAGCCGGGTTGCCAAGCTGATCATAGGGGATCATATCGAAGCTTTAAGATTGGCTATGGAGCAGAAGGGAGAACGGCTTGGTTTTCACGATACATTCCGTAAAAGAGAATATGTGAGGTGGCGAAGCTAGTGCAGCTAACCAGCATCATTATCCCCAATTATAATGGCCTTTCTCTGCTTAAAGAGTGCATTTCGTCGATTAAAAAGCATACCGAGGTTCCCTACGAAATAATTGTAGTGGACAATGGTTCCACAGATGGATCCATTGAATACTGCTGCCGCCATGAAATAAAATTTATATCACTGCCGACCAACAGAGGCTTTCCCTGGGCATGTAACCTTGGGCTCAGTATTGCAAGTGGAGAAGCTTTAATGCTTCTGAATAACGATACCATCGTGGGCTGGAATTGGCTGCCCAACCTTCTTCGCTGTTTGTATAGCAGTGATGAAATAGGGATTGTAGGCCCTGTGACCAACTATGCAAGCGGAAAGCAGCAGATTCAGGAGCCTTTTACCAATGTTGCGGACATGTCTGCAGCCATGAATGTCCCGAGTCCGGAGAAATGGCAGGATACCTTGCGGCTGGTAGGGATTTGCCTGCTGTTCAGGCGTGAGCTGATGGACAAAGTTGGCATGCTGGATGAACGTTTTAGTCCAGGCCACTTCGAGGATGACGATTACTGCTATCGGGCAAGACTTGCCGGCTATAGGCTGTGCATAGCAGGAGATTCGTTTATTTTCCATCATGGCAGTGCTAGCTTTCACAAGGAGAATAAAGATTCCCTCCAGGAGTTGATTCAGGTCAATCACGGGAAATTTATGGATAAATGGGGCGTTGATCCACATACCTACATTTAGCGCTGCAGCATCCATCCAAACTCGGCACATTTGGTTATGGGATCGCATAAAATAATAAAGAGAAAAAGCTGGGCGGAAGGGGAATTAGGTTGGAACAAAAGATAACTAACATTATTACGTATATAGCAGCCTCGCACAGAGAAATGTCAAAAATTCTTCAAACGAAGGGCAGCATAGCGGGGCAAATGTCGTCCATCATCACGGAAATTCCGGATCTGCACCCTGAATTCGACGGAGTGGAAGGAATTCAGGAGCACTCTTCGCAAATTATCAAGAGCGTAGTCGCCTATTTAAATAGCCTGGCCGAACTGGAGGAAGCTATTGCGCAGCAAACAGAAATTGTAATGAAAGAAATGAACGGCCCGGATGCCGAAGAATAGAGGGATCATGGATTGGATAGATCAAGCATTTACATGAATATGTTGGAATCCACAGCAAGCCTTCAGCTGAATATCGCTTTATTGCTTGAAGCTAAAGCTGCGGAAGCTGAGAAAACCCGTAACTGGATTTGTAATCATTTGAGCTCGGCTTCGTTGCTTGGGCATGGGTATCAAATGAAGCAGACCGGTGATTTTCATGATCAAATCATTGAAGTTATCGATGCAAGATGGAACATGCGCTGAATCGCAATATGCAGGCGCTTCTCAGACAAGGCGACAGCGGCGGTGAGGATGGAGGTTCGAGCGGCGGGCTAGGAGATATGTTTTCATTCGGCGGGAATGAAAAATGATCGATCTTCCTCAAGACAGAGCAAGGTTGGAGCTGCATATCCTGGCTTCTCTCGCGAGAAGCCAAAGGGCATTGGCACGAATGATCGAAGCTGTTGCAGATCAAGTAGCAGACTCGAAGCAGGCTGCCGGGAAAATGATCGAGAATCTGGAGATGATCAGCGCTTATCAGCGCATTCTCGTTGTGAGAATCACGTCCGCGAACGTTAAAGAAAGGCAGACCCGCTCCGCCATGGCTGGCTGGAAACTTATCCCCACTTCATCAGCAGCCCGGCATGCACCAATCCCCCGCCGAAGCCATAAAGTAGAAGGGTATCGCCAGGCCCAACCTTACCTTCCCTAATGCCGAGATCCAGTGCGAGCGGAATGGATGCAGCTGAAGTATTGCCGTAATAAACAAGGCTGTACAATGCCTTCTCAAATGGAATGCCGCTCCGTTCACAGATGGATTCAATGATTCTCAGATTGGCGCTGTGAGGGATAAACCAATCTACATCCTCTGTGGTTAAACCACTTTTTTGCAGGATTTGTTCGATGCCATGAGGTACAGTGGTAACTGCGAATTTATAGACTTCGCGTCCATTTTGTACAAGCTTGCCATCACCTGCAAGCTTTTCTCCGTTCAGTTCGTCAGACAGACCGGTTCGGTATACATGCTTGCCGCCTGAGCCATCCGAGCCCAGATGGTGGGCAAGGAAAGCGGGATGGCCATCGTCCTTTTCCACCAGCACAGCGCCAGCGCCGTCTCCAAACAGGATACAGGTGGAACGGTCGGTATAGTCGGTTATCTTGGACAAGGTATCAGCGCCAACTACAACAATTTTTTTGTGCATACCGGAGCTGATAAGCCCGTTAGCCATATGCAGCGCATAGGTAAAGCCGGCACAAGTGGCATTCAGATCAAGCGCGCCGGCGGCGGGAATGCCAAAATGCGCTCCAACGAGGCAAGCAGTAGACGGGAAAGGGAGATCCGGAGTGTGCGTAGCTACCAAGATAAGATCCGTGTCTTCCAATACTGCGTCATATCTAGTGATCAGATCCTGCACCGCTTTTATACACAGATGACTGGTAAACTCACTATCTTCAGCAATACGTCTCTCTTTGATTCCAGTTCTTTGTACGATCCATTCATCAGTAGTCTCAACCATTTTTTCAAAATCTAAATTGGTCAGCACCCGGGCAGGAACATAAGTGCCAATCGCTGTGATACGAGCAGTTGAATTCATCTGAGTCACCTCTTTGTATGATCTAGTATTAGTACCTGATACTAATCATACGTTAAATTTACTACGTTGGGATGGTGTTGTCAATGTTTGAATTTACATAAGTGTCGCAAAATAGTTTTCGTGACACGGCAAAATCCAAGCCTGTTCTCGTGATTCCGGAGTCATGCAGGCACCATGGCTTTTCTTGTTTTGGGACAGCAACGGTATATCCTGCTTTCGCAAATTCCATGCATTGCGATGCATCGTAGAAATGCCAGTCTTGAAACAGGTCTTCCCGCCAGGGCAGATCGTACTGGGTAGCCATAAGGAGCCCGTCGATGACTTGCACCGTTTCATAGCAGCCACTGATTTCACTTGCCGAGAACAGCGCCATGTTGCCTTGATGACTATCGTACACTTTTCCAACTTCATCGCCGCTCTCCCACCAGATGCCGCTGGCAGGAATCGTTTTTGCACCGATGACGCCGAGCATTCCGATGTTTGCGTTGTTTCGGAACAGGGAAAGCATGTCATATATAAAATGGGAATGGATAATAAAAACGTCCTGATGCAAATACACCTTATACTTCGCGTCGGACCGTCTCATCGCTTCGTTATAGCCTGCCGTCATGCTGGAGGCACCTTCGATCGGAATCAGCTCGATGTCATATCCATCTGGAACCGCAGTAAAAACTTCAGCTTTTGCCGCACTCGTGGTTCCGAATCTTTGCCTGCGGGCGCATGTTTCGAAGCCTGAAACAAATACTGATACGTTTCGTACTGATCCCACAAGCTCTCATGGCTCCACTTGCATAGCTCCGTCATGAACGCTTCATTTTGCTCCGTACGTC
Organism: Paenibacillus sp. GP183; assembly: GCF_900104695.1. Lineage (NCBI taxonomy): Bacteria > Bacillati > Bacillota > Bacilli > Caryophanales > Paenibacillaceae > Paenibacillus > Paenibacillus sp. GP183. Next base: position 4,914,950 of record NZ_FNSW01000001.1, read on the forward strand.
CAATGGTAACCCGACTATAATTCAAGTTGTCATATCCTGTTTCCTTGAACATTTTACAAATTTCGTAAAACGTAAAAAAGCGGATATGCGTTCGATCCAGCAGCCCTCTATCGGTATACGTCCAATATCCGTTCAGCAGATCCCGGATCAAGCTGAAGTGCATTGCGTTCGGAATGCTGGCCAGCACTTTACCGTCTTCTTTCAAGTAGAGAGCGATGTCTTTTAACACCTTCCAGGGATCGTACAAATGCTCCAGCACGTCCCCAAAAATGACATAATCGAAAAACTGTTTCGGATAACGCAGGTCCATCGTTTCGATGTTCTGACTTTCCACTTGCGCTACCAAAGAGGCAACTGAGGCGGAATGTTCGTTCAATTCGACTCCGTACATTTCCGCATGCGGATATAAATTCTTCAGCTGCAATAAGGTGGCCCCGCATCCGCATCCAACTTCAAGAATGCGGAGTGAATCGTCCTTCATCCGGTCGATGAGCGATAGGAGATCGTACCGGATATGGGTGGAGTAGACGGGGTTGAATTTCCATTTCTCCGCAAATTTATTTTCGTTTTCCTGCAGCACGCTAGAAAAGAAGGAGGGATTCTCGTTAAACGAAGCACTGCCAAAATGCTGAATGAACGTATCCTTGCACAGCATCAATTTGTATCCAGCCAATCTGATCCGCAAACAATAATCTTCATCTTCGTAGTTGCCGGGGGAGAATCGTTCGTCGAGCCATCCGACCTTTTCGATCACTTCGCGTTTCATCAGGATGCAATAGCCGATGAGCTTGATCCGTTCCTCCCATTTCGTGGGATCGGCCTTATTATATTCCCCAGCAAACTGGCCAAGCTCTTCTAGCGTTCGGTAGGGTACCGAAATCGCCGTATGGTAGGCGGCTGCGTTGGTAACAGGGCCTACGGCTCCAATGCGTTCATCGCTGCGCAGGCAGTTGAGCAGCTGGTCGAGCCAGTTGACCGTTACAATCGTATCGTTATTCAGCAGCAGCATATAATCCCCTGTCGCAGCCGCCATTCCTTGATTGCATCCCTTTGGGAAGCCCAAGTTCTCTTCATTATAAATAACATGAAGATCCAGCTGCTCTTGCAGCCATTCAACTGTACCGTCTGTGGAACCATTATCGACGATAATCAGCTCGTAGCTGCCCTCCTGTGTATAACAGCGTATACTCTCAAGGCACAGCTTGGTATATGTCAGGTTATTGCGCGTAAGGATCACAATGCTTGTTTTCATACCTGTTCTCCTTGTTCTTGGTTATAAATGTGCTTCTCCAGAATTTGTTTATTGTTTAAGATAGCCGGATCGTTCGGCAGATAAGAAAAGGCAATTTCATTATGCTGATACGCTTGTTCCAGCATTCCCAGCTTGCCGTAACAGATAGCCAGTTGAATATGGGGAAGCCATGTATGAAACTCCATTCTAATCAATCCCCAGGATTCCTTCGGTTGTTCCAATTGCAAAGCGAGACTGAACCAGAAAATAGCGACATTCCATCTTTCTTTCAGAAAAAAATGATTGCCGATCCTGCAGCAGGATTCAGCGTTCGGCAGATCATATTCAAAGGCTTTGAATAGATACTGCAGTTCTTTTTCAAGGTTTCCAAGCTCACGGTAGCATTGAGCCAATTTCCCGCATACCGCAATTCTGTCTTCCAAACCGGGCCATTCTTCGTCTAAAAATCGAAGATACTGCTCAATCGCTTTTTCATAAAAACCGTTTTCAACGAGTTCATCGCCATAGTGAAACATGTCGCGAGGTGAAAGCTGCTGCCCTTTGGCAATGAGCTTTTCATAGATGTTTAAATTGCGCTGCTTATTTTGGTGAACTCTATTATGGGATAGTCTCGCCAATTTTTGTTAGATTCAAGACGACCTACCCATCCGATTATAGGGTAAGGTATTTTCACATGTTCGCTGTACTGAAATTTAATCGTATCCACACAGTTTGGGCCTGGAAATTGTGTATCGGATTGCGTTGCATGAACCGCAATTGCGGTTATGGCTTTTCGAAGATTCCAATTTGGCTGCTGAGCCAGAAAGGGCTGCTTTTCACGATACGATCACACGTCTAGGGCTTGGTCCACGAATCGAGCAATTCTCTAATGCGCCGCATAATGATATGCGACATTATTACTCAGTTATTGGTCAATCGGGCGGATTTTTACTATCATCGTCTATTCTCGAGGGATTTGGATATGCAGTTGCTGAGGCCATGAGCTGCCGCTGCCCGGTGCTTTCAACTGACTCCGACGGGGTACGCGCGCTCATCACTTCTAATGTTACCGGCATGTTTTATCCGCACGGAAACATTGAGGCTGCGGTTCAGCAAGGTCTTGAACTTATGAGAAACGGGTCGCTCCGAGACTCAATCCGCTTACAAGGCAGGGCACACATTGAAGCTGTTTTCAGTACCAACAACTATTTTGCACATTTTATGGGGATGTTACATCGACTCGGTGTCCAGTAATGATTCGTGATATGAATCGAAAAACATGATACAGTCATTACAAAACAGATTGCCATGGTTCTCTTAGCTAAGCTGACTGGGCCAAAGTACGTAACGGGTTTGGTCCAATTCCGCTCCGAGATGAAGCAGGTATTCCCGTTCAAGCGCTTCCGTGATACGGGTACCGTTCCAGGATTCGATGATGATCTTGCGTAAATGATGCTGGCGAAGGCAAATACGGAAGATGGTTTTTAGATCATCCTGTATCTGCTCCTCGGATTGTTCTTTCTGCCCGATCCGGTATATGCGCCTGCCGTTATTTTCAACCCAATAGAGCCAGAAGGCTCCTTTCATGACCAAATAATTTCCGCTTTTTCGGGAAAATGGGATGCTCTCTTGCGATGGCCAAGGCATCAGCATACCAAACGGATTGGCTGGATCGACTGAAGATATCAGAACTAAAGCTTCATTACCTCCAGGAACCGAAGAGGAAGAAGATTGTTGAATGGAAGAGAGAAACGCCTTGGTGGTGAATTGCAGCTGCGGCAAGCCCTCTATAAACAATCCCCTGACAACCATGCCCCAGTTTTCCAATTGTTTCAGCACTTGTACAATGGTTTCCCAAGGAAAGGGCGAGAAAGCCGCCACCAGATCTTTGCAAATCAGACCATACCTGTCTAGAAGATAGTGAGTCCACTTTACTGCGGAGGCTTCGGTATCAAAATCACCGGAAGCTGGTTCCAGCGCATACCAGCGGCCCAGTCCGGATTGGAATTTGTCATTTTTCTTGGCAGGTCCTTGAGCATGAAGGCGTATGGGTGAAAATTGATCGTTGGACACATGGCCTTCCCATACAAGCTCCATCAATTTTTGCAAAAGAACGGAAGGCTGCTCACCCGTTTCAATCGCAAGCTTGCTTAAAAAACGAGCTCCCCGCTCGCGCAGATTGGCAAGCAGCTCGGGCTGTGCACTCTCTTGGGAGCGATGGAGATAAGGTTCGGACAGCTCCGTGTTATCCGTAAGGAAAAAGGCAATCCGTCCTTCTTTCTCTTCGGACTCCTTGTGCCCCATCCAGATCAGGTCTCCTGCAGCACAGAGAGCATCCAAATCCTGCTTCTTGTAAGATGGCATTCGTGCAGGAAAAATGACCGACTCCCACAGGGTTATCGGCAGGAATAATCCCTGAAGTCCGCTAATGACTTCACGGAGTGCTTCGTTTCCTTGTGATTGAAAGGGGACAAGAAGCCGATGACGAATTAAAAGCTGCTGCAGAAAAGCAAATGGTGAAAGTGCTTCCCGATTCCGGCGATAGGCCTGAAGCGACATTCGAATCAAACGGGAAGCAACCCTGGTGCTGGTCCAAAGGTCTTCCTCGCCTGGCTCGGCAAAAGGTGCCTGCTGCAGGTAGCCTTGCTCCAAGCCATCTTCGATCCAGCGAGCAATGATCTCACTGCTCAATGCGTATCTTTTCCCGATTTCTTCGGTTGTAAAAGATAGCCTGCTCTCCGCATTTCGCTTTAAAATGAAGGTCAATGCCAGGGAAGAAGAAGAGGACAAAGCGGCATATTGCTCAGCCTCATCATTGCAGATATAACGAGTTTCACCTGCTAGAAAAATGGGCTGGACGGCATGCTGCTGTTCGAGCTCAGACAGCCAATCATTCGCGAGGGGGCCTGTCAGAGAACGAAGCTCCTCTAAGGATGAATCGCCGTGCCCCTTCAAATACCGAAGAAGATCGCCTGGTTTCTGCAGAGGTTGATCCAAGCCCTCGAGTCGGTTTTTCTCGGCTTGGATCACCTCGGGATCGACGGCATGCTTTAAGGTTTCCGCACCAAATACCTGGCTCGCGATTTGACGGCTAAAGCCAAGCAGCTCAAGCTGAAGATCACGGGAAAGCACATCGGATTCATATATTTTGGTGTTCACATATTCGAAGATAAATTGCCCTGCAAGAGGGGAAGGAAATGGATGGTGCTCCACCGTTACTGAGATTCGCTTTGATTCTATTTCTTCCAATAAGAACTTCACACTCTGTATGTCCAGGTGCTCTTCCAGACATTCTCTCATAGCTTCCTCAAATAAAGGAAATTGTTCCTTATAAGGCAGGGCCTCTCGCAAAAGCTCTTCACTTCGCAGGCGTCTCTGCCAGGCAGGCATGCGGGTGAAGCTGCGAGAGAGGAGCAGGGAAGTCTCTGCCAACTTGCGGAAGGATGCGGCAAACATGGAAGATTCCGCAGCAGCATCGATCACGAAAGCCTCCAATTGATCAAGTGAAAGAGTAAGGATACTTTGTAGAATGGCTTCATTGTATTCCTGAAAAATAAGCTCAATCCCGTTGTCTTTGGCATTGATATACATCGGCGCCAACCCTTGCTGCTTTAGCTTGCGATCCATCGCCATCAGCCAGGTGCGATTAACGGTACGTCCAAATAAACTGTAGATATTTAGATGCGTCTGATTGTGTTCATCGGCAAAAGTCTCTATAACTATATTCAAATCAGTTGGCACAGAGCCAACCGCAAGCTGTCTGCGCACCAAATCCACCAGATTCCTGCCTGCCTCTGCGTCAAAGGCATACTCCTTTCCAAGCCAATCCACTGTATCGAGCTCAGCTTGTGTAAGAGAAATGGTCTCGGCAGCTCCGGGATTCGGAGCCTCTACCCCGGCGGCACCGGAGCAAGCCTGCGAGCTTCGCAGATGGTCGCTCACGGCTCTCCAGAGCTCGCCGGTTTGCTGGCCAAGCTCGAACGACCGGCTGCCCGCTTCCCCGCGCCAGAAGGGGATCTCGCTAAAGCGGTTGGCGGCTTCACGTACGTAGACGCGATCGTGCTGGATTCGCACGATTTGCCAGGAAGCCGTGCCCAATTGGAAGACGTCGCCTATCGACGACTCGTGAATGAACTCTTCATCCAGCTCACCGAGATGAAGGCCGGTTTCGTTCAGATGCACGGGATAAGCAGTGCTTTGGGGGATCGTTCCGGCCCCGGTGATCGCCGCCATCGTGCTGACGCCTAACGGCTGCAGACGGCCGGTTTCCCGGTCCCATGCGATCAGCGGCCGCACGAATGGAAAGAACCCGGCGAGCACCTGCAGCATCGCCGTAAGGCGCTCGCGCGGCAGCGTGCGGTAGCTGTCGCTGTGCGACAGCACGCGGGTGAGCCGCGTGAGATCCCAATCATCACTCAAGGATACCATGGCGACGATTTGCTGCGCCAGGACATCAAGGCCATTGCGCGGAACGCGTATGGCCTCGATGTCCCGCGCTGCGATGCGCCGGCTGAGCACAGCCAGCTCAGGCAGGACCCCGCGGCTGCGCGCGAGCAGCACCCCGCGGCTGACGCCGCCGACGGCATGGCCGGCGCGGCCGATGCGCTGGATGCCTGCGGCAGCGGTGAGCGGCGAGTCGATCTGGATCACCAGATCGACATGGCCGACATCGATGCCGAGCTCCAGCGACGAGGTCGCGATCAGGCAGCGCAGCTCGCCGGCCTTGAGCTGGCGCTCGACCTCGAGCCGCTTTTCACGGGCGACGCTGCCGTGGTGGGACTTGGCGATCTGGTGGCCGACATGGTCGTTGATCCGCAAGGTAAGCCGCTCACAGAGCCTGCGGCTGTTTGCAAAAACAAGCACCGTGGTGCTGCCTTCCATCAGCTGCAGAATCCGCTCGACAATCGGCGTCCAGACGGCCTCCTGGTCGGCTTGAGGCCGGGCTGGCTCCGGCATCGTCACCAGCAGCTCATAGCGCTTGTCGGCGAGGCTCTCGACAATCGCCACCTCCCGCGGCCGGTCATCCTCCCAGCCGCCCAAAAACTGCGCTACCCGCTGGATAGGCTTCTGTGTGGCAGAAACGCCGATCCGCTGCGGCGGACGGGCACACCACACAGCCAGCCGCTCGAGGGTGATCGACAAGTGCATGCCCCGCTTGTCTGCGGCAAGATCGTGGATTTCATCCACGATGACCTGCTCCACGGTGCGCAGCATCTCGCGGGCGCGCGGCGAAGTGAGCAAGAGATACAGCGACTCCGGAGTCGTCACCAATAGATCCGGCGGCTGCCTCAGCATCGAGGCGCGCGTGCTCTGGCTGGTATCACCGGTGCGAATGCCGACGGTTATCCCGGGCCAATGGGTTTCTTCTGCTCCAAGCGTGCTCTGGGCACCAAGCTCTTCAATCTCTTCAAGAAAATGAAAGACATGCTGATGAATATCGTTATTTAGCGCTTTTAATGGAGTCACATATAACACTTTTACACCGGATGCTGCAAGGCTGGAGGAGATTTTAAGCTTGGCGATTCGATCCAGACAGGGAAGAAGCGCAGCTAAGGTTTTACCTGAACCCGTAGGCGAAGAAATAAGCGTGTGAGCGCTTTCGCCAATTTGGGTCCAAGCCTGGATTTGTACATCGGTCGGTTCGTGAAAACGGCCGGTAAACCATTCGCCAAGTACGGGATGAAAGCCAAACCTCTGAATGTCTGTGATCTTCATAATATCTCCTCTCCTATGAACTCCGATTTTCTTCTCATCCCTATTTCGCAATGAAAGCCATTAAATTATATCATAATTGGAACAATTTGAAATTTAGGGGGAGCAGGCCCGTACTCACAGTTGTCAAGATGCATCGTGAAAGGGTTTTTCTTGCTGAAGCAACGCCTATTTTTGCTTACTGCCGCACCATTAATAATCACGACTCATAAAATAAATTTGACTGTATCCCTTTACCTTGTAACTCCCAACTACCCGAGCAAGGAGGGGTGACACTAATCCATGAGCAGCGACCACAAAAGTAAATTTTTACTAACCAATCGGGAACGCGAGGTCTTTGAACTCTTGGTCCAAGACAAGACGACAAAGGATATTGCCGGGCAGCTTTTCATCAGTGAAAAGACAGTTAGGAATCATATTTCCAATGTGATGCAGAAACTAAATGTTAAAGGTCGTTCACAAGCGGTTGTCGAGCTAATCAAGCTTGGGGAATTAAAGATATAACTCCCTAGCGATGTCCAATAGGTTCTGCTCAGCTCTCTTAGCCCTCTCCCTCCGGATGGGAAAGAGGGCTATTTATATGGAAGTATTAGAAACACTATTGGGCATAAAATAATTCATCAAGGGACAACTTGACATGACACCAAATAGTGTCGTATTATATATAATAAATAGGAAACCATTAAGTGTCTTAATTCATGAAGAGCAAGGGGAGGGTGATATTGAACGAGATTGGACCTATAAGGGATGTTTATGACGCCGTTGCCGATCCAACTCGGCGTAAACTGCTTCGTCTGTTGGCAGACGCGGAAGAATTGCCTCTCAATGAGTTAACGATTCATTTTCAAATGGGTCGTACTGCAGTTTCCAAGCATTTGGCGATCCTGAAGGATGCCGGTCTCGTAACCAACCGAAAGGTTGGGAGGGAAACGCGTTATCGGCTGAATCCTGCCCCATTGAGAGAAATTGAGGATTGGGTATCGTTTTACAGGAAATTCTGGAGTGAAAGAATGGTGCTTTTAAACCAAATCTTACAGGAGGAATAAAACATGAATTTGAAAGTTTCACAGGATTTTCAATATACCAGCCCGATCGAGAAAGTATGACTCGCCTTAACGGATGCAATACGCTTGCGAAATGGATAATGGCTAATGATTTTAAACCGGTCGTCGGGCATAAATTTCAGTTTCGGACTGACCCGACTGAGTGGTGGGATGGAATTATTGATAGCGAAGTTCTCGAAGTGGACGAGCCTCATAAGTTATCTTACACTTGGGTTAGCGGCGGGATAAGCACTGCGGTTACATGGACTTTGCAGCACTCGGACGGAACGACCCATCTGCATCTTGAACAAACCGGATTCGAAAGTGAGGATCAAGCCTTCAACAGCGCGAAATATGGTTGGATGAAAATGGGCGGCGAGCTTGAAAAAGTGTTGGCAGAACTGTAACACGAACGACATCCTGTTGGCGCAATATGTAAAATGAAGTGATTACTCGGAAAGGAAAATCAAATATGCTAAGTATGAATAGCTATACTCAAGATTATGTTGATGAATGTCGCAAGAAAGTTGAATTACAGCTTTCAACCTACAAAAATATGGTTACAACCGCGAAGAAGCAAAATGATTCGAAGCTTAATTCGGCAATTGAATCTTTTGAAACTAATTTCTTCAATCACATGGTTTTAGTATTAGATCATTATTTTGTTCATAGAACCAGAACGTTAGAATTGAAGGACGGCAATCCATTAAATGAAGTTAGGATGCTGTGTGACTCTATCATGCTTTATGATAATAAAATGACCAAGGAAACAAAATCAATGATGTATGATCCGAACAAGTCTGTTTTAAAGTATAAAATCGGAGATGAAATTAAATTGAAAGAAGAAGATTTTGAACTTTTGTTCAAGGCTTTTTTTAGTGAAATGGAAAAAAATTTGTAAAATGAATAAGTTTATCGTCCAGTTACGCCATTCTCGATATTCGTATTGAGAATGGTTTTTTTTATCGGACAAAAAAGCAGCAGGGGAAGGAAGCCGCTTGTTATCGAGCTTCGCTATGTAATATGATATGCTGATATTAGGAATTACGAGTTCTAAGAGGGGGCTTTCCGCTTGTTCAAACGTGATTACTTCATGCGCCAAATCGAGCAATTAGCTCTTGTATTACATCATATTTTATTTCATAAAGAGCAAAAGCAATTTGAGGATGCAGAGCGCTTGCTCGATGAAGCTTGTCGTCATATTTTGGGACTTAATCTCAGATCGCTGCGGGCTTTGTCGATTCCTGACATACTTAAGCTGCTTACTTATAATGAAATAACGGATACAGGCAAGGCACTGGTCCTGGCAGACCTGCTTAAAGAAGAGGGAGACCTCCATCAAGCCCAAGATAATCCCTATGAAGCTTATATAAGTCGGGTCAAGGCACTTGACCTGTTGCTGAACCTGCATCAAGATTATCGCGATGGGGATGAGCTTTTGGATCAAGAGTTAAAAACGCGCATAGATGATCTGCTGGCCCAGTTCGGCAAGCTTGATCTGCCTATACCGGTTAAGGAAAAGCTGCTGGCTTATTATGAGGAAGGCGGAGCCTATGCCAAGGTTGAGGATGTGCTCTTTCATTTGTTGGAGGATGAGCCGGGACGAGCGGGAATTCGCGAGTTCGGCATTTCTTTTTATCAGCGGCTGCTTGGCAAGGAAACTGCACAATTGGCGCGGGGGAACTTCAGCCGCGAAGAGGCGAGTGAGGGATTGTCTCTCATGCAGCAAGAATGAATTTGGGCTATAGTTGTGGCATAATGTGAGAAGGCAAAAATTGGACTAATCGAAAGGAAACTATACAGCCATGATACATACAATTGAACATACCGACAGCATTCTGCAAATCAAGGTCCCGCTGCCGTTCCCGCTGCGCTGGGTCAACAGCTACCTCGTGTCGGGCAGTGCCAGCTACACGCTGATCGATCCCGGGCTGCACACCCCGGATGCGCAGCAGCTATGGCTCGCTGTGCTGAGCGAGCGCGGCATTGCCTTTGAGCACATCGAGCAGATTGTGCTCACCCACCACCATCCCGACCACTACGGGATGGCCGGCTGGTTCCAGGAGCGCACGGGCGCGCCGGTCCTCCTTTCGGAGGCCGGCTGGCAGCAGGCGCAGCTCCTGTGGGGCGAGGATCAGCCGATGTCGGCGCTGATCCTGCGCTTATTTGCCCGGCACGGTCTGGATGCCACCGGGCTGGAGGCCATGACGAAGCATATGGATGGCTTCGTCCAGTGGGTTTCCCCGCAGCCGCAGATCACGCTGCTGCGGGAAGGGCCTGTGCGCCTCGGGGACCGGGTGTACGAAGCCATCGAGACCCCCGGCCATGCCGAGGGTCATCTTTGCTTCTACGACGCCGAGGCGGAGGTGATCTTTTGCGGCGACCACGTCCTGCCGCAAATATCGCCGAACGTGAGCTTCCTCCCGGAGGTGGAAGCTAATCCGCTCGGCGCGTACCTCAGCAGCCTGCGTGAGGTCAGCAGGCTGCGCGTGAAGATGGCTTACCCGGGGCACCGGGAGCCTTGGCCCTTGTTCGGCGAGCGCGCGGCCGAACTGATCCGGCACCATGAGGAGCGCCTCGCGCTCATGGCTGCGTACTTGCGGGAGCCGCACACCGCGTACGAGGTGTGCACGGCGACGTTCGGGGCGCAGCTATCTACGCACCAGCTGCGCTTTGCGCTGTCGGAGACGATTGCGCATCTCGTCCTCCTGGAAGCGGAGGGACGCATTCGCTTGCAATCGCTGGCTCCCGCCGAATCCGCAGATTCAGATGCGAACGCCAATGCGGAGGTCATTCGCTATATAGCTGTTTCATAATGATGGATGTTGGACTGGAGGATATACCTTGAGAACTTTTTTGAAGGATAAAACGGAGATCTTGAATGAAATGAGGGAAGAAATTTTCCGATCATTTCCCCAAGTTGATATAGAAAATGCAATAGCCCGCCTTTTGGTGGAAGTCCGAGGGATCAAAAAAATCCCCTCGGAGCTCATTACCAACACCTTGCTTGGCGTTATGAGCAAAACGGAAACCTATAATGTGATGTCTACTCTCCTTGAGCTTGAGAAAAAAGTAAAGCACGATCCTGAGCTGCATGCCAGTATGAAGGATCCATCCTATAATCTGCATCGTACCATCGCCATGTCCATCTGCGGACTTTATGGCAGCGGAGCAAGCTCTTTATTCGGTTTTTTAGATTGCAAATTCCGTTTCTTTTTCCCCAACAAACGGCCCAAATCCTTTCTATCCAAAGGAATTTGCGCCATTGTCGCTTCCGCGGCAACGGTGGTCATTTCAGAAAACGTGAAAGAGGATTACACACAGATCAATCTGGAACTGCTCGCTTCCCGCGGCGTCCATCTTGATGACTTGGTTGATATTTTGGATGGTCTGCAGCGTCCTTACAGCCCATCATTGGATCGCCAGGTTTGCGTGGACCATACATTGGCCGTGCTGAAGAAGCAGCAGACATTCCATGCCATCCAACTGGCGATCAAAATCGATGTAGGGGTGGAAAAAGGGGAATTTAAAGACCAATACAATCATATCGTCGGCCATGATGAAGGGCTGTTCGGCGTTGATGAGTCGATCGCAATGGCGATTCCGCTCATGTATGGCACGATCGCGATTACAAATTTCGGCTATCTGGACAAAGCCAAGATCGGTATCATCCAGGAGCTCGACAGCGATCAGTCGGAAGGCATGTGCAACACCTTCATCGACGACATCGTATGCGGAATTGTAGCGGCAGCATGCGGCCGTTTGGCTCACAACAATATCCCAACCTTCAATAAACCTGTCCAGTAGACAATCCAACCTCTATCCGAATGAAGTCCCTATGAAGCGGGGCTGTCCCAAACGCCATGAAATTGGCTTAGGGACAGTCCCGCATATTTGTATTCAGAGGTGTGGCACTGAAGACAATCGGCAGAATTCTGTGGTTCCATCTTTGTGTTATAAACTATCGGATGTTGCTTGAAAGTTACCTTTTCCAACTCCAGAACTCTGGAAAAAGGTTTGTCTCTTTTATAGGACAAAAAGTAGTTATAAATCGGACAAAGTATCGTATATATAGTACTAGCAATTTCAAAGGAGGAAAAAGCGGATGTTACACCGACCATGGATTCGCATTGCTGCTTTGACAGGGGCAATTGTTTTACTGACTACCGGCTGCTCGCTGTGGGGTTCCAAGAAAGCGAATCAGATCGATCCACCGCAATCGGGAACGGGAGCGGAGGCGGTATCTAAAACTGTTTCAGGAACTGGTTCAGGTAGTGGCTCAGGAACTGGTTCAAGCAGTGGTTCAGGAGCTGGTTCGGGAACGGTGACCATTAACATGGCAGACAGCCAGAATCAAATGACCTTATTTGCCAAGGATGCCAAAGGTTTTGTTGCCCCAATCAGTTTGAGTCTACCCAAAACACAGTCTCCGGCAAGAACCACGCTGGAGTACATGGTGAAAGGCGGACCAGTGGACAGTCTATTGCCCTCGGGCTTTGAAGCTTTACTGCCAAAGGGAACCATCATCAAGGGCGTCAATATTATCACTGAGAAGAAACTGGCTGTTGTCGATTTTTCCAAGCAATTTTTAAGCTACACTCCAGGGGATGAGCGCAAAATACTGGAAGCGATCACCTGGACATTAACCGGCTTTCCCGCTGTAGAAAAAGTTCAGCTTTGGGTAGAGGGCAAAGTGTTAAAGGAAATGCCTGTCGGAAAAACGCCGCTTGATCAACCTATCGGCCGTACGATGGGAATTAACATCGAGAAATCTGAAGATGCAGACTTTGGCCAATCCACACCAGTCACTCTTTATTTTCTGAATCAAAATGATCCAAACTACAAATATTATGTACCTGTCACCCGAATGGTCAAAAGAACGGACGATGTCGTTACAACAACCGTCCAGCAGTTGATTAAAGGGCCGGATGCCAAAAAAGGTCTCAGCCCGGTGATCCAGCCAGGTACGGAAGTACGCAGCGTCAAAAAAACCGATAATCTGATTACCATTGATTTCTCGGGTAAATTGCTCGGTTCGGATCAAAAAGCATCAGTGGATACCTTGCAGTCCATCGTTTTATCCTTAACCGAGAATACAGGGATCAGCAAAGTGCAAATTATGATTGACGGCGCGGTAAAGGATGCTTCCGTTTCCAGACCTTCTCATGTAAATCCAGTGAAGCTTTAAAGTCCATTAATATTTGAAAGGGGGAGCCGGCTCTCCCTTTTTTGCTTGTTTAAGTGCTTTTCGCTGGTTACTTTGATACAATGAAGCATAATCGTTCTGGAGGAGGCAAGTACATGAGAAGTGATGGAAGAGCAAATAACGAGCTTCGACCGATGAAAATTACTCCCCATTATATAAAGCATGCAGAAGGTTCCGTACTGATCGAAGCAGGCGATACCAAAGTCATTTGTACGGCGACGGTGGAAGATCGGGTTCCTCCTTTTATGAAGGGCCAAGGCAAGGGATGGATAACGGCAGAATATTCGATGCTGCCCAGAGCTACACAGGTTCGAAATCAAAGGGAAGCAGCAAAAGGTAAGCTGGGCGGGCGGACGATGGAAATTCAACGATTAATTGGCCGCGCGCTCAGGGCGGTTGTTGATTTAGAGGCACTCGGGGAACGTTCAATCACACTCGATTGCGATGTGATTCAAGCCGATGGTGGGACGAGGACGACATCTATAACGGGTGCTTTTGTTGCTATGGCATTGGCCGTTAACAAGCTGGCTGACACCAAACATCTGTCCAGATTTCCCATAACGGACTTCCTTGCCTCCGTTAGTGTCGGTGTTATTGCTAACAGCGCCCGTTTGGATTTGCACTATGATGAGGATTCAATTGCTAAGGTGGACATGAATGTGGTGATGACAGGTCAAGGCCAGTTCGTGGAGGTTCAAGGGACTGGCGAGGATGCTCCTTTCAGCCGCCGAGAGCTGGATGAGCTGCTTGCCTTGGCGGAGTCGGGGATTCAGCAGATGATTGAGGAACAACGAAGGATTTTAGGTCCTATTGGCGATCGTATACGAGGTACCCAGCATGCGGCTTCAGAGTAATCTTGTTGTTATTGCCACTCGTAACCAAGGAAAAATGAAAGAATTTGCCAAGCTGTTTGGACAAAATGGCATTCGTGTGCGCAGCCTGGATGATTATTCGGATTTGCCGCCAATCGTCGAGGATGGCGCTACCTTTGCCGAAAACGCCAAAATCAAGGCGCAAACGATATCGGCCCATTTGCATGTACCCGTTTTTGCGGATGATTCCGGATTATGCGTCGAGGCATTGGGCGGGGGGCCAGGCGTTTACTCCGCGCGCTATGCCGGTGAGCATGCTACCGATGAGCAAAACAATGAAAAGCTGCTGCGCGAGCTGGAGAAGGTGACTGACCCCACCGCTGTTCTGCTTAGTCCAGCAACCTTTGTTTGCGCATTGGCGCTAGTCGACACGGCTGCGCACGAGACCATTGAAACCGAGGCTGCATGCAGCGGCTTCATCTTGAACGAACCCAGAGGAAGCGGAGGGTTCGGATACGATCCGCTTTTCTATATCCCCTCTATAGGCAAAACGATGGCTGAGCTGAAAGCAGATGAAAAAAACGAAATCAGCCACAGAGCCATGGCGCTGCGCCAATTTTTTGCTTTAATCTCGGAAGAGAGGGATTAACGTATAGACACCTTATAAGTCCTAAGCCATGTATCAATTTGAGCCAGATAAGCAAACATCTGCGGACCTGTCATCAATTGGCCGAACCAGGGCAAGTTATACGTAGACGCTTCGGAGCTTGCCAATTGGCGAACTTTAGCTGCATTGATAAAAGACAGCAGAGGGGAAGTCCGGTCATCGAGGATCTCCAGAACCCATTTTCGCACGGCCTCGAGGTAGTTCGGATTGTGGGTTTTCGGATATGGACTTTTTTTGCGGCTCAGCACATCTTCCGGCAGCAAGCCTGTCATCGCTTGGCGTAGAATTCCTTTCTCCCTGCCTCCGGCAGATTTAATATCCCAAGGTATATTCCATACATATTCAACCAGGCGATGGTCGCAAAAAGGTACGCGTACCTCAAGTCCGACCGCCATGCTCATCCGATCCTTGCGATCCAGCAGCGTCGGCATAAATCGGGTAATGTTTAAATAGGACATTTCTCGCATCCGGTTTTGTTTCTCGTTCTCGCCCGCCATTCTGGGCACCTCTGCTAGAGCTTGTTGATACCTGCTGCTTACGTATTGTTCTGGTTTAATCCAGTCTATGAGTTCGGGTGAAAGTAGATCGACACGATTTTGAAGACTTAAAGACCATGGAAACGTATTGGCTTGCAGGGCATCTTCCCGATAAAACCAGGGGTACCCTCCAAATATTTCATCGGCTGCCTCTCCGGAAACAGCAACCGTGTGTTCTTTTTTAATCTCTTTGCAAAACAAATAAAGCGATCCGTCCACATCCGCCATTCCCGGGGTATCCCGTGCATAAACGACTGTTTTCAGCGACTCTACCAGCTCAGGAGTGTCGAATTCGATGTTATGGTGATGGGTATTTGCAAATGCACTCATCTTTTTGATCCATGGTGCATCGGAGTTAGGTTGAAAAGCGCTGGCCTGAAAATGCTTGTCATTGTCGACATAATCAATCGAATAGGTATGGAGCTGATCTTGACCTGTTTCCTTATAATGATTAGCGGCTATCGAGGTGAGAGCGCTGGAATCCAGTCCTCCGGACAGCAGGGTGCAGATGGGAACATCAGAAACAAGCTGGCGCTGTGCCGTATCTATCAGAAGCTCCCTGATGCGAAGCGCGGTATCATTCTCATCGTCGGGATGAGGGTTGCTCTCAAGCTTCCAATAAGCTTTGATCGATAATCCATTGCGGTCATACACCATGCAGTGCCCCGGTTTTAATTCAAAGAGATTTCGATATATCCCATGCCCGGGTGTTCGAGCAGGCCCCATGGCAAATATTTCGGCAAGGCCTTCGGCGCCCACTTCTGTTTTGAAATCCGGGTGCGCGAGGATGGATTTTGGTTCCGAACCGAACAAAAACATTCCGTTCCAGTGAGCATAAAAAAGCGGTTTTACTCCAAGGCGATCCCTTGCCAAAAAGAGTGATTGCTCTTGTTCATTCCATGCTCCAAAGGCAAAGATTCCGTTGAATTTATCAATGCAAGCCCGCCCCCACTCGATAAAAGCGTTCAATAAAACCTCAGTGTCGCAGTTGGTTTTAAACTTGTAACCGCGCTGTTCCAGCTCTCTTTTTAACTCAGACGCATTGTATAATTCTCCATTATATACAACGGTATACGTATTTTCGCCTTGTTTTCGAATCATCGGCTGAGCGCCATTTTCAGGATCCATCACACTCAGACGCCGATGGCCCAAAGCGCAGTGTTGGGAGATCCATGTCCCGTATGCATCGGGCCCGCGAGCCATCAATGATTCTGACATATTTTCTAGAATAGACGGGTACTGGGTCAAGTCCTTCCGCCAATCTATCCATCCCGTAATTCCGCACATAGACTTCATCCCTTTCCTAAAGAGAGCGTGATGATAAAGGCTATGCAAACAGCCCTCATATAATGTCTGTCCAGCAGTGCCCATAAATTTCTCAGGGGTCCGGTTTTGTGTTTCATGGGCTGGACTGATACAATATAGGCATCCGAGCAATTATGACAAAAGATTTGGGGAGATTTCAATGAAACAAAGATATTCGAAAGCACAAATGGATTATCGGGCATCCAAAGAGCATTTTCTGCAGGTAAGCGAGCAGAGCGATAAACGGATTGCTTCTCTGCAGGAAGATGGCAATGAAGTTACTCAAGAGGAAATGGAAACCATCATCGAACGAACCGGACTCCATCGCGCTTATAATGATCTCATTCAGGCAGAAAACGTTTTAATCAATTGGAGTCAAACCGCCATTCGCAATGAAAAAGAATTCATGGAAAACCGTGAAACCTTCGAAGCCCTTTATGAAAAGGTGAAAACCGATCAAGAAGCGAGAGGCTCGCTTATTCATTTGGCCATGAAGTTAAGATTGGAATAAAAGGATAGTGAGATGCAGTCCGGCAGTTTCATGGCCGAGGCTGTATTTTTTTGTTGCCGGAGAGATTTCCAAAGGGGAGAAAAGTAATTCGGGGGACACTAAAGGAGTGTCGCAATCTACTTCTGGGAGGGCAAATGGCATGGACAGTCATTTCATTTCTAAACTTCATGAGAAGCAGAGAAAAGCCGAGAAGAACTTGAAGACGCAAGGGAAAAAGCATCCGGAGAAACAGCTGCCGACTCATCGACATTAGGGAAGGAGGGCACTTCATGCGCGGTAAAAAAAGTCTGGAGCAGCAGATGCAAAGCACACTCGCCAACAGCAAAGAAGCTCAAAGAAGCAAAGCCAACCTGAAGAGACCGAGCGAAACAGGCTTTCACGAACCGAATCGGCCTTCCATTTAACGGTTTTAGCGTTCACATTTTTGCCATTTAAAGCCGCAAAACAAGAACCACGACAGGTTGTCGTGGTTCTTGTTTATAACTATGACGTCCCAGGAGGGATTCGAACCCCCGACCGCACGCTTAGAAGGCGTGTGCTCTATCCAGCTGAGCTACTAGGACAGGAGCAAGAGTTATAGTATCACATCGATTTTACAAAAGTCAACCCTGAGATCCGAGGTTACTTTTTGCATTCCAATGTGCAATCCGTTACACTGTGACCATTGATGATGAAGAGTTTGGGGTGGATTATCATATCAGAGAATTCGATGGAAAATGTCATCCTATTTCCTAAAACCATTGACTTTTATGAGCAAGAATTGACACGATTTCTGCAGCTGGAACAATATGGGGAGGCACTGGGGCTCCTTGCTTTTCTTTTGCAGTTTCCTGATGTGGAAGCGAATAAACACGGCCAGTGGGAAGCGCTGCAGGAATGGCTGCAAACGATGGTTCCCGAAGCGGTTTTTGCTCCTATGGACATCATCGAGGAGGAGCTGGAAAATGAGGAGGGTCTGCTGCGGCAAGCGGTAGCCCAGAAAACCTCGGGGAACGCGGAATATCCGGAACAGCTCATTTACATGCTCGGCAACGGTTCCATAGAACAAAAGCTGATCGCAATCGAGCAGCTATGCTATGTGGAACATGAGGACGTAATCCCCGCCATAATCAATTGGCTAAAGCAATCGCAGCTGCATCCCAACATCCAATTTAAAGCTCTTCAGACCCTTAAGCTCAGAGGCGAGAAGGGGAAAGTCTGCATGCCCAAAAATGAAATTGAAATTTGCGTGGAGATTGAGGAGACGCCTCTGAATGAGGATGAGTTTCCTCAAGTGATTCGGGAAATGCTGGGACGTTTAAATGAAATTAGTGAAGTCGATCATCCAGACTTTTCATTTTTTTCGCAGGAGGCTTGGAATGAATTTCTCATTTCTGCTTACGGGACACCCCTTTACTCGCAATTATTACTGCAGGAGGAAGGTGCCGTAGACATATGGGCCTCATCGCTTCATGCTGTTTTGCAGGAGATGCTGTTTGGCAGCCTCGATCAGGAAGAAATCATGGAGAAGTATGGAATTACAGAGTCGATGAAACTGCGATGGAAGCAAACTTATGCGATTTTACGCAGCTTTGTGAAAGGTATGTATCCGGCTTGAAATGAAAAAGTATTATGTTATAATAAAATGGTTATATCGGCGGGTGGGCTTGTTTATTCATCCCAAGCCAGCCAGAACGTGAAAAAATGTCATGGTACATTTGCGGAGGGGAAAGCATAAAATGAAAGCAAGTTGGGAAAAAATAGAGAAGAACGTAGGCGTTCTTGAAGTGGAAGTAGGCGCTGAGCGCGTTACGGAAGCACTCGATAAAGCATTTAAGAAAGTAGCGGCTAAGGTAAACGTACCTGGCTTCCGTAAAGGGAAAGTCCCGCGTTCCATATTTGAAGCGAAATTTGGCGTGGAAAGCCTCTATCAAGACGCGCTGGATATTCTATTGCCGGAAGTTTATGTGGAAGCAGTGGAAGAAGCGGGTATTGATCCTGTGGACCGCCCTGAAGTGGACGTTGAACAATTTGGCAAGGGACAAACTTTGAAGTTCAAGGCCAAAGTCATGGTCAAACCTGAAGTCACTTTGGGAACTTATAAAGGTCTTGAATTGGAAGCAGCCGATTCTTCCGTATCCGATGAAGAACTGGACGAGGAATTAAAAAGGCTGCAGCAGCGTCACGCTGAGCTTGTTGTGCTTGAAGATGGCGCAGCAGAGAATGGCGATGTTGTGATTCTTGATTTTGAAGGTTTTGTAGACGGTGAAGCCTTCGAAGGAGGCAAAGCGGAGAAGCATTCGCTTGAGCTGGGCTCCAACAGCTTTATTCCTGGATTTGAAGAGCAGCTGGTCGGTGTGGTTAAAGGTGATGAGAAAGATGTGGAAGTTACGTTCCCGGAAGACTACCACTCCGAATCGTTGAAAGGCCAAGCGGCAGTATTCAAAGTGAAGATTCATGATATCAAACGCAAAAACCTTCCTGAGCTGGACGATGAGTTTGCAAAGGATGTCAGTGAGTTCGATACTCTTGAAGAGTACAAGCAAGATCTGAGGACACGCTTGCAGGAAAGAAAAGAGAAAGACCTGCAGGTTTCCAAAGAAACAGCCGTCGTGGAAAAGGCCGCTGCTGGCGCAGAAGTGGAAATTCCAAACGCCATGATCGAATCCGAGCTTGATGTGATGATCAAGGAATTCGAAAGACGCCTTCGTGCCCAAGGGATGACCCTGGATATTTACTTCCAGTTCTCCGGACAAAATGAAGGCATGCTGAAAGAACAAATGAGAGAAGATGCTGAAAAACGCGTCCGTAATAATCTTGTTCTTGAAGCCATCGCTGCAGCAGAGAATATTACAGCATCCGATGAAGAAGTAGATGCTGAGCTGACAAAACTTGCTGATTCCTATCAGCGTTCTGCCGAAGAGCTTCGTGACATATTCGCTTCAAACGGGAGCCTCGAAGGCATAAAGAACGATTTAACAGTGAGAAAAACGGTTGACTTCCTGCTTGAAAGCAGCAAGACAATTCCTGCAGCTGTTTAAAAAAACTAAACCTCTAATCGTCGGCTGCATTCAAGCTATAACCACGACTAGAGGTTTTTTATCCTCACAAACTACTCCATACTCGCCACAGAAATAACTCATACATAGCCCTGCCCGAAAAAATGACTTTGCATCTTAAACATGTTAATATGAGGATAATACTTCATATACTGAGGTATAAATATTTGCATTAGCCCATAAAGGAGTTGGTACAATGAGTCTTATTCCTATGGTAGTGGAACAAGAAGCTCGTGGAGAGCGTTCTTATGACATCTACTCGCGCCTGCTCAAGGATCGCATCATCTTCATCGGAAGCGCTATTGATGACGATGTGGCAAATTTGGTCATTGCCCAGCTGCTGTTTTTATCTGCTCAAGAGGCCGAGAAGGATATTCATCTTTACATTAATTCCCCTGGTGGTTCAGTGACTGCGGGAATGGGTATATATGATACCATGCAGTTTATAAAGCCGGATGTATCCACGATTTGTGTGGGCATGGCTGCAAGCATGGGTTCACTCCTGTTGACGGCAGGTGCCAAAGGGAAGCGTTTTGCGCTGCCAAATGCCGAAGTTATGATTCACCAGCCGCTGGGCGGAGTAAGAGGTCAAGCGACCGATATCAAAATCCATGCAGATTGGATTATCAAAACTAAGCAAAAACTAAATCAAATCTATGTGGATCGTACGGGTCAACCGCTCGAGAAAATCGAGAGAGACACCGATCGCGATAACTTTATGAGTGCTGAGGAAGCGAGAGCTTATGGGTTAATCGACAAGGTGATCACCGGAAACGATCTGAAAGTAAAGGAGTGATCGAATTGTTCAAATTTAACGATGAAAAAGGCCAATTGAAGTGTTCCTTTTGCGGAAAATCACAGGATCAGGTCCGTAAGCTGGTTGCAGGACCCGGCGTGTATATATGCGATGAATGTATAGAGCTTTGCACGGAGATTGTGGAGGAAGAATTAGGCCACGAGGAAGAGCTGGATCTGAAGGATGTTCCCAAGCCGATGGAAATCCGCTCGATTCTGGATCAATATGTCATTGGTCAGGAGCAAGCGAAGAAGTCGCTGTCCGTAGCGGTATATAACCATTACAAGCGGATCAATTCGCAGAATAAGCTTGAGGACGTTGAGCTGCAAAAGAGCAATATCGTACTTCTGGGGCCTACCGGAAGCGGGAAAACTTTGCTTGCCCAAACCTTGGCCAAGATTCTGAACGTGCCTTTCGCGATTGCCGATGCCACCTCTTTAACGGAAGCCGGTTATGTTGGCGAAGACGTTGAGAACATCTTGCTGAAGCTGATTCAAGCAGCAGATTACGATGTGGAAAAAGCCGAACGCGGCATTATTTATATTGATGAAATTGATAAAGTGGCCCGTAAATCGGAGAATCCGTCCATCACCCGCGACGTTTCCGGTGAAGGCGTGCAGCAAGCGCTTCTGAAAATTCTTGAAGGAACCGTAGCTTCAGTCCCTCCTCAAGGCGGACGCAAGCATCCTCATCAAGAGTTTATCCAAATCGACACCACGAACATTTTGTTTATTTGCGGCGGAGCCTTTGACGGTCTTGAGCAAATCATCAAGCGCAGAATCGGTAAAAAGGTCATCGGATTCAGTACAGATGGAACCAAAGCCGATTTGAAGCCGGGCGAATACTTGTCCATGGTGCTTCCTGAGGATTTGCTGAAGTTTGGACTGATCCCCGAATTCGTGGGACGTTTGCCTGTCATTTCGACACTCGAGCCGCTTGATGAAGATGCGCTCGTGCGTATTCTTACAGAGCCTAAGAATGCTCTTGTGAAGCAATACCAGAAGCTTTTGGAAATGGATAATGTGGGTCTTGAATTTGATCAAGAATCCCTGGATGCCATTGCGAAAGAAGCGATCAAACGAAACACCGGCGCCCGTGGTCTCCGTGCCATTATCGAAGCCATCATGCTGGACGTGATGTTTGAGATTCCATCCAGAACGGACGTTGCCACTTGCAAGGTGACCAAGGATACGGTTCAGAACAAGCTTGCCCCTGTTTTAACCACAACTGAAGTAAAGCCTGCGAGCAGCAAAAAGAAAGAAGAAAGTGCATAACCCAACAATTTCAAAAAAACTGTACACACAGCCTCCAATCCGGCAGTTCCTTCGGGAATCCGGAGCGGAGGATGTTTGGTGTCATGGGGAGAGACTCACTTATGTTTCATAGACGAGATACGATACCCGTCCGTGTGGGTAATTTGACCATTGGGGGCAGCAATGAAGTTATTATTCAAAGCATGTGCACGACCAAAACTGCTGATGTACAAGCTACGGTTGCAGAGATTCTTCGTCTTGAAGAAGCAGGCTGTCAAATTGTTCGCGTGACGGTTAATAACAATGAGGCTGCGGAGGCTATTAAAGAAATAAAGAAGCAAATTCATATACCTTTGGTTGCTGACATTCATTTTGACCATCGTCTTGCCCTGTCCGCTATCGCCAATGGCATTGACAAGGTTCGAATCAACCCGGGCAACATCGGCCGTCGGGAAAAGGTGGAAGCTGTGGTCAAAGCATGTAAAGAGCGCGGCATACCGATTCGAATTGGCGTGAATGCGGGTTCCTTGGAGAATCACCTGCTTGAGAAATACGGCTATCCGACTCCGGAAGCTATGGTTGAGAGTGCCCTCTTTCATATCGGTATACTGGAAGAACTGGATTTTCGGGATATTATCGTTTCACTCAAGGCCTCTGATGTGCCAATGGCAATTGCAGCCTATAGCAAAGCAGCTCAAACTTTTAATTACCCCTTGCATCTAGGCATAACGGAAGCTGGGACCTTGTTCTCGGGCTCAATCAAAAGTGCAGCAGGCATCGGAACTTTACTGAACATGGGCATTGGCTCAACCGTAAGAATTTCACTCAGCACCGATCCTGTTGAAGAAGTTAAAGTTGCTCGAGAGCTTCTGAAAACCTTTGGTCTCATTACGAATGCAGCGACCTTAGTTTCCTGCCCAACCTGCGGCCGATTGGATATCGATTTATTTTCAATTGCAAATGAGGTTGAGGAATATATCTCGAAGATTAAGGTTCCCATCAAAGTGTCCGTGCTCGGCTGCGCTGTGAACGGACCGGGAGAAGCGAGAGAAGCGGATATCGGCATCGCCGGTGCCCGCGGAGAAGGGATGCTTTTCCGCTATGGGGAAATGGTACGGAAGGTTCCTGAAGATGAACTCTTGAATGAGCTCAAGAAAGAAATCGATACTATCGTAAATGCTTACGAAGCCACTGGGGTTATACCCGGCCGTAAACATTAATGACTAAATTGGATAGCCGTCTGAGAAGCCAATGGGTTTCTTAGACGGCTTTTTTGTTGCATTTACAAACGCTCGTTTTCTAGGACGGTATAGCGGTTTATCCTTGTTTTGCGCATAATCGGGCAATAAGAAATGCATAATGAATAGAGATGAAAGGGGTGCATCATGTTGTTCCATGCTCGTAAAGTTGGAATCTTTACATGTACGATCCTTATGGCGGTTTTCATGGCCGGTTACCCGCTGTTGCATGCGGTAGCGGAGGAACCGATTGCACCGCTCCAGAAGCAATTAGCAGTAGTCATCGATGATTTCGGCAATGACATGGTAGGTACCGAAGAAATGTTTGCGATTCCCGTCCCGCTGACCATCGCCGTCATGCCGTTCCTGCCAACCACCAAAAGAGATGCGCGCCTCGCCCACGAGAAAGGACATGAGGTGTTGGTTCATTTGCCGATGGAGCCGTTGCGCGGTAAAAAAAGCTGGCTCGGACCGGGAGCCATTACAACAGACCTCTCGAGCGCAGAAATTCGTAAAAGGGTGGAAGCTGCTATTCAAGATGTTCCTTACGCGATTGGGATTAACAATCATATGGGTTCCAAAGCTACAGCGGATGAGCGAGTAGCGAGGATTGTCGTAGAGGTATGTAAGGAAAAAGGGATGATGATTCTGGATAGCCGGACAACCGACAAGAGCCTCTTGGCGAAGCTTGCCAAGCAAATGGCAGTGCCTTATGCGGAAAATGAGCTTTTCTTGGATGAAATTTTTACAGTATCTCACATCAGCAAACAAATGAACAAGATTCAAAAGCTTCTCTTGAAGCAGGATCAGTGTATTGCCATCGGGCATGTCGGTACGGCGGGCAAGAAAACGGCGCAAGTGATTCAGGCATCCGTTGCGTCGATTCAAAAGGAGGCTCGTTTTGTGTCCATTTCCAAGCTGATGAAGCTTGAACCATAAACTTATACAAAATTGGGATTAACGATCCTTAACGCGGGAATAATGGGTCTTATGAGGTTTTCTCATTATGAACCCAGGAGGTATGGAGATGAGCTTAAGTATCATTTTGATGTTGATTCAAGTATTTTTTGCTGTCGTGATCGGCCTCTATTTCTGGAATTTGCTTCGCAACCAACAGACGAATCGCTCTGCCGTTGATAGAGAGTCGAAGAAGGAGCTGGAGAAGCTGCGTAAATTACGCTCCATCTCCCTGACCAAACCTCTTTCGGAGAAAACCAGACCTTCATCCATCCAGGATATCGTCGGACAAAAAGAAGGTATTCGTGCTTTGAAAGCGGCGCTTTGCGGCTCTAACCCTCAGCATGTGATTATATATGGCCCTCCGGGCGTTGGCAAAACAGCCGCTGCCCGTGTTGTTCTGGAGGAAGCCAAGAAAAATCCGGAATCGCCTTTTCGTACGGAAGCCAAGTTTACGGAAATCGATGCCACCACGGCTCGTTTTGATGAAAGAGGCATTGCCGACCCTTTGATCGGTTCGGTGCATGATCCTATTTATCAGGGAGCCGGAGCCATGGGTGTGGCTGGAATCCCGCAGCCTAAGCCTGGTGCCGTAACCAAGGCGCATGGCGGCATTTTATTCATTGATGAAATTGGAGAGCTCCACCCTATTCAAATAAATAAGCTGCTCAAGGTGCTTGAGGATCGCAAGGTTTTTCTCGAAAGCGCCTATTACAGCTCGGAGGATACGAATATCCCCAGCTATATTCACGATATTTTCCAAAACGGCCTGCCTGCCGATTTCCGGCTAGTAGGCGCTACGACTCGTACCGCCAATGAGCTTCCTCCAGCGATTCGCTCCCGCTGTCTGGAGATTTTTTTCCGGCCGCTGCTGCCTGAGGAGATAGGGCTGATCGCAGAGAACTCTTTGAAGAAAATTGGCCTTATGGAGAGTGCGCCCGCTGTAGAAGTGATCAAAAAATACGCCACCAACGGCCGCGAAGCTGTGAATATTATTCAATTAGCCGCAGGTATGGCGATGACCGACAAACGTCAAGAAATCACCGCAGCGGATATAGAATGGGTGGTTAACAGCTCACAAATTCCGCCTCGTCCGGAGAGAAAGATTCCCAGCGAGCCGCAGATCGGCTTTGTCAATGGTCTTGCCGTTTATGGACCGAATTTGGGAACGCTGCTGGAGATTGAAGTGATAGCCATTCCGGCGCATATTCAGGGCCATGGAACTTTCAACATTACGGGAGTAGTGGATGAGGAAGAGACGGGAGGCGGCTCCCGCACGCTCCGCAGAAAAAGCATGGCCCGCGGTTCAGTTGAAAATGTGCTGACCGTACTAAGGAAGATCGGGATGCCGACATCGAGCTTTGATTTGCACATCAATTTTCCGGGCGGCATACCGATTGATGGACCCTCCGCAGGTATTTCGATGGCTGTTGCCATTGCTTCCGCGATCCATAAAACCCCTGTCGATAATCATCTTGCCATGACCGGAGAGATGAGCATACACGGCAAGGTGAAGCCCGTTGGCGGGGTTGTGGCGAAGGTGGAAGCTGCTTTTCAGGCCGGCGCAACGAAAGTCATCATCCCCAAGGAAAATTGGCAGGAGCTGTTTGTCGATTTGCCGGGCGTGGAAGTAGTAGCCGTTGATTCGATTGAAGAGGTACTCAAAATCGCGCTGAATCTGGATCTGCAAGATAATGTGATACAAATGCCCCTATTTCCGGAGCGAACGGTTTCCCCCTCTGCCTTGCCCATTTTACATGCCAAACCGCCTCAATCCTTAGACTCATAATATTGAACTGGGAGTAAATGGAAGCGCGAATTGGTGTTTTGATTTTAGTTTTGTTAAAATGTAAAGGCGTGCAGGAACAAATTCTAGGAGGTGCAGAGGATGGGACCGAATAAGCTTAAGGTTCGCAGACTTCCGTTATTGCCGTTGAGGGGATTGTTAGTTTACCCGAGTATGGTGCTACACCTCGATGTGGGGCGAGAGAAATCGGTCAAGGCTCTCGAAAGGGCCATGATTGACGACAGCATGATTCTGCTCTGCTCCCAATCCGAGATGAATATAGAAGAGCCCTCCATAGAGGACATTTATCAAATCGGCACCATTGCTAAGGTCAGACAAATGCTCAAGCTCCCTAACGGCACTATTCGTGTACTGGTTGAGGGCATGCTTCGTGCTGAAATAACAGAATTCCAGGCAAATGATGAATACTATGAGGTTACCGTCAAAGAGCTGCCTGAGCAGGAAATAACGGACCCGGAAATCGATGCGTTAATGCGGACTGTACTTGGCCAATTCGAGAATTATATCAATCTTTCCAAAAAGGTAACCCCGGAAACATTAGCTGCAGTTTCCGATATAGATGAGCCGGGACGGTTGGCCGATGTGATTTGCAGCCATCTCCCGCTTAAAATCAAAGATAAGCAAGAAATCCTGGAGACAGTAGATGTGCGTGAACGGCTTGAAAAAATGCTCAGCATTCTTAACAACGAACGTGAAGTGCTGGAGCTGGAGCGTAAAATCAGCCAGCGTGTCAAGAAGCAAATGGAGAAGACGCAAAAGGAATATTACCTGCGCGAGCAGATGAAAGCCATTCAAAAGGAGCTTGGCGATAAAGAAGGACGTGCCGGAGAAGTAGATGAGCTCCGCGCTCTAATGGCCGAAACCGAGCTTCCGGATAAAGTCAAGGATAAAGTCGAGAAGGAAATCGAACGCTTGGAGAAGATGCCCAACACTTCGGCTGAAGGCGGTGTGATTCGCAATTATATCGATTGGCTGCTGGGGCTTCCCTGGTCCAATCGTACCGAAGATGTTTTGGATATTGATAAGGCTGAGATGATTCTGAACGAAGACCATTACGGTTTGGAAAAACCTAAAGAGCGTGTACTTGAATACTTGGCGGTTCAGAAGCTTGTGCAGCAAATGAAAGGGCCGATTCTTTGCCTGGTGGGACCGCCGGGTGTCGGTAAAACATCCATCGCGAGATCCATAGCAAGGTCCATGAATCGTCAGTTCCTGCGCATATCGCTTGGCGGTGTTCGCGATGAAGCGGAAATTCGCGGTCATCGCCGCACCTATGTCGGCGCCATGCCAGGGCGTATCATCCAAGGGATGAAAAACGCAGGCTCGAACAATCCGGTGTTCCTGCTTGATGAAATCGACAAGATGGCGATGGATTTCCGGGGAGACCCGGCCTCTGCCTTGCTGGAGGTTCTTGACCCTGAGCAGAACAGCACTTTTAGCGATCATTTTATTGAGGTACCGTTTGATTTGTCCAACGTGATGTTTATCACTACAGCCAATGCCGTCCATAACATCCCGCGTCCGCTGCTCGATAGGATGGAGGTTCTCTACATTCCTGGCTACACGGAAATCGAGAAGCTGCAAATTGCGCTTAAATACTTGCTCGGCAAACAGAAGAAGGATCACGGTCTGCAGGTGGATCAGCTGATCGTTGATGAAGAAGCAATTATGAAACTAATCCGCGAATATACACGCGAGGCTGGAGTGCGGAATCTGGAGCAGCAAATTGCCGGCATATGCCGCAAAGCGGCCAAGCAAATCGTTTCCGATTCAACGCAGCCGGTTCATGTGACTATCGGAAATTTGAAGGATTTCCTGGGAGCATCCAAATTCCGCTACAACATGAGCGAGGAAAAGGATCAGATTGGAGCCGTCACAGGTCTGGCATGGACTGAAGTCGGAGGAGACACATTAGTGATTGAAGTCACGGTTATGGCCGGTACCGGCAAGCTGACATTAACCGGCAAGCTCGGAGATGTTATGAAGGAATCAGCGCAGGCCGCTTTCAGCTATACCCGTTCGCGTGCCGATCAGCTGAAAATAGCTCCTGATTTTCATGAGAAAAAAGATATCCATATTCATATTCCCGAAGGGGCTATCCCCAAAGACGGACCATCTGCAGGGATTACGATGGCAACCGCTCTGATCTCGGCATTAACGAACATCCCCGTGTCCAGACAAGTCGCGATGACTGGTGAGATTACGCTGCGCGGCCGCGTACTGCCTATCGGAGGATTGAAGGAAAAGGCGCTGGCCGCTCACCGTGCCGGTATTCGCAAAATTCTCATTCCGCAAGACAATGAAAAGGACATCGTGGAAATTCCCGAGAGCGTCAGAAACGAAATAACCTTTATCCCGGTCAGCCATATGGATCAAGTGCTTGAGCACGCTTTGGTCAAGACGGTCGAAGTCGGATAAAGGATCAAGAAAAGAGTGTGCAGGATATGAAGGTCAATCAAGCTGATTTCGTGATCAGTGCTGTTGGTCCCAGCCAATATCCACAAGATGCCTTGCCGGAGGTTGCTCTGGCAGGGCGTTCTAATGTGGGGAAGTCGTCTCTCATCAACCGGATGATTGCGCGCAAGAATCTGGCTAGAACGAGCTCGCAGCCTGGCAAGACACAGACACTGAATTATTACCGAATTAATGAGGACTTATACTTCGTCGATCTTCCCGGGTACGGTTACGCCAAAGTATCCAAAACAAAACGTGAACAATGGGGCAAATTTATAGAGAAATATTTGTTGGAGCGCGATACCCTGAAGCTGGTTATGCTCCTGGTGGATTTGCGGCATCCCCCGAGCAATGATGATCAGGCGATGTTTGAGTGGTTGACTCATCATGACATTCCTGTCTGTGTGGTAGCAACCAAAGCAGACAAAATCCCCAAAGGCAAGTGGGCCAAGCATGCTAAAGTTGTTAGAGAAACAATGGGGATGAGGAAGGACGATTTGCTGCAGGTTTTTTCCTCCGAAATTGGGCTTGGCAAGGACGAGCTTTGGACCATTTTGGAAAATGCGATTGGTTATGAAAGCAATACGGAATAATCCCTTTCTGATTGAAAAGCATGGATTGTGGTTACTTATGAAGAGAGAACCCATAATGTGCAGCAGGGAAACAGAGTTTTATTAGGAAAATGTTAAGACGATTCCGGTAAACCTGGGGTTTTCACTTG
Source organism: Paenibacillus sp. GP183 (assembly GCF_900104695.1). Classification (NCBI taxonomy): domain Bacteria; kingdom Bacillati; phylum Bacillota; class Bacilli; order Caryophanales; family Paenibacillaceae; genus Paenibacillus; species Paenibacillus sp. GP183. Next base: position 4,944,237 of record NZ_FNSW01000001.1, read on the forward strand.
AATTTGCCTGAATTCAATGAAAAGCCCACAGGAATATAAAATTGTGATGTAGTATACTTATATACAAGGGTAATTCCACCCATGGCTTGAAAATAAAGAATCGAGGGATTTTTATGGCACATAGGTTAGCGACTGAATATGTCAAAACCTGCCTACAGTTAACGGAAGCCGAGATGTTCAGCTTTATTCAAATGTTTGTGGATCAGCAAGTGACCTTACAGGTTAAAGTTCTTGAGAACGGCAATCAGGAGATTGTTTTTCAAGACGATGAAGGTCAGGAGATTGTACTTTCGTTTGAACAGAAATCAGGCAAATATGTTTGTATGGGATCCTGTCGATTAAGCAACACCCGCTTGGCCAACTTGATGCGTATAGCTGTTTCCGAATTCAAAGGAAGCGCTATTGTAAACCGCATATACTCTACTTATACGATGATTTATTACTATGAGCTTGGCGCAGTTGTTAAAATTGTAGAAGCCAAAGGCACCATTGAAAACATCATATATCAATACAAAGATACACTGGGGCAGCTTGAACAAATGTTTCTCAAGCAGGAAATTGAACGGGAAATTGAAGGCGTTCATCAGCAGATCAATCATTTGCTGGATCTTCGCAATGCGCTGATTGAGACGAATATTCGCAGTCGAATTGACAGTCGATTAAGTCAATTGACTCAGCGTTTATTTTTACTTGAAGCTTGATTTTATTCATTAAAAACGGTGGAGCCCTGGAAGAGGGCTCTTTTTCTTTTCTCGAAAAAAAAAGTATTGCATTTCTGTTCAATAGATGTTATTTTTATTTTCGTTGACAAAATAATATAGGAACCAGGATTCACTCAGGACATTGAATGTTGCGAGAGATTTTACCCTCGGGAAGTGAATGACGTAGGTCCTAGCGGATGAAATTTTTTCAAACATTTTATTCCTAGGAAGGGGGAACCGGAAGGTGGAATACTCAACTTTCGGAAGACACGTTGCTGTAGATGCTTGGGGTGTAGACTTTGATCGTCTGAACAGCGCGGAATGGCTTCAAGCCCAAATGGTGGAAGCAGCAGAGGTTTGTGGAGCAACCGTGTTATCCGTTCAAGCGAAGCAGTTCGAACCACAAGGAGCAACCGTATTGGTATTATTGTCTGAGAGTCATCTCTCCATTCACACGTACCCTGAGAGAGGCTTTGCCGCATTGGATTGTTATACCTGCGGTGAAACTGTAGATCCTCAATTGGCGATCGACTTCATGGTATCCGTATTAAAACCGGAAAAAGTTTATGCGAAGAAACTTGTGCGCGGCATAGGTGAAGTGCTAGTGGAAACTCCAGAAATGAAGCAAGCAGCGCTTGTAAAATAAGATTCAGACAATGAGCCCGCGGAGAAATCCGCGGGTATTTGTTTGTCCCTGTTCCCATACAATGTACAGCGAGGCATGACCAAGAGCTGGAGGGACAGGGTATGAGAAGAAGACAGGCAGGCAGATTAACCGTCTATGGATTAGTGGTATTATTAAGTATTTGGCCGATATGGCAAGTGATCGATTCATTTCAATCCAAGATGAGCAGCACCAATCCGACCCATTTGCTGTATCAGGTTTCCCTGTTTCAGATGGAGCTGCTAAGCAGCTATCTGCAGCAAACCCGTGAGATCAAGGATTCTGCGGAGCTGGATTCACTTAAGCAATCCTTATATTCCGCGAATTATACCCATGAGAGGCTGGCCCTGGCTGTCGGCTCCGATCATTTGGCCGCGCTGTCCAGTATGAATCAGCTCATGCAATACGTGCTGAGGCTGCAGGTGGGCGGACACAGGATGCTTAAAGCAGACGAGAAACAAACGCTTCTGGATGCGGCTGCTCAGTTTCAGGATATATATGCAGCCTATGGAGAATTGATGTCTTCGCGAGGGAGCATTATTTCGTCTCAACAAGATAAGCTAGTTAAGAAGGACGAGTCCCTCAGTAATATGATTCGAAAAAAGCTTCTGCAATAAATGGCATGAGGGGTATATCCATAATTGGGCAGGTGAAAACTAAGCTTTAAGGCGGCTGCAGCATTCATAATTTATTCAAATATTTTGTCGGAATGCTTGTTTCACTGTGTTATAATAATGATTATTAATAAGGGCGTAAGGCAGGTGAACATGATGCATATTGTAGTAGTAGGCATAAATTTTCGAACAGCTCCAGTTGAAATTAGAGAACGTTTTGCTTTTTTTGAGCAAGATATGCCGCGAGCCATAGCGGAGCTCAAGGAAACGAAGAGTATACTGGAAGGTGTCATCGTGGCCACCTGCAATCGCACGGAAATATACGCTGTAGTGGATCGTGAGAACCTATGCAGCCATTATATTACCAACTTTATCGAGCGATGGTTTCAAATCCCCAAAGAACAATTCATCAAGCATTTATATATGTACGAGCACAACAAAGCAGTTGAACATCTATTCCGGGTGACAAGCGGCTTGGATTCCATGGTGGTCGGTGAAACACAAATATTGGGGCAGGTGCGGGATGCCTTTCTATTGTCTCAATCCTTGAAAGCGACCGGAACTTTTTTTAACACATTGTTCAAGCAGGCGATTACTTTGGCCAAAAAAGCTCATTCCGAAACGTCCATTGGCGAAAATCCGGTATCCGTCAGCTATGCGGCTGTTGAGCTAGGCAAACGGATCTTTGGCATGTATGCCGGTAAAACCGTGATGATTATCGGGGCGGGCAAGATGAGCGAGCTCACCGTCAAACATTTGTATGCCAATGGAGCAAGCAGGGTCATTGTAGTGAACCGCACGTTTGAGCGGGCTCTGGAGCTTGCAGAGAAGTTTAACGGCATAGCTTGTCCGGCCGAAGAAATGGTAGAGCGATTGGACCAGGTGGATATAGTCATCAGTTCTACAGGGGCCCCAGGTTATGTACTGACCCGTGAACAGCTGCAGCCGATACTTCAAAAGCGCAAATCACGGCCGCTATTTATGATGGATATTGCGGTGCCTCGCGATCTGGATCCGGATATTGGCGATTTGCCGAATGTATATCTTTATGACATAGATGATCTGGAAGCCATTGTTGCGACTTCCTTGCAGGAACGACGGAAAGAGGCGGCCAAAATCGATAAGATGATTGAATCGGAACTGCTTGTATTTGAGCAGTGGACCAAAACTCTTGGAGTTAGTCCCGTGATTGAAGCACTACAATCCAAAGCCAATGAGATTCACGAAGAAACGATGGGAAGCCTGCTCAAGAAGCTGCCGGAGCTGGATGAGCGCGAGATCAAAATCATTCGTAAATTAACGAAGAGTATGGTGAACCAAATGCTTCGCGATCCGATACTCCGTGTCAAAGAAATGGCCGGGGAGCGACACGGGGAAGAGGCTTTGGAGCTGTTTACCAAGCTGTTCGCGCTGGAAGACACGCTAGATGAGCAAGAGCAAGCTGCTGTTATGGTGCAAGCTAAGGAGATCAAGGCAGCAGAGTTGGCGGAAGTGGAACGGGCATTCGAAGAAAAGACGCCCGTATTCGGCTTGAAGCCTGCAGAAGCGCTTGTTCGTCCATAAGTCCATAACCGGCAGTTCTTCGAAATCATTCCAGGAGAGATGCCATGGTAACTCAAAGCTGGTTATATGATGCAATGATATATATGTATGCCCTGAGCCTGCTGTTTTACTTCTCCGATTTTGCCAGAGCGAATCGGAGCGCAAAACGGATGGGGACGGGGCTGCTTTCGTTTGTATGGATTTTACAAACCGTATACCTCTGCATGAGCATTTTTGGCCATGTCTCGCAATGGGCATTATCCAGATCGGATGTCCTCTTTTTATTTTCGTGGCTGCTCGTTGCCATTTCTCTGGGGGTAAATCGGTTTTTCCGGATTGAATTATTTGTTTTTTTTATCAATGTGCTGGGCTTTGCGATCTTGGCCTTGAATATATTCGGCAACCCCCATGTGACGCCAACCCTCAAAGGCTGGAATATCAATGATGAATTGCTGTTTATTCATATAACTATGGCTATAGGCAGCTATGCAGCCTTCACTGTAGCGGCCATTTTTTCTGGCATGTATTTGTTTCTCCACCGGCAGTTGAAGGAAAAACAATTTTCACCGAACATGATGAGGCTGCCTTCCCTGGAAAAAATCGAGGAATATACATATTTCGCGATTATTGTCGGAGCACCGCTGCTTCTGTTAGCTCTGTCACTAGGCGGTGTGTGGATCGCGCTGGAAGGCAATAAGGATTTATTTTGGGATCCTAAAGTCATTAATTCGGTATTCGTGCTTGCTGCCTACACCTTCTATTTATTTCAGCACCATTCGCTGCGCGTGTCAGGAAATAAGCTGGCAGCCTGGAATTTGGCGGCATTTCTGATTGTTGTGATTAATTTTGTCGTATCCAATTTGGTTTCCGGCTTCCATCAATGGATTTGGATGTGATCGGTATGAAGATGTACTACCCGGTTATGCTGGATGTGAGCGGCAAATCTTGCTTGATCGTAGGCGGGGGAAAGGTAGCACGGCGCAAGGCGGATTCTTTGCTTGAGGCCGGTGCGCTGGTCACGGTAATAGCCCCGGAGGTATCCGATAAGCTGATAGCGCAAGAAGGCCGCGGTAAGATTTTGCTGAAGAAGAGAGCCTTCCAATCTGGTGACACTGCAGCATATTCAATCGTAATAGCGGCAACAGATCAAGCTGAGTTGAACGAAGCTGTCTATGAAGAAGCCACTGCTCATGGAGCTTGGGTGAACGTAACCGACCGACCTGACAAGAGCAGCTTCATCGTCCCTTCTGTTGTCAGAAGAGGCAAGTTAATCCTGACAGTCTCAACAGGCGGAGCCAGCCCCTCCGTGGCAAGGAGCATTGCCAGAGAGCTGGAAGCTTCTTATGGAGCGGAATATGAAATTTATTTGGACTTTTTGAGTGAGCTTCGTTTGAAGGTGCAAGGCAGCGTCAAGGATATAGAGATCAGGCAACACATTTTTAAACGAGTGTTGGATTGGGACATCCTGGGAAAAATACGCGACGGCAGCTTTGAGCGGTGGAAACTGAAGTTGGATGCGGCATTGACGGAAGATCCAACGCTGGCTGATTTCTTGCCGTAGAGGCAGCCTGGACGTTCGGAGAAGAGCTGCAGGGGGAGAATTTATGAGAACGATTCGAGTAGGAACAAGGCAAAGTGCATTGGCGCTCACGCAAACCGGGCAAGTGGTGGAGGAGCTTCAGCGTCTTAGCGTCGACCATGGTATAGAATGCGAATTTGAGATCATTAAAATTATCACAAATGGGGATCGTATCCAGGACGTGACGCTGTCCAAAGTCGGTGGCAAAGGCTTGTTCGTCAAAGAGATCGAACAAGCCCTTCTGGACGGCGAGATCGACATCGCCGTCCACAGCATGAAGGACATGCCCTTCGAGCTCCCCGAAGGGCTCATCGTGGGAGCAGTGCCCCGTCGCGAGGATCCGCGCGACTGCGTCATCACGCGCGGGCACCGCTCCCTGGACGAGCTGCCGCGGGGCGCGATCGTCGGTACCAGCTCGCTGCGGCGCGCCAGCCAGCTGCAGAACTACCGACCCGACCTGCGGATCGAGTCGGTCCGCGGCAACATCGATTCGCGGCTGCGCAAGCTCGAATCGGAAGGCTTCGATGCGATACTGCTCGCCGCGGCCGGTTTGCACCGGATCGGCTGGCAGGATCGCATCAGCGCGTACTTGCCGCCCGAGATCTGCCTCCCTGCCGTAGGCCAGGGAGCGCTGTGCATCGAGTGCCGGGGCGGCGACGCCTTCATGCTGGACCTGCTCGGCAGGTTCCAGCACGGCCCTACCGCGCTCGCGGTGCGCGCTGAGCGGGCCTTCCTGGGCAGACTCAATGGAGGCTGCCAGGTCCCGCTCGGCGCTTACGCCAGCGTAAGCGAGGACAGCGGCAGCGGCTCGGCGGCGATGGCGCAGCTGACGCTCACGGGCATGGTTGGCTCGCCGGACGGCCGCACCCTGCTTAAGGAATCCGCTTCCGGCAACGATCCGGAAGCGTTAGGTCTGCTCGTGGCGAATCTGTTGATCGCGCAGGGAGCAGACCGGATATTGGCTGCGGCGAGGGAGTGAGCAAGGTGAGTCAGGTGAAGCAAGGCAAGGTATTTCTCGTAGGGGCCGGTCCAGGGGATCCGAAGCTCATTACGATCCGCGGAATGGAAGCGATTCGTAAAGCAGACGTCATCGTGTATGACAGGCTCGCCAGCCCGCGCTTGTTAACTTATCGAAAACCGGAAGCGGAGCTCATTTTCGTGGGCAAGCTTCCGGATAAGCATATGCTTAAACAGGAAGAGATCAATCAATTACTGGTCGATCTTGCCATGAAGGGCAAGATCGTCACAAGGCTGAAAGGCGGGGACCCCAGCGTCTTCGGTAGAGTCGGCGAAGAGGCCGAGCTGCTGGCTGATCATGGGATCACCTTTGAAATCATTCCCGGTATCAGCTCGGCGATTGCCGTACCGGCTTATGCGGGCATTCCAGTGACTCATCGGGATTTTACCTCTTCGGTGGCGATTGTGACCGGACATGAATATCCGAATAAAACGTATTCTCAACTGGATTGGGAGCATCTGGCCAAAGCCGTCGGGACGATGATCTTCTTGATGGGTGTAGCCAATCTGGAGCAAATTTGCCGCGAGTTGATTCGCTTTGGCAAACCTCCCCAAATGCCGGTTGCGCTCGTGCGTTGGGGAACATGGACGCAGCAAGCTACCCTCACCGGAACCTTGGAGGATATCGCAGAGAAAGTGAAGCTGGCCAATTTTCAATCCCCTGCCGTTATTATTGTAGGCGAAGTCGTGAAGCTGCGCGAGAAGCTGGCCTGGCTTGAAAAGAAGCCGCTTTTCGGGCGCAGGGTCCTGGTTACCCGGTCGAGAAGTCAAGCGAGCGAGCTGGTTGATCTCATTGACGAAATGGGCGGAGAGCCCGTTGAATTTCCCGTTATCCGATTGCAGGCGCCAAGCCGTCCTGAAGTGATACAAGCTCTGGATGCTGCGTTGACGAAAGATAAGCTGCAAGCTTATGATTGGGCGATATTCACCAGCGTGAATGGCGTTGATTTTTTCTTTCGCAGGCTGAGCGGGCTTGGACTCGATATTCGGACCTTGGTGAAAGCACGCATTGCAGCTGTTGGTCCGAAAACGGCCGAAGCATTGCAGGCAAGAGGTCTCATCGCCGAGGTGCTGCCTTTCCAATTTCAAGGCGAAGGCTTGCTGGAAGCGATTATACACGAACTTAAAGTGGGTCAGCAGGTCCTGCTTCCAACTGCAGATATAGCCCGAGACTACTTGCCGCAGAAGCTCAAGGAGCTGGGACTCGAGGTTACGGAAGTCGATGTATATGAGAATGTTCTGGATATGCAGGATGGAGAAGGCGTCGTTGACATGCTCCGCAACCGCGATATTCATATTGTTACTTTTACAAGCTCTTCCACTGTTACGAACTTGATCGAGGCCTTAACGAAGAAGGGGATCGAAGATCCGATCAGCTTGCTGAAAGGCATGAAAATTGCCTGCATCGGTCCCAAAACAAAAGAGACCCTGCAATCCTTCGGTCTTTCTGTTGATTATATGGCCAAAGAAGCAACTATTGCGTCACTGGCTGCGAGCATGTCCGGCTCTGAGATGTAGATCCAATCTTTTTGACACAAGGAGGAAGTTGTGATGAGTTTTCCTATCGTCCGTAATCGGCGTTTGCGCGGGTCTGCCGCTATTCGCAATTTAGTTAGAGAACACAGGATTTCCCTGCATGATTTGGTGCAGCCTATTTTTGTCACTGTGGGCAAGGAGATCAAGCACGAGATTCCTTCCATGCCGGGCGTGTATCATTTTTCGCTGGACCGTCTTGAGGAAGAAATTCAGGAAATTAGCAAACTCGGTTTACAGGCGATCCTGCTGTTCGGCGTGCCTGAGCATAAAGATGCTGAAGGCTCTTCCGCTTTTGATGAGGAAGGTATCGTACAGCAGGCCGCACGTTTGATCAAACAATGGAATCCTGATCTGCTCGTTATTGCCGATACTTGTCTGTGCCAATTCACCGATACCGGTCATTGCGGCGTCATTCACCATCATCCTGTAACTGGACAAGCTGATGTAGCGAATGATGCTTCCCTGGAGCTGCTTGTCAAAACAGCAGTTTCCCAAGCGAAGGCCGGCGCGGATATCATTGCCCCTTCCAACATGATGGACGGTTATGTGCAAGCGATTCGCGCTGGACTGGATGAAGCCGGATATGAGCACGTGCCCATCATGGCTTATTCGGTTAAATATTCGTCGGCCTATTATGGTCCTTTCCGTGAGGCGGCTCATTCGAGTCCCCAATTCGGAGATCGGAAAACCTATCAGATGGATCCTGCCAATGCGCGTGAAGCCTTGCGGGAAGCAGAATCCGATGTCATGGAAGGCGCGGATTTCCTCATGGTGAAGCCGGCCCTTGCTTATATGGATGTTATCCGCCTGCTGAAGGAGAATTTTGACCTGCCGATTGTGGCTTATAACGTGAGTGCCGAATACTCGATGGTAAAAGCTGCCGCCTTGCAGGGCTGGATTGACGAGCAGGCAATCGTGATGGAAACGATGACTGGCTTTAAACGAGCCGGCGCCGACATTATCTTGACTTATTTCGCCAAGGATATCGCTGGATGGCTGCAAAACGCTTAGACTTTCAAAAACCATTCTTGCTAAAAAACCGGGCGAGAATGGTTTTTTGTCAAGGTTTTGTCGCATTCATCAAGCTTCTATGAGTTGTGACAAGGTTATAATTAGGGCATAATGGAAACAGAGCCCAGCTATGCACGAACGCAGCAAAAAGGGAAGGTGCTTTATGACTTATAACGATAATTTTATTAAAGCCTGCCGCAAGCAGCAGGTAGATATTGTGCCGGTATGGTACATGCGCCAGGCCGGACGTTATGATCCTGATTATCGCAAAATCAAAGAGAAGTTCTCCTTGCTTGAAATATGCGCACAGCCGGAGTTGGCCGCTGAAATCACGATGATGCCGGTTAAAAAGCTTGGCGTCGATGCCGCTATTTTATATTCGGACATTATGAATCCGGTTGCTTCGCTGGGTGTTGATTTCGATATCGTCAAGAATATCGGTCCGGTCATTCATACTCCCATTCGCACACTTCAAGATGTAGAGCGTTTGCGTCCCATTGATGTGGGCAAGGATTTATCGCATATTATCCGCACGATTGAGATTCTACATAAAGAATTACAGGTTCCCTTGATCACTTTTGCCGGGGCGCCTTTTACGATTGCCAGCTATTTGATAGAAGGCAAGCCTTCCAAAACCTATATCATGACGAAGCAAATGATGTACAACGAGCCCAAGGTGTGGTTTGGGCTTATGGACAAGCTGGGTGATATGGTCATTACTTATCTGAAGGCTCAACTTGATGCAGGTGCAAAAGCGGTACAGATTTTTGACAGCTGGGTTGGCGCCCTGTCTCCTATCGATTATCAAACGTATGTACTTCCTACGATCATCCGCATTTTTAAACAGCTCTCTTCCTATAAAGAGCCCAAGATTTATTTCCCCGGAGTCAGCTCAGGCGAGCTGCTTCCTTATTTGCACGACATTGAGGCGGATGTCATCGGACTGGATTGGCGAATTCCTGTTGAAGAAGGGCGCCGGCGTTTGGGCGACCGTTTTGCGGTACAAGGCAATCTTGATCCCTATGTGCTTACAGCTCCGCAAAGTGTGATCGAACGCCAAGCCAAAGATATCATCGACCAGGGGATCCGAAAGCCCGGCTATATTTTCAACTTGGGTCACGGATTATATCCTGAAGCTTCCCTGGACAAGCTGAAGGAGCTGACCTCTTTTATCCATACCTACTCACGCTCCGCAATGTCTCAACAATCCGCAAAAAGTGGTGCTGCCAAATGACAAAGAAACGCATCGGTGTATTAGTGATGTCCTACGGGACTCCGGAAAGCCTGGATCAAATTGAAGCCTATTATACGCATATCAGACGTGGCAGTCCGCCGACACCCGAACAGCTTCATGATTTAAAAAGCCGCTATGAGGCCATAGTAGGCGGATTTTTTCCGCTAAGAGAAAATACGAATAAACAACTAAAATCGCTGCAGGATACCTTAAACCGGGAGCACCCGGAGCATGAATTTATTTGTTATCATGGTCTGAAACATGCTGCTCCTTTCATAGAAGACGGGGTGGCCGGTATGGTGGAGGATGGGATCACGGAAGCCATAGGCGTTGTGCTCGCTCCGCATTATTCAACGATGAGTGTTGGCAGCTATGTGAAGCGGGCAAAGGAAAAAGCAGAAGAGACCGGGTTGAATATGGAGTTTGTTATGAGCTATCACCTTCACCCCAAGCTTCTCGAAGCTTTAACGCTGCGTGTGAGAAAGGCATTAACCCTATTTGCCGATGCGAGGCCGGTAGAAGTTAAAGTGATTTTTACTGCACACAGCTTGCCGGAGAAAATTTTGGAGATGAAGGATCCTTATCCCGATCAACTTCTTGCTACGGCTTCGGCTGTCGCAGAGCGGGCAAGCATTACGAATTGGATGTTTGGCTGGCAGAGCGCCGGACGAACGGCTGCTCCTTGGTTAGGTCCTGATATTCTGGATGTTTTGCGTCAGATTCACGATGATGAGCACGTCAAGCATGTGCTGGTATGCCCGATCGGCTTTGTATCGGACCATCTTGAGGTTCTGTATGATATTGATATCGAATGCAAGCATTTAGCCAAGCAGCTCGGGATGCATTTGGAACGAACGGAATCCTTAAATACGGACCCCCTCTACATGGAAACCCTCAGCGACGTTGTTTTTGAGAAAGTGAAGTAAGGGGAGGAAGGAAGCAATCCCAATGACGACGAGTCCAAATGTAATGATCATCGGCGGAGGCATTACGGGATTAACAGCTGCTTATTATTTGCAAAAACAGCTGAAACAGGATGGATGGAATGCGCGCATATCGGTGGTCGAGCAATCAGGCTCATTCGGGGGCAAAATCCATACCCTTGAGCGAGATGGTTTTATCATCGAAAAAGGGCCGGATTCCTTTCTGGCGCGAAAGCGCCCGGTAATTGATCTGACTCGGGAGCTTGGGCTTGAGGATGAATTAAGAGGACAAAACCCAAAGGCAAAGAAAACCTATATCCTGCATCACGGCAAGCTGCATCGAATGCCTCCGGGACTTGTTCTCGGTATTCCAACAGAGTGGTCGCCGCTGATGAAAACCGGACTGATTTCACCGTTTGGGAAAATACGTGCAGCTATGGATACTTTGCTTCCCAAACGTGAGGACAAGTCCGATGAATCCCTCGGGCATTTTCTTGCGCGTAGACTTGGCAAGGAAGTATTGGAGCATATTGCGGAGCCTTTGCTGGCTGGTATTTATGCCGGTGACACGCATGCTCTCAGCCTTCAAGCTACATTTCCGCAATTTAAGGAAATGGAACAAAACAAACGCAGTCTCATCCTCGGCATGATGGCGAATAAAAGCAAGACCGCAGCTGAGAATACGGATCTGCCGCCGGCTGCTCAAAATTCCCAATTTTTGACTTACAAAAAAGGTTTGCAAACATTGGTGAATGCGCTTGTGCAAGCACTTGATGCAGCTGATCTCAGAACGGGCGAGAGTGTGAAAGCCATCCAGAGATTGGAGAATCGAATTGAAGTTGTGTTTGAGGATGGGCATTCAGAGATGGTGGATGGCGTTATTCTAACTGCACCCGCTTATCAAGCTGCGAAGCTGCTAGCTCATCTGCCTGCTTCCGAGAAACTGAAAAAGATCAATTATGTATCCGTGGCCAATGTGATTATGGCTTTTGATCTCAAAGATATTCCAATTACGATGGATGGTTCGGGATTCTTGATTCCTCGCAAGGAAGCTAGAACGATCACAGCCTGCACCTGGACTTCAGCCAAATGGCTGCATACCGCACCAGAAGGCAAAGTTTTGCTTCGCTGCTATGTCGGCCGTTCCGGCCAAGAAGATTGGGTCAATTGGGAGGATCAGGAGCTGGTGCAAAGTGTGCGGAAGGATATTGCCGAGTTGATGGGGATTCATGCTGAGCCGGAGTTTGTTGAGATTACGCGTATGCCCCATTCCATGCCTCAATACCCGGTTGGGCATCTGGATATGGTTGCGGAGTTTCGTAGTGAGCTGGCTGAAGCGATACCCGGTGTTTATGTTACCGGTGCAGGCTTCCACGGTGTGGGCATTCCTGACTGCATTCGACAGGGAAAAGATGCATCTCAGCAGCTAACACAATATTTGCAGCAAACTGCGGGAATATCGGAACCGGTTGGGTTAGCGAAGCTTGGACAAATCAAGCTTGAAGTCTGATGGGGAAATCTGCAGAATTTGTTTTTCTTCAAGATCGCGGATAACCTGCATTAAAGTGACCTTCTGCACACCGGCCATTTGCGAGATTTCGTCGTAGTTGAGGTCGAGTTTGATGGTAATCGTGCTGCCAATCCGAAGGCCGTGCTTATTGGCAAGCTTGATTAAGCTTTTGATTACACGTGTTCTTGCATCTAGAAACGTTAAATCATAAACGTGTTGATTCGTGTCACGAAGCCGATTGCCTAGCTCACGCATGATTCCCAGAGTAATGTCAAAATGCTCTCGGAGCAGCCCCAAAAATCTGTCGCCTGAAATGGCGATGAGGGTGCTGTCCTCTAATGTGCTGGCGGAGGCAGAACGAGGCTTGCCGTCGATCAGTGACATTTCGCCAAAGCTTTCACCGGTTCTACACATCGTGAGAATCTTTTCTTCTCCATTGGCACCCGTCGTATAGATTTTAACCGATCCGCCCAAAATCATGTAAAACTCGCCGCCCGGATCTTTTTCGGTAAATAATATACTGTTTGCCCTGACTGTTTTCCTGGAGCAAATTTGGGCGATGGCTTCCAGTTGTGATTTGTTTAACAAGGAAAATAGGGGTACCTTTTGAATGAATTCGATCATAACATCCCTCTATTGGTATGGAGTATGGATTTTCCCCTTTATTTTATCATAATAGATTAGGCGGGTGTACTTTAAAATGAAAAATTCGAGAAGAATCGACAATTTATCCGCTTCTGCATTTGAAGAAGCCAAGAAGTACATACCCGGGGGTGTAAACAGCCCAGTAAGAGCTTTCAAATCGGTAGGCCTTACCCCTCTTTTTATGGATCGCGGTGAGGGTTCTCGTGTTTTTGACATTGATGGCCGCTCCTACATTGATTATGTCGGTTCATGGGGTCCTCTGATCCTGGGGCATGCCCATCCCGATGTACTTAAGGCTGTCCTGGATACGGCTGCAAAAGGAACCAGCTTTGGAGCCCCAACACTCCTGGAAACGGAGATGGCCAAACTGGTCGTGGAAAGAGTGCCTTCCCTGGACATGGTGCGTATGGTAAATTCCGGGACAGAAGCCACGATGAGCGCACTCAGGCTGGCACGGGGGTTTACACGGCGCAATAAGATCGTGAAGTTTGAAGGCAGTTATCACGGACATGCCGATGCACTGTTGATCAAAGCGGGCTCCGGCGTTGCTACCCTGGGCTTGCCGGACAGTCCCGGTGTTCCGGAAAACGTAGCGGCTAATACGATTACGGTTCCTTATAACCATCTGGATGCCGTGCAGCTAGTTTTTGAGAAATTCGGCGAGGATATAGCTGCTATCATCGTGGAGCCCGTCGCCGGCAACATGGGTGTCGTTCCGCCGGAACCGGGATTTCTCCAAGGACTTCGCGATGTAACCAAGCGATATGGCAGCTTATTGATCTTTGATGAGGTTATGACTGGCTTTCGGGTACACAAGCATTGTGCTCAAGGGCTGTATGGCATCTCACCGGATCTTACCTGTTTGGGTAAGGTTATTGGAGGAGGGCTGCCTGTCGGCGCTTATGGCGGCCGCAGGGACGTCATGGAAATGATTGCGCCGGCCGGACCGATCTATCAAGCTGGAACTTTGTCCGGCAATCCGCTGGCAATGGCAGCCGGGTATACAACCTTGAAGCTTTTGGGTGAACCGGGCGTCTACGAAGACCTGGAACGTAAATCTGCGAGACTTGAGCAAGGCTTTGCAAGTAATGCGGCCCAGACCGGGATACCAAGCACAGTCAACCGAGTCGGCTCTATGATTTGTCCTTTTTTCACTGAGCAGCGAGTGATTGATTTTGAAACGGCCAAAACTTCAGATACAGGCAAATTTAATGCTTACTTTGCTTATTTACTGGATGAAGGAGTTTCTGTCGCTCCCTCTCAGTTCGAAGGGATGTTTGTTTCTGCAGCACATTCGGATGAAGATATTGAAGCGACAATTGAAGCCCATCGACAAGCGCTCAAATCATTTTAAGGAATTATATTCTTCACAACAAAGAAAGGGGCTGTCCCGCTGCCATTTTCATGGCTTTTGGGACAGCCCCCTTGAGTTTATGCTGTCGGTGTTGGAGAAGGTGCTGCTCCGGCGCCTCCAGGACTTGCTGCAGGTGTGCTGCTTGGTTTAATCGATGAAGTGGGAACGGGTGACTGCGCAGCTGGAGCTTCTGTCTTGCTTCCGTTAACTGCCGGTGATGATGAAGGAACCGTGTTGGTCTTTGGATCCATTGTTGGCTTGGGTGTTGCTGAAGCCGGTTTATCTGATACTGTTGGTTCATTGACAGCACCAGGTTTGGGAGTAATGCCAGGTGTTGACGATGGAACGGATGATGGAGACGACGATGGTATTGTCGAAGGTGTAGTCGATGGTGTTATTGAAGGTGTTATTGAAGGTGTTGTTGAAGGTTTGGCTGTGGACTTTGAAGCGTTATTTTTTTTATCAGCCATTTCCTTTAAAAACTCGGGATGGTCGTAAGAACCACCTGGATCAATGGTTTTTAATCCTTGCCAGATGTTCTTCACTTCAACCTTTGCCGGGTTGTCAAAAACAAGGAAGGCCGAAGGTAATCTCCGCTCTCCGTAGCGGCTGGACGGCTTGGTGATAAGCTCCTTGTTCACAACCATTTCCGAGGAGGCCCCACCGTCCAGGAAACCGGCATTGATGACTTCGTCCTCAAGAAAAAGATCTTGAACTTCTTTAAGCGTGGCGCCTACACTCGAGGTTTGCCGACCGTCTATGACGATAAAGATAACAGTTCCATCAGCTTTTTGACCTACAGCTGTTCTCGGAGCGCGGCCCCACCCGCCATCACCGCTGGTGATTAAGGGCTTTCCGTTGGCAATGACACGGGGATAAAAAGAAACAGCCTCCGAGACTTTGAGATCGAGCAGCTCGTTTAAACTGTATTTCCCGATGATCAAGGTACCGTCTTTAGTAAATCCAACGATATGCTGCTGGATAGAGCTGTCTTGGTCCGTAAAAAGGATGTTTCCGCCTGAGATAATAGCTCCGATAGGCGCAAACCCGTTTCCGAGACCTTCAGGGTCATCGAACCCCCCGCCATTTACACCAGCTACGGCTCCTGTGCGTTCCACCATTGCCGTGATGCGCTCGCCCTGACCTTGAGTGGCAGGCACTACGACGCGGATCGTGGTAGGATCATACACGTACATCTTTTTGCCTTTCCAAAGCTTACCCGATATGTCCTCAACCTTAATCAAGTTTTCTATTTTACGGCCTTGTTGGTAGTTTACTGCGCTCAGGTTTTGTCTTTCCTCAGCGTTAATTTCAGTTATACTCTGCATTTCAGTGACTAACACATCTCTTTTTTGGGCTCCGACAAAAATCCAGGCCCAATCACGATGCTGAGTAGTAATCACGGTCTTGGCCAGGAATAGACGAATATTCTCTCCCGGCGGTGTCAAAAATAAAAAACTGGAGGCGGCAAAAACACAGACAGCAATAATCAATAACACGCGTTTTAGCAAGCTCCAGTTGCGGATATTGGCAAATAATTGATAAGCAATACTCACAGTTGTAAATCCTCTCCTTATAGCATGAGTGAGTCCATATTTCATAGTGTCGAAAAATATACGCAACTTACATATTATCATATAAACTTATGCATTTGTTATTAAAAATTGTTAAAATATAGTGTAGAAGATTTTTTTAAGTGAGGAATCTGTAAACCTATGATCAGATGGAAGCGCAAAGGCGAATGGATGGAACTCGCTTTATATCATTCCGATTGGAATCCTGTCCAGCAAGATGCTGCGCAAGCTCTCGAGCAGCATTTGAATTTAAGGGTACCTCGCAAGCTTTTTAACAAGTTGTTAAAAGACGGTGGAATTAAACGGCAAGGCGACAGGCTGCTGGTTCGCGTTTTTCCTTCTGAAAGATCAGCCATAGCTTCCGAATATTCGGAGCTGGAAATTCTTTTTGAGGATGACTTTTGCTTGGTGGTAAACAAGCCTGCCGGGATGTCGATCCATCCTGCCGAAAAGGGCCAAAAGGGAACTCTTGCAGGAGCCGTTGCTTATTATTATGAATCTACTGGGCAATCATGCTCTATTCGGCATATCCATCGGCTTGATCGCGATACGACCGGTGCTGTATTGTACGCCAAAAATGAATGGGCACATCTTCTTTTGGATGAAGACATGCGGGAAAAACATATTGAACGCATTTATACGGCTTTGGCCTCAGGTATTTTCACAGCAAAAGAAGGATCTATTCGCGAGCCAATTGGATCGGACCGTCATCTTTCCGGCAAACGCAGGGTTACGCCGGATGGCGATGATGCGTTGACGCATTTTACAGTGTTGGAGCAAATGAAGAAAGCGGCTCATCTGCAGATCAGGCTGGAAACAGGCAGAACTCACCAGATCCGTGTTCACATGAGCTATATCGGTCATCCTTTGCTTGGAGACATTCTCTACGGCGGGACTTCTATCGGAATCGATCGGCAGGCGCTTCATGGAGAGCAGCTGCTTTTTTCACACCCGGTTTCCGGAGAACCCTTATCGATAACTGCCCCTTTACCCGATGATTTCCTGCAGCTTCAGGCCAAGCTTCGCGAATAATGAAAATCTAGTCATGCCATGCTCCCTTCACCCATATACTTTAGAGACAAACAAGTATATTAGAGTATTTCAGGCGTATTGAATGCGCTGGAAATTACATGAAGGGAGGACTGCGTTAGTGGCAGAACAACAACCCGGCTTGAGATTTGATATCTATGAGCGTGTGCATGTACATGAAGGGAATTCCGCGATAAGCGAGCTGAATGAGGTTGAACTCATTCCTCATATTCAAGTGCTGACGCAAGATGAGCAGGCTGTTTTAAAAGGGAATTTGCTCTTGACCGGGAGCTATGTAGATGAATCGGGAGAGGGTACTCGCAGCTTGGAGCATTTTATTCCGGTTGAAATCACGCTTCCACTGAATCGAATTAGCCGCGTTGAGGATATTGTGGTTGAGATCGAAAATTTTGACATCGATCTCCTCTCACCGCGAAGCCTGAACGTGACGGGTGTGCTTTCCCTGCAAGGCGTCGAAATGATTTCGTCTACACAAGACACCTGGCGTGAGGAAGAAGAAGTCGTTTTTGTCCATGAACCGGATCAGCCTCAGCTTGAAGCGGATTCGAATGAATCGATTGAAAGAATTGAAGCCGCAGGGGAAACGACATTTGCTGCTGTACAGCCACAATTTCAGCTGGTGGAAGAGAAGCTTGAGGTCTCAGTAGATGACAGCGCAGAGCTTGCGGAATTACATGAAATTGACGACAAAAAAGATCTCAAGCTCGCTTTTGGCAAAAAAGCGGACGAAGCAATAGAAGTCAAATCGTATGGCATCAAGTCGCTGTTATCCAAAGCGAGCTCCATCTTTCATTCCGACAAACGCAAAGAAGAAGAAGCCGCTTTAGCCGCTGAAGCCGAAGCTTCCAAGGGAGAGCCCGTAGAATGGCAAAAGCTGTTTCTGCAATCAGAGGCAGAAACGCAGGATTTTCGTAAAGTACGCATGTGTATCGTTCAAAGGGAAGAGACGCTTGAAGGCATAGCTAAACGGTATCAACTCAGTCCTAGGGAACTGCAGCTGTTTAATCGGCTCGGCGACCAGGACATCTCCCCAGGCCAAATTATATATCTCCCTAAATAAATGGGGATGGAATGAAGCTCAGGACTCATGTTCCTGAGCTTTTGTTTTTTTTCTACGACAGCAAGATTGACTAGCAGGAATTTCCAATCTTTTATCGAAAGTATAAAGGTCAGAATTTATTGTAGGAGATGACCTTAATGCTTGAGAAAAATAGATTGGGTGCTGCGCCCAGAGTTTACTTCAGACCTGAGTTTAAAAAATGTCCGCACTGTGAGTCAAAATTGCGGAGAACCCATACAGCATGGGAGAAAAAGATTGTCACAACAAACGGAATCATCCATGCATGGAGTATGGCTTATGCTTGCAAAAATCTAGATTGTACACATACAGGAGTTGCGTATAAATCTGCTGAAGCTGAGATGCTTAGCATGAAGCATTCCTCATATGGATATGATGTGCTTGCTCTCGTTGGAGAACTGCGCTTTAAGCAGCATCGAACAGTTAAAGAAGTTGCTGATGCGTTGAATGAACGAGGTATTCCAACGAGTGAAAGGCATGCTCAAAATTTGTACGAACGCTATCAGACGTTGCTTTCTGCGAGTTTGGATGATCATGTAAACAAAGTACTTGCAGAGACTACCGAACAAAATGGCGGCGTCATCTTATCGATGGATGGCGTTCAGCCTGAGAAAGGGAATGAAACTCTATATGTCCTACGCGAAGTATTCAGCGGCACGGTACTCGCTGCACAAAACATGAAGAGCGGAACGGCAGAAGAGCTGAAGACGCTCATTGAACCCATCATGGAGTTGGGCTATCCAATTGTAGGTATTGTAAGTGACGGGCAAAAATCCATTCGGCTGGCATTTGAGACCTTGTTACCGGATGTGCCTTACCAATACTGTCAGTACCATTATCTGAAGGACATAGCCAAACCCATTGTCGAAGCCGATCGTAAATTAAAAATGGAACTCAAAAAAAGCATGCGCGGGATTCGGGACATCGAACGAAAAATAGAACAGGCTGAGATCCAAGCATCCGAGACGGGGAAAACGGAACAGCCAGATTCGGAAACTGCTGAAATTACCGAAGCGCAGATTGCCAAGGGATATGTGGCAGCTGTCCGAGCCTTGCTCCTAGAAGACGGAGATCCACCATTGGAGCTTCCTGGATTAATGATTTATGAACGTGCACAAGCGATTCAGGCTTCTTTACAAAGATGCTTGAGTAAAAAAAGAGCCTAGTTTGCTTCAAAATATTATCAGAATATTCAGCAAAATAGATGAAATGAATCCTGTTTATGAAGCCGTATCGCGGCTAATGAAACCGATGGATTATATCGCCATTATCCTTACCCCTGGTGAAGATAAAACTAGCGAGACGGTTGAATGGGAGCTATCAATGTTACTGAATTGGGTAAAACAAACCTACACGCTTGAGAATGACGAACTCATGGTTAACAATTTACTCAACTTTTCCAAAGGGTTTTGGAGAGGTCTATTCACTTGTTATGATCATTATTACATTCCAAGAACAAATAATGACTTGGAGCAATTCTTTCGACAGACGAAGGCTAGTCACCGTCGAATTACAGGACTTCGTAACTGGAACAGCTACATCGTACGCAATGGTGAAATGATCGTATTGGTGAACGATGCGCTTCGTCAAGAGCATGTGATTTCACGACTGCGTTCCGTTTCCTTTAGTCGTTATAAAGCACGGAAAGCACAGTGGGACCAGCGTTTAACCTGTGTCATATTACGTAAAAAGTTTAATCGCAATACCGAAGGCTACCTCAACGACTTAGAGCATAAATGGAATTTATTGAACAGTTAGTTGATTATGCTGTCGTAGTTTTTTTACTTTCATGCAGGCCCATGGCATAAATATCGCGGATCACGTCCATAATGGAGATAAGCCCAAAAATATGTGAAATTATTGACTCCATCCCAAATGTTCGCTATGATATGTTGTAAATCATTTGTACAATATTTTGGAAACGTCGATAGGGAGTAGTAGATCGTTTGCCCTTCAGAGAGTGGAACTGTAGCGCTGAGAGGTTCCGCAGACAGCAAATGCTCGAAGTCGCCCTTGAGTTGTAAACGTGAACGATGCAGCTTGCCTCCCAATTGAAGCAATCTGGGTTCTAGCGTTTGCCGGCCACAGCCGTTATCTGTTTGAGAGTCATGCCCAACCCCTCTGTGGATTGAACATGAAATGAAGGTGGTACCACGGAAGCTAAACCTTTCGTCCTTTGCGGGGCGAAAGGTTTTTTGACGTTTTCATGATGCTTGGAATCCTCTCATGCAGAGGACATTGGGGTTTCAGCCTGTATCTCGCCATTTATTCTGAAAAATTCCCGGAGGTAATATCATGTCCGAAACGAATGAAACAAAAGTACAAAGTCAAATGCCGACTACCTATGACCCCAAGGAAGCGGAGAAGAAATGGTACGACTATTGGATCCAAAATGAATTTTTTAAAGCAGGCAATCGTCCGGACGCCAAGACGTATACCATCATGATTCCGCCGCCAAACGTGACAGGGATGCTTCATATTGGGCATGCGCTGGACTGTACACTGCAGGATATTTTGATACGCGCCAAGCGGATGCAGGGTTATGATACATTATGGATGCCGGGCTCAGACCATGCAGGAATTGCTACGCAGTCCAGAGTGGAGCAAAAGCTCCGCGAAGAAGGCGTGAATCGCTATGATTTGGGACGCGGCAAGTTCCTGGAACGGGTATGGGAATGGAAGGAGCATTACGCGGAAAGGATTCATGAGCAATGGGCCAAAATGGGCTTTTCGCTGGATTATTCACGTGAGCGATTCACGCTCGATGAAGGGCTGTCCAAAGCGGTTCGCGAAGTGTTCGTCAGCCTTTATGAAAAAGGCCTGATTTACCGCGGGAATTATATCATCAACTGGGATCCGGCGGCGCGTACAGCGCTCTCGGATATCGAAGTGGAACATAAAGAGGTACATGGACATCTGTACCACTTGGAGTACAAGACCAAAGATGGCTCAAGTTCCATCATAGTGGCTACTACACGGCCTGAAACCATGCTCGGTGATACGGCTGTTGCCGTTCATCCTGAAGATGAGCGCTATAAGCACCTCATTGGCCAATTGCTCATTTTGCCGATTGTAAATCGGGAAATACCTGTTATCGCTGATGAGTATGTGGAAAAAGAATTTGGAAGCGGTGCAGTAAAAATCACTCCTGCGCACGATCCGAATGACTTTGAAGTAGGCAAGCGCCATAACCTTCCGCAAGTGCTGGTCATGGACGAATCAGCCACGATGAACGCCAATGCCGGGCCTTATCAAGGGATGGATCGCTTTGCCTGTCGCAAACAGCTTGTGGCTGATCTTAAGGAGCAGGGTGTTTTGATCAAGGTTGAAGATCACATCCATCAAGTGGGGCATAGTGAGCGAAGCGGCGCAGTGATCGAGCCTTATTTATCCACTCAATGGTTTGTAAGCATGAAGCCTTTGGCCGATAAAGCGATTGATGCGCAAAAATCAGGCCAAGGCGTCCATTTTGTTCCGGATCGCTTTGAGAAAATATATTTACACTGGATTGAAAATATTAGGGATTGGTGCATCTCCCGCCAGCTCTGGTGGGGCCATCGTATCCCAGCCTGGTATTGCGCCGATTGCGGAGACATTACTGTAGCCCGGGAAGATGCTGCAGCATGTTCACACTGTCAAAGCACGAACATACGTCAAGACGATGATGTGCTCGACACATGGTTCAGCTCTGGGTTGTGGCCGTTCTCGACTCTGGGCTGGCCTGAAAAAACGGAGGATATGGAGCGGTTTTATCCGACCAGCGTCCTTGTAACCGGCTACGATATTATTGGCTTCTGGGTAACGCGGATGATTATCAGCGGTCTCGAGTTCACGCAGCAGATCCCCTTCAGGGACGTGCTGATTCACGGTCTGGTGCGTGATGAGGATGGCCGAAAAATGTCCAAGTCACTAGGCAACGGTGTAGACCCATTCGAGGTTATCGAGAAGTATGGCGCGGATGCCATGCGCTATATGCTTTCGACAAGCAGCACGCCTGGCCAGGATCTGAGCTTCCGCTGGGAACGGGTAGAGCAAGCGCGGAATTTTGCCAATAAAATTTGGAATGCTTCACGCTTTGCCCTGATGAATTTGGAAGGCGTGGCTGCAAGTGATATCGACCTTTCCGGCGAGCTTGGAACAGCCAACCGCTGGATTCTGCACCGCTTGAATGAAACGGTTCGCGAGGTCACGCGGCTTATCGATCAATATGAATTCGGCGAAACCGGCCGCTTGCTGTATAACTTTATTTGGGATGACCTTTGCGACTGGTATATCGAATTTAGCAAGCTCAGCCTTTATGGCACCGATGCGGCAGGCAAAAAGAAAACACAATCGGTGCTCGCTTATGTACTGGATCAAACCCAGCGTCTGATTCATCCGTTCATGCCGTTCATCAGTGAAGAAATTTGGCAGCATCTGCCGCATGAGGGAGACACCATCACGCTGGCCGGTTGGCCTCAAGAGAACAGCAGCTTTGAAGCGACTGGAGCCCTTCGCGAAATGGAGATTTTAATGGACATCATAAGAGTCGTTCGCAACATTCGAGCCGAAGTGAACGTGCCTATGAGCAAGAAGATTGAGCTCCTAGTCAAGCCTTCAAATCATGAAATGCAAGAGATCCTGGGTAGAAATGAAGACTATCTTCGCCGTTTCTGCAATACCTCGGTACTGGAGGTCAACACTGACCTGACTGTTCCTGAAAAGGCTATGACAGCCGTTGTGACAGGTGCAGAGCTTATTCTTCCACTCGCCGGATTAATTGACATTAATCAAGAGCTAGCCCGATTGGAAAAAGAGCTTCAATCGCTGTATACGGAAGTGGAGCGTATTGAGAAAAAGCTCTCCAATGAAGGGTTCACAGCCAAGGCCCCGGCCAAAGTGATCGAGGAAGAGAAAGCCAAACTATCCGATTATGCGGATAAACGGGATAAAGTGATAGGAAGATTAGCGGAATTGAAGGGCTAACGTTATAATTAATGGAATTGCCTAACAACACCCAAATTGTGATTCATATAGTAGAAGAGGATGAGACTATGAGCAAAGCTGCTGCGGGACTTGCCCCATTTCAAAGCGGGGAGGAAGCGGTCGATTGGATCGTGAAGCTGGTGCCTTTCGGCATCAAGCCCGGTCTGAACCGGATGGAGCTGTTAATGGAAAAGCTGGACCATCCGGAACGCAGGCTGAAATTTATCCATGTGGCCGGAACGAATGGAAAAGGTTCAACCTGCGCCTACTTAAGCCGGGTTATTCATGAGTGCGGATATGATGTCGGGATGTTTACATCGCCTTATCTGGAGAGATACACGAACCGCATCTCGCTTAACGGCCAGGATATTGAGGAAAATCATTTGATCAACTTGGTGAATCAACTAAAACCTATCGTCGAAGAAATTGCTGAGACCGAGCTCGGCTCTCCGACGATGTTTGAAGTATCCACGGTACTTGCGATTCTTTATTTTGCGAGAGTGGCTTTTCCTGATTTTGTTGTATGGGAAACCGGGCTTGGCGGGAGACTCGATTCGACCAATATCGTAACTCCGATTGTTTCCGTGATTACCAATATCGGTCATGATCATATGGACATTCTGGGCGATACCTTAGAGCAGATTGCGGCCGAAAAGGCAGGAATTATCAAAGCCGGCGTCCCTGTAATCACAGCTGTTGAGCAGCCCGAACTGCTTGCCATCATTGAGCAGGCGGCCAAGAGCAAACAAACAACCCTATATTCACTTGGCCGTCAGTTTCGGTATGAACCGTTATCGTATGAGCTCGATAAACAATCCTTTCATTTTTCCGGGCCTTTCCGTGAATTGAAAGGGGTTCCTGTCGCTTTGAACGGTGAGCACCAACTGAAAAATGCCGCAGTCGCGATCATGACTTTGGAGGTTCTTCGTCAATATTATGCCTTGATTTTGGATGACGAGCACCTCTATAAGGGACTTAGTGAGACGAAATGGCCGGGCAGGCTGGAGCTGGTTTCCCGGAGCCCGCGCATTCTTCTGGACGGTGCTCATAATCCGGAGGGCGCCGAAACGTTGGCAGCTGCGCTTAAACATATATACCGTTACAAAAAGCTTCATTTTATGATGGGAATGCTGTCTACCAAGAATCATACGGGCTATTTAAGGCATATACTACCATTGGCGGATAGGCTCATCCTTACAGAGCCGAACTTTCATAAAAAGGCAGATGCCTCCAAACTCGCCGAAGCAGCTCATAAGGTAATTCGCGAGCTTGGGCTGAAGGTGGAAGTGCTGATCGAGCCTGATTGGAAGCAGGCGCTGGAAACTCTTAAAAGCGGAACTGAGCAGGATGATCTGGCTGTCGTATCCGGCACGCTGTATTTAATCTCCGATGTTCGTTCTTGGGTTTACTATCAAACCGATTCTGAAAAAGGATGGTGAGAACAGCGTGAATCAAACCGAACACGTGCATTTTATCGGCATCGGCGGATACGGCATGAGTGCCATTGCCAAGGTTATGCTGGAAATGGGATACCGGATTTCCGGATCCGACTTGGTTGAGCAGGAGCTGACTGAAAAGCTAACCGCTAAAGGAGCAAAAGTATTTATCGGCCATGAGGCCCAGAATGTAAGCGGGGCGGATCTGATCGTTTATTCTACGGCTTTGTCCAAGGATAATGTTGAGATGCAGGCAGCTGAAGATTTGAAAATTCCGATTATCCACCGTTCTCAAATGCTGGGTCGTTTAATGAATGAACGAAAAGGAATCGCGGTCGCTGGAGCTCACGGCAAAACGACAACCTCTTCCATGATCGCGCTCGTCATGGAGCTTGCCGGACTGGATCCGACTTATATTATCGGCGGAGAAATTATGAACGTCGGCAGTAACGCCAAGGCGGGAAAAGGCGAATTTGTTGTGGCTGAAGCGGACGAGAGTGACGGCACCTTCCTGCAATATCATCCGACGCTTGCGCTTGTGAACAATATTGAAGCCGATCATCTGGAAAATTACAATGGCGATTTTGAAAATTTAAAGCTGGCGTACGCGCAATTTCTCAGTCAGGTGAAGGAAAACGGCAAAGCGATTGTCTGCCAGGACGACTCCCATCTGCGCGTGATGATTCCGCAAATCAAAAGCGAAGTCATCACGTACGGCATCGAGAGCGAAGCTGACTACACGGCTGAAGATATCCGACTGGGAGATCGTCAAGTATCGTTCAACGTACTTTACCGAGGATCATTGCTTGGTCAAATTCATTTGTCTGTGCCTGGCAAACATAATGTATACAACGCTCTGGCAACCATCATCACTTGTTTGGAGGCAGGTCTTCCCTTTGAAGCCATCGCAGCAGCTATTCATGAGTTCCGCGGCGCCAAAAGAAGGTTTCAAGTGCTTGGAGAAGTTGGGGATATCCTTGTCATCGATGATTACGCACATCACCCGACTGAAATTCAAGCTACGATCAGCGCTGCCAAAGCTACTGGCAAACGGATCATCGCTGTGTTTCAGCCTCAGCGGTATACAAGAACCTATTACTTATTTGAGCAATTCAGCCGTTCCTTTGAAAAAGCGGATGAGGTCATCATTACTGATATTTATTCGCCTGCAGGGGAGAAAAGAATTGAAGGTGTTGACTCGGAAAAGCTTGCCCAGCTCATCAAGCAAAACAGCAATTCAAGCGCCATCCATATCCCGACACGGGATGAAGTGCTGCAGTATTTGATTGATCATGTACAGCCCGGTGATTTGGTGCTGACCATGGGAGCGGGCGATATTTGGAAGGCGGCGGACGGTTTAGCCAAAGCTCTGCGAAAGAAGCATGATACAATCGGGTAAAGGGGAGACTGTTTAAGCAATTGGCTTAAGCGGTCTTTTTTGTTTGAAAAGAAGTAAAAGTTTTTCTCAACTTATTTTGCTTTGCTTCAACTTTGTTCATATTTGTATTCTCTTATTCATAGTCTAGTCATATAGAAGATTGGGACAAGGAGACAATGAAATGAATAAGGCGCGAATCACTTATCGTTTTGATCAAACTCGCGGTAACAACGGAAGCCGGGAAAAGGGAATTCCCATTAAAGAGGATAAGGTTATCCCATTATATCAAGACGAATTTCAACTCGTGGAGGAACAGACGAAGCCTGAGACGCTCCATACGTTCCGGGAGGAGTTCAGCAGTTGGAACAGCCCATATGAAACTGAAAGTGACCGAATTGAGCGAGTCATCAGGGAAAGCGCGTATGAGCCTGTGAAGAAAGCATCCGATCGTCCAGATGCACGCGGACCGGAATTGGACCCGGAATTATGGTCTTCTTGGAACCATAACGAGAAAAATGCGGGTCCTGAATCACATACCAGGATTGTCAAAGGCTCATCGGCAACACCGTGGTTTCGTATTGCAGCATCCGTTGCGGCGGCACTCATAACGGGAGTAGCGTTTGGTTTTTTCGTCCTTTCGATGTTTACGAACCGCGATCTGCCTGCAGATAAAAGCCCAGCAATTTCTCAAGCGAAGATAACCTCTCAAGCTGCACAAGGCAGTCAAGGTGCTCTTTCAGGAACTAAAGACACGGCTCGAGATCAGAACCCTGCAGATCAAGCAAAAGCAGTTTCTTCTTCCGTATCTACAGCCGGAACTGCTAGCTCAGCGGCAATAAACATAGCTGCAAAGAGCTATGCCTTCTTGCAGCATGGCGTCTTCAGTTCCCTGCAGAGCGCTCAAAATGCGCAAGCTAACCTCAAGAAGAAAGGCTTTTCGTCAGCCTTGCAGCAGGGAGACAAGACCACGGTATTCATGGCTTTTGCCGCTAATCGGGATGATGCTCTATCGCTTAGTCAGCAGATGCAGGATCAAAAGCTGGACGTTCTCATTAAAAATGTCGATGTGCCGGGGGTAAAGTCGATTCGCTGGAACGGCACCAAACCCGAGGCTCTCGCAGCCTACCTGGCCCAAGGTGATAAGATGATTCAGATGCTTGGCGGATTAACACTTGTGCATTTGGCGGAAACGAAGCAAACCACATTGGACGATTCCACTTTACAAGGCATTATTTCGGCACATCAAGCCTTCACTGCTCTGACTGCCACCTTAAACGAGGGCATGGATAAACAAATAAAAGCATCTATTGACCAGATGAATACAGCTATAAACAGCTCTGTCCAATCTATGGAAGCTTACAAAAAGAATCCTTCTGCGGCAATGCTGTGGCAAACCCAATCCACTTTGATGCAGTATATTCTTACGCAAAAGGAACTGCTTGCAGAGATTCGAATCTCTTAGTACCAATATGAGCACCAAGGAGTGAACCCTCACGGGGTAATCTTCTTGGTGTTTTTTTGTAGCCCTTCACTCCTAAATCTTGTATACTTTCTGATAGATGAACGAGAGGAAGGCAACTATGAAAAAAAGTAATTTTACGCTTATTGTGTGCTTGGTGATTGGACTTATTACCGGAATCATTTTAGGCCATTTACTGGAATCCGTTCCGGCTGCGCAATTTCTGACCAAATCGGTACCGATCAGCTGGGAGCCGAAGGCGGATTTGGATGTTTTGAAATATGACTTTCATTTGCAGGTTAAACTAAATCTATGCAGCATATTAGGTCTTGTCGGAGCCTTCTTTATTTTTCGCAGATTGTAATCCGGTTATATCTTCATTCCATGAAAGTGAGTGGGTTTATGCATTCGAGCCGCACCAAAGAATTAATCCTTGCCTCATCTTCACCACGAAGAAAAGAACTGCTGCAAGGGTTAAACCTGAATTTCAAAACGCATCCGAGCAGGGAAGATGAGTCCGTACCTGCGGGCACTAAGCCAAAAGAGATGGTTGAAATGCTTGCTTTGAGAAAAGCCAAGTCTGTCTCTTCACATTACGATAACGGATTGATTATTGGTTCAGATACAATTGTCGTTTTTGGAGATGAAGTATTAGGAAAACCGCAAGATGAGAAAGATGCTTATAGCATGCTTGCGAAGCTGCAAGGAAAGCAGCACATGGTATTTACAGGAGTAGCCATCGTTGCTGCTAGGAATGGACATGCAATTGGGGAGCCAATTGATCAAGAGGGGACATCTGATAATATCATATACCTTGGAAATACGGGTCAGTATCGTATCTTATCAGAGTCGACAAACGGCAATCCGGAAATTATGGTTGGTCATACGGTTAGCAAGGTGACTTTCAGACCGTTAAGCGAAAATGAAATCAAGCGTTATATTGAAACAGGCGAACCGTTGGATAAGGCTGGAGCATACGGTGTTCAGGGCATAGGAGCAGTTTTGATTGAAAAGATTGAAGGGGATTTTTACAGTGTGATGGGCCTGCCCCTTAATATCCTCTATTTGATGCTGCAAAAATTTGGTATTGATCCTTTTGAAGTAAATACAAAGTAAAACCTGCGGTATTTACATGTCTAAACGAGAGGAATATTGACGATTTGATCTGTTACGCTTACAATAACAGTATGCATAAAGCTCATCCAGCAAGGAGGGGAAGCCATGAACAGTGAATTTACCATTGCCGTACACAGCTTGGTATTTTTGGCGCATCAAACTGACAATATGGCGACCAGTGAACAAATTGCCTGTAATGTAGCCACCCATTCTGCACGGATACGCAAGGTTATGGGTTTTTTGCGCAAGGCCGGTTATGTTCGAACCAAAGAAGGCATTGGCGGCGGGTTTATTCTCGACTGTGACCCGAACAAAGTTACCTTGGCCGAAATTTATCGACTCACATCGCAGGGCTCACTCAAGCCAAATTGGTGCTCAGGCGATGAAAATCAGTCTTGTATGATCGCTTCAAATATGGAAAAGGTGATGGACTGCATTTTTGGAGATGCGGAAAAGCAAATGGAATCTTATTTTGAGAAGCATACAATTGGGAGCGTCCGAAGGCAAATCATGCAATTGGGTAATACCCAATCCATTATAAATATTTAACTCGATCTTTAATCAAAGCTCTCGTCCATAATGGCCGGGAGCTTTTTCTTTTTGCCAATTAACCCATTATTTTACTTAACAAGGGAAAAGTGACTTCTTTGGTATCCGAAAGGAGTCGAATAATGCTATAATGAATGGCATTATTAAAAGCTACACAATCTACCAAATGGAAGAGGGGAATTCATGGATTCAAACAGTCTTAACATGCGCGAGGTTCCAAATGAAGAAAGACCCAGAGAGCGCATGCTTCAATACGGGTCTCAAGCTTTAAGCAACGCCGAGCTGTTAGCTATCTTGCTCAGAACAGGAACATACTCGGAGTCGGCCGTAACACTCGCCCAACGTATATTGAGCGAATGTGGAGATTTTCGCAATCTTGTCGATATGAGCAAGGATCAACTGACGCAAATTAAGGGGATTGGCGATGCGAAGGCATTGCAAATTCAGGCCAGCATCGAGCTTGGAAGA
Source organism: Paenibacillus sp. GP183 (assembly GCF_900104695.1). Classification (NCBI taxonomy): domain Bacteria; kingdom Bacillati; phylum Bacillota; class Bacilli; order Caryophanales; family Paenibacillaceae; genus Paenibacillus; species Paenibacillus sp. GP183. The sequence continues at coordinate 4,973,640 of NZ_FNSW01000001.1, forward strand.
AGATTGGCTCGCAGCATTCATAATGAAGCGGTCACGATACGCTCTCCGGAAAGTGTTGCGAATCTGATGAGGGAGGAGCTTCGCTATCTGCAAAAGGAGCATTTCGTTTGCCTTTTTCTGAATACGAAGAACCATGTCATCGGCCAGGAAACGCTTTCGATGGGCAGCTTGAATGCCTCGATCGTTCATCCGAGAGAAGTTTTTCGTGCTGCCATTAAACGAAGCAGCGCTTCCATAATATGCGTACATAACCATCCCAGCGGTGATCCCACCCCTAGCCCGGAGGACATTCAGCTCACGCACAGATTTGTCGAAGCCGGCTCCATCATCGGCATTGAAGTGCTCGATCACATCATTATCGGAGACTTCAAATTCGTAAGTTTGAAGGAGCAAGGATTTATGTAATATAATAAAAAGATGTACACGCACATATGAAAAGACTTAGACTAGAAACAACGGGAAAGGAGTATCATCTATGTTTGGAGGATTCACCAAGGATTTGGGAATTGACCTGGGTACGGCTAATACTTTGGTATATGTAAAAGGCAGAGGAATTATCGTAAGGGAGCCTTCTGTGGTTGCCATACGTACAGATACAAAAACAATTGAAGCAGTAGGCGATGCTGCCAAAAGAATGATCGGCCGCACACCCGGTAACATTCGCGCTATCCGCCCTATGAAAGATGGAGTGATCGCTGATTTTGAGACCACAGCGACGATGATCCGTTACTTCTTAAAACAGGCGCAGAAGGACCGTTGGTTGTTCCAGCGGCATCCAAACGTCATGATCTGCGTTCCATCCGGCATTACAGCGGTGGAGAAGCGCGCCGTTGAGGATGCAACCAAGCAAGCCGGCGCCAAGGATGCTTACACGATCGAAGAGCCGTTCGCGGCAGCGATTGGTGCTGATCTTCCCGTCTGGGAACCGACAGGCAGCATGGTTGTGGATATCGGAGGAGGCACCACCGAAGTCGCCGTTATTTCATTAGGCGGAATCGTAACCAGCCGTTCGATCCGCATCGCCGGGGATGAAATGGATGAAGCCATTACCCAATATATCAAGCGATCTTATAATTTAATGATCGGTGAACGAACATCGGAGCAGATCAAGATGGAAATCGGTTCAGCCCTGCCTTTAGAGCGACCGGAACCGTTTGAAATCCGCGGACGCGACCTCGTATCCGGCCTGCCCAAAACCTTGGGTATCACCTCGGATGAAATCACGGAAGCCCTGACTGACACAGTAAATGCTATTGTTGATGCCGTAAAGGTCACACTGGAAAAATGCCCGCCCGAGCTGTCGGCGGATATTATGGATCGCGGAATTGTCTTGACCGGAGGCGGAGCTTTGCTGCGCAATTTGGATCGTTTGCTGACGTCGGAAACGGGTATGCCTGTGATCGTTGCCGAAAATCCACTCGATTGCGTGGCTATCGGTACGGGACGAGCATTGGAAAATATCCATCTGTTCAAAACAAAATCCGGACCTACCACGAGGTACAAGCGTTAAGTTTAATATAGAAGGTGTTCATTTTGTTCAAGTTCATGGGGAATAAAAGATTAATATTTTTACTGACAGGATTGGTATGTTTTTTTATTTTGATGGGATTAACGCTTGGAAATCGCGCTCAAATGACCATGCCCGAGAAATTTGTCAAAGATACTGTATCCTGGACTCAAGGATTATTTTATAGACCGGCCGCATACATAGCAGGTTTCTTTGAGGACATCCGTCAATTGAGTGTCATCTATGAGGAAAATAAAACACTGAAGCTGACACTCACTCAATATGCGCGAGATACGCAAAAGCTCAATGAGCTTGAAGCGCAAAATAAGGTGCTTAAGGATGCGCTGGGCTTTACCGAGCGTCAAAAGCAAGCTAACAATTATAAATATCGCATAGCTGAGGTTGTCACTGTGAATGCGGATCCTTATAACAATACACTTTCGATTAATCTTGGACAGAAGGACGGAATCAAGAAGGACATGGCTGTCATGACCATTGACGGTTTAGTCGGCAGAATCAATCAGGTTTCGGAATTTTACTCGAATGTTCAGCTGCTGACGGAAATCAATGATACAGACAGCAATTCCAAGGCGATAGCCGTTACGGTCAAGGGAAGAGAGAGCCAATCCTTCGGGATGATCGAAAGCTTTGATGTGAAGACAGGCAATTTGGTGATGAACAAGGTCGACCAGGCTGACCCCATGCAGGTAGGAGATACCGTAATTACTTCGGGTCTCGGACTCGTATTTCCTAACGGCATTGAGATCGGAAAAATCGTGTCCATCGGTCTTGGTGAATTTGGCATTACGCATAAGGTGCTCGTGGAGCCGAAGGCTTCGTTCAGGCACATCCGCGAAGTGTATGTCGTAGAAGTTCCAGAAGTGAGGTGACCGGATGACAAGGCACTTGCTCTGGGTCGTCCTCCTAGTGATTTTTATATTGGAAGGCACCCTCTTCAGCTGGATCATTCCTGCAAATTGGCAAAAGCTGCATCTGGTTTTTGTAGCGCCTCATTTTACATTGGTTTTTGTCTTGTTTATCGGCCTTTTTTTGCATCGTCATACCGCTTTGTTCTATGGTCTTGTTTTCGGGCTCCTGCATGATTTTATTTATTATGGGCATATGCTCGGCGCCTATTCATTTGCCATGGGGCTGACCGGATATTTGGCAGGATTGGCCCAAAGAAAACAGCCGAATGTCATTTTCTACAATCTGCTAATTGTCGGAATCGGGCAGTTGATCTTCGAATTGCTGAGCTATGGCATAAACCGGTTGTTCAAAACGACAAATATCGACCTGGAATTCGCTTTTTTCCATTACATGCTGCCCAGTGTGCTGCTTAATCTGCTTTTTGCCCTGATGATCTATGTTCCAATTCGTAAGCTTATGGACAAAATAGAGCCCTTGCCGGAAAGCTTGCATGATTAAAATTCGTGATTGAGGCAGGAAAAGCGCGCCTACGAGCCGAAATGTATAGGTTGGGAGGTCGGAACGCGATTATGTCGTCTATTAAGCATCATGTAACTATAAAAGGTGTCAAGGACGGTTTGGTTTTTCTGCTGGATGATTCTTGCGAATGGGGCGTTCTGCTGAAGGAGCTGCATCATAAGCTGGAGAAGACTCATCAGCAAATTCTGACTGGGCCGATCATTCATGTGAACGTCAAACTCGGTAAAAGGAAGCTGTCGGATGAGAAGAAGGATGAAATCCGCAGCATTATCCGCCAAAAAGGCAATTTATTGATACAATCGATCGAATCAGATCCGTTGGAACAAGCGGCCTCTGCCGAACGTTCAATCAAACAGATCAGAGGGATTATTCGCTCCGGACAAACCCTTCATCATGACGGCAGCCTGCTGTTTTTGGGAGATGTAAATCCGGGTGGAACGATTATTTGTACCGGCGATATCCATATCATGGGGTCGCTTCGCGGTATGGCTCATGCCGGATCGGATGGCGATGAAACAGCTATCATTGCAGCCTCGCATATGAGGCCTACCCAGCTCCGTATAGCAGGCGTGATCAGCCGTTCACCCGATGAGTGGGGGATCGGGGAAGCGTTCATGGAGTTTGCTTATATCAAGGATGGCAAAATGGAAATTGACAAGCTGAATCACATGCATCGATTATGGCCGGATCTGCCGCAAGCTTAAGAAGAGTTCGATATCCATTTAGCAAATAATAGATCTGGGAGTTGAAGAATGTGGGAGAGGCAATCGTAGTGACTTCGGGAAAAGGCGGCGTCGGCAAGACAACGACCTCGGCAAATTTGGGCACCGCACTGGCCCTGCTGGGCAAGAAGGTTTGCATGGTGGATACGGACATCGGACTCCGTAATCTAGATGTAGTGATGGGATTGGAGAACCGGATCATCTATGATCTGGTCGATGTGGCGGAAGGGCGCTGCCGTTTGCCGCAGGCGCTCATTAAGGACAAGCGCTTTGAAGAGCTGTATCTGCTGCCTGCCGCCCAAACCAAAGACAAGCATGCGGTTTCACCCGAGAGCGTCAGAACCATCATCCTGGAACTTAAAAATGATTTTGAATACGTCATTATCGATTGTCCGGCCGGGATTGAACAGGGGTTTAAAAACGCCGTTGCCGGAGCGGATAAAGCTATCGTCGTCACGACTCCCGAGAATGCTGCGGTTCGCGACGCGGACCGGATTATCGGCCTTCTGGAAAACGAAAAGATCCACTCTCCCAAGCTCATCATTAACCGGATTCGACCCAATATGATGAAAAAAGGCGAGATGCTGGATATTGATGAGATCTGTCAAGTATTGGCGATTGATCTGCTCGGTATTGTTCCCGATGACGAATACGTGATTAAAGCAGCCAATGCCGGAGAGCCGACGGTCATGAACCCAACCTCGCGTGCAGCTATTGCCTATCGAAATATCGCCAGACGCGTTCTGGGAGATACGGTGCCGCTCATGCAGCTGGAGGACAAAGTGGGATTTTTCAAAAAAATGAAAAAGTTTATCGGGATTGGGTGATGTCCCTTGTTAGCTAAACTGAAAAGAATCGACCTTTCGATAGTTATATTGCTGTTGATTTTAATGACAATCAGTATTCTTCTCGTACACAGCGCGACGCTGAACAGTCCTAGAATCAAAATTTCCATTCAAAAAAACGTAGTGATCTACTTAATCGGCTTCATTGGATTTATATTTATGAGCATGGTCGATTACAGGGCTTTGCTTAAAATTCATTTTTACGTTTATGTGGCCGGTATTATGATGCTAATAGGCGTATATTTCCTTGGAAAGGAAATTAATGGTGCCAAAGGCTGGTTTAGATTGGGCAATCTTGATTTCCAGCCTGCGGAGCTAATGAAGGTAATACTGATTGTTACAGTTGCCGCTTGGCTGTATAGACGACGAGGAGACAGGCTTGATTTTAAGACGGATATTGTTCCGGTTGGTTTTTTTGTACTCCTGCCTTTCGTGCTTGTTTTAATTCAACCGGACCTGGGCAATGCGATTATTTATTTGATTATTTTGCTCGGTATGGTTTGGATTGGCAATATTAAATACATGCACGTACTCATAGGATTGGTCATTGTTGTCGGCGGTTTCGAGTTGTTTCTATTTTTATATACTCATTACCATGATCAAATTAAAGCATTTTTGGATGCCAATAAATCAGGCCACTGGCTCGTTAGAATCGATACCTTCATGAATCCGCAGAACGCCTCAAAGGATGCAGCCTTCCAGGTGAATAACTCGATTCACGCCATTGGTTCCGGAGGTCTTGGCGGAGAAGGATACATGAAAGGTTCTTCCATCCAAAGCCTTTTCATTCCTTATGCTTATTCGGATTCAATCTTTGTTGTAGTCGGCGAAGAGTTCGGGTTTCGGGGAACGGCGATTTTGCTGCTGCTGTATTTTATCCTGATCTATCGGATGATTCAAATTTCACTTCAAAGCGCACAGATCAGCGGATCTTATATCGTAGCCGGAGTCGTTTCGATGTTTGTGTTTCAAATTTTCGAAAATGTCGGTATGCTCATTGGCATCATGCCGCTTACCGGGATTACTCTGCCTTTTATCAGCTATGGCGGTACCTCACTATTGATCAATATGTTGTCCTTGGGCTTGGTCATGAGTGTCAAGCTCCACCAGGAGCAAGATCCTTTTTCCATCGCTTGAAATTCAATCCCGAACCTGGCGACGCCAGGTTTTTTGTTGTTGCCCGACAGCCCAATCAGCCCTCGGGTACTATTCATCTGAATGGGGTCATAAGCTTAAGTATACAAGCTCTCTGCAGTGAAGGAGGACCCCATGGAATACAAAGACCCGACGCAGCATCAAAGGGTGAATCAACCTGAATATGACCCGGAATGGACACGCAAGATGGAGGATCCGGAATTCGCATGGCGTCAAAGATACAAACAGGATCGGTCCTTAAATGGAAGCGGATCGTACATGAATGAAAAAAAAGGGTTGTATCCGCCATCCTTGAAAGCAATCTGGATCAAGCTGCTGCTCAGCGCGCTGATATTTGCCGTGATCTGGGGAATGTTTCACATCAAACAACCCTGGGCCGATAAAGGACGCCAGCTCGTAGTGGCTTCACTTACGAAACCGATGGATGTTCAAGCCATCACGGCTTGGTATGCAAAGAAATTTGGCGATTCGCCTTCATTTATTCCAAGCTTTCGAAATCGGGAGGGCAATCCTGCTGTTAAAGCGAGCACGGAAAAAAGAACTTATTTCATTCCGGTTCAAGGTAAAATCCGGGAACCGTTTGATGCATCCCATTCGGGAATTCTACTGCAAACGCAGGCTGATGCTCCTGTGTACGCGCTTGATACGGGACAAGTTATATTCGCCGGTACAAAACAAGACACAGGATTTACCGTCATTATCCGGCATCCTTTGGGCTTGCAGTCTATGTATGGAAGGCTCAGTGAAAGCCGTGTAGAAGTCAATGACTGGATCAAAGGCGGAGAGCCTATCGGTAAAGTATCCAAGGAAGATGCCTCCGCAGGAAGCTTGTTCTTTGCCATGATCAAGGAAGGCCGCTTTATCAATCCCAGGGATGTGATCCCATTTGATTAGGTGGCGGGGAACCCTGTACCGATTTCATCCTTTATTTACGCTGGTCATGCTTTTCTCGGCATTGACCGGCTATTTGGTTGAAGCGCTCACGCTGTTTGGCATTGTTTTTATACATGAGATGGGTCATACTGCAGCTGCCATGGGGCTGGGATGGAAGGTACGGGAGGTCCAGCTGCTGCCGTTTGGCGGGGTTGCCGTCGTGGACGAGCTTGGAACCGTGCCTCTTCATGAAGAGCTTATCGTTGCTCTGGCAGGTCCCTTTCAACATGCGTGGATGATTTTGTTTGCGCTGCTTATGAAGATAGTGGCTCCTTCGAGCCTCGAATGGTGGAATTATTTTATCGAGGTTAATCTTATGATTGGGTTGTTTAATCTGCTCCCTGTGCTGCCGCTCGACGGAGGGCGAGTTTTGCAATGTCTGTTTGGTTATTTTATGTCCTATTACCGTTCCCTATGGTTAACCACTTGGCTTAGTTTGACACTTAGCGCGTTTGTTATAGGCTTTGCGATATATGGATGGTTCTCGAATCAACTTCCGCTTAACCTGCTTGTGATCGGCCTTTTCTTGTTGCTGTCCAACTGGTTTTCTTACCGTCAGCTGCCTTTTCTGTTTTTTCGGTTCTTGATGAGCCGTGGGCAAAGAGTGAGCCGGTTGATGATGAGAGGCACATTAGCCCAGCCGATTGTCGTAGCCAGGCAGCAGAAAATTTCAAATATTCTGAAGCTATTTATGCGCGAAAAATACCATCTCATCTATGTTATGAATGAAAAAGGGAGGATTCAGGCCATTCTGCCTGAGCAGCAGCTGGTTTCCGGTTTTTTGGACGGCAAGAAGCCAGGGAGTGCAGTTTCCGAGCTTTTCATGTAAAATAGGCCTTGAGGTGATCGCATGAAGCAGCTTATTGTACATGGCACGCCTGAGCTTACCCAAGCGGCTCTGTTGGATGACGGCCGGTTGGTTGAATGGGATTCTCAATATTCGCTGGATAACCAAAGAGCTGGAAGTATTTATATGGGGAAGATCACCAATGTGCTTCCCGGCATGCAGGCTGCTTTTGTGGATGTTGGATTAACCAAAAATGCATTTTTATATATAGATGATATCCTCCCCGTTAACCTGGACAAGCAGCCTAAGGTAAAGCCTTCGATCACAGAGCTGGCTGAAATCGGACAAATCCTTATGGTGCAGGTGTCAAAGGAGGCAGAGGGAACGAAGGGCGCAAGGGTGACCACCCATTTTTCTATCCCTGGCCGCTGGATCGTTTATATGCCCGGCGCCGATTATATTGCCATTTCCCGAAAAATTGAAGATGACCCTGAAAGGCAGCGGTTAAAACAAATCATGGGAAGCCTGCGTCGACCGGGTGAAGGTTTGATTGTTCGTACTGGAGCTCATGGACAAACGGAGGAAGCGTTTTGGCAGGATCTGCAGGATCTGCGTGAACAGTGGCAGTCCATTTTACATAAAAGCGACGAAACTTACGAGGGGCCAGCACAGATTTATCAAGATCTCGATTTGCTGCCAAGATTGGCTCGCGATGTCATTTCCGATGATGTAACCGAGGTATGGATTGATAACATCCGAATTTATGAAGAGTTAAAAAGCCTTATACGTGATCGAAGCCCGCAGTGGCAAGGCAAGATTTCTTTGTATGAGCATAAGATGCCTGTATTCGATCATTTCCGGATAACCGAAGAGTTAAACCGCTGCTTTCGGCGTAAAATCTGGCTTCCCAGCGGCGGCTATTTAGTTCTTGATCAAACTGAAGCTCTGACTGTCATTGATGTGAATACGGGGAAGTATACGGGTGAGGTCAATCTGGAGCAAACGGTATATGAGATCAATCGAGAGGCGGCTGAAGAAATCCCAAGACTGCTCCGACTTCGTAATATCCGCGGAATCATCATCGTTGATTTTATTGATATGGAACTGGAAACGAATCGAAGCTCGATCATGGATCTGATCACGAAAGCAGCATGGAAAGATCGATCCAAAACGGTTGTGGTCGGTTGGACCAAGCTGGGTCTTCTGGAGATGACACGCAAGCGAAAGTGATTCCATAAGGAAAATAAATGAATTGCAACTGAATTTGTTATTATGCTATAATATTCGGAGTGTGTTGTTTAGGCATGCTGTAACCGCACGAATCGGGTATAAGGAACAACCGAATAATTAGACAGTTATTATTCGGTTGTTCTTAAGTACATGAGAGCTGATTTTGTTCTTGCGTCACCTTGGATTAGGCGAGTCTGAGACATGAGGAGGTGCAACAAATATGTATGCAATCATTGAAACAGGTGGAAAACAGTACAAGGTTCAAGAGGGCGATGTGCTTTTTATCGAAAAATTGAACGCTGCTGAAGGTGATGTCGTTTCGTTTGACCGTGTGCTTGCCGTTTCCAAAGAAACCGGTTTAGTGGTAGGCGCTCCATTGGTATCCGGTGCTGCAGTTTCTGCCAAGGTCGAGAGACATGGCAAAGGTGCAAAAATCATCGTTTACAAATACAAAGCGAAAAAGAACTATCGCAAAAAGCAAGGACATCGTCAACCGTATACAAAAGTTGTTGTAGAGAAAATCAACGCGTAAGAGGCCGGTATGATTTATATAACCATAGAGCGTGTCTCGCGGAAAGATGCTCATATTCAGGCTTTTGTATCCGAAGGCCATGCAGAGTATGACGTTCCCGGCAAGGATTTAGTCTGCGCCGCAGTATCGGCCATAACGGTGGGTACGGTGAATTCCATTGAAGCGTTAACGGGTGTCGTGGCGATTTCCGAGATGAAGAAGGGGCTTTTGAATATTACCCTACCGGAGCTGCCTGAATCGGAGAAAGCCAAAGCAAGCCAAGTTCAATTGCTGCTGGAATCCATGGTCGTTATGCTGCAAACGATTCAAGAAAGCTACAGTGACTATATAACGATTGATACCATCTATAGTAAAGGAGGATGACCCCATGTTACAATTAGATCTTCAGTTATTCGCTTCCAAAAAGGGAGTGGGTTCCACCAAGAACGGACGTGACAGTGAATCTAAGCGCCTTGGCGCAAAGCGTGCCGATGGTGAAACCGTTAAAGCCGGAAGTATTCTATTTCGCCAACGCGGAACGAAAATTCACCCGGGCAACAACGTAGGCATCGGTAAAGATGACACGCTGTTCGCACTGGTCCAGGGCGTTGTGAAATTCGAACGTTGGGGACGCGATCGTAAGAAAGTGAGCGTCTACCCCGTTGATGCAGCTCCAGTTGCTGCAACCGTCGAAGTATAATGAATATCATCCCCGGCGATCGATAAGGTTGCTGGGGATTTTTGTTTCTTTTCGATGAACGAAACCCGGTAACATGCTATACTGGGAGGGTAGTTCAGTAATTGGTCGAAATGGAGAGACATGGAAATGAAACGAATGAACGGGTCGCAGGTCTATTTACTTGCTTTGCTGGTAATAGGCGCGGCGGGCATGATTAGTTCTGGAGCTTTGCCTGTAAGAACCGGTTTTGCGATTATTACGGCAGTGTGCGGCTATGTTTACCTCTCCATGGAAAGAAGCAGACTTGAAAAACAGCTTCGTCAGGAGCAGAAGCTGATGAAGCAAAGCCAAGATGTTCAATTGCTGCAGATTGTCAATCGGATCCGGCACGACATTATGAATGACATCCAAGTTTTGTTTGGATATATACAATTAAAGAAGTTTGATAATTTATCTTCGCAAATGGAGAATATAAGAGCGAGCTTTCATCGGGAAAGTCTTATTTCCAGACTGGGCATTCCTTCTCTGGTTGCTTATTTGTATGCATTTCGGGTTCATGTCAATAAGATGCAGCTGGAGGTTGGACTGGAGCAGGAGCTGTCTCTTCAGGACCTGCCAATCCGGGATGAGCTTATTTACATTTTGGTTCATGATACGATTGAACTGTTTCTTGCCTACTCCGATGCGGGTCAGGAGGAAGCGGGAGTGCTCAGCCTGGAGTTTGATGAAGGGAATGATCACTTGCTGCTGGATTTTGTATACCAAGGCAGCTATGATCAGGAAGGCTTGCAGCACGCGGTTCGCGAAAGATTTTTTCGTGATTCCGGTGATTTTCAGGTAGAGACGCATGATTTTCAGGAAAAAGAAGCGGCCCTTGCTTTGCGGCTGCCGTTTCGTACATAAAGAGGTGTTCGCATGTTTGTAGATAAGGCCAAGATCTATGTAAAAGGCGGGGATGGCGGCGATGGGATCGTTGCCTTCCGCAGGGAAAAATATGTGCCGGAGGGCGGACCTGCAGGCGGCGACGGCGGTAAAGGCGGCGACGTTATTTTTCGCGTCGACGAGGGCCTCAGGACGCTGATTGATTTTCGCTATCAGCGTCATTTTAAGGCGGACCGCGGTGTCAAGGGCCGCAACAAGAGCATGCATGGCGCGAATGCGGACGACATGGTGGTTCGCGTGCCGCCCGGCACGGTAGTGATCGACGATGATACCCAGGAAATCATCGCCGATCTCGTGCGCCACGGGCAGGAAGTGATCGTTGCCCGCGGGGGACGCGGGGGACGCGGGAATACGCGCTTCGCGACGGCCCACAATACCGCGCCGGAGATTGCCGAGAACGGCGAGGAGGGCGTCGAGCGCTGGGTTGTGCTCGAGCTGAAGGTGATGGCCGACGTCGGCTTGGTGGGCTTTCCTAGCGTGGGTAAATCCACGCTGCTCTCGGTCGTTTCCGCTGCGACGCCGAAGATTGCAGCGTATCATTTTACGACACTGGCCCCGAATCTCGGGGTCGTGGATCTGGGGGAGGGCCGCAGCTTTGTGATGGCGGACCTGCCGGGCTTGATTGAAGGGGCCCACGCCGGTGTGGGGCTTGGGCACGAGTTTTTGCGGCACGTGGAGCGGACGCGTCTGATTGTCCACGTTGTGGACATCTCCGCGGCCGACGGCCGTGACCCGTACGAGGATTTCCTCAAAATCAATGAGGAAATCAAGCTCTACAATGCGAAGCTGGAACAGCGGCCGCAGGTTGTGGTCGCGAACAAGATGGACATGCCGAGTGCCGGCGACCATCTGGCCATGTTCCGCGAGAGGCTGGCTGAGGACGGCCGCGAGGTGACGATTTACCCCATCTCGGCATTGACCCGTGAGGGGGTGCAGGAGCTCTTATACAAAGTGGCCGAGATGCTTGAGGCCATTCCGGAAACACCCGAGGTGGAAGAAGTTGGGGAGATCGAGGAGCGCAAAGTGTACCGCTTTGAGAAGCAGGATGAACAGGATTTCACCATTCATCGCGAGAACGATGTTTTCGTGGTCGAGAGTCCTTCCATTGAGCGGCTGATCCGCAGGACCAACTTCAGCACTCAGGACGGGATCCAACGCTTTGCCCGTATTCTCAGGAATATCGGGATCGATAAGGAGCTTCGCAAGCTCGGAGCTGTAGACGGGCAGTCCATACGGATCGGCGAATTGGAGTTTGAGTTTGTGGAAAAAGAATAACCCATAACCGTTGTCTGAACGCCCTTTTGCGAAAGGGCGTTTTTTTTGGTTATTGATTTATGACTCAATTCTTAGGACTTCTGGATTCTTGTCTTTTCCAGCTTCTTTTATGTTATGTAACTTGACATTAATTTCAAAAAAATGTACCATTTTATAATAAAAGCATTTGATATTAACGAATTGTAAACTATATTTCATTCAAAATGTTAGATTATGTTACATATAAATGGGGGTGTAATTATGCTTCAGTGGATCAAAGCGATAGGTGCGGGCAAGAGAGGATCACGCGATTTAAGCTATGATGAAGCTGTGGAAGCAGCGCATTCGATTGCTCGCGGTGATTCTACTGAAGCTCAGTGTGCGGCTTTTTTAATGGCACTGAGGATGAAAGGAGAAGTCGATGAGGAGTTTATGGCGTTCGTCGATGTTTTTCGGACTTATTGCATACCTTACACGGCTTTTTCCGATTCACTTAATTGCGCTGGTCCATACCAGGGACGTCATTATTTTCCCATCTCTCTGACCGTCAGCCTCTTGCTCGCCTCTGTAGGTTTTCCGCAGGTGCTGCATGGCAGTGATTCCCTGTCTCTCAATCATGGGACATCGCTAAAAGAGCTGCTGGAGGGACTAAACATAAACGTGGAATTGACCGAGAAGGCTTGGGAGGCGGTTTTTTTCCATATTCACATTGGTTTTTTATGGACCGATCGCATATGTTCACCTATTGGGCGTTTGCGGGAGGTTCGTGAACAGCTTGGACTTCAAACCGTGATGAATACAGTGGAAAAGATCATCAATCCTTTACGTTCCATGAATATTCTCATCGGTGTTAATCATCGATCGGCGATGGAGCATCTGATTCCGATTTCCGTGAAATCCGGATTCCAGACGGCCTACATCATTCAGGGAATTGAGGGCTCCGAGGATTTGCCGCTGCACAAAAACAGTACGATTCGAATTGTTACTCCTTGGGGAGATGAATCGCGTCTGGTTGAGCCGAAGAAGTTCGGTTTTTCCAGCGAGCCGCTTGAACCACTTGATAAAGCTGAACAGATTTCTATGCTGCAGCGGGTTATCAGCGGGGATGATTCCCAAGAGTTAAAAAGGGAAAGAGACCATATCGTGTTCAATGCCGGACTCAGGCTGATGTGGTTTGATAAGGTTGGCAGTTATGAAGAGGGGTTTCAACTGGCGTCAGCTCTATTACAAAGAAAAGAAGCTTTAAAGGTTTTGTTAAAATGGCAGGAGCACAGCAAGCGGCTCGCAGTGTCGGAACCAAAGCTTGTCGCTAAACCAAAGCTTAAAGCTAACTAAGGCTATTTGCAGCCAGAGACAACTAAACCCATCCAATTTTGACCAGTTCGACCTTGACCTGTTCAATTTGGACGGGTTTTTTATTTGTTCTAGAGCATATAAGGATCAAGCAGAGGATTCCAATGAATCGTAGGTTGGCCGCTGACAGGGTCTATTCCTGCTGAACCTACCCAGGGATGCTCATTATGGCCATGTTGGAGATAATGCTCAAGAAGACACCGAAATATATAAGGGAGGGGGCGTTCCATCTTGAAATCCAGTGAAGCTCTCCTTCATCGGTGGCTATTACCGGATGTTTGTCCATTAAGCCGGTAAAGAAAAACTGCTGTCGGATTTCGGTTTCATTCAGTCGAATTAACACATACTGCAGATGAAGACCGCTGATTTCGCTGGCTGAAATACCGGTTTCTTCGAAAATTTCACGCTCACAGGCGGCAAGCGGATTACCGATCTCACCTGGTTCCAAATGACCGCCTACGGCTGCCCAGAGACCTGGAGAAAGTGTTCGAGACAGGGATCGCTTCATCAAAAGCAACTCGTCTTGGCTGTTCAATAAGAGTGCGCAGACATCATGCGCAAAGTAATCACAGGCAATTTCTCCTTGAGGGTGAGAAAGATTGCATAAAGCTTATCATATCCTTTGGAGCGTAAGCAAATGATTTTATAATCAAAATACCTATTGCCGGATTCCTCGCATTCCGATATAATGTCCACTATATACAAACAACAGTCTCTCCAGGGAGGACGTTAGCGGGTGCCGGACAGTAAAGGATTTTTCCAGGCTATGAAAGGCAGCGGGCAGGAGCGGTATTACTTAATCCGCGAGGATATACTGCCTGAAGGCGTACTAAAAACCGTACAGGCCAAGGAGCTTTTAGCGCGCGGCGAGGTTAAGACTATTCATGAAGCCGTGGAACAGGTAGGCCTTAGCCGCAGTGCTTTTTATAAATATAAAGACGGCATCTATCCGCTCAGCAAGCTGGAGCGCGATCGAATTGTGACGATTTCGATGGATTTGGAGCATCGTGCAGGCATTTTATCCAAGGTGCTGTCGATGATTGCCCAGTTGGAAGGAAATGTGCTGACCATCCATCAAACGATTCCCCTGCAGGGAATGGCGAACGTGGTCATTTCTGTGGAAACGTCGACCATGGTGGACGGAGTTCAGGAATTAATGAGCGAGCTTCATAAGCTGCAAGGTGTTAATCGAGCCGTGATCATCGGTCAGGGCGGCTAAGGAATAGATAGATTTTCTCAGGAGGGAAACAAACATGAATCCGATTAAGGTAGGTTTACTTGGATTAGGCACCGTAGGAACAGGCGTAGTCCGCATTATTGAAGGGCACCAGGAGGATTTGCAGCGTCAGACGGGTTCTCCCATTGAGGTTGTCAAGATTCTCGTGCAAAATATGAGTAAGCTCAGAAACATTTCTGTCGACCCGGCTAAGCTCACGGAAAATGCTTGGGAAATCATTGAAAATCCTGAGATCGATGTGATTATTGAAGTGATGGGCGGCGTGACCGGAACGAAGGAATATTTGCTATCTGCTCTGGATAAGGGCAAGCATATCGTGACAGCAAACAAGGACTTGATGGCGCTGCATGGTCCGGAAATTTTGGCAAAAGCGGCCGAAAAGGACTGTGACGTCTTTTATGAAGCGAGTGTAGCCGGCGGGATCCCGATTATTCGGACTCTGGTGGAGGGCTTCACCTCGGATCGGATTATCAAAATCATGGGCATTGTCAATGGGACAACCAATTATATCCTTACGAAAATGAGCCAGGAAGGCGCCGCTTACCTGGATGTTTTGAAGGAAGCCCAGGATCTGGGCTATGCGGAAGCCGATCCAACCTCGGATGTAGAGGGAATTGATGCTGCGCGCAAGATGACGATACTGGCTACACTCGGTTTTCACGCCAATGTCTCTCTGAGCGATGTAAGTGTCAAAGGGATATCAAAAATCAGCAAGGAAGACATTTTATATGGCAAAAAGCTCGGTTATGAGGTGAAGCTGCTCGGGATCGCCGAGAACCATAACGGCCATATTTCTGTCAGTGTAGAACCTACCATGGTCAAAAGCTCACATCCTTTGTCTTCCGTAAGCGGTGTGTTCAATGCGATTTATATCCATGGGGAAGCCGTAGGAGAAACTATGTTCTATGGTCCTGGCGCCGGAGAACTGCCCACAGCGACATCGATTGTTGCCGATCTGGTGGCGGTAGTGAGAAATTTGAAGCTGGGTGTTAACGGGCGTACGATGCTGACCGCGTATAAAGAGAAAAAGATAAAAACCGATGAACAAATTTCATCGAAAAACTTTATTCTGCTGCATGTGGAAGATAAAGCAGGGGTGCTTGCGCAAATTACCCAGGTTTTTGCCCATTATGAAGTTAGTCTGGAGTCCGTGCTGCAGCATCCGAACGCCAACAACCCGAAAGCCGAGATTATTATTATCACCCATGATGCCATTCAAGCAAGCATCAAAAAGGTGCTGATGGAGTTCGAATCGATGGATGTAATCCACGCTATTCAAAGCGTGTATCGCGTAGAAGGGTAATCCGTCTGCCGCGCAGATTTCAAATTATGGAAATGAGGCAGTTCGTAATGAGATACATGGGCTTACTGCATAAGGAAGGCAGCGCAGCATGAATAATGATCAGGCTCACGAAGTTGTTTCTAAAGAAAAACAGACCAGGGTGAGAGTCAAAGTTCCGGGCAGTACGGCTAATCTGGGTCCCGGCTTTGATGCGCTTGGCATGGCGCTTAACTTATATGCCTGGATCGATATGGCCATTGCCGACAAGACCAGCATTCATTTGATCGGCAAGCAAATGGAAGATATCCCGGCGGACAAATCGAATTTGATTTTTAAGGTGGCTCAAATGGTATTTGAGCGTGCGGGAGTCCATCACCCTGAACTCGAAATCTCGATGTACAGCGATATTCCGTTAACGCGCGGTCTGGGCAGCAGTGCCTCGGCGATTGTCGGCGCTTTGGCAGGAGCCAATGCGCTGATCGGAGGAAAGCTTTCAGATGATGAACTGTTTCAAATTTCATCCAGTCTGGAAAAGCATCCCGACAATGTCGGCGCCAGCTTGTTTGGGGGGATTGTGGTTGCTTTTTGGGACGGTGCTCGTGCTGAATTCATCCGTTTGGAGCCGCATCCTCATTTGGAGGTGCTGGTGGCGATCCCGGCGTTCCAGCTCTCAACGGAGAAAGCACGTAATGTGCTGCCGAAGCAGATTGCCTTAAACGACGCAGTCTTCAATCTGAGCCATTCTTCTTTGCTTGTTGCCGCTCTAAGCACAGGCAATCTGGATATGATTAGGCTCGCAATGAAGGACAAGCTGCATCAACCTTATCGTGCCGCGATGATTCCTGGCATGCTGCATATATTGGAGCATGCAACCGAGCATGGAGCTCTGGGAGCGGCACTTAGCGGTGCGGGTCCGACGATGCTGGCCCTTGTAGATGGGCGCAGCGAGCGGAAGCGGGAGCTGGAAGATTTCCTGCAGAGCACATTGAATAAGGAAGGCATTGAGGCTGAGACTTTGTGGCTTACACCATGTTTGGACGGCGTTACGGTTTCCAGCCTTTCTGAAGGCTCACCGAAGCTGCATCAATGGATAGACAGGGAGGACAGGGAATGAAGAGAGTGGCTTTATTGGGACCCGGAACATTTTCTGAAGCCTCTACACAGCATTTTTTGGGTAAAGATGCGTTTGAGTATGTTCCATATAAACTGATAACGGATGTATTTACCTCGGCAGCAAGCGGAGAGGTGGATTTTGGCGTGATTCCCGTCGAAAACACGATGGAGGGCTCCGTCAGTCTGCATGTGGATTGGCTTGTCCATGAAGCTGAGCTTCCCATACGCGCTGAATGGGTGTACCCCATAGACATGAACCTGTTCGGTTTTCCGCCAAGCGGCGGATTGCCGGCGTCAGGGAATCCTTTTGCCCATATTCGGAAGGTGCTGTCTTACCATGTCGTTCCGGCTCAATGTACACTGTTCATGAAAGAGTACTTGGCCGATGCCGATTTCGAGCCGGTCAGCAGCACAGCAGAAGGCGTTCGCTTGGCTTCCTTGTCTAAGGACCCATCAATCGCGGCAATTGGTCCTGCGGCAGCAGGCTTGCTGTATGATATTCCGATCTTATCCAGGGAGATTCAGAACCATAAGGATAACATGACCCGGTTCCTGCTTGTGGGCAAAGATTTTCCCGAACTGCAGCCAACTCCATTTATCAAGACGACGATCCTGGTTACACTTCCCGAGGATTATCCGGGAGCGCTGCATCAGGTGCTTTCCGCTTTTGCATGGAGAAGAATTAACTTGACGAAGATCGAATCGAGACCGACCAAAAAAAAGCTGGGTAATTATTATTTTTACATTGATATCGAAGGTTCTCTGGAGTCGCTGCTGTTGTCAGCGGCGATTCAGGAAATCGAGGTGATCGGCAGTCAGGTCCGCATTCTTGGCAGCTACCCAAGCTATTTGTATGAAGGTTAGTTATTTCTGGTTTAGGAGCATTCCCATTGACGCGAGAAATCGTGACAGTGGGAATTTTTTTGCTCAAAAGGATGTCAAAAGCCCACACCGCGCATAAACTGTAATGTCATGTTGAAGTGCACTCGGAGCGCTTACGAGGCCAGTTTGTCCACAAAACACAGATTAATTCTTACGATGCCAGTTTTTTTGGCAAAACACAGATTATGCTTACGATGCCAGTTTTTCTGGCGAAAAACTCAGATTATGCTTACGATGCCAGGTTTTTTGGCAAAAAACTTTAAGGAGGTTAGCAATTGAAAATCCATATGGTAAAGAAAAACGATACATTGTTAAATCTGGCACAAAAATACAATGTTGAGCTGGATGCCATTATTGCAATAAACCCGCAAATTCAAGACCCAAACAGCATCGATGCAGGCATGAAAGTAAAAATACCCTCACGTCCGCTGCCTGTTGAACCGCCTACTTCAGAGCATGCTCATAAGCATATCGTGAAGCAGGGGGATTCATTATGGAAGCTGGGCAAAGCCTGGAATATTCCATTGCAAGAGATGATTAAAACAAATCCACAGCTGAAAAACCCCAATGTGTTGATGACTGGGGAAATCGTTTATATTCCAAAAATGGGATCAACCCAAGTGCAAGGAGTGCAAGGCAATAAAGTTTCAAACATGCCGTTTCCGCAAGCGGCACCTATGCCATATTCACAAGCAGCTCCTATGCAGGTTCCTATGCCTGGACCGGAATATCCGATGATGCCGCAGTATCAAATGCCGTATACCATGCCGCAGTATGAAGGCCCAATGGGGGATATCTCTACTCCTGCTCCAGCCGTGCAGAGTGCGGAAGAAGTAACTCCGACTGAAAACATACCAACCGATGTGTCGAAGCCAACTACAGAAGCGCCAAGCTGGAGCATACCGCCTGCAGCGCCGCAGGATCAGACCATGGCAGAGCAGTTCTCGCCTGATCTCAGTCAGCCCTACCAGCAAGCGCAGCATCCATTCGCTCAATTTCAAATCAAAGCTGCCGAGGCTACAGCTTATACAGAGCCCATGGAGTATGCCGGCGAAAATTTGGCTTCGAAGATTCCGGAGATGCCGCCCACATACGGGGGATATCAGCCTATGTCCGATGCTTATTCCGCCTATCAGGCCCATCCAGCTTATCAGGCCCATCCTGCTTATCATGTTAAGGATTGCGGATGCGGCGGTGGTACGGCAGTGGGGTCTTATGCGGATCCATGGAACACATATCCTCCGCAGCCTCCTATGGAAATGCCTTACTCACCTTATCAAATGCAGCCCGTACCCGGTATGTTTCCATACTCCACGATGCCTGCACCTTATTATCCCATGACCGGCGGAGAATTTAATCCCGATTTTACTTATGGGACCGGGGTGCCAGGTATGGGATATGGTTATCCGACATCACCCGAGCCTTCTCATATGGCTCCTCAAGCACATATTCATCAATGGCCTGAAACACAAACTCAAGCTCAAGCTCAAGAAGAGCAGCCAAGCCGTGAAGCTTCAACGGAGAAAATCATAAGTAAATCGTCAGGAAAATCCGCGGGAGCCTCAAAAAAATCAAATTCAAAGAAACAACAGCCGCGCGAATACAAAGTGGAGCTAAAGACGAATCAGCCCTGGATCAATGTGTAATCGGATAGAACACGCAAATAAACCCAACCTTAGCGAACTTTCTGCAAGGTTGGGTTTGTTGTTGGTTGGCAAAGGCTCAGGTAAATGTCCCCAGCATGAAGAACATGAACAAATTGATGACAAAGGTTAAACCCCATTTTTTTCTCAGCAGCTCTCGTCCGCGATGAAGCCTGGTTTTGACAGTGGTGACGGGAAGGCCGAGCCTCTCACTGATTTCTTGCAGCGAAAGCTCCTGCAAATAATAAAGCGTAATGATCGATCTGTATTTGTCGGACAATTTATGAATGGATTTATGAATTTGTTCCTCTGTTTCCGATTGCAGAACCAGATGCTCCGGAGAGCTTTCATTACTGG
This sequence comes from Paenibacillus sp. GP183, assembly GCF_900104695.1. Classification (NCBI taxonomy): domain Bacteria; kingdom Bacillati; phylum Bacillota; class Bacilli; order Caryophanales; family Paenibacillaceae; genus Paenibacillus; species Paenibacillus sp. GP183. The sequence goes on from NZ_FNSW01000001.1 coordinate 4,993,521, forward strand.
CTATTTTGCTGTAAAAGTTATAATCATCATCCGTTTCGGAAAGCTCCGCATCCAGGGAGGCGGCGGGACGCTTTTTACGCAAAAGATCGATGCATACGTTTCTCCCGATCCGATAAATCCAGGTTGAAAATTTCTGGCTTTCGTCATAATGATTCAAGTTCATATATACCCGCATGAAGGTTTCTTGAACGATGTCTTCAGAATCGGGCTTATTATGCAGCATTCTATAGGCCAATCGATGAATTTTGCTGCTATACAGCTCGACCAGCTCAACAAATGCCCTGCGGTCACCGGTACGGGAAAGCTGGATTAAACGAAGTTCCGCGACATTCATGATTTCACCCCCAGAAAGATTAGAAAAGTCTTTTTATTTTTGACTATATCATGTTTGCGGCCACAGTCAAATTCTATCGATTAATGAGTGGCAATATTTAACATTTATCCTGCTTATCCCCATCGAGCTGCTCTTCATCCTATGGTAATTCATGTATACCCGTTCCTGCAATGGGAAACACTACGGAAAAAGCAGAATTCGAGGGGATTCCCGTGAATGTTTACAAATTCCTCAAAAATTTAAAGAAAAAGCTGAGGTGGAGGCGAAAGTGGATTGCACTGGGCCTGTTTCTGGTTGCCATTGCTGCAGGGCTGACAGCGTTCAGTTCCTATGGTTCGTATCAAAACTGGGCGAAGTCAAAGTCTGATCTTCGGACTCGAAGTGTCCTTGCTCCATCCAGCGATTCTGAAGCTATTCGATCGTTTAAAGGGAAACAAGATGTATATTTACAAACCTTATATGTATGCGGAGAAGAAACAGAACGGCTCGGGACTTGGAGCTCGTATGAGCTTCAGGAACAATACAAGAAGCACCCCGAGTGGTTGATCCGCATGAATGAGCCGGATAAGGTCACCTTTATCAAGCATGTGGAGGATCTTTCCCCTTCATGTAAAGCGCAGGCCTATATGGGCCTCGACGAGAACGGGAGCCTATCCCTTTTTAACGGCATGCCCGCCGTCGATAACGTGATTCGTACTTTTTTCCAGCTGGACATCCGCTATTTGGAAAGCAGCCTTCCCAAGGAAACGCTCAAGCAGCTGCAGGATGGTATTCGCATTACCGATATGGCGGAATACAACAGTGTACTTTCAACCTTCAGCGATTATGCCATGGGTGAATGAACGGATCATAGGGATAGACACAGGACAGATAGACCTCAGGAATTCCTCAGATAGACACAGGACTTCCTGAGTCTATCTCTTTTTTTTGTTATCTGCTATAATCGAGGAATACATATGTTCGCTTTTGGGATGGGAGAGAAGGTATTGCGCATTCTGGGAATCGATCCGGGAATCGCCATTGTCGGCTTCGGATTTATAGATAAAATCGGCAGCAAGCTCGTTCCGGTGCAATATGGCTCCATTCAAACGGAAGCCCATACCGAGCCGGGAATACGATTGAAAGAGGTTTATGATGCGGCGGTTCAGTTAATTGAAAAATACAAGCCCGATGCGATGGCAATTGAAAAGCTGTTTTTCAACCGCAATGTGACCACAGCTTTTACGGTTGGCCAAGCAAGAGGCGTCATCGTGTTGGCAGGTGTACAGGCTGGGCTGCAGGTGGCCGAGTATACCCCGCTCCAAGTGAAGCAGGCTGTAGTGGGCTACGGTAAAGCCGAAAAGCATCAGGTTCAAGAGATGGTGAAGATGCTGCTCAAACTTTCCGTTGTCCCGAAACCGGACGATGTGGCGGATGCGCTTGCCATAGCGATTTGCCATGCGCACTCTTCCGCTTTACTAACCATGATAAATGAGGCTGGAAAACGATGATTGATTTTTTAAGAGGTAAAATAGCGCTCAAAGAGCTAGATTATGCCGTGATGGATGTAAATGGGGTAGGGTACCGGGTTTTTTGCCCGAATCCTTATGCGATTACAAGCAAGGAAGACGAGGATGTCACTTTATACATCCATTATCATGTGCGTGAAGATGCTCATCTTCTGTTTGGTTTCCCGACCCGGGAGGAACAATCCTTGTTTCGCTTGCTGCTGGAGGTCAGCGGAATCGGACCAAAGGTAGCGCTTGGCGTTCTTGCCGGTGGAAGGCCTGAAGCGGTGATAGCGGCAATCAGCCAGGAAAATATCGCCTATTTGATGAAGCTGCCGGGGATCGGTAAGAAAACAGCGCAGCGAGTAATCCTCGACTTGAAGGATAAGCTGGGGACCGTTCCTGCGGCGAGCCGCATTGGCGGGGTCGCGATGGATACAGTCGGCATGCCTGCTGCCGAAGGCGGCCTCTCTTGGTCGGAAGCCAAAGAAGCGTTGATGACGCTGGGTTACACCGAAGCCGAGACAGATCGTGCATGGCATCAAGTTAAGGGCAAGGTAAATCCCGGCGATCCGGTGGATGCTGTGATGAAGCTGGCGCTGCAAGCCTTGTATCAAATGTAGGAGGGGATCCCCATGGATGACCGGATCATATCCGCCAATTTGATGATGGAGGAACAGGCAATGGAATTCAGCCTGCGGCCCCGCTATCTGGCTGAATATATCGGACAAGCGCAAGCCAAAGAGAATCTGAAGGTCTACATTGAAGCGGCAAAGCTACGTAAAGAAGCCTTGGATCACGTGCTTCTGTACGGGCCTCCGGGGCTCGGCAAAACGACCCTGTCGAACATCATCGCCAACGAGCTTGGCGTGAATATACGGACCACCTCCGGCCCTGCGATCGAGCGGCCGGGAGATCTCGCTGCCATCCTGACGAATTTGCAGGAGGGCGACGTGCTCTTCATCGACGAAATCCATCGCCTCCACCGTACGGTGGAGGAGGTGCTGTATCCGGCGATGGAGGATTATGCCCTTGACATTATCATCGGCAAGGGTCCGAGTGCGCGCTCGGTGCGGCTGGACCTGCCGACGTTTACGTTGGTCGGAGCGACCACGAGGGTCGGGCTGCTCTCCGCGCCGCTGCGGGACCGCTTCGGCGTGGTGAGCCGCCTGGAATATTACAACGTCGAGGAGCTGACGTATATTGTCAGCCGCACCGCCGATATTCTGCAGGTGCAGATCGTTGGCGAAGCCGCACGCGAGATCGGCATGCGCTCACGAGGGACGCCGCGCATCGCGAACCGGCTCTTGAAACGGGTCAGGGATTATGCCCAGGTTCGAGGGGACGGGATCATCACCCTGGATATGGCGAAGAGCTCCCTGCGGCTGCTGCAGGTGGATGATTTGGGACTGGACGAGATCGACCATAAGATGCTTCGCGCCGTCATCAGAAACTTCCAGGGAGGTCCTGTCGGGCTGGATACGATTGCCGCAACCATCGGGGAAGAAAGCCAAACGATAGAGGATGTATATGAGCCCTACCTTTTGCAAATCGGGTTTTTGCAGCGAACTCCGCGTGGACGAACGGTAACTCCGCTGGCCTATGGCCACTTGGGATTGCCGCTTCCGGATCAACGAAACTAGCGAGCTTGACAGTCTCTTTCCCGGCTTTAAGAAAGACGGAAAGGGATTTTTTTCTTGTTTCTACAAAACTTCCAGCGATTATTGGCGTCTAATTAACTAGAATGCTATCGAGAGCGAGGAACTTTGACTTCATGAGATTAAAATCGGGACTACTGCGTAAATCTGTCACTTTGCTGGCTGCAGCCATGATTGGCATAGGATCACAGCCCTTTTTTCCCAGTACTTCCTTTGCCGTTGTCCCCAAATTGGACAATATTCGCGTCGTTTTATTCATAGATTCGCCCAAATATAGTGCGGTCGAACCGGTTGTGACCTTATCCTCTGCAAGCGGTCTGGATATTGGCATTCGCACAGCTGCCGCGAGCAAAACATGGATTTCCCTTACGGGTGCAGCTTCAGTTCGAGGATCACTTGACCAATTTGCAGTCATGATACTGGAAACTCCAGATTTTACGGCTGCTAAAGCACTCTATAGCAAACTGTCTGTGATGCCGGGAGATTCATATATTATCAGCCACAAGAAACAGGGCAAAGCCGTCTTCCAAGTTTTCTACGGAAGCTATGGATCCTTGGATGCTGCGACTGCTGCCCAATTGCAAATCAGTATGGATCCTGCCGTAACGGCCTTGCTCAAAGGCGCAGTGCCTGGAATTACAGGTCCTCTGCACTGGTCTGCAGGCGGCTATGAGACGGAAGCGGAGGCTGCCGTGCAGGCGGGTGTGATCTCCCAAGCCGGTTTTAATGCGGATATAGCGATTCAGGAGGATGCTTCAGGCAAGCTCTGGTATACCGTTTGGGTCGGAAACGAGTCTACGCCGGCACAATTGAACGATATTAAGCAAAAAGTGGCAGCTCTTTTGCCCGGTGTCGTCCTTCAGCCAGCAAACGCGGGCACACCTTATTTACTCAAAAAGTGGGACGTCACTGCAGATGCTACCGGTACGGGTCAAACCGCTCACTACGCGGCTGGAGGACCTGGCATAAAAGCATGGATTCATCCCAAGCAAGCGGGCATTACGGTCAAGGAACGAGCCGCTCGAACATTTAGAGGCGACATTGAGCTTAGCAGCTACAATGGCAAAATGGCTGTAGTGAATGAGGTTCTTTTTGAACAGTATCTTTATGCTGTTGTGAGCTCCGAGCTTAGTCCAGCCTGGCCGGCCGAGGCTTTGAAGGCTCAAGCTGTCGCTGCCCGCACATATGCGCTCGCGCAAGGCTTGAAGTATGAAATCGCCCAAGTTACGGATAATACGCTGGACCAAGCCTACTACGGGATGTCCAAAGAATTCCCGGCTGCGGTTCAGGCAGTGGAGGCTACAAAAGGCGAAGTGGTGATGTATAACAACAAACTCATCACGCCGTTTTATTCCTCCAACGCCGGGGGTATGACTGCGGATCCTACGGAAGTTTGGGGGAATTCGGCAGCTTATCTCAAAAGCGTACCCAGTCCCGATAACGGGGCTGCGGCGGGCAAAGCCATTTGGTACGAGGTCAAGCTCTCCAGCGGGAAAACCGGATATATTCATTCATCCTACTTAAAGACCACAGGTCAAAAGAGCGCTGCCGATCTTGCAATATATGAAACGACAGAAGCTGTCAATCTGCGAGGCGCTCCATATGTCGATAACACAGGCAATCCACCCATCGTCATGCTGAGTGCCCAGGAAAGAGTAGAGATCCTCGGGCAAGAAACCGAGTCGAATGCTTTTTCATGGATTCGCGGCCCATATGATGCCGCTTTTCTGGAATCAAAGCTAGCTAGTACGGGTGTAAATCTTCAAGGCGGATTACAATCGCTTGAAGTGAGTAAGCTGGGACCTTCCGGACGTGTTACGGAAATCAAAGCCAATGGGCAAGTCGTCAAGGTTGCCAGTCCGGATGCGTTTCGCTCGCTTTTTGGCGGGCTTCCAAGCACCCTGTTTGAAATTCAGGTTACGGGCAGTTATACTGTAAATGGAACTCCGGTCACTACGCCTGGCGGAAAACCCCCAGTTAATTCGATGTATGTACTTAGCGGCAAGCAGACACAGCCGGTTAAAGTCGATAAAACACAAATCTTTGTCCTTGGAGGTTCGGGTGCTGCCCAGCAAATTCCGCAGGACAGGATCGAAATCTCAAACAAGAAATACGTTTTCAAAGGAAAAGGCTTCGGCCATGGTCTCGGCATGTCCCAATGGGGTGCGAAGGGGTATGCGGAGCAGGGTTACGATTACAAAAAAATACTCCAGGCTTATTACAGTGGAGTCAGCATAGTTAAGGAATGAAATCACTGAATGGATGTAAACGCGTTTGATTTTGATTTGCCGGACGATTTAATTGCTCAAACGCCGCTTGCCGTTAGAACGGCATCCCGTTTGCTTACGTTGAATAAACATACAGGTGAGGTCAAGCATCACCAGTTCGACAGCTTGGCGGATCAACTGGAAGCCGGGGATTTGCTCGTGATGAATGATACGCGAGTCATTCCAGCCCGGCTTTTTGGCGTCAAATCCGATACCGGCGCGAAAGTGGAAGTGCTGCTGCTCAAATCGTTTAGCGAGGATCGCTGGGAGGCTCTTGTGCGTCCCGGTAAGCGTCTTAAAGCAGGAGCTGTGGTGGTTTTCGGCGATAACGAGGCTTCAGGAGAAGGAGCTCCGCCCCTGCTTTCTGCCATTGTGCAGGAAGAAATGGAGATGGGAGCGAGAGTGCTGCAGTTTCGCTATGCGGGCATTTTTACCGAGATCCTGGATAGGCTGGGACAAATGCCGCTTCCTCCTTACATCAAGGAGCAACTGCCGGAAAAAGAGCGTTATCAGACCGTATATGCGAAGCATGAAGGCTCTGCAGCGGCACCTACGGCTGGACTGCATTTTACGGAAGCCTATCTGGAACGCCTGAAGCAAAAAGGGGTTCGTCTTGCGTTTGTCACCCTCCATGTCGGTTTGGGTACGTTTAGGCCTGTTTCGGTAGACAAGGTAGAGGAGCACGAAATGCATGCGGAATATTATGAATTAAGTTCAGAGACTGCGTCGATGATCAATGAAACCAGAGCTGCTGGCAAGCGGATTATTGCTGTAGGTACGACTTCTGCAAGAACACTTGAAACGGCAGCGAGGCGGAGTTTGGATGCAGCATCTTCAGATTCAAGAACGGGGATATTGAAAATTGAGCCCTGCAGCGGATGGACAAGCATCTTCATTTATCCAGGCTTTAAATTTCAAATTGTCGATGCGATGCTGACCAATTTTCATCTTCCCAAATCCACGCTGATGATGCTTATCAGTGCATTGGCGGGAAGAGAGAATGTCATGCTCGCTTACAAGGAAGCCGTCCAAGAGCGCTACCGATTTTTCAGCTTTGGTGATGCGATGTTTATCTATTAGACAGGGAGTGATCCGAATGACAGCAGCAGTTACTTACGAACACATCAAGTCATGCAAGCAAACCGGTGCCAGACTCGGACGCGTCCACACTCCCCACGGCGTGATCGATACGCCTGCATTTATGCCGGTAGGCACTCAGGCGACTGTGAAAACCATGAGTCCGGAAGAATTGAAATCGATGGATGCTCAAATCATTTTAAGCAATACCTATCACTTGTTCTTGCGCCCTGGTCACGAGCTGATCAAAGCGGCAGGAGGCTTGCATACATTTATGAACTGGGATCGTCCGATCCTCACGGACAGCGGCGGATTTCAGGTATTTAGCTTAAGCGATATCCGTAAAATCACGGAAGAAGGCGTGCAGTTCAACTCCCATTTGAATGGGGATAAGCTGTTTCTTTCACCAGAGAAAGCGATGGAAATTCAAAATGCGCTTGGCTCCGATATCATGATGGCGTTCGATGAATGTCCTCCATATCCAGCCGAGTATGACTATATTAAAAAGTCCTTAGAGCGGACAAGCCGTTGGGCCGAAAGATGCCTCAGCAGCCATGCCCGCAAACAGGATCAAGGACTTTTTGCGATCGTCCAGGGCGGCATGCATGAGGATTTGCGACGACTGAGCGCTGATCAGTTGACTTCCATGGATTTCCCGGGGTATGCTATTGGTGGACTGAGTGTAGGGGAGCCCAAGCCTATGATGTATGAGGTGTTGGATTATACCACTCCTTTACTTCCAATAGATAAGCCCCGCTATTTAATGGGGGTTGGTTCGCCGGACGCCTTGATTGAAGGCTCCATGCGGGGCATTGATATGTTTGATTGTGTCCTGCCTACCCGCATCGCGCGTAACGGTACCTGCATGACCAGTTCAGGCCGGCTGGTAGTCCGTAACGCCAAATATGCAGAAGATTTCGGACCGCTTGATCCGAAATGCAGCTGCTATACCTGCAAGAATTATAGCCGAGCCTACATCCGCCATTTAATCAAAGCGGACGAAACGTTCGGCATAAGATTAACCACATATCATAATCTTCATTTTCTGCTTCAGCTGATGCGGGAGATCAGACAAGCGATCGCGAATGACCGTTTGCTTGATTTTCGCAATGAATTTTTCGCCAGCTATGGACTAGACGACAATGAAAGAGGATTTTAAGAAAGGAGGATCACTATGTTTGAATTAGCCTCACAGCCTGCCGCTGGCGGTAACGTATTATTTACATATGGACCCTTGATCTTGATGTTTGTAGTGTTGTATTTCTTACTTATCCGCCCGCAGCAAAAGAAACAAAAAGTTCGTAATCAGATGCTGAATGCCTTGAAAAAAGGCGATAAAGTGGTAACGATCGGCGGACTTCACGGAACGATTATGGAAATTACCGACGACGTCGTTGTGCTTCGCGTCAATGACGCTACCAAGATGACATTCGATCGTTCTGCAATCAATTCCGTTTCCAAATCCGAAGTTACTGCCTAATAATCAAATGAAAAAAACGAGAGCTTGGTCATCCAAGCTCTCGTTTTTTGCTGAGCAGCAGCTCGATTTTGTTGAAGAAAAGAATCGCAACTACTTTTATTTCCTTGAGTTTACCCCTAGGATGCCTCCCAGTGCGCCAATGGCAACAAGCAGCACCAGAAGCCTGAGGGAATGAAGATTCAAGCTGGCATCATAGGCTAAGAAACCAACAATAAAAAGGATAGTGCTGTAAAATACACTCAGCATGCCGCCATGGTACCAACCGCGGCTTTCCGACCGTTTTCCGGTAACCCATCCACCTATAAACAACGAAACCGCATGCAAAATAGTCGTCAATGTGGGCAAGGAGTGCTCTTGTGTATTGGTGAAGAATAAGATAAGTGATATAAGTAATGTGCCTGCTGTCATAAAGGTTAGGGCGTAAACAAGGCCGGAAAGCAGCGGAGACGAAATTCGCGTCGGGTTAACTCTTTGAATCGGGTTCATCGGCATCGATCCCTTCTATTTGCTTGATTTCTTTACCATCATTGTATGGTCAAGCATTCTGAAATAGTACCAATCAATTTGGAAAGGAAGTTTAGTATGAATGAATTTACGCATGGTCCTGTCATGTGGCAAACTATCGCCGCTATACTCATTTTTGCTGTTGCCTATTTGCTGTTTTTAGCTGAGATTTGGAACCGTACATATGTAGCTCTTACAGGAGCTTTACTTATGCTGGCGCTTGGCATTGTCCCTTTTCAAAAAGCATTTGCACAGTATATCCATTGGAACACATTATTTTTACTCATCGGCCTTTATATCATTTCCCATTTTTTTCGAAAAACGGGTCTGTTTTCTTATCTGGCCGTTTATCTTATTGGACGCACTGCTGCCAACCCATTGTCCATGCTTTTGATTTTGGCCTTGATCGCAGGTATCGGTTCTGCGCTCTTTGACGGGCTTTTGGTAATAGCAACATTAGTTCCATTTACTCTTCATGCAGTCCGAATTTTGAAAATATCGTCGGTTCCTTTTGTGGCTGCGGAAATTATTATGGCCAATATAGGCGGAATGGCAACATTAATCGGCAATACACCCAATCGGTTGATAGGGACTTATGCGGGGTTGACTATTCTTCAGTTTTTAACTGTTATTGGACCATTGGTATTCTTGTTTATGCTAGTCACTTTGATTCTATTAGGATGGATGTACAGAAAACAATTTCAAGTTTCTTCAGATCGAAAGAAAGAACTGCTTCGCCAGCAGGCATCTGATTATTTAGTAGACGGTCTTTTGCTGTTTAGAGGAACTATCGTCTCCATGTTGATTCTTCTTGGCTTTCTGCTGCAGGGAGTTCTTGGTGTTCAGTCCGGTACAATTGCCCTAGCGGGGGCTCTTTTAATAGTTTTAGTGGATTATAAAGAAATCGGCAGGACATTCAGGCAAAGAGATTATGTAAGATGGCTGCATGGAGTCATAGATTCACAGGTTTTGTTTTTTGCGGGGTTGTTCATTATGGTTGGGGGACTCACTTATTCCGGCGTAAGTGGTTACACGGCTGCCAGAGGGGTAGAGATCACTCAAGGCAGCCTGTCGTTTGCGGCTATGATGCTGCTATGGATTACAGGTTTAGGATCAGCAGCGGTTGATTCGATTCCTTTTGTAGCGGCCATGCTCCCGGTCGTAAAAGAAACAGCGTCAGCATTTGGCCGAGTTGATGCTTTATGGTGGGCACTCGCTATGGGGGCTGGAATTGGAGGGGCCGGTACATTGCTGGGCTCTACGATGAATATGGCCGCGGCGGGAATGGCTCAGGCAGAAGGAGAGAGGCTTACTCATTGGCAGTATTTTAAAATTTCAGGCATTATCACGATCATTATGATGGCTTTAGCCTCCATTTATTTATCCGTATTTCTTCTTTAGCTGGTAACAATTGAATAGACAGGAGCGGAATGAGGAGAAGACGGAAGGGTGACAATACCACTTGAGCCTATTGCTGGATCAGGAGGTAGCCGAATGGACATCATGATCGTATTTCTTCGAACCGTACTGATCTACTTTGTCGTGTTTCTGGTGCTTCGTATTATGGGAAAAAGAGAAGTTGGCAAGCTTTCATTATTTGATCTGGTCATCTCCATCATGATTGCAGAGATTGCTGTATTCGTACTGGAGGATTCCAATAAGCCGCTTATAGAAGGGCTTGTGCCCATGGGAACTTTAGTGCTCATCCAGTTGCTGATAGCATTCCTTACGTTAAAAAGCAGGTGGATTCGCCTGTTGTTTGAAGGTAAGCCAAGCCTATTAATCGAGAAAGGGCAGTTAAATCGCGATGAAATGAAGAAGCAGCGTTACAATCTGGATGATCTCCTGCTCCAGCTTAGACAGCAAAAAGTGCGGGATGTGGCCGATGTTGAATTGGCCATACTTGAGCCTACCGGAAAGCTGAGTGTTATTGAAAAAGGCAGCAATCCTTTCCGTTTCGAAGGACTGCCGCTGCCGCTCATCCTGGATGGCAAGGTGCAGGACGATCAATTGGAGAAGCTTGGCCAAACGAGGTTTTGGCTCAAAAACCAGCTGCAGGCCAGAGGAGTTTTTGATTTTAAAGAAGTGTTTTTCTGTTCCATCGATCATCGCGGCCATATTTTCCTGAATCGAAAAAGATAACTTTTCACCCGCTGCAAATCAGCGTGATCGATAATACGCAGCAGGAGGATCATCATGATGTACAAGGTGATTCCTGTGATGCACGATGCGCAAAACCGCAAAAGGGAACTTTCTGCCCATTGTGTGTTCATGATGGCGTAGCTGCTCATGCCGGATACGGCCATAGCTGTGCCGACCTTAAGAAATTCGATGCCTTGCATTTGGAATTTCAGCAGCCGCACCACGCTGTTCCAATGCAGGAAAGTAATGAGCACAATATTTATGTTAATTGCCATAATTGCACCTAGAATGCCCATTTCCGGCTTGCTGGCTAACCAATAAATAAGCAAAAGCTTAACGCTCGAACCGATCAAGGTATTAATCAATGCGGAACCGGGCTTATTTAATGCCTGCAGGGCTGCCTGCAGAGGGGCTTGAAAGTAAATAAACAAGGCTACGGGAGCCATCATTTTTAACATAACACTTATATTGGGTTGATTATACATGATCAAGCAAAGAGGCTCAGCCAGTACAAACATGAGAACCGTGAATGGGGCTCCTGTGACTAAAGCAAGTCGCAGCGATTGGTGCAGCCTTTTATGGATGGTGTGCATATCCTTTCGCGCTGCGGCTTCGCTTAAGGAAGGCACCAAGGAAACGGACAGCGAATAAGTGAGAGCACTGGGCAGCATCAGAATTGGAATGATCATCCCTTGCAAAGCCCCGTATTGGGATGTTGCAAGCGCAGTTGAAATACCGGCTAATGATAAACTTTGCATAATAAGGATGGATTCAAGCAAGTAAGATGTGGCTCCAACAAGCTTGCTGCCCGTCACAGGAATGGAAATACGCAATATTCGACGCAGATTATTAAGCCTGCCCTTGCTTAGATTAGTGCCGATCGCGGCTTTTGCCCGTTCTGGCGAATTTCTTTTGCCCGCTCGAACATAAATCAAAAGCATCAGCATTCCGCTAAGCTCACCCACCATGACACCGATCATAGCACCTGCTGCAGCAAATTCTATTCCGTACGGCAGCATAAAGTAGGCAAATAACAGCACCATGACAATGCGTACCAGGGTTTCAACCGTTTGCGACACTGCAGTCGGAATCATGTTATGCTTGCCCTGAAAGTAACCGCGAACGACAGATCCTATGGCAACAATCATGATGATTGGACTCATGCATAAAAAGGTTAGGTACACTCTGGAATCAGTTAACAGATGCTTGGTGATCCATGTGGAGGCCAATAAACATAAAGCAGTGAAGAAAACCCCTAAAGAGATGGATAAGGTTAACGATATTTTTAAAATTCTGCGAGTCCTGGCTTCATTGTTTTCGGCTTCCGCTTCCGCAACCAGCTTGGCAACAGCTACAGGAATCCCTCCGGTGATAAAGGTCAGAATGACAATGAGAAACGGCCATCCCATCTGATACAGCCCAACCCCTTCGGCTCCAATGACACGCGGCAAGGTTATTCGAGGGATGAATCCCAAAAGTCGATTCATGATGCCTGCAGCCAAAAGAATCATGGTTCCGTGGATAAAAGATTGCTTGCTCACCCGTCATTCCTTCTTCCCTCACTGCCTATATCTGAGACTATGCGAGAGAAGGCCAAGCTCATGCTAACATTTTATGGACATGCAGCGTCATTGGGAGGAAAACGGTATATGACATCGAATACTATGATGTGGAAGAACTCTGAGGGAGGGCTAATCATGAGTGAAGAGGACGACATATTGGAGCAGCAAGAAACTTTAGATTCCATTTTGTCAGAGCGGCATTTCATAGAAAAAGAGCATCATGTGCTATCCGAAAATGAGCTAAATGAAGTTATCGAAAGCTTATGCCTGAGCAAAGTGGAAGAATTCAAACTCCTCGGCTATGATCATGTAACCGGCAAAGAGATCTGGGATTGCGTCAGCGACAGGTACCGCAAAAGCGGAATGCCCGCCTTGCATCAGATCGTGAACGATATTCTATCGCTAAAATCGACACAATTCATGAACTGGATGACTATGAGTGCTTTCAAAGGAGCCCAATTCTAAGGAAGGGCTTGTTTTTTTTGCCCGTTGATAAGAAATTATAAGTTTACTAACTTATTTTGCTTCGCATCAACCTTGACAAACGCGCTCGTCATTATGGACGGCGCAGCCGTTTATACTGGTCAACCGGGAATTATTTCTTCTCTTCGGCAAATTGACTCGATTTGGGCACGTAAGTATAATAGGAATATTGGGTATCGAAGGGAGACAAGCAATTAATGTTAGATTGGAGAAGAATATCAGCCTTTTTTTTAACCATCATTGTCGTTCTGGGCGTTGTTGCTGCAACAAGTCCTGTACTTGTGCAAAGAATCAAGCTCGGTTTGGATTTAAAGGGAGGATTTGAAATTTTATATACCGCAGAGCCTCTTAATGCTGGACAACCCCTGAACAAGGATACGTTAAAGCAGGCTGCCGATAATATCGCAAGACGAGCTGACGGCATGGGTATAACTGAGCCCGAAGTGTACCCGGAGGGAACGGACCGGATTCGTGTAAGATTGGCTGGAGTTACCAACGAAGAAGAAGTAAGAAAACAGATTTCTACGCCAGCTGTGCTCACTTTCCGTACTTATGATGGGAAGATAAAACTAGACGGCACGGATTTTGTTGAAAATGCTGCAAAGGTTGGTTTTCAGCCGAACACGAACCAGCCTCTGATTGAAATTAAAATGAAGAGTAAAGACAAGTTTAATCAAGTAACGACTGAAATTTCACAAATCCCGCCGCCCAACAATGTGCTTGCTATTTATTTAGATGATAAGCAGTTGTCCGCTCCTTCTGTCAAAGCTCCAATTAACAGTGATTCAGCGGTCATTGAAGGAAGCTATACTTTCACTGAGGCAACAAATTTAGCAAAAACCATTAATTTAGGGGCATTGCCTTTAAAACTAACGGAAAAATATATCCAGCGGGTAGATGCCACCTTGGGTCAGGCTTCACTGGCACAAACGGCAAGAGCAGGATTGATTGCTTCCATCCTCATCTTCTTGTTCATGGTATTGTACTATCGTGTGCCGGGTCTTGTTGCTGCATTCACTCTTATCAGCTACACCTGGCTGCTTCTGGCCGTGTTTGATTGGATGAACGCTACCTTAACACTGCCGGGAATTGCGGCTCTGGTGCTCGGTGTCGGCATGGCGGTTGACGCCAATATTATTACCTACGAAAGAATCAGGGAAGAAATTCGTTCTGGCAAGAGCACACTGTCGGCTTTGAAGTCAGGATCGAAGCATTCCTTCCGCACGATCATGGATGCGAACGTGACCAACCTTATTGCTGGTGCCGTTCTTTATTATGTTGGTAACGGAGCCATCCGCGGGTTTGCCGTTATTACCATGGTGAGTATTATCATCAGTATTTTAACCAACGTCTTCTTGTCCAGAGGGCTGCTGCACTTGATTATTCGCGGCAATATGCTGAAAAAACCGGTTTATTTCGGCGTTAAGGAGGCAGAGATTCGTGATTTATAAGAATAAATATGACTTTGTAAAGAACCGTCGGATCTTTTATGCCATCTCCGCTTTGATTCTTGTTATCGGCTTGGCGGTAACCTTGATAGCCGGCATGAACTTCGGCGTCGATTTTAAAGCGGGAACGAATGTCGACTTGGTTGTCGGCAAAACACTGGATAGAGCGAAAGTGGATCAAATTTTGGCGGAATTGACGGCTAGCGGAGATTTGAAATCGAAGCATACAGAGCCTACGATCGGCGGCAACAATAAAGACCGGGTTTCGATCCGTTTTGAAGAAGTGTTGAACGACGCCGCCACGCAAAAGTTGCAGGATGCCTTTAAATCGGCTTATGGAACCGATGTTTCCAAAGAAATTAACACAGTTGATCCGCAGCTCGCCAAGGAGCTTTTGGTGAAAGCGGTATATGCGGTAGCGATTGCGAGTGTGCTGATTTGTATATATGTCAGCATCCGTTTTGAATGGCGCTTTGCGATCGCAGCGATTATTGCCATTTTGCATGATGCTTTAATGGTTATTGCTGTGTTTGCGATTTTCCGTTTTGAAGTCAATTTACCGTTTTTGGCTGCTATTTTGACGACAATCGGTTATTCGATCAATGATAAAATTGTTATTTTTGACCGGATTCGCGAAAATCTTCGTTTTACGAAATTAAAAACCGACAATGACTTGATCCAAATGGTTAACGATAGTATTTGGCAGACCATGGCTCGGAACATCAATACGGTATTAGTGGTTTTAGTTGCAGCAGGCTGTTTGTATATATTTGGAAGTCAATCTATCAAGCTGTTTGCCCTTGCCAAGCTCATCGGTTTAACAAGCGGAGCATACTCCTCCATCTTTATCGCTTGTTCGTTATGGTATGTTCTCAAAAGAAAGTCACTTGGCACTAAAAAGAAGGTTGCCGCAAGCAATTCATAGGGAGTGGCCGTATTGACAGAAGAACGCTTTAAAAAAGCGGAAATTGCTGCCTGGGTGGGTATTGCGGGCAATATTGCTGTTTCCGTACTTAAGGGAATTGTTGGGATCAAGGCGAGCAGTCAAGCATTGATAGCCGATGCCGTCCATTCGGCATCGGATGCTGCAGGGTCATTTGCTGTGCTGATCGGTCTTCGTGCTGCCAAACTGCCCCATGACGAGAACCATCCTTATGCAAGCGGAAAAGCAAGGTCCATCGCTTCCATCATTGTTTCTGTTATATTACTGTTCGCTGGCATCGAGATGGGCATTTCCGCCTTTAAATCACTTCTTCATGGTGTGGATGCCGCACCCAAAAGCTACGCCTTCATCGCTATTGGGATTTCTATCATCGTCAAAGAACTCATCTTTCGATATAAATTTAATTTAGGCAGCAAACTGGGCTCAGGGGCGTTGAACGCGAACGCCTTGGAGCATCGGTCGGATATCTATTCCTCTATTGCAGCTTTAATGGGTGTGCTTGGAGCCATACTTGGCACTTATTGGGGTCTGCCATTTTTTTATTATTTTGATCCTGCCGCCGGACTTTTTATCTCACTGCTGGTGCTCAAAATGGGCTATAATTTGGTTATTGAAGCGATTCACCATACACTTGATGATGAATTTGATCAGGAAGATGCAGTCGATTTGATCAGTACAGTTCAAAGAGTCAAGGGCGTTATCGCGGTTGATGATCTGCGAGCCAAAGTACTTGGCAATGATATCATCGTCGATGTAAAAATCAGTGTTCATCCCAAAATATCAGTGCAAGAAGGTCACGAAATCGCAAAAGTGACAAAGCAGCAGTTGATGAAGCGTTTTCTCCATGTATCCGATGTTTTTGTACAGGTGAGTCCATATCATCCAGGACTGCCCTACAAGTATAATGTAGATCCGGATCAAGATGAGTTTCCAACGCTTATTCATTAATAAGCTGGTTGTTGAAGGGGGGCATGCTGGTGTTAAGCTCCAAAGCAAGATGGGATATCGGCCATGCTGAGGAATCCCAAGTTGAGGAATTATGTTCGAAGCTGGGTTTGGAGCCTCTCATTGCCAGACTTCTTGTGCTTCGCAACGTTCAAACCGTGGAGGAAGCCGAGCTATTCCTCAATGGCGGCAAAGACCACTTTCATGATCCGTTTTTGCTGGATGGCCTTCGGGCCGCCGTTGATCGTATAAAGCAGGCCATAACCAATCAAGAGCTTATCCGGATCTATGGAGATTACGATGCCGACGGTGTTAGCAGTACGTCCTTGATGGCCCATCTTCTGCAAGGCTTGAATGCACGTTACGATACATATATCCCGCATCGCGTGCGAGAAGGATATGGACTTAACCGAAACGCCATCGA
The DNA here is from genome assembly GCF_900104695.1 of Paenibacillus sp. GP183. Lineage (NCBI taxonomy): Bacteria > Bacillati > Bacillota > Bacilli > Caryophanales > Paenibacillaceae > Paenibacillus > Paenibacillus sp. GP183. Next base: position 5,010,275 of record NZ_FNSW01000001.1, read on the forward strand.
TCTGGCCAAGGATCAGGGCGTTTCCTTACTGATTACCGTTGATACGGGAATCAGTGCCTGGGAAGAAGTCCAGTACATACATGAGCTTGGGATGGATGTCATTGTTACGGATCATCATGAACCGCCGGAACGATTACCCGATGCTGTAGCTGTGATCAACCCAAAAAAGCCAGGATGTCCTTACCCGTTCAAGCAGCTGGCTGGAGTTGGGGTCGCCCTTAAGCTGGCACATGCCTTGCTTGGCAGGCTGCCGGATGAATTGCTGGAGATCGCAGCGATAGGGACTGTGGCCGATTTAATGCCGCTTATCGGAGAGAATCGTCTTATTGTCAAGCTGGGGCTTGAGCGCATGCAAACATCAGCCTACCCCGGGATCCGCGCGCTGTTAAGCATTGCCGGTGTTGATCGAAAAGAGGTATCGGCCTATCATATCGGTTTTGCTTTGGCACCGCGAATTAACGCGAGCGGCAGGCTGGAATGCGCCGATGATGCCGTGAAGCTGCTGCTGACGAAGGATCCTGAGGAAGCAGAGCGGATTGCCAGAGAGCTGGACGATTTAAATAAAGAACGGCAGCGGCTTGTAGAGGAAATGACCCAGGAAGCTTTAGTGATGGCCGAAGAAAAGCGGGCTAATGGGCAAGATAAAGTCATTGTGGTGGCAAAAGAAAACTGGAACGTTGGCGTTGTAGGCATTGTCGCTTCCAAAATTGTAGATGCGTTCTATCGGCCTGCATTAGTTCTCAGCATTGATCCTCAGACCGGATGGGCAAAGGGATCCGCCCGCTCGATAGCCGGTTTTGACATGTACAAAGCACTGACGAGCTGCCAAGAATATCTGGATCATTTTGGAGGACATCGAGCAGCAGCAGGCATGACACTGAAACGTGAGGATTTGGAAATATTTACGATTAAACTTAATGATTTGGCTGAGGAATGGCTGGAAGAAGAAGATTTTATTCCCATTCTTAAGGCAGATGCAGCATGCAGCTTATCGGATGTTCCTATTTCCTGTATTGAAGGCTTGGGAAAGCTGGCCCCATTTGGAATGAGTAATCCGACTCCAAAGTTTGTTTTTACTGACATGATGCTCGAGGATAATCGTATAATGGGTAAAGAAAAGCAGCACTTAAAGCTGGTTTTGTCTCAAACGCAAAATGAGTTGAAGAGCTCTGTGGAGGCAGTGGGCTTTAGCAAAGGCGACCTGACCGACTTTATTGCGCCAGCTTCGCGACTTCGGGTTCTTGGGGAGCTTTCCATTAATGAATGGAATGGGACACGCAAGCCGCAGATTATCATGCATGATCTGCACATTCCGCATCTTCAGGTATTCGACTGGAGGGGAACTCCAAAGCCTGTCGCGAGAATTCAAGCGTTAATGGACGGCACTGCCAGTCGCAAAGAATTGGGAGGCAAGCCACCTGCAATCGTACTTTTTGAGGAAAAGGATGCTAAACCCTATTTTGCAGAAAATGCTTTGGCTGACAGCTGTCCAATCTGGTTTGTACATACAGAAGGCAACTTGGAACCTGGCAATGAGTTGGCTAATCATCTGGATTTTGAAGAAGTTCATGATATGGTACTGTATACGGCTCCAAGGAGCTTAAGCAGTCTGCAATCGGTTTTAAGGCAAGCCTCGGGGCTTATGCGATGTTATGCTGTTTTTGCTGAAGCAGGCGGGGAAAGCGGCGGGGCGATTCCATCCCGAGACATGTTTAAACAGATGTATTCGCTGCTCCTCCAGCAGGGTGAGTGGGATCTGCAGAACCGCGGCGTGCTCCAGGCTTTCAGCAAGCGTTCGGGGCTTTCACCCGCCATGATTGAATTTATGATTCGTGTATTTGAAGAGCTTGAGTTCGTGGAGAGGCAGGAAAACCGCATCATATTATGCAAAACTCCGGTCAAGAGGGATTTAGGCACATCTCGAATCTTGCAGCAGCGTGAGCAGCGGCAGGAAGTCGAAGCTATCAGCATGTACTCGACAAGCAAAGAATTAGTTGAATGGATTACTAAGCAATTGGAGCAACCCATCTATAAATTGGAGGAAATGAAATGAATTTCAAAGATTACATCCGTGTCATTCCGGATTATCCTCAGCCCGGCATTCGCTTCAAGGATATTACGACCTTGCTCAAAAATGGACCGGTTTATCAAGAAGCCATTAATCAATTGAAACTTTTGGTCAAAGAAATGCAAGTGGAAGTTATTGCCGGACCTGAAGCCCGGGGCTTCGTTATTGGAGCTCCTCTGGCCTACTCGCTGGGTGTTGGGTTTATTCCCATCCGCAAAACGGGCAAATTGCCAGGAGAAACCATTGAAGCGGACTATGCTTTGGAATATGGAAAAGATAGGCTGGCCATGCACAAAGACAGCATCAAACCGGGGCAAAAGGTGCTGATCGCTGATGACCTGTTGGCTACCGGCGGAACAATTCAAACCTCGATCAACTTGATCAATCAGCTTGGCGGAGACATTGTGGGGGCGGCCTTTTTGATAGAGCTCTCCTACCTGGATGGCCGATCCAAATTGGGCGAGTTGGATGTTGTCTCATTGATTCAATTTTGACAAATGTCACCCCCTAAATCCCCAACTACACCCCCTAAATCCCCCTTGAAGGGGGACTCCAAGGGTAACGCCCCTTGGATGACTTTTAGGGCTGGATAGGGAGTATGGTTTGAGCGTGCAAGGTTCCAGAGTGGTTGGAGCGCTTTAGTCCCCATAAGAAATGTTGCACAGCAACATTTCTTATGGGGACACGCTTTAAGCTAGTGCAATAATAAGAGCCTCTGTTCCTTCGCGGACAGGGGCTCTTAAGCTTAGCGGAACGGTCCTTCGCTTTCGTGATAAGCCGTAATATACGGACTAATCACTCGATTCTAAATTTTTATCACTCATTAGGACGTAATATACGGACTAAATTGCTGTTTTATTTCTTTAATCTCGAAAACTTGCTGTAAGACGTAAAATACAACTTATTTCGAGAGACTTTTTTTAAATCCCCGCATTAAGACGTAAAATAAGTCTTATCACATTCTGGCTACCATTACCATGATAAACTCCATTAACCACCTTCTCTCACTATACAGCGTCATCCATTTGTGCAGATTGCTGACTTGAACTTCCTGATGTCCTTCTCGTGATTGAGTCGGCGGATATGTACTCTGGTTTTGTTGCAACAACCGTAAAGCGTGTCCAAACCAGAAATGTTGCTGTGCAATATTTCTGGTTTGGACTAAAGCGCTCATCCACCAAAACTCCGTTTAACATTTCTAATCCTTCTCCCTCCTCCAGCACTAAAGTCATCCAAGGGGCGTTACCCTTGGGGTCCCCCTTCAAGGGGGATTTAGGGGGTGTAGATTTTAAAGTTAGAGAAATCAATTGGATTGTGGAGGTTTAGAAGTTAGGGGGATTTGGGGATTAACTACCAATTGTTGTAAATGGGAGATTACCGTGAATTTATTTTGAACATAAGGGAATAAACGGATAGTGATTTGTAAATGGGAATTTACTCCGATTATTGTCGGATAGGAGGAGCCGAGCAGTTGACGTAGGGCCTGCCTTGCAGGCATAATGAATTAAAATCGACTAAAGGAATGGATAGAGTTCATGGGTATCGAGCAGTTGCTGGAGAAAGCTTCAGTATATATCAAAGAAAATGACTTGCTCAAGATCCGGGAAGCGTTTGAATTTGCAGAAGAGGCACATCATGGTCAAATGCGTAAGTCGGGGGAGCCCTATATTTTGCACCCTCTGGCCGTGGCCGAGATTCTTGTCAATATGCAAATGGACACTACCTCGATTATTGCTGCACTGCTTCATGATGTCGTAGAAGATACTACGGTTTCCTTGGAAACTGTGAATGATAAATTCGGCAAAACCTGTGCGATGCTTGTCGACGGATTAACGAAGCTGGAGCGTATTCAGTTTAAATCCAAGGAAGAGCAGCAAAATGAAAATTATCGGAAAATGTTTGTGGCGATGGCGCAGGATATTCGCGTTATTTTGATTAAACTCGCGGATCGGCTGCATAATATGCGGACGCTTAAATACCAATCGGAGGAAAGCCAGCGGCGCATTGCTGAAGAAACAATTGAGATATTTTGTCCGATTGCGCATCGGCTCGGGATTTCCACGATCAAATGGGAGATGGAGGATATTGCCCTCCGTTACTTGAATCCCCAGCAGTACTACCGAATCGTTAATTTGATGCAAAAAAAACGGGCGGAGCGCGAACAATATATTCAAGATGTCATCGACAGCATCAAAGATAAACTAGACGAAATGGGGATCCAGGGCGATATTTCCGGCAGGCCTAAACACATCTACAGCATCTACAAAAAAATGAGTTCCAGAGGCAAACAGTTCAATGAGATTTATGATTTGATGGCGCTGCGTGTCATCGTGGACGGGATTAAAGATTGCTATGCAACCCTCGGTATTATTCATACTCTGTGGAAACCGATGCCGGGAAGATTCAAGGACTACGTGGCCATGCCCAAGCCGAATATGTATCAGTCCCTGCATACAACGGTCATTGGACCGTTAGGCGAGCCGCTGGAGGTGCAGATTCGAACCTGGGATATGCACAGAACCTCAGAGTACGGGATCGCGGCGCACTGGGCTTACAAGGAAGGCTCCATGGTGCCGTCAGGAACCTTTGAGGATAAGATGAATTGGTTCCGCGAGATTCTCGAGCTGCAGCAAGAAACTAATGATGCTTCCGAGTTTATGGAATCTATGAAAATGGATTTTTTCTCGGATCTCGTCTTTGTGTTTACGCCTAAAGGTGAAGTGATTGAGCTGCCGGCAGGGTCTGTCCCGCTTGATTTTGCTTATAGGATTCATACCGAGGTTGGAAATCGAACTATCGGTTCAAAGGTCAATGGTAGAATCGTACCGCTGGATCATAAGCTCAAGACGGGTGACATTGTTGAAATTCTAACCTCGAAGCATTCTTACGGTCCAAGTCAGGACTGGGTGAAAATCGCACAATCTTCTCATGCCAAAAGTAAAATCAGGCAGTTCTTCAAAAAAGAAAAACGCGAGGAGAACGTTGAAAAAGGTAAGGAAGCGATTGAACGCGAATTGAAGCGGCTCGCCATTGATCCTCCGATGTTAATGACCAATGAAAACTTGCTGGAAGCAGCTCGCAAATATAATTTTAACGATATTGAGGATATGATGTCTGCAGTAGGATTTGGCGGAATTACGGCTGCTCAAATCTGCACCAAGCTGACGGAAAAGATGCGCAAGGATGCGGAAGACGCTCAAGTGCTGCAGCTGACGAATGAAGTTAAAGAGGTTAAAGCGGGAGCGGTTGAGCCTAAGAGTCGGCCGACCAATGGAGTAAGAGTCAAAGGCGTAGATAATCTCTTGGTACGTTTTGCCCGATGTTGTAATCCTGTACCGGGGGATCCTATCATTGGGTACATCACTCGAGGTCGAGGCGTTTCCGTTCATCGATCGGATTGTACCAATATTCCAACCGGTGATGGCGAAGAGCAGCGAGTTATTGAAGTGGAATGGGCGGAGGTTGTTGAATCCAATTTCAATGTCGAGATTGAGATTACCGGCCATGACCGTCGCGGATTGCTAAATGAGGTGCTGCAGGCTGTCTCTGAGAGTAAAACAACCATGTCTGCTGTGTCCGGGCGTTCGGATAAAAACAAGATGGCTATGATCCATATCACGATTTTGATCAAAAATATCGATCACCTGCACTCTGTTGTTGAAAAAATTAAGCGTGTCAAGGATGTATACTCGGTGCAGCGCATCATGCAAAGCTAGGAGCGAAACATATTCATGCGAGTAGTTGTACAAAGATGTAAACAAGCTGAAGTATCGGCAGCTGGAAGGGTCATTGGCCGAATTGGACAAGGCTTGATGCTATTGGTCGGTGTTACCCATGACGATAAGGAGCAGGACGCTAAGTACCTGGCGGAAAAGATCGCCGGACTTCGTATTTTTGAAGATGAGCTTGGCAAAATGAACCTGTCGATCCAGGATATAGGCGGACAGATATTGTCCGTATCTCAATTCACGCTGTATGGCGATTGCCGCAAAGGAAAACGCCCGAATTTTATGGCTGCTGCCAGGCCGGAGCTTGCTGCTCCGCTGTATGAGAGGTTTAACGATCTTATGCGTTCTCAGGGCTTGCAGGTAGAAACGGGAGCATTCGGGGAAATGATGGATGTGTCCTTGATCAATTGGGGACCGGTCACACTAGTCATAGATAGCAAATGAAGAATATGATGGGCTGCATTGGATCAGACTAAGGGCATCATGAAATCGTAAGGAGCCCGAGGTATGCGTCAATCTCTCAAACATAAGATGATCGTTTCACCCGAAAATCAAATGCAGCACGCTTCTTACTCGGAAGTTCTCGGCCGATCCCCGAATTTTTGTGATGTAGAGATGAGCAGTGAATTTGCCTCGATGCAGGAAAAGCTGAAGAATACAGTTAAAAAGTCTTTTCGGTAAAACAGCCTTCATCAGGCTTTTTTTTGTGTTTTCAAGCTGCTGAGCTTTTCCAGCCATTTCTCACACAAGTCGAAATGTGATAGACTATGATTTGATGCATGAAGATGTTTATCTTGGAGGGCTTAATTTTGAACAAACGTTTAGACTATTCCATGAACACGAATCCTAGATGGAAGCTTTGGATGTCGGCGCTTATCGTAATATCCATCTTTTCCGCTCTCGGCGCGCTCTTTTATCAACATCAACATAAACATTCGAACGCTAAAGCTCACCTAAAGGGCACGAACACATTGGAACAAGTCAAAACGACTGGAAAAATAAAAGACAATTATGATGTGATCGTCGTTGGGACGGATCCTGAGGGAATCGCGGCGGCGCTATCGGCGGCGAGAAACGGCCTTTCCACATTGCTTATAGATGGCAAGAATCGAGAAATACTAGGCGGTCTTATGACTTTGGGCTGGCTGAATACAATCGATATGAACCGTACATCGGATCAACATAGTGTGTTCAATAAAGGAATTTTTTCCGAGTGGTTCAGCAAAATTGAAGGCGATTCTTTTGATGTCATCACGGCAGCGAATGCTTTTAAAGATTTGGTGAAGAATGAAAAAAATATAGATCTGCTTTTGAAAGCAAGAGAAATTAATCCGCTGACTGCAAGCAGCGGCAATGGAAATGGCAGCATGGTCATGCAGGGCATACAGATTGTAAAAGAGGATGGCAGCAAGCAAACGATTAAAGCGAAATCGGTTATTGATGCTACTCAAGATGCAGATCTGGCTGCAGCAGCAGGAGTTCCCTTTACATATGGCCGCGAGGATTTGGGAGATCCGGGAGCAAAGATGGCTGTAACTCTCGTGTTTCGTTTGAAGAATATCACACCCGAGGTATGGAAACAGATTCAAAGCCGTCTCAATGGCGACAATGATCCGGACACTGGAGCTAATGAAGTGTCTGCTTGGGGTTACGGTGAAATGTACAGCTATCCTGAAGTGAATAAAGGCAAAGCCAAAATGCGCGGACTGAACATCGGTCGGCAAAGCAATAACACCATGCTCATAAACGCCCTGCAGATTTTTGGCATAGACGGTTTGGATCCGAAAAGCCGTGAGGAAGCGATGACCATCGGGAAGAATGAAATTGTTCATGTGGTTGAATATATGAAAAAGCATTTCCCCGAATTCGCCAATGTGGAGCTGGACTCGGCTGCTCCTGAGCTGTATGTTCGCGAAACACGACATATTCAGGGAGAATACAGACTGCATATTATGGATGTGTTGGAAAATAAAGACCAATGGGATCGAATCGCTTTTGGTTCATATCCGGTAGATATCCAGCGGCTTGCCGCTACCGATAGCGGAGCCGTGATGGGCAAACCCGTGCAATATGCTGTACCCTTTCGCAGCATAGTGCCATTGAAAGTAGATCGCTTGCTCGTAGTAGGAAGATCGGCGAGCTATGATACGCTTCCGCATGGAAGCGCGCGTGTCATCCCTACGGGCATGGCTGAAGGTGAAGCTGCCGGTGCTGCAGCCAAGCTGGCTCAGGAAAAGAACATCACCTTCAGGCAGCTTGCGGAGTCCAGGGATGATGTTGCCCTGCTGCAGGAACGGCTGAATCAACAAGGCATGGAGCTGAAGCCTTTCTCCATCAAGCCGCAGCCATTTATGCTGCATAAAGAATATGCCGGGCTCAAAACGGCGATTAGCCTGGCTTTGACGGCCGGCGGCCATAAAAATGAATTTCATCTGGATGATCCTGCGAACCCGAAAAGCATGGCAAATTTGGTTCGCTCGGCACATATTATGATGCCGTCCGCATTTAAGGGAGAAGCGGATGCCGCAATTGCAGATCTGCCGGATCCGGCTAAAGCTGCCCTAACTTTGGAACAAGCCAGCTACACGATTACGCAGGCTTTAGGAATCCAGGCTTTGCCGGCTCAGGCGACAGACTTGCTGGTTAAGCAAAAGCTGCTCACTCATGAATCGCTCGATCTAATCTCCAACAAGCAGAAGCTGACGTATGGAGATACTTATATGATGATCAAGGATTTAAAAATCGGGCTAACAGGTAATCCCTAGCTGACGTGACAAAAAAGAGCCACTCTATCGAAAATTCGATGAAGGTGGCTCTATGTTTGGTAGAAGGAAGTGAAGCGATTACAAGGATTAATCGGCCTCGGACTCTTCAGATTCATCGCTGGCTGAGGCTTCATCCGCTTCATCTACTGCTTCTATATCCTCGTCTGATGCTGCATCTTCCTCTTCCAACGCTTCGGCTTCCTCATCAGTCTCGTCATCAGCGGCTTCTTCTACTGCTTCCGAAGATTCTTCATCGATCTCTTCAGAGGATGCTTCTTCTTCGGCTAGAATTAATTCATCTTGAATCTCTTCTTGAAAATCTCCTGTTTGAGTCATAGCCTTCAGCCTCCCATAAAATAGTTCAAGGATGTTTTCCTTGTGCTTCATTATATGTGTGAAATGCTAGAATAGACTTTCCGGCAGCAGGGAATTTACATGAAATATGTTGTCCGTGATTTGTCATGCAACTGTAATCTGGGCTTCATCTGGCTTTAATCAAAGCGGGCTATAATAGAACTCGACCCCCTTTAAAATATATTTACCTTGACGGCCTGCAAATTCGTTTGCAGGCCGCTTTTTTTTCGTCCACTTACTTTTATCAAGCGACTATGGTAATATGAATTTAAGGAGATGATTCGAATGGAAGGCTTTCATTTATGTCCGAAGTTTGAGCATGCGTTCGAGCTGCTGGGAAAGCGTTGGACGGGATTAATCATAAGAGTGCTGTTAACAGGACCTAAACGATTTAAAGATATTTCAGATGAGATTCCCAGCATGAGCGATCGAATGCTGTCAGAAAGATTCAAAGAGCTTGAAGCTGCGGGGATGATTACTCGGCATGTTTATCCGGAAACGCCGGTTCGGATTGAGTACGAGCTGACGGACAAAGGAAGAGCGCTCGAGCCTGCGATGAATGAAGTTCAGAAATGGGCCGATAAATGGTAGGAGTAACTATCGAAGGCTTGACTTTGCAGATTCCTCCGATTAAAATAGTCATTATTGCAATTCGATAGTTCTGTGATCCATTGATGGGATAAAGTAATTCACCACCACATAAGCAGAGAGGGAAGCCAGGGCTGCAAGCTTCCTTATGATGAGTGAATGAACAGACCTCCTGGAGGACTTTCGGGGAACCGCCTGGAAAGCTTCTAATTTCGAAGCGATTAAAGGGCAAAGTAGCCGACAAGCGTTTAGCGGGCGTTAGCCGTAAAGAGTGAGATTTCTTTATTCATGCGAAGCGTGCCGCATGCTGATCTCGAATGTGGGTGGTACCACGGGTGAATTTGTTGATCAAATCTCTCGTCCCTGACAAACGTCAGGGGTGGGGGATTTTTTATTTACCTCATAAGAAAGTAGAAGTTTTTCCGTAAAAAAATCTAAGGAGGGTAAATAGCCATGAGCATACAAAAGCCAAAAGGCACTCAGGATCTGCTCCCTGGAGAGATCGAGAAATGGCAATATCTCGAGAATAAAGCTCGAGACTTGTGTCAACGCTTCAATTACAAAGAAATCCGATCGCCGATTTTTGAGCACACCGAGCTATTCTCTCGGGGAGTAGGGGAAACGACGGATATTGTGGAAAAAGAAATGTATACGTTTCTTGATAAAGGAAACCGCAGCATCTCTCTTCGCCCGGAAGGGACAGCCGGCGTTGTTCGTGCTTATGTCGAGAATAAGCTTTACGGAGAGCCGGATGTGAGCAAGCTGTACTACATTGGGCCAATGTTCCGCTACGAGCAGCCGCAAGCCGGCCGTTACCGCCAATTTCACCAATTCGGCGTGGAAGCATTCGGTTCCGTTGATCCTAGTATCGATGCTGAAGTCATCGCGCTGGGGTACGCCTTTTACAAAGAAATCGGATTAAAGAACGTCAGTGTCGAAATTAACTCAGTTGGCACTCCTGAAATCAGATCCACCTTCCGGGTTAAGCTTCAAGAATTTTTTGCTCCAGTCAAGGATAATCTTTGTAAGGATTGTAAGTCTAGATATGAGCGTAATCCATTGCGGATTCTCGATTGTAAAATCGATCAAAAATATGGGGAAGGCGCTCCAAATATTTTGGATTATTTGGATGAGGCGTGTACGACTCATTTCCAAGCCGTTCAGAATGATTTGACCGGCATGGGAATTCCTTACATCATTAACCCGAGGCTGGTGCGGGGACTTGACTATTACACTCATACGGCTTTTGAGTACAAGGCAGCTGGTATTGGCTCAATTGATACGATTGGCGGAGGCGGAAGGTACAACGGGCTTGTTGAACAAATCGGCGGCAATGATCAGCCTGGCGTTGGGCTTGGACTGGGTTTGGAGCGCATTTTACTTGTGCTGCAAGCACAGGGTGTAGAAATTCCGCGCCCTAAGCCATTGGATGTGTACTTGATTGGACTTGGTGAAGCTGCTGAAAAAGAAGTCACCCAGCTGCTGTATCAGCTTCGACTTCATGGGGTCAATGCAGAAAAAGATTATCTGGGTCGTAAAATGAAGGCACAAATGAAATCAGCGGATCGGTTCCAAGCGAAGTATGTGGCTATTCTCGGAGATGATGAGTTAAGCCGCGGGGAGATTACTCTGAAAACTATGGCAACAGGCGAACAGGTTACCGTTACTCTTGTAAACTTTCCATTACATGTTAAGACATTATAAGGCGGACGCTTAGGAAGTAATTTTTCTGCAAAAATACGAAGGAGGAAATAGTAATGATGCTCAAAACACATCACTGCGGACAGTTAACGAAGGCTAACATTGGAGAAACCGTTATTTTAAACGGTTGGGTGCAAAGAAGGCGCGATCTTGGAGGGGTTTTATTCATTGATCTGCGTGACCGCAGCGGAATTGTGCAAACGGTGTTCAACCCTGACTTTTCAGGGGATGCTTTAGCGATTGCTGATCGTGCCCGAAATGAATATGTGCTCGCGATAAAAGGTAAAGTCGTAGAGCGCGATGCGGATACCGTGAACAAAAACATTGCGACTGGGGAAATTGAAATTCAGGTTACTGAAATTGAAATTATGAATGCTGCCAAAACGCCTCCATTTTTTATTGAAGACGGTATTGAAGTGGATGAGTCGGTGAGGCTGAAGTACCGCTACTTGGATCTTCGTCGTCCGGAAATGCAAAGAACGCTTATGCTCCGCTCCAAGGCTGCCAAGGTATTCCGGGACTTTCTGGATGAGCAAGGCTTTATTGATGTAGAAACTCCGATTTTGACCAAAAGCACTCCGGAAGGCGCACGCGATTATTTGGTGCCCAGCCGTGTGCATCCAGGTGAATTTTTTGCATTGCCGCAATCGCCGCAAATTTTCAAGCAATTGTTGATGGTCAGCGGCCTGGAGCGTTATTATCAAATCGCTCGCTGCTTCCGCGATGAGGATCTTCGCGCTGATCGCCAGCCTGAGTTTACACAGGTCGACATTGAAACTTCCTTCCTCTCCCAGGATCAACTGCTGGAGCTGATGGAACAGCTTATCATCAAGCTTATGAAGGAAACCTCGAACATAGACATTCAGCGTCCGTTTCAGCGCCTCAGCTACGCCGACGCCATGAGTAAATACGGATCGGATAAGCCGGACCTTCGCTTTGGATTAGAGCTGCAGGATGTTTCGGATATCGTTGCTGCATCAGGTGTTCAGGTTTTCGCCAATGTGGTTAAGGGCGGCGGCCAAGTCAAAGCCTTAAATGCCAAAGGCTGTGGAACCTGGAGCCGTAAGGAAATTGACGATTTACTGCCGTTCGCAGCCAGATATGGAGCGAAAGGACTTGCCTGGATTCAAGTGAAGGATGGAGAATTCAAGGGACCTATCGTTAAATTCTTCTCAGAAGCAGAGATTGCCTCCTTGACGGAGCGACTAGGCGCAGAAGAAGGGGACTTGCTGCTGTTCTCAGCAGATAAGAAAAAAGTAGTTGCCGATGTGCTTGGTAACCTTCGTCTCAAAATTGGCCGTCAGCTCGGACTTATCGACGATTCCGTATTCAAGTTCGCGTGGGTAGTAGACTTCCCGCTGCTTGGTTATGATGAAGAAGATCAGCGCTGGGTAGCGGAGCATCATCCGTTCACTCGCCCGAAAGAGGAGGATCTTGCTTTCTTCGACACAGATCCGGGTCAAATCCGCGCCCAGGCCTATGACCTTGTGCTTAACGGCTACGAGGTAGGCGGCGGCTCGATGCGGATCTACAAGCGTGAAGTGCAGGAGAAGATGTTCGCAGCACTTGGCTTCTCCAAGGAAGAGGCCAACGAGAAATTCGGCTTTCTGCTTGAAGCTTTCGAATACGGAACACCTCCGCACGGCGGGATCGCTTTTGGCTTTGACCGCTTGGTGATGTTGATTTCGGGACGCACCAATCTGCGTGAAACCATCGCATTCCCAAAAACTGCAAGTGCTACAGACCTGTTAACCGATGCGCCAGGAACCGTAGACGACAAGCAGCTTGAGCAATTGTCGATTCGTATTGCGTTGAAGCAGCCTGCTGTGAAAGCCTGACAATAAGCATGTTTTGCTAAAGCAAAACTCAGCTTATGTTATGATGTAAGTTTTGCTGAAGCAAAACTAAGCTTATGCTTACGAAGTAAGTTTTGCTAAAGCAAAACTCTAAGGAGGGAATATACCATGCTTCATCAATTTTCCCGTACCGAACTGGCGATTGGACCCGAAGGATTGGAAATCATGAAAAACAGCACCGTTGCAGTGCTGGGTATAGGCGGCGTCGGCTCTATTGCAGCGGAAGCCCTTGCAAGGACCGGTATTGGCCGTATTATTTTGATTGATAAAGATGTTGTCGATATCACGAATATAAACAGGCAGATTCATGCGCTTACTACGACCGTTGGACAGCCAAAGGCTGAATTGATGCGGGACCGTATCAAGCTAATCAACCCGGAATGCGATGCTATTGCATTGCGTATGTTTTACACAGAAGAAACCTATGAAAAGCTGTTCGAGTATAAGCTTGATTATGTTTTGGATGCAAGCGACACGATCATCTATAAGATCCATTTGATCAAGCAATGCCTGGAACGTAAAATCCCATTGATCTCAAGCATGGGAGCAGCGAATAAAATGGATCCGACCCAGTTTCAAGTCGCCGACATCTCCAAAACCTCAATGGATCCGATAGCCAGGGTCATTCGCCAGAAGCTGCGAAAAGAGGGGATCAAGAAAGGCGTAAAGGTTGTTTTCTCCAAGGAACAGCCTGCCAAGCCGCGGGAAGATGTCACACAGAAAATCGTTCCCGAAAACGCGCCAGAAATTCGCAAAGCCAAAATGCCTCCGTCCAGCAACGCATTCGTTCCTCCAGTTGCAGGACTTATTATGGTCAGTGTTGCTGTCAAGGATCTCCTTGAGCAAGCTAAATAGATTTGCAAAAAATAAGGGAGCTGTATCAAAAGCGAATCATTCACTTTTGATACAGCTCTTTGTCCGTTGATCATAATGTATAAGTTTTTCTAAACTTATCTTGCTTCGCATCAACCTTGACAAACGCACTCGTCATTTAGGACGGCGTAACCGTTTATCCTTGTATGTGAAAGTTGCAAATGATCCCCTCTATGGTACAGTAAAGCTATAATTTTATATCTTATGAGGGTGAGATGCATTGGACTTATTCGATTTGAACCAAACAACCGACCATCAACCGCTTGCTGAGAGAATGCGTCCCCAGACGCTTGATCAATATTTTGGACAATCCCATATCCTGGGCCAAGGAAAAGTACTGCGCAAGATTATTGAAACCGATAAAGTCACCAGCATGATTTTACAGGGTCCGCCAAGCAGCGGAAAAACGAGTCTTGCGTATATAATCAGCCAGTCCACAAAAGCCGATTTTGTGCGCCTCAATGCTGTTTCTTTAACGGTAGCCGAGCTTCGGGAAACGATTCAAACAGCAAGAGACAATCAAAAAATGTATGGTAAAAAAACAATTGTGATGATAGATGAAATCCATGCCATGAAAAGTAATGTTCAAATGGCGCTTCTGCCGTCCGTGGAGGAAGGAATCATTACATTAATAGGTCTCACCACGGAATCTATTGCCCACGACTTGATTCCTCCGCTTGTTTCCCGCTGTCGAACTTTTACGTTAAAAGCTCTGGACTATAATGATCTTAAAGAAATCATCCTCAGGGCGCTGCAAAGTGATAAAGGACTGGCAAATAAATTTGTGATGACGGACGAAGCATTGGAATATTTGGTCGATATTTGCAACGGGGATGTTCGGAGTGCCTTCAATGCTTTGGAAATGGCTGCATTCTCCTTGTATGAAGGAAATGTCATTGAGCTGCAGCATATTCGTGAGGCCTACGACTCCAGAGTGAACAGTATCACGACGAGCGATTTTTATGATATTGTTTCTGCCTTTTGCAAGTCGCTGCGGGGTTCCCAAACGGATTCGGCTCTTTACTGGTTAGCTCGTATGCTGGACAGCGGTGTCGACCCGCTTTATATTGTGCGCAGGCTTGTTGTGCATTCAAGTGAAGATGTAGGCATGGCCAATCCAAATGCTTTGCAGATTGCCATAGCGGCACAGCAAACCGTGGAATTTGTGGGAATGCCTGAAGGGCGATTAGCCCTTGCTCACGCAACGGTATATATTTGTGAAAGCCCTAAATCCAACAGCGTCTATAAAGGGCTCGCCAAGGCGTTTGAAATGGTGAGGAACCATCGAGCTTATCCGGTTCCCGAAAATATAAGAGACAGCTCCAAGAGTTACGTGAACCCCATAGACAATCCGAACAGCAAGATGCAGTACCTGCCGCCTGAAATCGAGAATCAACGATTTTACTTTCCGCAAAACAGCGGCACCGAAGCGAAGATTTTTGCCCGTCATCAGGAGAGAGAGAAGAAGGAGTAAAATTGAGAGAAAAACCCATTACAATCCGAAAACCTTGTAAAAAAATGCAAGAGCTTTGGCTTCGCATCTTTCCTGGAGCAGCTGTCTCAGCTTCGCTTTGGCATGAAGAGAGGGCAGATCATTCTTCTCGATGCCATGCAGCTCCATCCAGTGCGCTGCCGTCATATAGCATGTGCTGTTCCAGCCGCTTTTGACGCCGTTTGCACCAATTCGATCGGAAATTCCGGCGATGACGATATCCGCCGTGCTTTGCAGCTCGATTAATGCCCGATCGAATTCACTCTTGGACTCTTTGCTGCCCAGCCCCGTATTAGAGCGAAGAAGCCTCACATCAATGCCTTCCAGATTTGCAATGGCTTGAAAAACATCGATGGTGGCTTTGGAAACCGTTCCATCTTCATAGCGCTCCGCAACGGTGTAAGGGTCATCCAATATATTTTTGATCAGTGGGAATAGCTCTGCACTTATGAGAAGCGGCTTTTTGGCAAAAAATCTTCCATACGCGGCCAAACCCTCGCCTGCAAAACGGTCCCTCCACAGCCAGGGATCGGAGTCTGACCCTGTATGCCACTGGCTGGGAGTGGTCTCCGAATCCAGTGAAGGATAATCAGGAATAAATGAAGATAAAGGAAGAATCCCGATCTTCCGGACAAAAGCTGTCGCCTGCTCAAAAGTTTGAAGCTTACTTTCCGACTGAATATTCACGATTCTCGCTCCCTTGAACTTTGTGAACTTTATCGATAACAGCCCCGCCTAAACAGACATCTCCATCGTAAAAAACGACCGACTGGCCTGGAGTTACCGCTTTTTGCGGCTTATCGAACACAACCTCGCAAGTCCCATTGCCGCCAATCGTAACTGTCACGCCTTGATCAGGCTGGCGATAACGGAATTTAGCTGTACAATTGAATGTGGCTTGCGGCGGTTGCGGGCTTATCCAGTTCATGTCAGAAGCGCTGAGTCCAGTGGAATAGAGGCTGGGATGCTGATCTCCTTGAATAACAAGAAGTTCATTTGTTTCCAAATCCTTGTCGGCTACAAACCAGGGTTCGCCTGATCCCGACCCTCCGATGCCGAGACCTTGCCTCTGCCCCAGGGTATAGTACATAAGGCCATCATGCCTGCCTTTGATTTCATTGGTACGAATATCCTTCATGTTACCAGGCTGAGCCGGCAAATACTGGCTGAGGAATTGTTTGAAATCCCGCTCTCCAATAAAGCAGATACCCGTGCTGTCTTTTTTCTTTGCTGTTGCAAGGCCTGCAGCTTCCGCTATTTCCCGTACTCGCGGTTTGGGCAGATCTCCGATGGGGAACATTGCTCTGGATAGTTGATACTGATTCAATGCATTCAAGAAATAGGTCTGATCCTTGCTCGCATCCACACCGCGAAGCAAGCGATATTCGCCGTCCAAATGTTCCAATCGGGCATAATGTCCGGTTGCGATATAGTCTCCGCCCAGATCACTAACCTTTTGCAGCAGTTCACCGAACTTGATTTCGCGGTTGCACATGACATCCGGATTTGGCGTGCGACCCTTGCGATACTCGTCCAGGAAATAGGCAAACACTTTATCGTAATATTGCTTTTCAAAATTAACTGTATAAAAAGGAATGTCGAGCTGAGCGCAAACTCTGCGAACATCCTCTGCGTCTTCTTCGGCGGTGCAATGGCCAAACTCATCGGTATCGTCCCAATTTTTCATGAATATTCCGATGACTTCATAGCCTTGCTCTTTCAGCAGCAATGCAGCAACGGATGAATCTACGCCGCCTGACATACCGAGCACAACCCTTGCTTTTTTACTCATCTATATAACCTCTTTTCTTGATTCCAGACATCATATCATTATACATCTTTTGTGCCTGAATTTAAAAATATTTCAAGAGAATGTCATAGTTTTACTCCCCAAGATCAGGGAATTATGTTACGATAAGTTGGATATACTCCGAATGAATAGACTCAAACGAGGTGCTGATTTGAAGATTTCTACAAAGGGCCGATATGGACTCACGATTATGATGGAGCTTGCGACCAAATTCGGCGAGGGTCCGACTTCTTTAAAAAGCATAGCGGAGAAGCATCAGCTTTCCGAGCATTATCTGGAACAACTTGTCGCGCCCCTGCGTAATGCCGGTTTGGTCAAAAGCATTCGCGGAGCCTACGGTGGATATATACTTTCTAAATCTCCGGAGCAAATTACATCGGGTGATGTGATCCGGGTGCTTGAGGGACCTATCAGTCCGGTGGATTTTACGGAAGAAGATGATCCTGCGAAGCGCGACCTATGGATCCGGATTCGTGACAGCATTGCTGAGGTGCTCGATTCAACGAGTCTTGCCAGTTTGATTTCCTTTCAGGATTCGGGCGGTACTGACAATTACATGTTTTATATTTGAAGGCGGTACAATATGGAACCCATATATTTGGATCATGCTGCTACCACACCGCTTCATCCAGACGTTCTGGAGGTCATGCAGCCTTACTATAAAGAGTTTTTTGGCAACCCCTCAAGCATTCATAGCTTTGGACGAGCTGCCAAGACAGCGATTAACGGTTCGCGTGATTTCATAGCCGGGAAACTCGGCTGCCTGCCCAATGAGCTTATTTTCACAAGCGGAGGCACTGAGAGCAATAATATGGCTATCTATGGATTGCTCCAAACTAACACGGAGAAGAAACATATCATAACAACCCGCATTGAGCATCATGCTGTACTTCATCCCTGCGAATGGCTGGAGAATCTCGGGATTGATGTGACTTATATTCCTGTAGACCAGAGCGGTCTTGTACTTGCCGATGATATTGAGTCTGCTATCCGCCCGGACACGGCTCTTATCAGCATGATGTTTGGGAATAATGAAGTAGGTACGCTGCAGCCTGTCGAAGAGGTAGGCCGGATCGCCCAAGCCCATGGAATTGCTTTTCATGTGGACGCTGTTCAAGCCCTGGGCAAGGTTGACTTTGATTTAGCGGCACTTCCTGTAGATCTCATGAGCTTTTCGGCACATAAAATCAACGGACCCAAAGGGATAGGGGCTTTATACATCTCCAGGGCTAAACGAGTGGCTCCAGTTTTTTACGGAGGATCCCAGGAAAGAAAGCGTCGTCCTGGCACTGAAAATGTCGCGGGCATTGTTGGCTTTGCCAAAGCGGTGGAAATCATCTTTAGCTCAGATATAGAGCATCGTTCCCATCAGCTTCGTCAGAAAATGGTAGATTGTCTGCAGCAAGAATTAGGCAAGGATGGTTTTATCTTGAACGGCCATCAGACGAAGTGCCTGCCGCATATTGTAAACATCAGTTTTCCGGGTGTAGGCACGGAAAGCTTGCTGATGAATCTGGATCTAGAAGGTATTGCCGCAGCAAGCGGTTCTGCCTGTACATCCGGTTCGCTGGAGATCTCGCATGTATTAAAGGCGATGGATCTGCCCGACGATGTCACATCATCAGCGATTCGTTTCAGCTTCGGCATGGGTAACACTATGGAACAGATTGAATATGCTGCTCAGAAAACTGCAACCATAGTGAATCGATTACGTAAGAGATAATACCGGGCCGACCGAGGTTTATTTTATAAAAAAATGGGTAAAACAAATAGTAGGCTAAGAGGAATAGGGTGATATAATGATGCGTTGTCCAAATTGCAGTTCGAAGGATATCGGGAAAATCGGTTCCCACCAATTTTATTGCTGGGGCTGCTTTATTGAGTTAAGTGTAAACGGTGAAAAAATGTCCGTGTTTCAGGTTGAAGAAGACGGTACGTTAAGTTCCCTTGATGATTTGTTCTTTGAGGAAGATATGGGTGAAATCCAGGTTCATGCTAATTAACACTGGTTTCGTTTTTTATTGACAAAGCGCTCTTCATAATGTGCATTCCTTGTACATGGATGAAGGGCTTTTTTTTGTGCGGATTAATTGAGGAGGTTGTACATATACTTTAAAAATCGATTCTGTATCAAGGATTCAAGCCGGGGTGAGGAATTTGGAACGATTTTGGAAAAATAAATGGTTTGCGGCATTGGTCTATATTCTTATGTCCCTTTTTGTTGTGTATTTGCTTTTTCTAATGAAGCCGATGCTCCTTGGCATCTTTCAGTTTTTAAAAGCCGTGCTGATGCCATTTCTTATAGCCATGATGATCTCCTACCTCTTAAACCCCATCGTGGTGCTGCTCAATCAGCGAAAGGTGCCCAGAACTATAGCCGTTTTGTTGATTTACAGCGTGTTTATTGTTTGTGTGTCTGTAATTATTATCAATGTCATCCCTATGCTTATGAATCAGCTGGTGGAGCTCAACGAGCACCTGCCGCAGCTTGCGATGCAAGGGCAATCCTTTATTGAAAGTGTTAACCAAAGTCAACTGCTTCCGTTCAGTGTGCGAGAGGGGATTAATCATTCGTTGGTTAAACTCGAGTCCGGCATTTCTGCAGCCATTTCCGACTATATGAATCAAATCGGCACGACGATCAATGTGCTGTTTATTGCTTTCATCATTCCGTTTCTGGCCTTCTACATGCTGAAGGATTTTCAAATGATCGAAAAAACAGCTATAGCTATCGTACCCCAAGCTCATCGTAAGCCAACTATCAAGCTGCTTGTCGATATCGATACCGCCTTGGGAAATTATATCAGAGGCCAATTGATCGTATGTGTGATCGTTGGGGTGCTTGCGTATATTGGTTATTGGATTATCAAAATGCCCTATCCGTTATTGCTGGCCAGTATTGTGGCTGTTTTCAATATTATTCCGTACTTGGGCCCTTTTTTTGGCGCTGCTCCTGCTGTGATCATGGCCTCAACCGTTTCCGTAAAAATGATGATCATCGTTGCCATTCTGAATCTTATTATCCAGGTGCTCGAAGGCAATGTGATTTCTCCTCAAGTGGTTGGCCGCACGCTTCATATGCATCCGCTCTTTATTATTTTTGCTTTGCTGGTGGGCGGCGAAATCGCAGGAATTCCGGGCTTGATTTTGGCTGTGCCTTTTTTTGCCGCTTTGAAAGTCGTTGTTCAGCATTTGTTTCAGCACTATATCAACCGCTCAGCCCAATAGACCTTGGTTTAGTTGACATCAATGTGTCCTATCGTTATAATTTGCCTTAACTGCAATTATGCAAAAAATCGTTGATGATGCTTAAGTAGGTCATTGTCCATCTCCAGAGAGAAGATTTCAGGCGCCGATGAAAAAGGGTGCTTGGCTGGGAAAATCTTCAGATGTTAGCATGGCCGAATGCTGGCTTCGGAGTGTGGATGAACTCCACCGTTTAGACCCGTTATCGTCTGCACAAGGAGATTGCACGAAATCTGTTCTTTTTACAGTTGGAGTCAATAACCAGGGTGGTACCGCGATGATTCGTCCCTGTATGTTATAGGGGCGTATTTTTTATTTCAAAATGTTTCACCCCCTAAATCCCCCTTGAAGGGGGACCCCAAGGGTAACGCCCCTTGGATGACTTTTAAAGCTGGTGAGCAAGTGGGGCAGGAGCGTTTGAGGTGCGTGAGTGCTGGGAGCGCTTTAGTCCGAGCCAGAAATATTGCTCAGCAACATTTCTGGCTCGGACACGCTTGACGGTTGAGCGAAAGATCAAGAGAGAAGATCAAGAGCCAAGATCAAGAGCGAAGATCAAGAGCGAAGATCAAGAGCGAAGGTCAAGAGACAGCGTCGAGCGAAAGGATATCCGCTCGGGCATAGGGAAAGAGAGAGCAACGAGCAACAAGAGACAAGCGACAAGCGAAATTGAGATTCGCTCGGGCATAGATTAATTACTGTTATAGATGGAGGCAAGAGGGATATGAAGGCAAGTGTGATACGGTCAAAGTGGTTGGAGTTTTTTGCGAGTAAGGGACATAAGATTGAACATAGCGCGCCACTGGTTCCGCATAATGATCCGTCGCTATTATGGATCAATGCGGGGATGACGCCTCTCAAGGCTTATTTTGACGGCCGCGTTGTGCCCGAGAATCCTCGAATTGCGAATGCGCAGAAATGTATACGGACTAATGATATCGAGAATGTAGGGAAGACTCGCCGCCATCAGACGTTTTTTGAGATGCTGGGGAATTTTTCGATTGGGGATTATTTTAAGGAAGAAGCGATTACCTGGGCCTGGGAGTTTTTGACGGATCCGAAATGGATCGGATTTGATCCCGACCGTCTGTCGGTGACGGTTTATGAGGAAGATGAGGAAGCATACCAGTTATGGAACAAAAAGATCGGGATTCCCGCTGAGCGAATTTATAAGCTGAAGGATGATAATTTTTGGGATATCGGTGAGGGGCCGTGCGGGCCTTGTACGGAGATATTCTATGACCGCGGCGATGCATATGGAGATCTGTCGGATCCGGAGTGCTGGCCGGGGGGAGAGAATGAGCGGTTCCTGGAAGTCTGGAATTTGGTGTTCTCCCAGTTCAATCATAATAAAGATGGCAGCTATACGCCGCTTCCGAATAAGAATATTGATACAGGTGCAGGCCTCGAGCGGCTTTCCTCGATTTTGCAGGATGTAGATTCCAACTTTGACACGGATTTATTCAAACCGATCATCGATAAAACTTGCGAATTGGCCGGTGTAACCTACCATACCAGTGAAGAGCAGGATATCGCTTTGAAGGTGATTGCCGACCATGTAAGAACGGTCAGCTTCTCTGTCGGTGACGGCGTATTGCCGTCCAATGAAGGACGGGGCTATGTCATTCGACGTTTGCTTCGCCGGGCCGTACGTTATGGAAAGGTGCTTGGTCTGGATAAGCCATTCCTTTACAAACTGATCCCGGTTGTGGGTGATATTATGGGCAGCCACTATACGGAAGTTGTAAACAAGCAGGAGTTTATCGAAAAGGTCATTCGCACGGAAGAAGAGCGTTTCCATGAAACGTTAAGCGACGGCTTGGCTATATTGGCCGAAATGGTGGACAAGACTCGTCAATCGGGCCAAACAGAGATAAGCGGACCGGATGCATTCAAGCTGTATGATACCTACGGATTCCCCTTCGATTTGACGGAGGATTTTGCCGGAGAACAAGGATTGGCTGTGAATCGGGCAGGTTTTGATGCGGCGATGCAAGAGCAGCGTGAGCGTGCCAGAGGGGCTCGTCAGGAGTCCGAAAGCATGAAGGTGCAGGGCGGACCACTGGCTGATTTTACGACTAAAAGCGAATTTATAGGGTATAATGATTTGGTAGTTCCTGCTAGCATCATCGCGATTGTTCATGAGAATCAATTCGTGGATATTGTCGGTGTTGGCGAGACCTGTCAGGTTGTGCTGGACCGCACTCCTTTCTATGCGGAAAGCGGCGGACAAGTCAGCGACCATGGATGGATTCGCAGCCATCATGTAACGCTGCAAGTAGAAGATGTAACGAAAGCTCCGCACGGACAACACGTGCACACCGTTATAGTAGAATCAGGCGTTCTCCGCAAAGGAGAGACTGTAGAAGCATCTGTAAGCCGAAGCTTTCGTGAGGATACCATTAAAAATCATACGGCAACCCATCTTCTTCATAAAGCGCTCAAGGAAGTGCTCGGTGAACATGTGAACCAAGCCGGTTCCTTGGTTGAGCCTGATCGGCTGCGATTTGACTTCTCACACTTTGGCAGCATTAGCCCGGAAGAGCTTCAGGATGTGGAACTGCGTGTCAACCGTCAAATATGGACGAATACGCAGATGGACATATCTCTCAAAGCTATTGCCGATGCAAAAGCGATGGGAGCAATGGCGCTGTTCGGTGAAAAATATGGTGACATCGTGCGCGTTGTGAAGGTGGGGGATTACAGTCTGGAGCTTTGCGGCGGCTGCCATGTGCAAAGCACCGGACAAATCGGACTATTCAAAATCACCAGCGAATCGGGAATCGGTTCCGGAATTCGGCGTATTGAAGCCGTTACCGGCAGAGGCGCTTATGCCTATTTGGAACAGCAGCTGCAGCTGTTAAAAGATGCTGCCAGCCATCTCAAGTCAAATGTACAGGATGTGCCAAAACGAATAGAGAGCACCATGCAGCAAATCAGGGAGCTTTCGCGAGAGAATGAATCCTTGCGCGGGAAACTCGATCGGATTGAAGCCGGAGCTCTCACTGATCAAGTGAAGCATGTGGCTGGAGTTCCGGTATTGGCTGCGGAAGTCCATGCAAGCGATATGGATTCCCTGCGTAATATTGTCGATGAGATGAAAGGAAAGCTGGGCTCCGCTGTTATTGTTTTGGCTGCGGCTGCAGATGATAAAATCAACCTGGTAGCAGCAGTGTCGCCCGATCTTGTCACAATAGGCTTTCACGCAGGCAAGATCATTAAAGAGATTGCTTCTTTAGTTGGCGGAAGCGGCGGCGGCAGGCCGGATATGGCTCAGGCCGGGGGCAAGGATGCAGCCAAACTGAAAGCGGCATTAGCGGCAGTCGAAGCTTTGATTGCTCAGCAGCATGTATAAAATTTTTTCCTGCTGACAGGAATTTTTAATCGGATAGAGAATATATGACAATATACATCTTTAAAAGAAAGCGGGGATGTTCCAGATGAGTTCCATGGATAAAACGATGAAGTTCAACGTCAAAGCGGAGGAAATCGAGACATCGCCAAAAGAAGTGCTGCTTTCGGTGTATGACGCTTTGGAAGAAAAAGGCTATAATCCGATCAATCAAATAGTGGGGTATTTGCTTTCCGGGGATCCTGCCTACATTCCTAGACACAACAACGCAAGAAGCTTGATTCGCAAGCGGGAGCGGGATGAGTTGATCGAGGAATTGGTTCGCTCTTATTTGGCTCAGAACAAATAAACGAAAAGAGATCCGGCATGAGATGGATGGGTTTGGATTACGGGGATAAAACAATTGGTGTCGCGATCAGCGATGAGCTTGGCCTAACAGCACAAGGATTGGAAACCATAAAACGCCATGGTCCAGACAAGGATGCAGCTCGTATCGAAGAAATCCTGAACCAGTATGAGGTCACTGAAATCGTAGTGGGACTTCCGAAGAATATGAACAATACCATAGGTCCCCGCGGGGACCTATGCATTGCGTTTTCTCAAGACTTACAGCGAAGATTAAAGGTACCCGTACATTTGTGGGATGAAAGGCTTACCACAGTTTCAGCAACACGTATTCTGCTTGAAGCGGATGTAAGCCGGAAAAAGCGCAAAGAGGTCATTGACAAAATGGCTGCTGCGATTATCCTTCAGGGTTACATGGATTCTAATAAGAAGAGGTGACGTGAGCAATGTCCAAAGATGAACTGCAGGATGAGCCGGAAATTATTTATATCCCGGACGATGAAGGCAACGAGGAAGAGTTCGAGGTTATCATGAAATTTGAAGTTGACGGATCTGATAAAAAGTATATGATGGTCGTTCCTATGGAAGGCGACGATGAAACCGATGAGGTCTATGCGTTCCGCTATGAAGAAGATGATAATGGCGACGATCTGAAGCTGTTTACCATAGAAGATGAAGAAGAGTGGAACATCGTTGAAGAAACCTTCAATACACTCATGGCCGAGTATGAAGAGGAAGACGAAAAAGCATGAAAAAGCCTCAAGAGGGTTTGTTGCGAAATGCCTACGGGGATGATATCATTTTATACGATGAGCAGGGCGGGTCCACGGTGTATCAGCTGTTAGCCGAATTTGTATACGGCAATTATACTTATGCAGTACTGCAATCCGAGGAACTGAAAAAGGAAGACGTCGATGTCGCCATATTTCGGGTTGTGGAGCATGCAGAACAGCAGTATGAGCTGGAAACCATCGAAGATGATGACGAATGGGAAACCGTCTCCGAGCTCTATGATGAAATGATGTTTCCGGTGAAGGAAATCTTGTAAATCTTAACCCGAGCGGAGCGTTTCCGCTCTTTTTTTATGCTTAGAAAGGGGAATATTCTTGGAAGAAGATGAAGTCATAACGAAACCCAAAAGAAGCAAGCTTCGAATTATGTGGCTTACGATTTCCTTGGTTCTTCTTGTATTGATTGGAGCGGGTGTTGGAACTGCGCTTTATGCAGCGAATGCCCTGCAGCCCGTGGCCGCCTCTGATCAAGAGGTGAGGATAAACGTACCTCTTGGGACGGGTGCTGTGCAAATTGCCAATTTGCTGAAGGAGCAAGGCTTGATTAAAAGTCCATTCATCTTTGCCGCTTATCTAAAATGGAAAAATCAAGGTTCCCATTTCCAGGCCGGCGAATACGCGATGAAGCCAGGGATGACCTTGGATCAAATGATTGAGCAGCTGAACAACGGTCAAACGGTCAAAAAGGAAGTGTTCCGCGTGACGATTCCGGAAGGATTTACCGTCCGGCAAATCGCAGAAAAGCTAAGTGCGGAGACGCCTCTGAAAGCGGATGTATTTTTGCAAGTCATTGAGAAACCGGAACAATTTCAAGCCGCTGCATTGGAAGGGCTTCCTAATGACAAAGCTATCAAGTATCGATTGGAAGGTTATTTATTTCCTGAGACTTATGAGTTCAAGAAAGGCTCGAATGAGCAGGATTTTGTCCTGCGTTCGCTGCAGGAGCTGGATAAGAAATTGGCGACTCTTCCTTCAGATTGGAAGATCAAGCTTCAGGAAAAGAAGCTGACGCTTCATCAAGTTTTGACGATAGCTTCGCTTATAGAACGTGAAGTTGTGGTTGAGGAGGAACGGCCGTTAGTTGCCAGTGTCATTTATAACAGGCTGAACCAGAATATGCCGCTGCAGATTGATGCCACGATACAATATTTGCTCGATAAGCCGAAAGAGCGTTTGTTTGAGAAGGATCTGCAAGTGGACAGCCCCTACAATACGTACAAAAATCCAGGGCTGCCTCCAGGACCGATCGCAAGTCCAAGTCTAGCCTCCATCAAGGCGGCATTATATCCGGCTGAGACGAAATTTATGTTTTATGTAACCAAGAAAGACGGTTCGCAAGGCCATCTTTTTGCCGAAACCTTCGAAGAGCATAAGAAAAATATTGCAGCAAGCAAAAAAGGAACAAACGGATGAAAAAACCAGAATTGTTAGTAAGCGTCGGATCTGTCGACGAGATGAAGAGGCTCATTGCAGCCGGTGCAGACGGCGTCATCATGGGCGAGGATAAATACGGTCTGCGTATGCCCGGCGAGGTTAAGGAAGATGAACTTCATTACGCAATTGCATGGGCACACGAACATGGCGCGAAAGCCTATATCGCGGTTAATCGTATTTTTGCTAATGAGGATCTTGAAGAGCTTGCTGCTTATCTGTCCAAGCTGCAGATATTCGGGACGGATGCCATCGCATTCGGTGACCCGGCGGTTTACATGATTGCAAAAGATTTGCCGCAGCCTTTGAAGCTTCATTGGAATGCGGAAATGACTGCTACCAATTATGCGACGGCCAACTTTTGGGCATCGAAAGGCGCTGCGCGGTCTGTTTTGGCGAGGGAGCTTAATATGGAACAGGTGCTGGAGTTTACGCGCCGCGCCAAAATGGAAGTGGAGGTGCAAGTACACGGCATCACCAATATTTATCATTCCAAGCGTGAATTGGTCAAAAACTATATGAACCATCAAGGCCACGATGCATCTATCCAAAACCGTTCCATGGAGAGAGGTTTATATCTCATTGAGCAGGAACGCCAGGATCAGCGTTATCCTGTGTATGAAGACAGGAACGGCACGCATATCATGAGCTCCGAGGATATTTGCATGCTCGAGAATCTGTCAGAGCTCATCGAGGGAGGAGTAGACAGCCTGAAGATAGAGGGGCTGTTGAAGTCTGTCGAATACAACGAGACAGTTGTACGCAGCTATAGAGCAGCAATCGACGCCATCATCTCGGACCCGTCCGGGAATTCTTTTAATCCAAAGTGGCTGGACAATATCCAGCAGCTCCAAGACCCTGAACGTGAATTGTCTTTTGGCTTCTTCTATAAGGAACAGGTTTATTGAATTATTTTTTAAAGGTGAGGTGAAACCACAATGACAGCCACAATCCGGGAAGCTCGCACGCGCGGTAAACGGGTTCGTTTGGATAAACCGGAGCTTCTTGCACCGGCCGGCAGCTTAGAAAAGCTTAAATTCGCAGTTCATTACGGAGCGGATGCCGTCTATATCGGCGGACAAAAATACGGCCTGCGCTCGAATGCGGATAATTTTACGCTGGATGAAATGCGCGAAGCTGTCGAATTTGCCAGCCGTTACGGTGCCAAAGTATTCGTTGCTACCAACATTTATGCCCATAATGAAGACATAGAAGGTCTCGAAGATTACCTCATGGGTCTGCAGGAGGTTGGAATCGCTGCGATCATAGCAGCTGATCCCATAATTATGGAAACGGCCAGGCGCGTCGCGCCGAAGCTTGAAGTGCATGTGAGTACCCAGCAGTCCACAATGAACTGGCGAGCGGTGCAGTTTTGGAAGGAGCTTGGGATCGAGCGTGTTGTGCTGGCCCGGGAAGCGAGCATGGATGAAATCGACGAGATTAAACGCCATGTGGATGTGGAGATAGAGGCTTTCATTCATGGAGCCATGTGCAGCTCTTATTCAGGGAGATGTGTATTATCCAACCATTTCACGGACCGGGACTCGAATCGCGGTGGCTGCTCACAATCTTGCCGCTGGAAATATGATTTGTATGCCAAGGGTGTGCCATTATCATCGCCTCTGGCTGCCGGGCTGCCTTTGTTTAACGAAATGGACGATCCCTTTACGATGGGCTCCAAGGATTTAAGCATGATCGAGCACATCGCGGATATGATCGAATCCGGCGTAGACAGCTTCAAGATTGAAGGCAGAATGAAAAGCATTCATTATGTGGCAACGGTGGTTAATAGCTACCGGCAAGCGATTGATGCTTATTTTGCTGACCCTGAGCACTATACCCTTAATCCATTGTGGCGGGATGAAATCCTTAAAGCAGCCAACCGTCCGCTGAACACAGGTTTTTTCTATGAGGCGCCGGACCATGAGGACCACATCTATGAGCCGGAAGAGAAAGCATCAGGCTTTGATTTCATCGGTTTGGTCGTTGGATATGAGGCAGATACCGGATTCGCGCTCATCGAGCAGAGGAACTATTTCAAACCCGGACAGGAAGTAGAGTTCTTCGGACCGAACGGAACCCATTTTAAGCAAAAAATTACAGAGATTCGAGATGAAGGCGGCAGCCTGCTTGATGCGGCCAGACATCCGCTGCAGCTCATAAAACTGGCTGTAAATCATCCAGTTAATAAATGGGACATGATGCGAAAGATTACATTAAGATAGCTAGTTTAGGAAAAGTTTTCTAATTATTTTTGGAAATCGTGTCCTTTTATAAAGGAGATTGTTGGAATATGTCGAACATATATTCAATCGATTTTTATGATTTCCAAGTAAATGATGGTGGTGGGTTTATTGAAAGAAAAGCTGAGAAACCTCTTTTCTTCTTTATCGAGATCGGTGAAGTCAGGAAAGACTGCTTTTGACAAAATGGGTACCAATCAAGAGGGGGACAATAAGCAATCACAAATTTTTAAGCAAGTCCGTTTTGAAAATCCAGTTAAATCCGTGGGAATGAAGCTGTTTCTAATGTTTTTTATAAGTATTTTACTGTTTGTGCTGGTCGTAGGCATGGTATCTTACCAGCTTTCGAAAGGTGTAATTAAGGAGAAAGTATCGGTTGGCAGCCAACAAACGATCACACAAGCTGGTAAAAAACTGGACTTTGTCTTTCAAACACTTGAGGACACTACACTGCAAATTATGCTTGATAAGGAAATTCAGGATCTTCTCGCCGCAGTTCCAAATATCAAGTCAGGTTCATACGAGAGCTTGGAATCCTCGCGTAAAATAACTGACAAGCTTAATGTGTTCTTGTTTGCCAACAAGAATATTAAATCGCTGCAGCTCTACGAGACTGGCGGAAAGTTAATCAATATGGTCGGCAACAGCACTTCCCTTTCAGGAGCGAATGTGTCAGGTGAAGCATGGTTTAAACAAACTATGGAAAATAACGGGAAAGCCTCGTGGTTGGATACCAAGGAAAAAGGCTATTCCGGCGGTACTGCCAGCTCTTTTGCCATTGGTCGAGTTCTAAAGAATACCACAACAAGCAATAATTCCGGCATTTTGCTAATAGAATTTGGGACGGAAGTATTGGTTAATGAAATTGGCGCCATCAATTTAGGCCCCGAGAGTGAAGTGGGGATCACCAATGCGACAAATAAGTACATAGCAACAGCTAATAATGCCAATCTGGAAAAAGCAGCTAAAATTCAATTAACCAAAGAGGAATTGGCCCTCGCTCCGGGTACATCGGGTTCCTTTGAAAATGCGGACCGCCGGATGGTCGCCTATTATAAAACCAAAATATCCGGATGGAACCTGGTTGCTCATATGCCGGTCAGCTCGCTGGTTAAGGATGCGGACAAAATCTTTAATTTCACGCTTATCATCGCTCTTGTCGCATCTTTGATTGCTACTTTGATTGGATTATTCGTAGCTCGTTCGATTGGACGTCCTCTCGTGCTGCTCCGCAATTTGATGCAGCAAGGCGCCAAAGGGAACTTGACGGTCCGAGCTAACTATCAATCCCAGGACGAAATCGGACAGCTTGGCAAGAGCTTTGATGTGATGATGCAGCAAATTACCGGGCTTGTCCAGCAAACGAGATTATCCGCTCAGCTAGTGTTGGAGACGGCCGGAGAGCTTACTAACTCATCCAAAACAACGGCGATCGCAGCCCGGGAAATTGCAACAGCGACCGATGAAATTTCTAACGGTGCGGCTGGTCTTGCCACCGAATCGGAGCGCGGCAATGAGCTCACCCAACATATTGGGGCTCGGATGAAAAAAGTGATAGAGGCCAACCTGGAAATGGGGACATCGGCTGCGGACGTACAGAGCTCCAGTGAACAAGGAACCAGGTACATGTCTGAATTGATCAGCAAAACGAACCTGACGGAAGAAATGATTCGATCCATGGTAGAAAAGGTCGATAATCTCAAGGAAAGCACAAGATCGATCCGTAAAATTCTTGATATGCTGAATAACATGACCAAGCAAACCAATATTTTATCCTTGAATGCGACCATCGAAGCGGCTCGTGCAGGGGCAGCAGGCAAAGGGTTCATGGTTGTAGCCGATGAAATCCGCAAGCTCGCAGACCAATCTCGCCAATCGATTGATATCGTCGGCCAGATTACGGAAACGATTCAAAAAGAAATTGATGAAACCGTCAAGGTATTATCCAATGCAACTCCGATTTTCCAGGAACAAATCCAATCCGTGAAGGAAGCGGATACAATCTTCAAGCAGGTGACCACTCATATGAGTGGATTTATCGAACAGTTAAGCACTGTGAGTGATTCTATCAGTACGTTGGATCAATCGCAGATTGTATTGTCAGATGCTATGACCAATGTCAGTGCAGTTGCGGAACAATCACTGGCTACCTCGGAGGAAGTCGCCTCTCTCAGTTCCGAGCAGCTCAGCATCAGCGACGGCTTGGTGAAATTATCGGATCAGCTCGAGCATTTATCCAATTCCCTGAAAGATACTTTATCCAAGTTCGAAGTGGAATAACTGTTAAGCGAGCCAGCCGCCTTCCGATCATCGGAGGGCGGCTTTTATGGTTGAACAAAAAGTATAAGTTATTCTAAACTTATCTTGCTTCGCATCAACCTTGACAAACGCGATCGTCATTAAGGACGACGCAGCCGTTTATCCTCGCATGTTTCCAATGTTTGAGTACAACTGAAACTGCTCATAATGGAAGATGTAAGTAAGACATGTTTAAGAAAGGGTGGGTGCCATGGACAAGTATAATCGTACTTCAGCAACTGTGAAGCGAAGAATGTTCATGATCCTGCTTGTTTTTATGGCGCTGCTCGCAAGTATCGCAGGAAGGCTGCTTTGGATCCAACTGGTGCGAACAGGCGGATCTTCGATACATACCGTGGATCTCGTGAAGAACTCCGTCTCCCAGAGGCAAAGCTCTTTGGTGCTGCACACGGGACGTGGAGATTTTTATGACTGGAAGCTTCGTCCCATGACCGGAGAGACCTCTAAAGCGCTAGTCATCTTTCCTGTCCAGAAGAAAATTCATAGCGAAGATCAGCAAAATGAAAATATCGCCCGGATTCTGGGAGTTAGTACAGCTGAATGGAAGACATTCTCCGATCATGTCAAAGAGCCGCGTTTGTGGTCGACCAAACCGGATGGTCAGCCGAATCATTTAAACGCAAAGCAAGAAGAACTAATTGATCTATTACAGCTTCCAAATGTGCGGGTTGTTGCCTATGAAAAGCGTTATCCGCAGAGTATGGCAGCTAAACAGCTCATAGGGTTTATTGGTGAGAATCCGGAAAGAATCAAGACAGTATTCGGTAAGCAGCTGGCCCATGGAGATGTTTCGTTAACAAGTAAAATCGGAGGATCCGGCCTGGAGAAGAGCTTTGAGCCCTTGATCGAGGGCATAGGCCAAACGTCCATTTCTTATTTTACCGATAATGAAAAGAGACCTTTGACTGGATTGGGAACACGCTTGATAGAGCCGACCAATCCCTATTATCCGCTGAAGGTAATTACAACAATCGATCTGGATCTGCAAAAAAAAGTTGAAGCGCTTATGGATTCCATGAATATTCGGGAAGGTGCTGCCGTTGTTCTGAATGCTGCCGATGCCGATATCAGGGTCATGGCCAGCAAACCCGATTACAACCCGGAGGATGTTGACCCATCGCAAAGCAATTGGAGCAATCATGCCCTAAAAGCGATAGCTCCAGGCTCTATTTTCAAAACAGCAGTAGCGGTTGCCGCTCTCGAGGAAGGAGTGGTGAAGCCCGGTGAAACCTTTGATTGTCAGGGGGCTCTGGGAAAGTACGGGTTTACCTGCTGGAAAAAGGAAGGCCATGGCCGCTTGACGCTGCAGGAAGGGTTTGCAGAGTCCTGCAATATTGTATTTGCGAAAGTGATGCAGCGCCTCAGCTCTGTACAGCTGGAGAAGTATGCCGGGGCATTGGGTCTGACTCATAAAGCGGGCTGGCAGGGCACTGCCGGGCAGCAGAATGTTCAGCAGTTGGACAGTGAGGATGAGGGCCAATTATTCGCAGCCGGAACCCCACGTGAGGATGAGGGAGTACGCATGCAAACGGCTATAGGCCAGCGCGATGTCCTTCTTTCTCCACTTCAGTCAGCGAATATGATTGTTACTCTGCTTCACGGCGGAGAGCGTTTTTCACCGAGGGCCGCCTCGGAAATTCGTTACCAAACAGATAGAATCATGTCGAGTTTTACGGTTCAAAAAAGCCATACGGCCATCTCCCGAGCAACCAGCCGAGAATTGCTGAAGTGGATGGAGACGGTGGTTACAGAGGGAACAGGCAAAGCGCTGCAAGGTACTAAGTGGCAGCTTGCCGGAAAATCGGGAACTGCACAAGTTCTAACAGGGAAACAGGAAAAGGTCAATCAATGGTTCATTGGATATGGTCCGGTACATGCTCCCAAGTACGCTGTTTCCGTCTCTGTCGCCAATGTTGGTCCAATGGAGCCCAATAAAGCAATCCCTTTATTTAAAGGAATCATGCAGATTTTAGCTGAATCCGAGCAGTAATCAGGACGCTCCGGGCAGCGTGACGACAAAGCAGGTGCCTTTGTTCAATTGACTGGTTACATCGATAGTGCCGCCAAATGTCTTGATGATGCGGTAAGAAACCATCATGCCAAGGCCGGTACCTTTTTGCTTTGTGGAGTAGAAAGGGGTGCCTAGACGCTCGAGCTGTTCATGGGTCATACCAATTCCGTTGTCCCTGATTTCGATCCTCACGAGATCTTTCTCTTTATAGCCTCTAATTTGCAGGGTTCCACCATCAGGCATGGCTTCGATTCCGTTTTTGGTCAGGTTGACCAAGCACTGCATCAGCTTCTCCCCGTTGGCTAGGATCCACAAATAAGACTCCATTTCAAAGGCGATTTGTACATTGAGTAATGAAGCATAAGGATTAATCAGGTTAGCCAGTTTTTGTGAAAGAGTGGATGCATCGAGTTTTTCCAGCTTTTCTGCTTGGGGCTTGGCGAGGGATAAGTAATCGCTGATGATGTTTTGGGCTCTATCGATTTCTTCGATGACCATTGCCGTATACATGCGTTTTTTTTCTTCGGACACCTGGGATTGGTTTAGAATTTGCATAAAGCCCCGAGCTACCGTCATAGGGTTTCTGATTTCATGAGCCACAGAGGCAGCCAGTTCGCTGAGTACATTCAGTTTTTCCGATTTTTGAAATTCCTGGCGCAGGGCCAGATTTTCTTTGATATGCTCAATCAAAAAGGTGATCATCGACATCGTCAGCATATGAATGACGCAATAGCCTAAACCTATTAGAATAGAGGATAATGTGAAGGGAATTTCATTCGTGAACGAGTCGAAGAGAGAAACGCAGAAAGTAGCGAAAGCACAGATCAAAGCGAGCAGCGCAGGGAACATGATCTTGGGTGATTTGTGCTTCCAATTGCTAAGATAAATGAAAGAAAGGATAAAGGGTATAAGGAAAACAGTAATAAGCGCAACCCATTCCACCTCGGGACCATGAAAGTAATAGCTAAAGACAATTTCAACAGCGGACACTATTAAACCGGATCCAATGCCCCCATATAAAAAAGCGGCAAGAAGTGGAATGAGACTCAAATCATATGAAATTTCTCCTGCGGAAAATAAGGGGTGGGAAATACAAAAGACAGCCAATGGACTGCAATATGCAAACACCCATTTGGGGTTGAAAATAGATGGCTCCTGATAGGGTTTATCCATTCGCAATTTAGAATAGATTAAGATTGGTAATGTTAAAACCAAAATATTCAGCAGTAAATCATCGAACGCCTTCAATGTTCTCGCCCACTTATCCATTAACATATTTTTCTATATATATATTCGACATTGGATTGAATAATCCTACTGGACTATATTAGTATAATGGAAATAGGTAATTATAACTGAATTAGGTGATATATTATGACATTTTCTATTGAATTATCAGACAAGACGATTTTGCTTGACAGAACCCATGTAACTGATGCGTACAATATTTTATACCCATTTGCCCTGGAAGAAACCCTTTGCCGTAAGATGACTACAAGCATGACGCCTATTGTGCATCTTTGGAGGCATCCGAAAGCTTTTGTTATGGGTCTTCGAGACAGCAGGCTTCCTCATGCTGCTAATGCGGATATTTGGCTGAAGAGTCAAGGTTATGAAACCGGCGTCAGAAATTCAGGAGGAGCTGCAGTCCCATTGGATTTGGGGGTCATCAATGTTTCCCTGCTGCTTCCGAAGCCTGCAGGGAGCATGGAACATCGCAAGGACTTTGAGCTGATGGCGCAGCTAATCCGTGAAACCCTGATGAAGCTGACGGATGATGTGCAAAAAGGAGAAGTAGCCGGGTCCTTTTGTCCAGGTGAGTTCGATTTAAGCATCGGCGGCAAAAAGTTTTGCGGGATTGCCCAAAGGCGGCAGCTCCATGCCATTTCCGTTCAGGCCTTCGTGATTGTTGAAGGTCAAGGAGAACAAAAAGCTGCAGTGGCGAGAGCTTTCTATGACCGTGCCGCAGCTGGGGCCGAAGCTGCCGATTATCCAGTTGTACTTCCCGGCAGCATGGCGAGTTTAGCCGAATGTGTGGGCAAACCGCTGACTGCCGTGGATTTTATCCAAAGTATGAAGGAGCTTCTGGAAGCCGGGGAAATAACGGCTCAGATATGGAGCGAAGAGCTTGCCGGTGAAAATGAAATTCAAGAAATGGTAAAGCTGATGGAAAATCGCTATGGCATCAATAGAAATTAACCGAGAAAATAGTGGAGTGCCGCAGGCAGCTCAAGCTGCCAAAAGCCCCAAATGTGCGTACCGGGTTTCTCTGTATAGAGAAGCGCGGTTTTTTTCTGTACCAGGATGTCTCGTGTCTTCCGATTTTCCTCAAGAAAATTAAAAGTTCCGCGCTCGGTTGTCACTTCAGTCTCTTCCGTGCCAATAAGCATAAACAGCTCTAACCATGACAGATCATCCTCCTTTGCCAAGCGTTCTCTCGTTTTGCCAAAAAATGCACCGGATAAGGATATAACTTTGCAAAAAAGGCTAGGATAATCTAGAGCGAGGTGCAGTGAAACCGTGCCGCCCAGGGAATCTCCTGCCAACAACCGCTGCATACGATCCGATCGAACGGGATACCGCGACTCGACAAACGGCAGCAATTCCTCGGTCAAGAAACGGCAGTACGCGACAAAATTGCCGCCCTCAGGCGAATACTCGGATGTGCGGACTGTTGTGACTACATCAATACCGACCACAATGGCAGGCTCCAGTCCCTCATCCAGAATAGAGCGGGTAAGGATGGTTGCGATTCTTCCAAAGTTGAAAAACTGTTCTCCATCCTGGCAGTATATGACCGGATAAGACAACAGCTCATTATAGCCGGGCGGCAAATATATACGCAGATTGCGCGCAGCTCCGAGCAGGGTGGATGAGAGTTCTTCCTTAATGATCGTTCTTTTATAATAACGCGCGTCATCCATGCTAAGGTTCCTCCGGGTCGTTTTTGGGTAATTACTTCTATGGTGTATTATAGCAGATTTGAAAATTTGATTAATCTGTATCAGTCAAAATATAAAACTGTACTAATCAAAATAAATAAAAAAGACTATATTTTATAGGCATTGCTGTGTACTTTTCAATAAAACAGGTTTATAATAATACTATAACAGAAACAAATATAGCAGGCAGTAAATTCATAGATGAGGTGAATGGATAATGAGCAAGCAAGCTGTCAAACAGATTAATTATGAAGTGTCCACAGAGCAAATCGAGCCGTTAACGGTTCTTGGACCGGATGGCACGATCGTCAATGAAGACAAAATGCCGAAGCTTTCCGATGATCAATTGAAAGAATTAATGAGAAGAATGGTCTTTACCCGTGTTTGGGATGAAAGAGCGGTAAATCTGGGACGTCAGGGACGTCTGGGCTTCTATGCACCCGTATCGGGACAAGAGGCTTCCATGATCGGCAGTGAGTTTGCCTTAAATAGAGATGATTTCATCTGCCCGGGTTATCGCGATATGCCGCAAATCGTGTGGCATGGCCTTCCGTTGTACCAGGCTTTTCTTTATTCCCGCGGTCACCAGCATGGCGGACAAATCCCGCAGGATGTTCATGTGTTGATGCCGCAAATTATTATTGGCGCACAAATTCTTCATGCTACAGGCGTAGCGATGGCGTTCAAAAAACGCAATGAGAAGCGTGTAGCGATAACGTATACCGGCGACGGAGGAAGCTCCGAAGGCGATTTCTATGAAGGCATGAACTTTGCAGGATCCTTTAAGCTTCCTGTGATTTATTTTGTGCAAAATAACGGCTACGCCATTACGACACCATTTTCCAAACAAACAGCAGCTTATTCCATTGCCCATAAGGCAATTGCCGCCGGAATCAAAGGTGTTCAAGTGGACGGCATGGATGTGCTGGCGGTGTATCAAGCTGTTGCCGAAGCTGCCGAGCGAGGCCGCAAAGGAGAAGGCGCAACCTTGATCGAAGCGTTGACTTACCGTTACCGTCCGCATTCCATGGCCGACGACACAACCAAATACCGCACCAAGGATGAGGAGCTGGATTGGGAACCTCGCGATCCGCTGACCCGCATGCGTATTTTCTTGACTAAAAAAGGCCTCTGGAGCGAAGATGCCGAAGCGGCTGTCAAAGAAGAAGCAAAAGCGGCTGTTGCCGAGCATATCAAGAAAGCGGAAGCCACTGAAAAAATGACCGTTGGCGGACTGATCGATTCGATGTTTGAAGCGACTCCGCAGCATCTGGCCGAGCAAAAGGAACTTTATAAATAAGAAATCAGCCTATTTACTGAGGAGGAAAGTTAATCGTCATGGCACAAATGACTATGATTCAAGCGATAAAGGACGCGATGCGCGTTGAACTGGAGAGAGATAAAGACGTTGTTCTTTTTGGAGAAGACGTAGGTCACGTAGGCGGAGTTTTCCGTGCTACCGAAGGACTGCAAGCCGAATTCGGGGAAGATCGCGTGTTCGATACACCGCTTGCCGAATCCGCTATCGGCGGGCTGGCTGTAGGTCTTGGTATTCAAGGGTTTCGCCCGATTGCCGAAATTCAATTTGTCGGCTTCATTTATGAGGCTTTGGATCAAATATGCGTTCAAGCTGCTCGCATGCGGTATCGTTCCGGCGGCAGATATAATGCTCCTATCGTGTTCCGTACCCCTTTTGGCGGCGGAGTTAAAGCGGCTGAGCTTCATACCGATTCTCTGGAAGGCTTGCTCGTGCAAACACCAGGAATTAAAGTCGTCATTCCTTCTAACCCTTATGATGCCAAAGGCTTGCTGATTGCGGCCATTCGCGATAATGATCCCGTATTTTTCATGGAGCATTTGAACTTATACCGTTCTTTTCGTGCAGAGGTGCCGGAGGGCGAATATACCGTCGAGCTTGGAAAAGCCAATGTCGTTCGTGAAGGATCAGATGTAACGATCATCACTTATGGAGCTATGGTTCATGCCTCGGTTAAAGCCGCCGAAGAATTGGAAGCTTCCAAAGGCATCAAAGTTGAAGTCATTGATCTTCGTACTATTATGCCGCTCGATATCGATACGGTTGTAGCGTCTATCAAGAAAACAAACCGCGCCATCGTGGTGCAAGAAGCGCAAAAAACCTCCGGTATAGCCGCCGAAGTCATTGCCCAGATTAATGAAAAAGCGATTCTCCATCTGGAAGCGCCAGTTCTTCGCGTATCGCCTCCGGACACCGTATATCCTTTCGCACAAGTGGAAGATGCATGGCTGCCCAATACAGAGCGTATTCTTGCGGGAATTCAAAAGGTTCTGGAATTTTAAGGTTCTCAGCATAGATATAGGTATATTTTCTCATATAGGAGGTAATTGCTCGTGGCTGTTTTTGAATATAAATTTCCTGAGCTTGGCGAAGGGATTCATGAAGGCGAGATCGTAAAGCTTCTCATCAAGGCTGGAGACGCCGTAACCGACGAATCTATTTTGATGGAAGTGCAAAACGATAAGGCCGTGGTCGAAGTCCCTTCCCCGGTCGAAGGTAAAATCATAGAGGTCAAGGTGAAGGAAGGGCAAGTCTGCCATGTGGGCGAGCTTGTCGCCACGATTGAAGTGGAAGGCGACGTGCCGGCTTCCGCCGATCCCGGCCAGCCCGAGCCGGCGAAACAAGCGCCGGCTTCCGTGCCTACACCGGCTGCGCCCGTTGCAGGCGCTGAAACCGGAGCAGCGGCGCCCGCTGCTGCGAAAACCGCAGCGCCAGAGAATGGCGCTGGCGATAAACCAGCCGCGCTTGCAGGCGGCGCGGGCAAAGAAGTGCTTGCGACGCCCAGCGTGCGCAAGCTGGCCCGTGAAGAAGGCGTCTCCCTCGCAGAGGTGACGCCAACAGGGCCGCACGGCCGCGTGACACGCGAGGACGTGCTTGGCTTTAAAGCCGGCGGCGGGGCTGCGGCACCGGCTGCTTCAGGCAAGGCGGCAGCACCGGATGCGGCTGCCGATCAAGCGGCTGCGGCTCCTGCCGCGCAGCCGGTGAGCGCGGGCGATCGCGTCGAGGAGCGGATCCCGTTCAAGGGGATCCGCAAGATTATCGCGAACGCGATGGTCAAATCCGTCTACACGGCTCCGCATGTGACGCTGATGGACGAGATCGACGTATCGGCACTCGTCGCGCTGCGTGAAAGAACGAAGCCGCTCGCCGAGAAAAAAGGAGTGAAGCTGACGTACCTGCCATTTATCGTCAAGGCCTTAATCGCAGCGTCTCGCCAGTTCCCGGTCATGAATGCCATGATCGATGAAGAAAACCAGGAAATCGTCTACAAAAAATACTACAATATCGGGATTGCGACCGATACGGATAACGGCCTTTTGGTACCGGTCATTCATGACGCCGACCGCAAAAACGTCTGGTCCATCGCGGCTGCCATCAAGGATTTGGCCGTTCGTGCACGCGAAGGCAAGCTGGCCCCCAATGAAATGAAGGGCAGCACCATTTCGATCACAAACATTGGTTCCGTTGGCGGTATGTTCTTCACTCCGGTCATCAATTTCCCTGAGGTTGCGATCCTCGGTGCAGGCCGGATCACAGAAAAACCAATCGTGAAGGACGGTCAAATTGTCATTGGCTCCGTTATGGCCTTATCGCTTAGCTTTGATCATCGCATTGTCGACGGGGCTGCCGCGCAAAACTTTTTGAATTACATCAAACAGCTGCTGGCTGATCCCGAGCTTCTAGTTTTGGAGGTGTAACGCTATGGTAGTTGGAGATGCTTCTTTAGATATTGATGTTCTGGTCATCGGCGCTGGTCCCGGGGGTTATGTCGCGGCCATTCGGGCGGCTCAGCTGGGCAAAAGCGTGCTCATCGTGGACAAATCCGAATGGGGCGGCGTATGTTTGAATCGCGGCTGTATTCCTTCCAAAGCGCTGATTTCCGCGGCGCACCAGTATGAGCATATGCAGCATGCGGACGCTATGGGCATTACGGCCGGCGATGTAAAAATCGATTTTTCCAAAGTTCAGGCATGGAAAAACTCGATCATCGCCAAGCAAACCGGCGGCGTCGGCACCTTGCTGAAAGGGAACAAGATTCAAATGTTTCAAGGCGAAGTGATGTTCATCAACGATCATGAAGCGCGTGTATTTAATGATCAGGAAGCGCCGCGTTATCGTTTCCAGCATTGCATCATTGCAACGG
This sequence comes from Paenibacillus sp. GP183, assembly GCF_900104695.1. Lineage (NCBI taxonomy): Bacteria > Bacillati > Bacillota > Bacilli > Caryophanales > Paenibacillaceae > Paenibacillus > Paenibacillus sp. GP183. The sequence goes on from NZ_FNSW01000001.1 coordinate 5,050,368, forward strand.
GCTCTCGCCCCATTGAATTAAAGGCATTCCCATTCGGCAAACGCATAATTTCTTCCACGGAAGCGTTAAGCTTGCCGGAAATCCCAAAAAGCATGATCGTCATCGGCGGCGGCTATATCGGGATTGAGCTTGGGCAAACCTATGCCAAATTCGGCACCAAAGTAACTGTCCTCGAAGGATCGGATACCGTATTGCCGGGCTTTGAGAAGGAAATGTCCCAGCTGGTTGCCCGCAACCTGCAAAAGGCCGGGGTGGAAGTGTTCACAGAAGCCATGGCGCAAAGCAGCAAGCAAACGGATAAAAGCGTGTCTGTAACCTTTACGGTAAAAGGGGAAGAAAAAGAGCTCAAAGCCGACTATGTACTGGTTACCGTTGGCCGACGTCCGAATACGGATGGAGAGCTCGGTCTTGATCTGATCAACCTGAAGCTGTCGGATCGCGGATTGGTGGAAATCGATAATCAATGCAGAACGAGCATTCCCCATATTTTTGCCATTGGCGATATCGTAGCTGGTCCTGCTCTGGCTCACAAAGCTTCTTACGAAGCTAAGGTCGCTGCAGAAGTGATTGCAGGACAAAAGAGCGTTATTGATTATAAAGCCCTTCCTGCTGTTGTTTTCTCCGACCCGGAGATCGCCAGTGTGGGTTTAAATGAAACCGAAGCAAAAGCCAAGGGCGTGAATGTGGCTACTGGGAAATTCCCTTACGCAGCCAACGGACGTGCCAACTCGCTAGGCGCTACACAAGGCTTCGTGAAGCTTGTAGGTGACAAGGACAACGGTATTCTGCTCGGCGCTCAGATCGTCGGGCCGGAAGCCTCGAACCTCATCGGCGAGCTTGGCTTAGCAGTAGAAATGGGAGCTACTTTGGAAGATATCGCACTGACGATTCACGCTCATCCAACGTTGACTGAAATGGTCATGGATGCAGCGGAAGGTGCTTTGGGGCATCCCATTCATCAGCTTTCGAAATAAACAATATAATAAAAAAACAGCCCCGGGAGATTTTGAATCCTCCTGGGGCTGTTTTTTATTAGTCTTATTTCATTGTTTTATTGTATTGCACAAGCTTGTCTGTAATACTTTTTGCAGCACCGTCAAGCGCGTCTTTTGGCGACTTTTTGCCGTTCAACGCTTCCTCGATGGCTCCTTCGACGATTTGTCTGGCTTCAGGGAATACTCCCATTACCGCACCTTGAGTAGCTGTGTTCGCTTTGGTATTGTGAAGCTGATCTATTGCTGTTTTAAATTGTGGATACTTAGCTAGGTTATCTTTTACGATCTGCTCATCATATGCTTTTTTCGTGATGGGGAAGTACCCTGTGTTGACATGCCAGTAGGCTTGAACCTGAGGGCTAGTCAAGTATTTGATGAATTCCCAGGCAGCTTTTTGCTCTTCCTGCGGTTTGTTGTTAAGGATGTACAGACTGGCTCCGCCTACGACAACGCCGCCTTCTTTGGCACCAGCTGGTTTAGGCAGTGGGGCAGTTCCTACCTGGAATTTACCTTCAGTCGAGGCTACGATTCCGCGAAGGGAAGCTGTTGAGTCAAGTGTCATGGCGATTTGGCCTGCTGCGAATGCTTTTTTCGTATCATCGGTTTTACGTCCGAGGTTTGTTAATGTTTTGGCATCTATCATATCCTTCCACCATGTCAAGGTTTGCACCCCGGCGTCGGAATTGACTAAAGATTGAGTAGCAGGGGACGTTCTTCCATTACCGTTGTTCAAATAGTCAGCGCCCTGATTGGCGAAGAACTGCTCCATGAACCAACCGTAAATCGCGAAGGAAGATCCGAATTTACCATCTTTTGACAAGGCTTGAGCAGCTTTTTTAATGTCTTCATACGTAGTTGGCGGTTTTTCAGGATCAAGTCCCGCTGCTTTAAACATGTCCTTATTGTAGTAAAGGATCGGGTTGGATGTATTAAAAGGCATGGAATTAAGCTTGTTGTCTATTTTATAGTAGTTGGTGATGTTTTCTTCCAATTGAGAAAGGTCAAATTTGTCTGCGTCAATGAAATTTTGCATTGGCGTAATCGCTTTGGAATCGATCATGAAACGGCTGCCGATCTCATACACCTGAATGAGCGAAGGACCGCTTTTGGTATCCATCGAAGCTTTCATTTTGTTTAAGCTTTCATCGTAGGTACCTTGGAATATGGCTTCTACCTGAACATTCTTTTGCGAGGCGTTGAAATCTGCGACAATCTTGTCCACTGCTTTGCCAAGCTCACCGCTCATCGAATGCCACCAAATGACTTTAACTGGTGCCTTGCTTGCCGCAGCTGTAGGACTCGCGGATGAGGATGCTTTGGCGGTATCTGCTGCAGTCCCGTTAGTGGAACCTGCATTACCGCAAGCGCTGGTAATTAGTAGCGAGAATACTGCTGTAAGGGCTAAAAGGCCTTTCAGGTTGAACATTTTCATTACTTCGTTTCTCTCCCTTAAATCTATATTTTTATGGAAACCGCATGTTTGAAAAACAGCGGGGAACCAACCTGTTCAACCTTTTACTGCTCCTGCGGTTAACCCGCGTACAAGCTGTTTAAGCCCAAGTGCGAGAAGCAGTAATGAAGGCAGAAGTACTAATGCTACGCCGGCAAGGACAAGACTCCAGACGGTAAACTCTTCGAATTGAAGCATGGCGATACCGATTTGGACGGTTCGCATGCCCTCGCTGTTTGTGATCAGCAGAGGCCATAAGTACATGTTCCATGCGCTCAAAAAGGAATAAACAGCAAGAGTGGCCAAAGCCGGACGCGATAAAGGCAAAACTATTTGCACAAAAGTGCGGATATGGCCGCAGCCGTCCATTCTGGCTGCTTCGAATAATTCACCGGGCAGCTGTAGAAAAAATTGGCGAAGCAAGAAGGTGCCGAAAGCCGAAGCCAGGAAAGGAATGGTCATTCCCTGATAGCTGTCGAGCCAATTGAGCTGCTTTATGGTCAAATAATTGGGAATGATCGTGACTTCCCAAGGGATCATCATTGTAGCCATAAATATGGCGAAAATGAGGTTTTTTCCTTTAAATGAAATCAGTGCAAATGCATATGCCGCCATACTCGCGGTTATCAGTTGACCAATCATAATAATTACAGATACAAGAACACTGTTGCTGATGAATTTTTGAATCGGCACAAGATGGAGCACGGTAAGAAAACTTCCCAAGTAAAAGCTTTTTGGCAAAAAAGCAGGGGGGTAGGAGTTCGCTTCCGCGGGTGTCATAAAAGCAGCAGCATAGGTATAAAAAATCGGGTATATCATGATAGCTGCCAAAATGGTCAAAAGCACGTACAGGAAGGTTTGCTGCCAGCGATTCGTCATTGGTAATGAACCTTCCTTTCGAATACCCGGAATTGGATGATAGTCATAATCAAAATCAGAGCAAACAGAACGAGAGCTTGCGCACTGCCTGTACCAAATCTGTAGTTGATAAATGCGTCCTGGTAAATGGCATATACCATGACATCCGTTGAATCCATAGGTCCTCCTCTGGTGAGGATATGGATTTGACCGAATGATTGAAAAGCGCTGATGATTGAAACAATGGTCACGAAAAAAACAGTAGGCGATAAAAGCGGCAGAATGATTTGCACAAATGTGCGGATCGGACCGGATCCATCGATTTTGGCACTGTCATAGATATCTTCAGATATGCCCTGCAAACCGCTCTGCAGCACAATATAGTTAAAGCCTACATTCATCCAAACGGTCATGGCGGATACTGAAAGCAGCGCCCATTTGGGATCGGTCAGCCAAAAGATCGGTTTGAGGTGAATCAAGCTGAGTAAGTAATTGAGCATGCCTACACTGGGATGATACATCATCATCCAGATGACGGAGGATGTGCTCACGGAGAGGGCAACCGGTAAGGAAAAGATGAATTGAAATAATTTCATTCCTCTTAATCGGTTATGGGTTAGTGCAGCAAGCAGCAAAGCCAACAAGATGCAGGTAGGTACCGTAAGAACTGTAAAGAGACCGGTAACCTCAAGACTTTGATAGAAACGGGCAGATGTAAAAATTTCTTTGAAATTATCCCATCCTGCAAAGTCGACAACTTTGCCACGAGGATTGGTCGTTTGAAAGCTAAGATAGAAGGTTTGAATTAATGGGTAAAAAAGGAAAATGGTGAAAACGATGAGGGAGGGAAGCAGGAAAAGATATCCTAGCAGGTTGTCCTTCCATTTCAGAGAGTTTAGGATTTTTCTCCGTTTCAATGTCTTTCGTCTTGCTTTTATAAGTTGTAATTCACTTTCCAAGGCAGTCATATCGATCCTCCCAATAGGAATACAAGCGGCTAGCAATTTCAATAAGGACCTTCTTAATTGATTCTTATTTTATAGCATCGGTATTTGAACTATGTTAAGTAGAAGTAAAGGAATTGTAAATAATATATGAATGCCTGGAAAGTTCAGGAAGTTTACATAAGATTTAAACAGCATGCTGGTGAAAATGATCTCAGTCGCCTATAATTTAATTAGAAATAGAAATATGATGCGGTTAATTGGAAAGGGAGAGATTCATATGGAACAACGTAGACCCATGATCATCGGACATCGCGGAGCCAAGGGGGAAGCACCGGAAAATACGCTGGCTTCCTTTCAAATGGCCTTACTGCAAGAAGCACAGGGCATTGAATTGGATGTGCATCTGACAAAAAACGGTGACATCGCTGTTTGCCACGACGAAACGATTGACCGAACTACAGACGGCTCCGGTTTTATTCATGAAATGACGACTTCGGAAATGAAGAGCTTCGATGCTGGATCCTGGTTCTCCAGCTCTTTTCAGGGTCAGCAAATCCCTTTGCTGGGAGAAGTGTTTGATCTTGTTCCGGACAGTATCATGATCAATGTGGAGATTAAAGCTTCTTATGACGGGAAAATGGAAGAGCGGTTGTTGGATTTTTTGAGGGAAAGAGAAAGATTGGAAAACGTGGTTATTTCTTCATTCGACCATAAATGCGTTAGAAGGGTCAAACAGCTGGAGCCCGATGCCAAAGTAGGTTTGTTGTATTCAACTAATCTGATCGATCATGCCGAATATGCTAAGATGGTGGGGGTTGAAATTTATTCTCTGCACCCTCATTACCAATCGTTCGATAAAGCGGATGTGGACAAAGCCATTGCAGCAGAATTGGCTGTTTACTGCTTCACTGTGAATCATATTGAAGATATGCGAAATATGATCCGCTGCGGGGTGTCCGGAATCATTACCGATTTTCCGGCGCGATTGGCTCAGCTTCTGAAGCAAATGTAGTTGACATTATCTTTAATTCATTGTATATTTAAATGTATTGATCGAAATGATATTCAATTAACATCGTACAAAGACCTCGATTACCCTTCAGGAACGTTTAGTGAAATGAAATTTCCCCTTCCATTGTTTCTTTTCTCCAGGTGTAAGAAGACAGGTAAACTGAGGCAAAGTCCGGTGTTCCGGCAGCATTTGCCGCAAGTTGGTAGACCAATTCTCACTGGCGCGGTCAAGGAACCGCAAGGATGGAAGAGAGGCAGGGCTTTCATTGTTTTGTTTGAACATCCAGCAATATAGTATCATTCCTATCAAAACTAACTTGAAAGCTGTTTCTTCTAAGCAATAGAAGAGACGGCTTTTTTCACGGAAAGCAGAGAGGGTGTAAGTCATGAACTGGAATATGAGCTGGACTTTTTTACTGCTGGCCATTATTTTTGAAACCATCGGCACTTCTGCGATGAAAATGTCCCAAGGATTTTCCAAGACGGGACCGGCCATCATCATGGTCGTGTGTTACATATTATGTTTTTCGCTTTTGACATTGGCGATTAAGCAGTTGGATGTCAGCCTGGCGTATGCCATTTGGTCCGGGCTGGGAACCGCGCTGATCACGATCATCGGTGTTTATTATTTCCACGAAAAAGTAGGCGCGGTAAAAATCATTTCAATTCTGCTGATTATTATCGGCGTGATTGGACTTCATCTTAGCGCAAGCGCCCAAAGCTCACTAAGCAGTCCGCAAGTAGAACCGGATAGCACGCTCAACCGTCATGCTCAATCATCCACACCCGTTTCCGAAGATTGAAAGAGGCTGGCCTTGAAGTAGATTTAGCTACTTTTGGGCCAGCCTCTTTATTTTGTTAATGCAATTATGATTTAGATTCTTGCTGCCTGCGGATCATATGTATGCTCATTAAATTGAAGCTTTGAGGTTATTTGGCGATGGTCGATCTCGGATTTAAGCTGATTAATAAAATCTGTGTCAAGCTCCAATTGTGTGGCTAATCGGTAACATTCTATGAGATGTTCATCGGATAGCGTCAGGAGAGATTTTGAAGAAACTGCCATGGTCATCACTAACTTTCTAAGTATGATACAAGTATTGTATAAGATAATTTCGGAAGATTAAATGCATATTATTTGCGTACGAGCGCAAAAAAGCGCAAGATATCAGCGCTGAGATTCCTTGCGAAAGGCTGCAGGAGTTTGTCCTGTATATTTCTTGAAGGTTCGATGAAAATGCGGCAAGCTTTCAAAGCCGCAATGCTCGGCGACAATGGGAATAGCGAGTGTGGTTTCGATTAACAGGTTTCTGGCTTTGATGATGCGTTTGGTATGGATGTAAGCTGTCAGATTCATACCGGTCATTTGCTTGAAAACCCGGCTAAAATGCTCAGGGCTGACCAAAGCTTCATGAGCAAGCGCAGATAACGTTAAATGGCCGCTCAGGTTGTTTTCCATGTGAAGCAATATTTCCTTAAGCCACGGCGCTCCATTCGGCATAGACGCTTCTGTGACTGTAAAGTCCATAATACCCATTCGTGAGATCTCCAGTATAATCCTATGCAAGGTTAATCGGGCAGCGAAGCGGTATCCCTGCTTGCTTTGTGCAAGCTCCTCGCGGATGGTTTCAATATGTCTCCGAAGCATGGTTTGATTGTGCCGATCAAGCGGGGGCCTATACAGTTTGCCTTTTCTTACGCTTTCGAAAAATGCCGGCAAATCGAACGCTTCCCCGAGCGGGACGTTCTGGATCACCAGAGGACTGAAAAAAAGAATGGATGAAGTGACCGGATCATGCTTGTCCGGCATGGCTCTGTGAATCGTATCCTTTGGAATAAGGAATACATCTCCCGCCTTCATCTCGTAAAAAGCGGTGTCTATGAAAAACATTCCTTTACCGCTGTATACATACACAATCTCATACCAATCATGAAAATGATTTGGAAGCTCGCTTTGCGGGCTTTTCGTGTCTTTATAAATCAATTGAAAAGGGAAAAGCTCTGAATTCGGAAATAGCTTGCGCATCGCTTTCATTTTCATCACCTCAAATGTATTATATAGCTTCTCGGAATAACAAAATCCCTTACTGGTTCTAGCCTCACGGCTAGGGCTTTTTTTCGTTTCACCTCAAAAAATAGGGGCGGACGAAAATTTCCCTTGACATTTCCAAATCACCTTAATAATCGCCAGGAAGGCATCTTTTTTCGCCTATCTTACTGAGAATTGGGTGATTTTATTGCTTCCAGTCCCGCGATCCCATTCAGCATTTATTCGTTTTGCCGTCGAGCATTTGAAAAAGGAGTACAGTCCCGAATTTATGCAGCAATTCTACTCAGATCTCATCAACTGGGTGTCGGCAATCGATTTGTCCCAAACGACTTCTCTCTTGAAACACAGATACTCAGCAAGTCCCAAAGGCCGTAAACCTCGCGACCCCGCGGATCTTCTTCGCAGCTTGCTTCTCATGCACAAGCTTCAGGTGGTAAGCATCGACGATTGGGTCTACAAGCTGCGAACTCTTCCTGTCTACGCCATCCTTAGCGGCTTTATCAAAGATGACACGCCTGGCGTGGGAACCTTCTATGATTTCTTCCGTCGTCTTTGGCTCTCGGATGGCGCTCACAAAACCGGCCGAAACAAAAGGCCGCTTCGCAAGCCGCGCGAGAAAGGCAAGAAGAACGAAAAACTCGACCCTAGAAATCCGAAGATTACCGACAAGCTTGTCGCTCGTGTGCTGCGTTCTGCAGGTTCCATTCATTACGCTTCAAAAGAGCATGATCTTCTTCAGCGATTGTTTCAATCCCAATTCGTCCTACCCTCTGCCACCATAGGATTGCTTGGTGATACGAACGCGCTTAGTGTCATTGGTGATGGTTCTGCGGTTGAAACAGGCGCCCGTTCCTTCGGCAAATTCCTTTGTGACTGCCGCAAAGGCGGAAACTGGAAGTGCGGCTGTAAGCGGCAGTTCTCAGATCCCGACGCCAATTGGGGCTGGGACAGCTACCGTGAAAAGTACTACTTCGGCCGAACGCTTTACGTGTTTTGCGCCGCGGACAGCCCTCATGATTTACCCATCTATTTGCGCTATTTCCGCGCAAGTCAGCACGACTCGGTGTCTTGGATATGCGGGTACCAAGAGCTACGCCACTGGTACCCACATTGGAAGCTCGGAGAGGCAATTCTGGATTCCGCCCACGACTCGCTCCCCATATATACCATGCTCGAACACGATGATGTTTGCACCATCATCGACCTGAATCTCAGGCGTTGGAGCAAGCTGGTACAAGATGATTTTACCATTGGAAAGGACGGTGTGCCTATCTGTCCAATCGGTCGAAAGATGGTTCATTGGGGTAAGCTTGCCAAGACCCATCGCCGGAAGTGGCGTTGCCCTGCGAAGTGCGGCAACTGGTTCTGTGAGACCCCGTGCTCACCCTCCAAATACGGAAGAACATTTTATACGTCCACATCCGATAACCCTCGGCTCTTTCCCCGCATTCGCCGAGATAGTAAGGAGTGGCGTATCCGGTATGCCAAGCGTACTGCTGTGGAACGATGCAATAAGCGTCAAAAGATTGATTACAAGCTGGAAAATTCTAAGGGCAGAAGCTCCCGCCACTGGACCATACGCACAACGTTAATCGCCATGTGCCAACATGCGGACGCTTGGTTTGAAGTGACTAAGAAGAACAAACAGATCTTCGCCGTTAAAGAATGGCTCGAAGCAGCAAGTGCCGCTTAAAGTCTGCCTAACTATACCTTTTGAAAAACCCGACTTTCTCGGTTTGTTTGCCATGCCGATTTCTGAAAACCATTTTCATGAACGAGTCTGTCATGCCTTTCTGGCTCACTCACCCCTCATTTAGGCTCAAAATTGTTTGTTAATTCCGAGCTCCTTCATTATATAGCTTCTCGGAATAACAAAATCCCTTACTGGTTCTAGCCTCACGGCTAGGGCTTTTTTCGTTTCACCTCAAAAAATAGGGGCGGACGAAAATTTCCCTTGACATTTCTAAATCACCTTAATAATCGCCAGGAAGGCATCTTTTTTCGCCTATCTTACTGAGAATTGGGTGTTTTTATTGCTTCCAGTCCCGCGATCCCATTCAGCATTTATTCGTTTTGCCGTCGAGCATTTGAAAAAGGAGTACAGTCCCGAATTTATGCAGCAATTCTACTCAGATCTCATCAACTGGGTGTCGGCAATCGATTTGTCCCAAACGACTTCTCTCTTGAAACACAGATACTCAGCAAGTCCCAAAGGCCGTAAACCTCGCGACCCCGCGGATCTTCTTCGCAGCTTGCTTCTCATGCACAAGCTTCAGGTGGTAAGCATCGACGATTGGGTCTACAAGCTGCGAACTCTTCCTGTCTACGCCATCCTTAGCGGCTTTATCAAAGATGACACGCCTGGCGTGGGAACCTTCTATGATTTCTTCCGTCGTCTTTGGCTCTCGGAGGGCGCTCACAAAACCGGCCGAAACAAAAGGCCGCTTCGCAAGCCGCGCGAGAAAGGCAAGAAGAACGAAAAACTCGACCCTAGAAATCCGAAGATTACCGACAAGCTTGTCGCTCGTGTGCTGCGTTCTGCAGGTTCCATTCATTACGCTTCAAAAGAGCATGATCTTCTTCAGCGATTGTTTCAATCCCAATTCGTCCTACCCTCTGCCACCATAGGATTGCTTGGTGATACGAACGCGCTTAGTGTCATTGGTGATGGTTCTGCGGTTGAAACAGGCGCCCGTTCCTTCGGCAAATTCCTTTGTGACTGCCGCAAAGGCGGAAACTGGAAGTGCGGCTGTAAGCGGCAGTTCTCAGATCCCGACGCCAATTGGGGCTGGGACAGCTACCGTGAAAAGTACTACTTCGGCCGAACGCTTTACGTGTTTTGCGCCGCGGACAGCCCTCATGATTTACCCATCTATTTGCGCTATTTCCGCGCAAGTCAGCACGACTCGGTGTCTTGGATATGCGGGTACCAAGAGCTACGCCACTGGTACCCACATTGGAAGTTCGGAGAGGCAATTCTGGATTCCGCCCACGACTCGCTCCCCATATATACCATGCTCGAACACGATGATGTTTGCACCATCATCGACCTGAATCTCAGGCGTTGGAGCAAGCTGGTACAAGATGATTTTACCATTGGAAAGGACGGTGTGCCTATCTGTCCAATCGGTCGAAAGATGGTTCATTGGGGTAAGCTTGCCAAGACCCATCGCCGGAAGTGGCGTTGCCCTGCGAAGTGCGGCAACTGGTTCTGTGAGACCCCGTGCTCACCCTCCAAATACGGAAGAACATTTTATACGTCCACATCCGATAACCCTCGGCTCTTTCCCCGCATTCGCCGAGATAGTAAGGAGTGGCGTATCCGGTATGCCAAGCGTACTGCTGTGGAACGATGCAATAAGCGTCAAAAGATTGATTACAAGCTGGAAAATTCTAAGGGCAGAAGCTCCCGCCACTGGACCATACGCACAACGTTAATCGCCATGTGCCAACATGCGGACGCTTGGTTTGAAGTGACTAAGAAGAACAAACAGATCTTCGCCGTTAAAGAATGGCTCGAAGCAGCAAGTGCCGCTTAAAGTCTGCCTAACTATACCTTTTGAAAAACCCGACTTTCTCGGTTTGTTTGCCATGCCGATTTCTGAAAACCATTTTCATGAACGAGTCTGTCATGCCTTTCTGGCTCACTCACCCCTCATTTAGGCTCAAAATTGTTTGTTAATTCCGAGCTCCTTCATTATAGATCAAAATAGAGTACTTTTACATCAATATATGAAATTTATTATGCTTTTAAGACTGCTATAATAAGGATTAAAAAAGGGAGTGTTCTTTATGTTGAAAGGGATTTCAAAGCTGATCTCGCCAGAATTGATCAAAATATTAATGGAAATGGGCCATGGTGATGAAATCGTCATAGCTGACGGTAATTTTCCCGCTGCCAGTCATGCAGCGCGTCTGGTTCGCGCAGATGGACATGATATTTCCGAGCTGCTGAAAGCCATCTTACAATTACTCCCGCTGGATACCTATAGTGAACATCCTGTCGGGTTGATGGCTGTTGTAGCGGGTGATCCGGTGGAGACACCGATCTGGGAGGTCTATCAATCGATCGTGGATGAGAGTGCGGAAAGAAGCATTTCCATTGAACAGATAGAGCGTTTTGCTTTTTATGAGAGAGCCAGGAAGGCATACGCGGTTATAGCTACAGGTGAAGGCGCGTTGTATGCAAATATTATTTTAAAAAAAGGTGTCATCGCTTGATGAAAACACATCATGAGATCAAACAATCAATTTTGCCGATACTTAACCATTCTTTGCTGAATGCTGAACAAACCTCGCAATATGAACAGATGCTGATGTATCCGGTGAAGGTTTTGCAAATCGGAGAAGGTAATTTTCTGCGTGCTTTTGCAGATTGGATGATTCAGGCCTGCAATCGTCAGGGATTGTTTAAAGGGAGTATCACTGTTATTCAGCCTCGCCCGACAGGCAAAGCGAAGATCGAGGAGCTTCAGCGGCAGGACGGGTTGTATACGTTGATCGTGCGCGGCTTTCGTGGAGGCAGGCAGGTAGAAGAGAAGGAAATCATTACGGTCTTCTCTCAAGCTTTGGATCCTTACGGGCATTGGGAGGAATTTCTCAAGCTAGCCGAAAATCCCGAACTGGATATTGTTTTGTCCAATACGACAGAAGCGGGTTTGACTTACCATCCCGTCGATTGGGAGCAAGGTCAGCCCATCGCATCCTTCCCGGGGAAGCTTACGGCATTTTTATATCGGCGCTTCACCCGATTTGCCGGTGATCCAGGAAAAGGGCTTATGCTTCTGCCCTGTGAGCTTCTGGAAAGCAACGGCGATTTATTGAAAGAAATCGTGCTAAAGCACGCTGTGGATTGGAAGTTCCCCCAAGAGTTTCAAATTTGGATCCATCAGCATAATCATTTTCTCAATTCCTTAGTGGACCGGATTGCAACCGGATATCCGGCTTCCGAAGCGGAGAGCTTGTTCACCGAGTGGGGCTATGAAGACAAGCTGCTGAACACCACTGAGCCATATTATTTATGGGCTATTGAAGGAAAACCCGAGTTAGATGCCAGGTTTCCATTGCAGCAAGCCGGGCTAAATGTGCATTGGGTCGATGATCTAAGGCCTTTTCAGCTTAGAAAAGTGCGGATTCTTAATGGCGCTCATACATTCCTGACTTCAATAGGGCTTCTGCATGGATTGAACGAGGTGCGGGAAGTTGTGGAGCATCCGGTTTACGGCATATGGGTGCGGGAAGCCATTATGCATGAAATCGTTCCTTCCCTGCCTCTGCCGCAAGACGAGCTGCAGATCTATGCGGAAGAAGTGCTGGAGAGATTCTTGAATCCGTTTATCCGGCATCGATTGACCGATATTGCAATGAACAGCCTATCCAAGTTCAAGGTTCGGCTTTTGCCGACTCTGGAGAACTATCTGGAGCGTGAAGGCAAGCTTCCCCATTTGATCACGGAGGCATTCGCCTCGCTGCTGCTGCTCTACCATGTAAGCAAGGATGAAGATGATAAGTTCATCGGCAGCAGGTTAAACGGAGAAATCGTTGTGTTAAAAGACGATCTGGAGGCGCTGCAATTCCTAGCTGACGCTTGGCAGCAATTTGATCAAAACAGTATGACCCTGCAGGAGTTGATTTGTGGAATTTTAGCTAATAGTGGGTTGTGGGGCAAAGACCTGAACGAACTGCCAGGACTGGCAGAATCGCTTCGGGATACAATGACAAACTTGAGGGGGAACTTACCATGAACGATACAGTCATACTTCATCCGAATGATCATGTGGCCATCGCATTAAAACCGCTAAACGAAGAGCTTTCGCAGCAGGTTCTGCAGATTCTGGAACCCATTCATAATAAATCCTGACCAAGCGGAAGACCGAGTACAATCACAATATTCTTGTCTAAAGAGAAGGTGGGATTGCATATTGAAGGAGATAGTATGTCAGCAGGCAGATGAATTTAAAATGATCGATGTAGCTGAACCTGTTGCTGGGACCGGCGAAGCTTTGGTGCGAATTCGGCGAATTGGCATTTGCGGTACGGATTATCATGCGTTTAAAGGGAATCAGCCTTTTTTCAGTTATCCGCGTGTGCTTGGGCACGAGCTTGCGGGAGTCATTGAGGCCATGGGTGAAGGTGGACCTGACTCATTGGCGGTGGGCGACCAGGTGTCTATCATTCCTTATTTGCAATGCGGAACTTGTATTGCTTGCCGCAACGGCAAAAGCAACTGCTGCACAAATATGCGTGTACTGGGCGTGCATACGGATGGAGGAATGCGTGAGGTGATAGCAGTTCCTGCTGATCATCTAATAAATACAAATGGTATCACTTTGGATCAGGCTGCGATTTTGGAGCCGCTCAGCATAGGTGCCCATGCCGTGAGACGATCCGGTCTAGCGGCGGGAGAGCTGGCGCTTGTGATTGGCGGCGGGCCGATTGGTCTCGGTGTAATGGCATTTGCCAAGCAGCGGGGTGCAGCGGTAATCGCCATGGACGTAAACGAGAAGCGGTTGAACTTTTGCCGCGATTGGGCTAAGGTGGATGAAACGGTGCATGTGAAAAATAACCCTTTGCAGCAGCTGATGAAGCTGTCGAATGGTGATTTGCCGACGGTGGTCTTTGATGCGACCGGGAGTGCCAAATCCATGACCGATGCTTTTCAATATGTTTCGCATGGCGGCCGATTGGTATATGTGGGTCTGGTGAAAGTGGACATTACGTTCTCCGATCCAGAATTTCACAAGAAGGAGCTCACCTTGATGGGCAGCCGCAATGCGACGCTAGAAGATTTTGATGTTGTGCTGTATGCTGTGCGCGGCGGTTCAATTGATACTGATCGCTACATTACGCACCGTGCAGGCTTCGATCAAATGATCGATGAGTTCAAGAACTGGTTGAATCCCGAATCCGGCGTGATTAAAGCTATAATTGAAGTATAACCAGAAGAATGAGCATTTCTTAATAAGCAAATAAATCAGTCATTGGAAGGCAGGCTCATACATGAAATATTCATTGTGTATCGGTGCGTATCCGGGAAAAGATGCTGTGTATCATTTGGAAAAGGTGAAAGAGCATGGTTTTGACGGATTGGAGTACTATGCTTGGTGGGAGCTTGGAGATCTGGAGCTTTTTACTGCGGAGCAGAAGAGAATTGGAGTCGGTATTATCGGGACTTGTACCAGAGAATTTAATCTCGTGGATCCAGCGTATAGGGAGAAGTATTTGAATGGCATCGAACAAACGATAAAAGCTTGCCAAAAGCTTGGCATCCCTTCGATCATCACCCAAACAGGAAAGGAAATAGATGGAGTTCCGCGAGAATTGCAGCGGCAAGCGATGATTGAAACCCTGAAGCTGTGCACACCGCTGTTGGAAGGCACAGGTATCGTGCTGGAAGTGGAGCCGCTCAATGGGCTGGTCAATCATCCCGGCCATTATTTGCAGCGATCGGACGAAGCCGTTCAGGTGATGGATGCGGTGGATCATCCGCAGGTGAAGCTGGTCTTTGATGTGTACCACCAGCAGATCACCGAGGGAAATGTCATCCGCAACGCGACAGCCTATGTGGATCGCATCCATCACTATCACATCGCGGATAATCCGGGACGCCATCAACCGGGAACCGGGGAGCTGAATTATCTTAGCATCCTCAGAGCTATTCAGGGAACCGGTTTTGACGGCTTTGTTGGACTCGAATGCGGGTTCAAAGGCGATACCGATGAAGCCATTCAGGCATTCAAAAGCACGATATTGGACCAATTGTGAAATGGAAAGTAAAAGAGGAGCTCTTTTGTAAAGGAGCTCCTCTTTTGTGAATTTAGTCGTTAAATCAAACAAGCGCATGAGCTTTCATGCGATTATTTGTATGGTTTGAAGGTTATAAGGTGCTGAAGCTGACTTGGCTTAGATGGGATTGGGCCGGATTGGGATAAGATAGGATCGGATCGGGAGCTCAGATGTATTTCATACATCTAATTTCTTGAAGCAGCCGATTTTCGGACAAATGAGATGTAATTCCTACATCTAAAACAGCCTTTTTAATCGATTCCAGCTTGCTTAAGGAAAAATAGATGCAGGTTTTGCATCTAACTGTCTCAAAACGAAGCATATCGAAATTCCGGATGTACTTTCTGCATTTGGATCATCAGACATCGCTGATTTGGATCTCGAAACGAAGCAAACCGAAATTCCTACATTTATCTCCCGCCCTTTCCCCACGATCTAAAACCCCAAGGGTGTTGCGAGACGGTGTATCTACATTCTGCAGCTCGATGACCCAGCAACGCCGATACCGGCTTTACCTGGCTGTTTCTAGCTCCGCGAAGGCTTGCCTTCTGCTGATAAATCAAGCCATGCCATTTCATCGGCGGTCAGCTTGATTTGTGCGCCTTCCTGGCAGGAACGCATTTCCGCTTCGCTGCGCGGGCCGATCAAGGCGCAGGAGGGGAAAGGCTGGTTCAGCACGTAGGCCAACGCGATCTGTATGGCCGTGGCTCCTTTTTCCTGCCCGAGCTGCTGTGCCCGGCGCAGCCGTTCCCAGTTCGCATCGCTGTAGAATACGCGGACCAGATCGGCATGCTCCCGGTTGTCCGGTGTGAAACGGCCGCTGAAGAAACCTCGCGCTTGTGAAGACCAAGACAGCAATGGCATTTGATGAGCCTCATGCCAATGGAGGGTCTCTTCATCAGCGGAAACGCAGCCCGCCCAAAATGGCTCATTGGCTTTAGCCAAGCTGAGATTGGGGCTGCTGAAGCTAAAGCCGACGAGGCCATGCTGTCTGGCATAGTCAGCAGCTTCTTGAAGCCGCGAATAGGTCCAGTTCGATGCGCCGATGGACTCGATCCTGCCGGCTTCGATATGCTCATTTAACGCTTCGAGAATAGGACCGACAGGGACTTGAGGGTCATCCCTATGCAGAGCGTACATCTCCACTGAGCTGACACACAGCCGATCCAGGCTTGTCATTAAATCACTGCGAATAGCATCGGCATTCACACGCGGCCCACTTGAGTCATGGTGCGCGCCTTTAGTGAGGATGTTAATGTCCGTACGCTTGCCGGTTTCCTCCAGCCATCTGCCAATGGCTTGCTCACTCTCGCCGCCGCAATAAACAAATGCGGTATCCAAAGTATTCCCGCCAATCTGCAAATAATGGTCCATGATGGCGCTGACTTCATCCGGATTGTTCAATTTGAAAAAGTCGGTTCCCATTATCAATTGGGATACAGGCTTCGATAAACCTTTTATCGATATTGTTTTCATAGTTTATGAGTCTCCTTTCTTGAGTCAGGTTTAGGTAATTCATGAATTATTGGTTCTAAGTTTCGACTAGTTAGGAATCACTATACGAGCATGCTCCCGAGCTGATTGCAAGCAAGCATCGATCACGCGCATGTTGCGAACAGCATCCATAGATTCGAAGCGCAGTGGCTTTTTCCCCCAAACCGCATAGGCCATATCATCCGCTTGCAAAGCATACTGATTCACATCAGGTACAGCAACTTCTCTGCGGCCTTCCTTGGTGATGACAAAGAAATTACTGCCAGGGCTCGGAGGAGTTACAAAAGCGGATGGAAGCTCAATTCGCCCTAGATCTCCAAGCACTTCCAACGTATTTCTGCCAGCTGCCCACATCCCGCAATCAAAGGTAAGAGCCACGCCGCCAGTAAACTCAAGCAGCCCGGAGGCCATCATATCCACATCATCATGCTCAGGCGAAAAGAAAGCGTGCATCGTGGCCGCATTTGGCTCCTGCTCCAAAAGATAACGCGCTGCGCTGATCGGATAGCATCCCACATCGTACAGGGAGCCGCCGCCCATGAAGCGGTGAAAGCGGACATTGCTGCCGGAAGCCGCATTATTAAAAGTAAAAGCACCGTGGATGCCGCGAATCGATCCGATTTCTCCAGAGCGAATAATCTCCTTGATCCCATCATATCGCGGGTGATGCCTATACATGAACGCTTCAGCCAACTGTACGCCTGCTTGCTCGCAAGCCGTGACCATCTTTTCTGCCTGTGCAGCATCGAGGGCAATAGGCTTCTCGCAAAGTACATGTTTTCCAGCTTGAGCAGCGCGCAGGGTCCATTCCATATGCAGGTGATTGGGCAGCGGAATGTAAACGGCATCAATTTCGCTGTCGGCCAAAAGCTCCTCGTAGCTTCCGTAAGCTTTGTCGATGTTTAATTGGGCAGCCATCTCTTTGGACTTGGCCAAATCCCGACTGGCAATAGCCGCCACAACTCCGGTTTCCGATGCTCGGATACCTGGAATCACAGCGCGTACGGCAATCCCTGCACAGCCGAGAATCCCCCATCTTAATTGATTTGCACCCATGAAAAATTACACATCCTTCAACAAATTATAGTATGATATTGTTATTATAATATTTTAAAAAATGGATTTATATAATAATATATTATTCTTGATACAAGAAAATTGTTATTGCGAGAGGAAAGGAGATGAAAACATGTTTCGTCAAATCATGCTGCCTACCCTGCAGCCGTCTCCTTATTTCATTTTTCCGGAATCAATTGGCTTCTATTGGGATAACCCCCAGCACTCCGTGGACCGGGCAGAGGGACAATGGTCAACGTTCAGCCTTCATTTTATTATCGAAGGAAAGGGATTTGTGGAAAAAGACGGAGAATTGTTCCCGCTGCAAAAAGGTGACGCTTTTTTGTATGTTCCGTTTCAAAAGCAGCGGTACTACAGCAGCAAGGAAGATCCCTGGGATATCAGGTGGGTGCACTTTTATGGAGGTAAAATCAAGGAATTTCTCTACGAAAGGGGATTCCACAGCAATCTGTGGACGCTTCACCGTTGGAGTGAGCTGGATGAAGCTTTTGAGGCTTTGTTGCAGGAAGCGGAGATCCATGGAATCCTTCGTCCTGCCAAGCTGTCTTCACTTACTTATGCGATATTGGCCGAGTTTATGAGCTATGCCCTGCCGCTGGCTCCAAATCGCGGCATTGAATCGATGGACCGCATCCTGAAACTGCTTCCCTTGATGCAAAAAAAAGCCTGTGAGCCCTTCCTATTGGAGGAATGGGCAATGCAGATCGGGGTCAGCACGCATTATTTTTGTAAGCTGTTTCGCAAATCGACCTCCATGACTCCATTATCCTTTATCACGTTATGCCGCATGCAATTCGCCAAGCAATGGCTGATTGAACAAACAATGGTAAACATTAAGGATATTGCCGAGCGGGCCGGATATCCGAGCGCCAGTTATTTTAACCAGCGCTTCCTTGAGCATGAGGGCATGACCCCCAGCGAGTATCGCAGCTTATATACCAAAAACGCCTGATTACTCGGACTCAATAGATACGCGGATATTTTCACGGGCTGACTTGAGGCAAGCATCGATCACCCGCATGCTGCGAACAGAGTCCATCGGTTCAAAGCGGGGAGGCTTAACACCCCATACTCCGTAGGCAAAATCGTCCGCCTGCAAAGCGTACGGATTCTCATAAGGCACAACCATCTCGCGCATTTCTTTCACATTGATGATAAAGAAATGGCTGCTCGGGTTGGGTCGACTGACAAATGCGGAATGGGCTTGAATGCGCCCTGTTGTCCCCAGAATTTCCAAAGTATTTCGCGGAGAAGCCCACATCGAGCAGTCGAAGGACAGCGCCACATTGTTCGGAAATTCAATCAGGCCGGTCGCCATCATATCCACATCATCATGATCTGGCGAGAAGAATGCTTGCACTGTTGCCGCGACCGGTTCCTGGCCTAATATGAAACGAGCTGCGTTGATCGGATAGCAGCCGATATCATAGATAGAGCCGCCGCCCATCGCGCGTTTGAAGCGTACATTTCCTTTCTTATCGGCGTGATTATAAGTATAGGTCCCGTGAATATTGCGGAGCTCGCCGATTTCCCCGGATTCAATAAGCTCTTTCATGATCTGATAGCGGGGATGATGACGAAACATAAAGGCTTCGGCCAAACAAACCTTCGCTTTTTCGCATTCCTCGACCATTCTCAACGCTTCTGCAGCATTAAGGGCAATCGGCTTTTCACAAAGGACATGCTTACCTGCCGCTGCTGCCCGAATGGTCCATTCCGTGTGAAGGTGATTCGGCAAGGGAATGTAGACAGCATCAATGTCTTTATCCTCCAGAAGCTCGGCATAACTGCCGTAATAAGTAGGTATATCAAAGGCTTTGGCGGTTTCCTTGGCTTTATCGAAATTTCGACTGGCAATCGCCTGGATAAAACCGGTTCGCGACAGTCGAACGCCTGGGATGAAAGACCCTTTGGCAATAGCGGCACAACCTAGAATTCCCCATCGCAGCTTGGACGTTGTCATCGAAATCCCTCCTAAGAGTTTTCGTCAGAAAACTTACATCGTAAGCATCTGCCGAGTTTTCGTCAGAAAACTTACATCGTAAGTATCCGCTTATTTCTTATTTAAACTTGATTTCTGTGCGCTAACCAGCCTGGAGGGAAAAGGCTTCCCATCCCAAAGGAGCTCGGTGGCTGCTTTCCTGCTCATGACTTCGGGCTCCTGCAGCAGGAGAAAGAAATTTTTAGTGGGCAGCGTTCCGAGTTGGTGCTTGTCTGATAGCTTATCCAAATAAGGCCGCATAGAATCCAATTGTCCTGACATATTCGTATTCCCTTGATTCGCGAAGGCGTATAAAGCGCTGGCCACAGGCACCCTGCGGACGCGGAAGCTTTGAGAAACCCTTAAATAAAAGTCCCAATCCCAATAATGGTACATATCCGTATCAAAGGGTCCAAGCTCCTGAACAATTTTACGCCGGAATAAACAGCCTGAAGAGAAAAAAGTAGAAAATTTGCGCATGTCGGCAGGGTTGTCATCATAAGCAAACACAAATCGGTTGGTCGGGATTCTTACACCATTTTCGATCACATAATCAAAAATTTCCACATCGGGATAAACCAAATCCCAACCTTCAATCGCTTGAAGCATTCGTTCCAGATGCGTCGGCAGCAGCAGGTCATCATCATCACAAAGCATGATATAGTCTCCTTTTGCCTCGAGAAGTCCTCTGTTTCTGGCGTGTACATGCTTCATATTTGTTTCCATGGTGATAACCTGGATGGCAAGCTCGGGATACAGCTCCTTGACAAAATCAACAGAAGCCCCGCAATCATTGACGACGATAATTTGCATATGGTTGTAGGTCTGCAGCAATAAGGAATCAAGAAGCTCGCATAGCTCCAGCTGACGATTGTAGGTTGGGATGATAACAGATACTAATGCTGGATTCAAGAAGTTCCCCTCCAGTCAGATTATGTACTTATGACTTCTTTCATTATAATTCATTTAATTCTCCAAATGCCAATCATGCTATACTAGGGAATGAATCATTCGAGAATGAGTTGGAGGGTATTATGATGGATCCGCGCCCCGGGGCCGTGCATCCCAAGCAGTTGGAGTTATGGAAGACGGATGCTTATTTGCGTAAAATAGAGCCTATGCTGCCAGCCGTAAAGCTGGTCAGTTTTGATATTTTTGACACTTTGCTTTTTCGCGCATGCACCATGCCGACGGATGTGTTTGTCCTGGCGGCTGAAAAAGCTGTCAAAGAAGGAGGAGTTCTGCGGCAGTCGGTTCATCCGGAGCAGTTTCGTGACATCCGTATAAAAGCAGAGACAGAGGCTCGGAACAAGCAATTTGAATCGAATGAATCAGCAGCTTCAGAGGCAATAACCGGACGCAAGCCAGCTCCCAATTCGTACGCGGAAGTAACCTTGGAGCTTATTTACGCAGAAATTCCCGCTTCCCTATGTGACAGAGACCGGATGCTCGAGATTGAGCTTGTTGTGGAGCGGGAGATTTGCTACCTCAATCCGCACGCGGCTTCCCTGATGTATTGGTGCAAAGAAAACCAGAAGGCAGTGGCGCTGTTATCCGACATGTATCTTTCCACGCCGCAGCTTTCCGGAATCCTGCAAGCAGCAGGACTCGATCTCTCTCTAATTGACGCTTTACTCATCTCCAATGAACACCACTCAGGGAAAGTGTCTGGCGAGCTTTTTGACTGCCTTTCTGCAAGATTTCCATATTTGGAAAGCAAGGATATTTTGCACATAGGAGATAATCTGGCGGCTGATGTCCAGGGTGCAGCTCTCAGAAAGATTCCTTCCATTCATTATGAGGTGATTCCTGAGCATTTTGACAGCCCCTTTCATTGGGAAAGCATCAGACATGCCGTCACGCTGCCTCAGCTTAAATCCCTTCGCAAGCTGGCTGTCATATCCATGACAGAAGAAGCAGTGGATGAGGCGGAGCGATTCTTTTATCAGTTCGGAGCAGCTGTCATTGGACCATTCCTGCACGGCTGGTGCGAGTGGATTATCGACGAATGCATCCGTGAAAATCGCAGCGAGCTGCATCCGTTGATGCGAGAGGCGTACCTGCTTGGCCCTATGCTTGAGCAAGCGGCTCGTATGCGTGGAATGGCGCTCACCATTAAGCCGGTCTATGTTTCGAGACAAGCCGTCTATCTGGCATCGATGGAAAATTGGAACCATGAAGCTTTGAATCATCTTTTTGAACAAAATTGGACGACTGTAGCCGATCTGTTCTTTTTGCTGGATATAGTGGAGGAATCCGCACCCTTTCAGCTTTACATGCAGACAAAGTTGACGGATTGCCAACTGATAGCGGATGAATCAGGGAAGTCAACGATTGCTCAGCAGGTTCGTGAATATTTGCTGAGCGAACGGATGAAGCAGAAGATCCAGTCGTCGATCCTGAGGAATCGCAAGCTGTTTGTCGATTATATGAAGCAGGAATTCGGAGCCGTCGACCGGATGGTGACCGTTGATATAGGTTTTAACGGTACGATGCAAAAAGCGATTGAGTCTGCATTCAGGCTGTCGGAACAGCCTCACCGGATCATTCATCTGCTGGCTGTGGGGACTGACAGAATTGGAACGCTGCTGCTGGAAGGTATGGACATCCGCTGTTTTCTAGGCAGCTGCGGTGAGAACGGTGATCTGGGACAGAGGATCGTGCGCTCCCCGGCATTTTTGGAGGAGCTGATGATGGGCGAGTTTGGTTCGACGCTTCGATACGAAGTGGACACGCTGGGGGTCATTAAGCCAGTTATGGCTGAGCTGTTGTCACATTCACCCCAAGAGCATCGACTCAAAAAAGCATCTCATGCAGGGGCGCTGGCGTTCCAACGTTATTATGGCTACTTGGCTGGCCTCAAGCCTGATTTGTTTGCCGCATTATCCGATCAACCGCGTGAGTGGAGCAAGACTCTGCATCGGGCTATTGATATGCCTACCCCTGCGGAAGCCAGTCTGCTCGGAAATTTGACGCATCAGGATAATTATTGCGGTGTACAAATATCTCCGATCAGCAATCCGGTAGAGGATCGATGGCTCAATCAGGGCGAGGAAGCTTTCATCGATTATTGCAACTATGGACCGTCAACGTTTAACGCTTTTTGGCCCCAAGGCATGGTCACACGAAAGTCTCCTTATTATTTGTATCGTTATTATTTGCGGCAAAAGGACCTTTTTGGCAATCAGATCCTTGTTTTTGAACTGGTTCGCAGAGTGAAGGAAGATAAGCTTGCCGCTGTGCATGTTTATGGTTCGGGTGCATTTGCCCAAGCGGTCAGGAATACAGTCTTGTTTCACGGGATAGAAGTTAAGAGCTTTACGACTTCGCGTGCGGAACAGAGCGCTTTAGCCAAAACCGCTGAGGCCGGGGACAAACATGCGTATATAATTGCTTCATTAAGCGACATTTTAACCTTCAGGCAGGACATTGAACGGGTGTATTTGAATTCAGGAATTTCACCAACGATTTACGATCTGTTCCCCGGGGAATAAGCAGGCGCCTCCAACTATTTTGTTCCCATCAATTGGCATGGTATGCTTAAAGAGTGGGTACATTGTATAACGGAGGGGAAGTTGTTTAATGGAGCAAATTATGAAAGAAATTCTCGTCTACATTAGTTCTTATACGCAAGAAAATCCGGTCGGTATTCGACTGTATGCTCTGGAGCTGGCTACCGGGAAACTCCATTCACTTGGACACGGGATTCAGTTAAGTCAAGCGTCTTACATGGCTATAGACTCCAATAGGATGAAGCTGTACGCGGTAAGCGAGACCGGGGAGTATGAAGGAAAAGCGGGAGGTTCCGTCGCAGCGTACGATATCGATGCCAAGACGGGACATTTGACATGGTTGAATCAAAAACCGACTTATGGCGGAGCGCCTTGCTTCGTAAGTCTGGATCAGACGGGCAGTTGTTTGTATGTTTCCAATTATAGCAAGGGAAACGTTTGTGCATTTCCAATAGTAGAAGACGGCAAGCTTGGCGAAGCCAGCGATATTCATCAGCATGAAGGCGAAGGTCCGAATGTATCGAGGCAGGACGGACCTCATGCGCATTCGATCACGCCGGACTACAATAATCGCTTTGCGATAGCTGCCGATCTGGGAATCGACCAATTGGTGATCTACGACATGGACATCGCAGGGCGAAAATTGAAACAGCATAGCGAGGTTCATCTCCAGGCAGGAGCGGGACCAAGGCATATCGCTTTTCGTCTTAAAGCAAGCTGTCTTTATGTGCTGAATGAACTGAACTCAACAGTAACAGCCATGAGATATGATCAAGCAGAAGGGAAAGCTTCACCCATGCAGACGATTTCTACACTGCCCAGAGAATTTAAGAGTGAAAACACAGGCGCAGACATTCATATATCTCCAGATGAAAGGTTTCTCTATGCATCGAATCGCGGGCATAACAGCATAGCTGCTTTTGCCATTGAAGAGAAAAGCGGAATGCTGACCGCTATCGGCCATTATTCGACTCTTGGAGAGACACCGCGAAACTTTGCCATCACGCCGGACGGAGAATACCTGTTAGCGGCGAATCAAAATTCGGGCGATGTGCGGGTATGGAAAATCGATCGAGCCAGCGGTGAGTTGATCGATACAGGGCATGCTGTGGAGGTGCCGCAGCCTGTATGTATCAAGATGCTGGCATTAGTTTAAGCATAAAAAAGAGCCAACTCCCGAGAGTTGTCGGGAGTTGGCTCTTTGCCGTTTAATATGCGCCGCGGATGCTGGGGTGCACCTCGCTTGCGTACCAATCGCGCAGCCGCTGCTGCTCTTGCTCGGTGAATGGCGGAACCTGCGCTGCGCGCAGATTGTCGAGCACCTGAGCTTCATTCCTGAAGCCCGGTATGACACAGCTGACCCCGGCTTGATCGAGCAGCCAGCGCAATGAGGCGCGCGTCATGCTCTCTCTTGCTTCGGCGATCCAGCCAAGCTGGCGGCTAAACTCCAGCCCTTTGGCAAAGCCAAGGCCGCCAAACGTTTCGCCGACATTGAACTGCTCGCCATTTTCATTAAAGCTGCGGTGGTCATTGGCTGCGAACCGGGTATCGTCCTTGAATTTGCCGGTCAGCAGCCCGCTCGCCAGCGGTAAACGGACCAGGATGCCCATGTTCCTGGACTGGGCAGCCGGAAGGAGTTCATCCAGCGGCTTTTGCCTAAGCAGGTTGAAAATAATTTGCAGCGCGCTGACATTCGGCTGCTCCATGCAGAACATTCCTTCTTCCATGGTTTCTACACTAACGCCATAATAACGAATTTTGCCTTCGGCCTTCAATTTATCCAAAACCTCAAAAACAAGCCCCTGCTTCAAAATCTCAAAGGGAGGGCAGTGGATTTGATACAAGTCAATGGCTTCCCGCTCGAGCCGCTTCAAGCTGGCTTCGCAAAAGGCGCGCACCGATTTTTCCGTATATACCTCAGGATTATGAATATCAGCACTTCGGCAAAATTTAGTAGCAATATGGATATCATATTCTTTGCCTTTTGTAGCTTGAGCAAGCAGCTTTTCACTGTGACCATCGCCGTATACATCAGCCGTATCGAAGAAATTAACCCCCTGGTCGATGGCCGTTTGCAAAGCTCGAAGCGAATCGCTGTCTGAAACATTTCCCCATGAGCCGCCAATGGCCCAAGTCCCAAAACTAATCTCGCTCACTTGTAAATCTGTTCGTCCAAGCGATCTGTACTTCATTATTCTTTCCTCCTTCTTTCAAATAGAAAAGCTGCCTCAAGGTGCACACTATGATCATACGGTTCAGGGCTGCCTTGAGTCAATCGTCACTACTAAGCTATAATGGAGTCTGGAGATAAGGCGGGTGCGGAATGAGAAGAAGAGGATTTGTCGTCATCATAATGATCTTTGTTGGTATTTTTGGCCTGATCAATGGATATGCGGGTTTGAGGATCTGGGAATGGCTTCATGCCCTTGCGCCTAATTTGAACGGCTGGTTTTTTTGGACCCTGCTGTGGCTGATTGGATATTCATTTGTCATTGGGCGTTTTACTGCGGCTTATCTTCCAAGGCCAATAGTGAGTTTGTTTACGATAGTGGGGGCATACTGGTTTGCTATTTTACAGTACACCATTCCCTTTCTCCTTTTTATCGATCTGATTCGGATTCTCAACCAATGGATCGGCATTTTGCCGAATTCCTTTATGCAAGATCCTCAAACGGTAACCTATACAGGAACAGCCGTTTTTATACTTGTGCTTATCATTCTGCTATATGGAGTATGGAGGGCACGAAATCCAATTGTGGTTCGTTATGAAGTGGACATCCCGAAACATGGGGGAACGCATAAGGAGCTTCATATTGCTGCGGTATCGGATACACATGTGGGAACCATAAACGGGAATCGCAGGCTGAGGCACATGGTGAATATGGTCAATGAGCTTAAACCGGACATGGTGCTTATCGTGGGAGATCTGATTGACGATGACTTTCATCCTTTTGTCAAACAGAAGATGCCAGATCAATTGAAGTCGTTAAAATCAAATCTGGGGACTTACTCCGTACTGGGCAATCACGAATATATAGCAGGCCATTTGGATGAATATGCTGCCGAGTTGGAGAAAGCCGGTGTTCGTCTGCTGGTTGACGAGGCGGTGCAAATCAACGACAGCTTTTATATAATCGGAAGAGATGACATATCGGGAAAAGCTCATCATGGCCGTCCTCGGAAGCCGCTAAGTGAGCTTGTTAAGGAGCTCGATCCTCAAAAGCCGCTCATTATGATGGATCATCAGCCTTACCGATTGGATGAAGGATTAAAGGCAGGGATTGATCTGCAGTTATCCGGACACACACATCGAGGCCAGATGTATCCGTATCATTTTATTACCCGTAGAACCTATGAGCTGGACTGGGGATACTTATATAAAGAATCGATGCATGTCATCGTTTCTTCAGGCTTTGGCACTTGGGGTCCACCAATACGAGTCGGCAACATTCCGGAGGTTGTCAGTGTGAAAGTACGCTTTACTGATTAGAACAGTTCAGCTTATTTTGAGCTGTTTTTTCTTGTGAGTTATCGATAACTCTACTATAATAATCATCATCAAGCTTATTAAAAAATGAGGAGGATTATTGGAGGAGAGCGCCAAAATTTACTTGATTGCCAAAGCCGTAGGCACCCCAAGAGTGTTGACCGATGAAGAATACAAGGAAATTCAATCGCTGGAAAGTGAAGCGTACCGTGTTCAATTGCTGCAGCAAATGAAGTTGTCTGGGGCACAAAACAAAGAAAAGACCCGGCTGAGTGGGAGCTGTCAACGTCCCAACGGCCGGGTCTTAATTTTGTTTATTATTTTAAAGTATCCTCTACGCTGCGTTCGAATTGGTCGTGTTTCAAAAATCCCTTGAGTTGGTTCTGCCTTAGCTTCGTAATCGATACCGATTTGGTATCCTCATTCTTAGGTCCAAAGTAGACACGATTGTCTTGAATCATCTGAACCTTCTTGAGATTGGCGAAGCAATCCGTATTCACCTTGAAAAAATCAGTGCTCGACATCATGCTGCCAAGTTCATCGGACGACACTCTCCGTTTAACATTAAAATTTTTGCCGTGAAAGCTGACGAGCCCCCGATCCTTAATGCGAAAATACAGGATGTCTGTTTCCAATATGAAATCTTCATAGCTATTACGTCCTTCAAACGTGTCTTCAAGCGTTACATTCATATGAATTCCTCCTTGATTAAATGTTAACGCAAAATTTGAAGCGCTTTCATTTTAACATATTCCAGATATAATATAAAGGATAAATATACCAGTTCTTGTACAATTAAACGATGCATGTGCCTTATTTCATCGATGCGGATAAGCGTGCTGTTTTGTTCAAAGGCAATAAGATATTGACGGTGGTGCCCTGGTTGAGCTCACTTTCAAAGAACATGGTTCCTCTATGAGCTTCGACGATGTTGTAGCTTACCATCAAGCCCAAACCAATTCCTTTTTCTTTTGTTGTGAGAAAGGGTTCCCCCAGTCTTGGGATTTGATCCTTTGGAATACCGCAGCCTTGGTCTATGAACTGTAAAACTACATGGTTGTTTTGAACATTAGCTTGAATCCTTAGTGTTCCACCATTCGGCATGGCTTCTATCGCATTTTTAATAATATTCAAAAAAACCTGTTTTAACTGAGGCTCATCCCCATAAATCGGTGTCAGGTCTGCATCCAAAGACATGTTGATTTGGACCTTATTAATAATAGCCTGAGTATCAAGAATGGATATGATGGTTTCCAATATAGTTTTCAAATGATGTTCTTTAAACTCCACAACTTGCGGTTTTGCCAGCTGCATAAATTCATTCACAATAAAATTGATACGCTCTAATTCATCCAACATAATGTCAAGATACAGCTTGCTTTCCTCATGTCTTTTCATGAGCAGCTGAGTAAAGCCTTTAAGCGAGGTGAGTGGATTACGGACCTCGTGGGCTACCCCGGCAGCCAATTGTCCGATGGCCGAAAGCTTGTCGGTTTTTCTAAGAAATTCATCATTTCTTTTTCTGGCCGACAAGTCACGTATAACGCTCTGAATGACAGAGTTTCCCAAGTAATTAAACACGACCGCGCTGGAAATTTCTGTTTCGATCAATTGTCCATCGAGGCGTACTAAATTGTAATATATGTATTCCACTTGAATTTCATCGTTATCGAATTGTAAGAGACGGTTTTTTAATATTTCATGTTGATCAGGATGTATAAAGTCAAATATGGAGCTTCCTATCAAGTCATCCTGCTTGTTTGCGCCAAACAATTCCTTGGCGGAGTCATTCAGATAAACGAGAATTCCATTGCTGTGGACAACAATGGGTTCAGGCGACATTTTTATTAGATGCCGATAACGTTGTTCATTTTCAAGCAAGGCATGATCGGTTTCATTTTTTTCAGTAACATCCCTGCATAACAGCGCTAAGGCTAAATTCCCGAGATAAGTTATGGGCACAAATTTCACCTCGACCGTGATGATCTTGCCATCCAGTCGAATAAGCTTGATCTCAATGAGTTCAGAGGGTTTCCCTTGTTTGAAAAGCAAGGTATTCCGGATTTCGTTTTGTTCGAGATCATCGGGATGAATAAAATCAACTAATTGCTGGTCAATCAGTTGTTCTTGATTTTCCGCACCGATCATTTTTACGGCAGAGGGATTTGCATAAATAATCAAACCATTGCTTTGAACGATAATGGGCTCAGGGGAAAGCTCAACAATTTCTCGGTATTGTACATTTGAAAGATGAATGTTTCTTTTGCGCTGAATTCTGGCGTTTGGATTTTCTCCCATTTTTACCTCAAGCAATTTGGAATTATGATATAAAAATTATACTTTTAATTGTAATGAATTGGAAGGTATTAATTTAAATCCGCAGCTTTCCAGCCATATAGAGAATTAGATAATTTCGTACTTGCACTTCTAGGCACTTACCCACATATATATAATACCAATATCATCGTGGGGGTGGCTGCATTGCCTGGTCTTTTTTCAGCAATTGCATTATTTATCAAAGAAGTAACATTGCTTGTTTCTTACGTGAAAAACAACGCTTTTCCCCAACCTCTTGCTGAAGATGAAGAAGAAAAACACTTGCGGCTCATGTCCGAAGGAAATCAGTATTCGCGAAATTTGTTGATTGAGCATAATTTAAGATTGGTTGCTCACATCGTCAAAAAATTCGACAATACGGGGGAAGATCTGGAGGATTTGATCTCGATCGGGACCATCGGGCTGATCAAAGCGATCGAATCGTTCTCGCCGAATAAGGGCACCAAATTGGCTACGTTTGCAGCGCGTTGTATCGAGAATGAGATCCTGATGCACCTAAGGTCATTGAAAAAAACTCGGAAGGATGTATCGCTGCACGACCCTATTGGGACAGACAAAGAAGGAAACGAAATCACCTTGATCGATATTCTTGGAACAGAAGCCGATGATGTCGTAGACAAGGTGCAGCTTAAAATTGAGAAAAGCAAAATATATAAAAATTTAGATATATTGGATGACCGGGAAAAGGAAGTCGTGATGGGGCGGTTTGGCCTTGAGCACGGTGGAGAGGAAAGGACGCAGCGGGAAATTGCGAAGGAGCTGGGGATTTCGCGCAGCTATGTGTCAAGGATTGAGAAGCGAGCGCTCATGAAGCTTTATCATGAGTTTTATAAGGCGAAGCGATAAGGGAGGGGGATAGAATTTGATCGAAGCGCATATTGCCTTGATGGCAATATGCGCTTTTTTGGCGCGCCAAGCATAGGCGCTAGCCTGGGTTTAAGTCATAATTGGCGAAGGCAGTTATAGCTGTCCATAAAA
Organism: Paenibacillus sp. GP183; assembly: GCF_900104695.1. Taxonomy (NCBI): domain Bacteria; kingdom Bacillati; phylum Bacillota; class Bacilli; order Caryophanales; family Paenibacillaceae; genus Paenibacillus; species Paenibacillus sp. GP183. Next base: position 5,080,330 of record NZ_FNSW01000001.1, read on the forward strand.
CTGACGGTAACACATGAGATCATGAGGAGCCAGCCTCGAGCTCGATAAATGGGAGGAATTTTATTGCTAGAACTATGTCCGGCTCGAGGTCACGACTCACAAAAAACTTTTTTGTTACTTTTTAAAAGAAGATTGGGCTTTAGGTTGGCCTTTAGCCATAAAAATCCCCTCCGGTCTACAGTGTATTAAGCCCATGATATGAACTCTTTTTTGACGTCTACCGAAAGAGGCTATGACCAAGACAGGTTGTTTTTCTTTTTCAAAAACAAGTTCAAGAAAATTTTTCTTACATAAAATACGGACGGTGGGTGAAGATGTAATGGGGCGTACAAGAGATCCAAATCGAGATAAATAATTTGAAATTTAAAAAGCTTCCAACGGTGACACGGTCCAAGCCCGGACGGAAAAAAGCTGATGTAGGTGTACAGACTACAGTTGAAGGTTTGATCGTTTCCTATAAGGTAAACGGAGAAAGCATATGTGATCTGGTGCCATGCCATAATGGAGGAAACCGTCCATGGTTGCGTTGTCCAAAATGTCATCGTCATGTAGGGAAGGTTCATTTAAACAGTTAACACTTCCTCTGCCGCTATTGCAATAACCTGGCTTATCAATCGCAACGGGAGAATACCTCAAGCTGTCATCTAAACAGGTTTAAATCCATTGGCAAGCGGTTAGATGGCTCCATAAATATAATAAAACCATTGCCGGTAAAGCCGAAGGGAATGCATCGAAACACCTATATTCGGTTGCTAACCCAATCACACATTATGCTCTTGAGTGTGAGTCAAGCGATCTCTAAACACTATAAATCACACGGGAGACGCTAATTCCCACTATTCCAGCTCTAACCTAAGGGGTCGGCGTTATTTTCGCTAAAAGGATGGGGCTGGACCCTTTCGTGCGACGAGAAGATTCGATTGATCCTCTTACATCCAATATATTTTGGGCGAAATGCCGTTCGACTGACCTGAACGAGCAGGTCTCAATCAAATCAGGGAAAAGCAATCCGTCAGCAGGCTTGTCATAAAATGTTCGTGGAGGTTTACAAGATTCGACGCCATTTTTAGCGCGGAAGAAGTATGATCTTCCTAACAATCTATTGTAGTATTGGGGCATCTTAGATAATAATTGGTGTTTAGATATAGTTGATTATTGTAGAAATCCCCAAAAATTGATGAGTTTACAGTTGCATTTTTATTATAAAAGCCAAATAAATAAAAACGTCGGTACTTGCAAATCGTTTCTTCGGAAGTAACAAAAAAATGGGAGTAATAATCAATTTTGCAGCGCTTCAAGAACACTTATGTCAAGCCCTCGGAGTTATTCGAGGGCTTAATAATTTATTTGGAACTTGAAGAGAATCTATGAAGATTTTTGTCATTTGTCGGTCGGGAGGCTTAATTTCCGGAAAAATAGTTGCAAGGACGTTCTCGAAATAAATATGGATAACAGCGATATTGTTGATAATTTGTCCTTATTAATCATATACATGGCCTCTATTCTATTTTTTCAAACCAAAGGAGCCAACCGGGAGGGATTTCTATTGAAAGTTTTTTTTGAATTGTTTAGCCTGAAAAAAATCCGGGGGAAATTTTTCATTCTGACAACGATTCTTACAGTCATCCCCATGCTTTGCCTAAGCTTTGCAGTGTACAAAATATCGGCCAACAAGTTGGTAAATAATGCTGAATTACATGCTTTTTCATCACTTGATATGGGTGAGCATTATCTAGACCGCCTAATTGTGGATGAAAATGACCTTTTCAATGTGATTATCGGCAATATGCAAATCCAATGCTCATTAACCGGAGCGATTGATCAGGTTTGTTCTTCCGTCAACATCGAAGACAACATTGAATACAGCTACATCCGCAATTCCAATAAAATAAACAATGCCATGAACACTATAACCGTTACAAAGTCGTATATCGTAAGTTATATGATTTATGACATGACGGCTCCGCCAGACATGCGGATATACGGTTCTTACATACGTCCGGAAAAAGCGCAAAAATGGTACGATGAATTGCTCTTAGTCGGATCGAGCATCATCAAAAACAGCGAATCGCTTGACCCAAATGATGATGCAAACGATCGGATGGTTATCGGTAAAATTTTGAGAAAGACGCATGGTGACAACGGAGTCATCGGCTTTGTTCTTCTGGAATTAGATAAAACGAAATTTTTCGAAGGGCTCTCCTTTCTTAATCCTACGAAAGAGTCACGGTTTTTTATATCCGGAAAATCAGGAGAGATCCTCTATATTCTGCCCGGAATAAAAGAACATGGTGATGATGAAGTCATGCGAAAGTTGTACGAATCCGCACAGTCGGTTGAGCATCGGAACCGTGAGTTTGTTCCAGTTGGAAGTAAATATATTGCTGCCTCCGTAAATAATGAACGTGTTGATTGGTCGATAACCAACGTGATTGAAGCTTCGAATTTATACAAAGATGCAGGACTGATTCGCATCATATTTATCCGTTTTTTTCTTGGCACGATTGTCATCGGCCTCATACTAGCCAATTGGATCAGCGGCACGATCAGACGACCCTTGAACCGCTTGGCACTTTTAATCAAATTGAATACCAACCGAAAGAAAATCCATCTGGTCAAGTTTGACCCAACGGATGAGGTCGGCCAGATCGGCCAAAGCTTTCTGCGGATGATAGAAGAAAACAAGGAGCTCCATGAACAAGTGTATAGTGCTTTACTTAAAGGGAAGAAGGCAGAGATCCAGGCACTGCAGGCGCAGATCAATCCTCATTTTCTATATAATACGCTTGAATCGCTCAATTGGCTGGCAATCTCCCGTAAACAGTTTGAGATAAGTGAGGTCATCAGTTCTTTGGGCAAATTTTTTCGGAATACGATCAACAGAGGCAATGAGCTGATTACAGTGAGAGAAGAATTAGAGCATGTCCAATCCTACATACGGATACAAAAATTTCGCTATGTGAATAAGTTCGATTTCTTCCTCAATTTCGAGGAAGACCTGTCTGCCTATTATGTACCCAAATTCATTCTTCAACCTATCGTTGAGAACTGTATTTATCACGGATTAAAGCAATTAGAGAGAGAGGGAACGATCGTCATTTCGGGGGAAGAGGTCGGACGGACGCTTGTTTTCAACATTACCGACGATGGGAAAGGGGTTCAACCAGAGCAACTGGAGGAAATTAACCGAGCGCTGGATAAAGAAGAAACCGGTCTTATCTATGGATTAAAGAACGTGCATGACCGCTTGAAACTTCGCTTCGGCGAAGGATATGGTGTACATATTTACAGTGAGCAGGACACTTATACGACGGTTTCTTTGAATATCCCGATGATTACCGATCCTAAGGAGGAATAGCACCATGCCGCAGGCAATTAAAGTTTTTATCGTTGATGACGAATTTCATATTAGAAACGGTATCCAGGAATCTGTGCCCTGGAGGGAAATGTACATGGAAGTGATAGGCGAGGCGGAAGACGGCAACAGGGCAATCAAGCTGTACGAAGAGCATCTGCCGGATATAGTGCTGCTGGATATTAATATTCCTGGAAAAAATGGACTGGAATTCGCCCGATTGATCAGAGAACGGAATGAAAATACGCAAATCATCTTTTTGACCGGATACGATGATTTTCATAAAGTCAAAGAGGCTGTTTCGTTGCAGGCTTCCGATTATTTGCTTAAGCCGGTATCTTACGGCGAATTGATACAGGCTCTCGAAAAAGCCGCAGGTCAGATTAACGCTGAACGGGAACAACTCTTCTTCATGGATGAACTGAAACAAAAAGTCAGTTTGTACAAGCAGGCAGCATCGGAACAAATTCTGCTCGATTTTTTGCATCGAGGTGCAAACACGGAAATCATGAAACAATTGCATGAAATGGGTTTGATAACTGATACAAAGGCGTGCTATGGAGTTCTTTGTATCGATATTGACCATTTTTACGATACTATGAGGAACGTTTCCCAAGGCGACCGCCAACTGTATCTTTATGCATACCGAAAGCTGGCACTGGAGGTTCTGGAAGAGGAAAACAATACAGTGGATAACGGAGGTATTACGTACGGGCATGTACTCAGCTTGAGTGTAAGCCGACTTGTCTTGTTAGTTCAAACCAAGGGTAATCCTCTTACGGCAGCTGAAAAAGCACCAGATCGTGACCTGATAGATTTAGCCAAACGTCTACAGGAAACTTATAGAGCTTATTTGAAAATTTCAGTAAGTATCGGGCTAAGCGGCACTGTAATGGATGCCCATGTACTTGATAATGCTTTTCGTGAAGCCCTTGAGGCTGTGGAGCATCGCACGATAATCGGAAGCGGCAATATCATTCCTTATCGACAGATCGACCCGTCGGTAAGTAGAGGCAAGCAGCTTCTTAACAAGGAATTATTTTTTCTTAGCGAAATCCGTGCCGGTTCCGATATCCTGAACATTGACATTCTAAAGGAATGGTTTTCTGAAATCCGCTCCATGCCGCTTATCGATGCGAAGGTGATCGCCTCCCAACTTGTCGTATTTGTTCTGAGGATACAGGAGGAATCGAGAACTAGGAATACAATTTGGACCAACGACCCGTTTGTGAAAATATCCGAAATTGAAACGGTAGACAGCCTTCTTGAATTTTTATCCGAATTCTTGATTATAGTCGTCAATTCCATTCGAACATCTAAGGAAACACCTTCAGTCAAAATTATAGAACAGGCCAAACAATGGATTCGCGATCACTCGTTGGATGAAACCAGTCTAACGGCGCTTGCTTCCCATCTCCATTTGAGTCCCAATTATTTATGCTCTTTGTTTAAGCAGACCACTGGCGAAACCTATATGGAGTTAACTACACGTATACGATTTGAAAGAGCACGTGAGCTTTTGGCCAACACATCGTTAAAAATGCATGATATCGCCGCAAGCATTGGTTTTTCCGATGCCAACTATTTCAGCATAGCCTTTAAGAAGCATCAAGGTGTCAGCCCTAGCGAGTTCAGAAAACGCAATCTGTAAATGAAAAAATCTTCGTAATATATTGAAGACAATCTTAATTTATTCTATAGTTCAACTGATCCCATTTGAGGATAATGAAAGCGTAAACAAAAAATATGAAAGGGGCACTACAAATGAAGGCACAAAGATCGTGGTTCATTCTCCTTCTCGTTTTCGCTCTCATGTTAGTAACAACAGCTTGTTCAACCACTGGGGACAGCACAAAATCGAAGGATGGCGGGGGTTCTAGTAGTGGACCAGTAACGTTAAAATTCATGTTCTGGGGCAGTGCATTTGAAAAACAGGCAGTTGACAAAATGGTAAAGGCATTCGAAAGTTCCCACCCGAATATAAAGATCGATGCACAGCAGGTAACCGGCGATTACAACACTAAAATTAATACGTTAATGGCAACGAATGAGCTTCCTGATGTCGCTTATCTCGGGGAACCACTGGCACTTAAATGGGGCGAAGAAGGCAAAGTACTCGATATGTCGCCTTATTTGAAAGCATACCCTCAGCTTGGCAATCGGATTCCACAAACCTACTACTACTTCGCTCCCGGCAAGACGGTGGGCACAAATACGGCAGCAGAAATAATAACCATGTACTACAACAAAGACTTGTTTAAAGAGGCGGGAGTTCAATTACCCCCAAGCAAAGCAAGCGAAGCTTGGACGTGGGATCAGTTTGTCGAAACTGCAAAGAAGCTGACTAAGGACAAAAACGGTAAAACTCCGTTGGATGCAGGATTCGATCCGAAAAATATCGTGCAGTACGGCGTGTCGGTCCCTACTTGGTCTGCCGGTTGGTATCCGTTCCTCCTAAGTAACGGGGCGGACATTACCAACGAAGACGGAACCAAATACACGATGAACAGCCCCGAAGCGGTTGAGGTATTCCAGAAGCTGCAGGATTTGATGTATAAGCACTTTGTTGCCCCTACGGCAACTCAACAGCAAAACATGCCAGCAACCAACGTTCGTTTGCAGACGAAGAAAGTTGCCATGGCGATTGACGGGCAATGGTCACTGCTTGACTTTGCATCCACTAAAATGAATTTCGGTATGGGTGTTCTACCCAAGTTTAAAACAGCCAAAACGATGCTTTTGGGAGCACCGACCGTTATTTTCGCAAATACAAAGCATCAGAAGGAAGCGATGGAATTTTATTTGTATCATAACGATCCGGAGCAGGTTGATTTGTACGCCAAAGGTTTGTGGATGCCTCTCGAGATGAAGTACTACGATCAGCAGGAATACATCGATAAATGGACTAAAAATGACGTGCACCCGACGGAATTCAAAGATGCCATTATTGATTATACTTTGAAAAATGCTGAAGGGTCGCCGTCATATTCTCTTAAGAACTTCGCAGAAATTGACCCGAAGATTACCGCAGGTTTGGATAAAATATGGACGAATTCCGCTCCGGCAAAGCAAGTGCTCGATGATCTACAAAAAACTATCGAACCCTTGTTGAAAGGCAAATATTCAAGGAAATAATCAATTTATTCCCAAAAGAGAGAGTCCTTATTCTTTCAAAGGACTCTTCTCTATCATGTTAAGTAGGAGGAATTATCATGAATAGTACCGCCAGTCGCCGTGCATCAGGAATTGAACGTATGGAAAGGAAATGGGGAATCATTTTAGCTTTGCCGGCGATACTGGGCTTCTTCATTTTTACCGTTGGCCCTATGCTTGCTTCACTTCTGTTCAGCATGACCAACTGGAATATCGGCGGTGAATTCCGCTTTATCGGCATAAACAATTACAAACATATGGTGACGGAAGATGAATTGTTCAGCAAATCGTTGTTTGTCACTGTCTATTATACGCTGGGCAGTGTGCCGCTGGGTATTTTAGGTTCGTTTATCGTTGCGCTGTTACTCAACCAGAAGGTGAAAGCTCTACCTATTTTTAGAACAATCTTTTATTTGCCTGTTCTAGTACCGAGTATTGCCAATACGATGCTGTGGTTGTGGATCTTTAATCCCGATTTCGGATTACTAAATTCTTTGTTAAAAAGCATAGGACTTCCCGTATCACAGTGGATTTATGGTGAAAGTACCGCGATTCCGTCGCTAATTCTCATGAGTACATGGGGTGTTGGCAATGCTGCAGTTATTTTCCTGGCGGGGCTTCAGGGGGTGCCGAGTCATTTATACGAAGCTGTCGAGGTTGACGGAGGCGGTATGCTAAGAAAATTTTGGCATATTACGCTGCCATCGATGACGCCGACAATTTTCTTCAATGTCATCATGGCAATGATAGGTACTTTCCAAGTGTTCAATGAGGCCTATGTCATGACAAACGGTGGTCCCAACAACTCGACGCTGTTCTATATTTTTTACTTGTACCGTACGGCGTTCACTGAAACGAAGATGGGCTATGCCTGCGCGCTGGCATGGGTGCTTTTTTTAATCATTATGGCTATGACCGCATTGGTATTCCGCTCGTCGAAGTTTTGGGTTTATTATGAGGGGGAGGGGAAAATATGAACGTTCACGAGACGGCACTCTCCGATATGGAAATGGGACTACGTCTAAGGATGAGGGGTAGAAAAAGGAAATCGTTAAGTTTATTTGTGAGTTATACCATACTCATTCTCGGTAGCATCGTCATGCTGTTCCCCTTCGCCTGGCTTCTGCGCAGCTCCGTAATGACGACCAACCAAATCTTCGTTTTTCCACCCGAATGGATTCCGAGTCCTTTTGCCTGGAGTAATTATAAAGAATCTCTCACTATCGTCCCGTTCAATCTTTTCTTCCTCAATACGATGACAATTGAATTGTTTGCCGTATCAGGTATCGTCATAACCAGCGCCATGGCGGGTTACAGCTTCTCTCGTTTGCGCTGGCCGGGTCGTAATTTAATGTTTGCGCTACTGCTCAGCACGCTGATGCTGCCATATGCGGTTACGCTCATTCCAACGTTCATGTTCTGGAAAACAGTTGGAGCCATTAACACATTTTTGCCGCTAATCGTCCCCGCCTGGTTCGGGGGAGGGGCATTCAACATCTTTTTGCTGCGCCAGTTCTTTATGAACATTCCAAAAGATTTGGACGAGGCCGCATATATGGACGGGGCCAATCCGTTCACCGTATTATGGCGAGTCATTTTGCCTTTATCCAAACCAGCTCTTATAGTAGTCGTTATTTTTTCATTCATAGGTATTTGGAACGATTTTCTCGGTCCACTCATCTATCTGAGCGATGACCATAAATTTACACTTGCTATCGGGCTTGCCTCCTTCAAAGGCTTATACAACGCGCAATGGGGTTATCTCATGGCGGCGTCGTCAGTCATTGTCGCGCCTATCATTGCCTTGTTCTTCATCGGACAGCGATACTTTGTTGAAGGGATTACCTTGACAGGCATTAAAGGTTAACTTACGGAAATTAGTATCAAGTTATGAGAGAAGAGAAACGTTTAGGAGGACGACGATGAATCTATATCAAACGGCATTTGAAGCGCTCCCACTTGGGAGCATTAAGCCTAACGGATGGTTAAAAAACCAGCTCCACATTCAAGCTGACGGACTTACGGGGCATTTAGAGGAGCATTGGGCAGATGTAGGACCGAAAAACGGGTGGATTGGAGGAAACGGTGAAAGCTGGGAAAGAGGACCGTATTATTTGGACGGATTGATACCTCTGGCTTATCTTCTGGAAGACGAACGGTTAATCTCCAAAGCGAACCGTTGGATAGAGTGGAGCCTTAAAAGTCAACAAGAAAACGGAAATTTCGGCCCTGTACGCATTGAAACTGTCAATAACGATGTCGACAAGAGTCAAGACTGGTGGCACTACATGATCATGTTGAAAGTGCTGACTCAGCATGAAGAAGCCACAGGCGATGAGCGGGTCATACCGTTTTTAACAAAATACTTCCATTATGTCAAAAGTATGATTGCTGAGCGGCCTCTAAGTGGTTGGGCGGAAACGCGAGGTGCTGAGATGCTGCTGAGCATCTTGTGGCTGCATAAGCGCACAAAAGAAAGCTTTTTGCTCGAGCTGGCTCAAATTATAGCGAAACAAACGACCGACTGGACCGATATTTTCCATGACTTCCCCTTCTGGCGTAAAGTTGAGCAGTGGGATTGGAGGACGCATGTCGTCAATGTGGCTATGGGATTGAAAACCCCGGGTATAAAGTTTCAACTGAGCGGTGATTTGAAAGAGAAGGAAGCGGTTCATCGCGGAATTGACAGCCTGATGACCTACCATGGGCAAGCGCATGGGATGTTTTCGGGGGATGAATGGCTGTCCGGCACCCATCCGAGCCAGGGAGTAGAGCTATGTGCCGTTGTGGAATACATGTTCACAATGGAAAATTTGGTTCGTATTTTCGGTGAAGGACGATTCGGCGACATTTTAGAAAAAGTCGCTTTTAATGCTCTGCCTGCAGCCATTTCTGTGGATTGGACTTCACATCAGTACGATCAGCAGGTAAACCAGATTGTTTGCAATGTCGCACCGCGTAATTGGAGCAACGGAGTGGATGCGAACCTTTTTGGCTTGGAACCAAACTTTGGATGCTGTACGGCGAATATGCATCAAGGCTGGCCGAAACTGACTTCCAATCTATGGATGACGGACGGAAAAGGCGGTCTGGCGGCGGTTTCCTACGCACCTTGCACCGTGTTGACGCAAGTTGGTTCTGGCGCAACAGCCCGCCTGCTGGTTAGTGGGGAGTATCCGTTTCGCGAAGAAGTAATGATGACCCTGTCGCTGGATCGTCAGGAGCGGTTCGCTATTTCGTTTCGAGTGCCACAGTGGTGCAGTTCTCCAAGTTTATCGATAAATGGGGTGAGTATCTCTTTAGATATTGTGGACGGTTACGCGAAAATCGATCGAGAATGGTTTAACGGAGACGATATCCATCTTAAATTGCCAATGGAAGTATATATTGCCTCCCATAACTTGTATGCCGTCAGCGTGGAGCGAGGGCCTCTCGTCTATGCACTTCCAGTGAAAGAGAATTGGCAACGTATAGTAGAGCGTGAAAAGTTCCATGATTGGGAAATATACCCAGTATCTCCATGGAAATACGGCCTGATATCAGATGCTGTTTTTGAAGTGGTAACGGCTGAAGTACCTTATCAACCGTTTGATGCAGCGCATACTCCCTGTCGCTTGAAGACAATCGGCAAACTGGTCCGCGACTGGAGAATGGAGGGAAACAATGCGGGTACCCCGCCGTTGAATCCGAAGACGGATGGGCAGCCGGTAAACGAGTTGGAACTCGTACCTTACGGAAGTGCGAAGTTACGGATCGGTGAATTCCCGTTAATAGGCAAACGTACAGCAGTTAAACAAGTGCAAAAATGAGCGAAATTTACAACGATGAACATATGCCACAGGCTGATAGTTGCAGCCTGTGGAATTAAAAGCGAGTTTCATTTTCAGATTGAGAGGAGTTTTGCATTTTATGTTAAATGGCAAAAATGCTTACCAAACGTTTGGTCATATCCCTTTTACCAACGTTTCACTTGAAGATTCATTCTGGGCACCGCGATTGCGGGTGTATAAGGACATCACGCTTCCGGTTTGTTTGGACCAATGCGAACGTACAGGGAGAATTACCAACTTTGCGAAAGCGGCGGGATTAATGGAAGGAGAATTTGAAGGAATATATTTCAACGATTCTGATCTATACAAAGTGCTGGAAGGCGCCGCATATTCCTTGATGACGCATCCCGATCCCGCAATTGAGGCACGCATTGACACCATTATTGATCTTATTGTTGCAGCGCAAGAGGAAGACGGTTATTTGATGACATATTTCAGCCTGAAGGCTCCCGACAAGAAGTGGTCAGACATGGAAAAGCATGAAATGTACTGCGGCGGTCATTTGATCGAGGCTGCAATCGCATATAAGCAGGCGACCAATAAAACCAAGTTGTTGAATGTGGCTTGCAAGCTTGCCGATCATTACGATACAACTTTCGGACCCGGTAAGCGGCATTGGGTTGATGGGCACGAGGAGATCGAGCTTGCGCTCGTAAAGCTATTTAATGAGACGGGGGAAGAGCGTTACTGGCAGCTTGCGCAGTGGCTGCTTGAGGAAAGAGGTCACGGACACGGTGTAGGTATGATCTGGGAAAAGGAAGAATGGGGACCGAAGTACTGCCAGGACGACAAACCGGTACGAAATATGTCGGATGTGGGAGGACACGCCGTTCGCGCGATGTACCTGTATACCGCTATGGCGGATGTAGCCTCGATGAATGGGGATGCCGGTTACTTGGCTGCATTGGACCGACTTTGGGACAGCGTTGTGCGTCGTAACATGTATATAACAGGCGGTATAGGTCCGTCCAGGCATAACGAAGGGTTTACTGAGGATTACGACTTGCCAAACGCATCGGCTTATTGCGAAACATGCGCGTCAGTTGGTATGGTGCTCTGGAATCACCGGATGAACCTGCTTCATGGTGACAGCAAGTATGTGGATATAGTTGAAAGGGCTATGTACAACGGGGCAATCGCCGGTGTCTCACTGAGCGGCGACAAATTCTTTTATGTGAATCCCTTGGCATCTGACGGTCATCATCACCGTGTCGAATGGTTCGACTGTTCCTGCTGCCCAACACAGATCGCCAGATTTTTGCCATCAGTCGGGAACTACGTCTATGCTGCATCGGAGACGGGAGTTGTAATCAATCTGTACATACAGGGCTCCGGAATGATTGCACTTGGAACCAACTCTGTTGAATTGACACAGAAAACCGAATACCCATGGGATGGCCGAATTGACATAACGGTAAATCCGAAGCAAATCCGCGAATTTGATATTCGCCTTAGATACCCAGGTTGGTGTCAGGGAGCGAGTGTTCGTATTAATGGTGAGTTGCTTGAAAACCCAGTAATGGAAAAAGGCTATATTAAGGTTTCCCGGGAGTGGACGACCGGCGATACGGTTAAACTTGATCTGGAAATGCCAGTTAATCGGGTCAAGTCCCATCTGAAGGTCAAAGAGAATGAAGGAAAGGTGGCCTTACAGCGTGGCCCTCTCGTTTACTGTTTGGAGGCAGTCGATCAACAGGTACCGATCAACGACATATCGATTGGTCCGGAAATGAACTTTTTTAAAGAGAGGATGAAAGAATTGCTCAATGGAGGATGGATTATTCGTGGAAAATGCGGTTACGAGCAGAGTGAATTAACTGCAATTCCCTATTACGCCTGGGATAACCGGGAATCGGGTCCTATGGCCGTATGGCTTCCGGAGATCTTAAAGGATAAGCTATATGTCTAAAATCATTTTATCTAGGGGCAAGTTTGGAACTGGTAAATCAAACATTAAGAGACTTAAACAAGTTGTTCTACACAAGAATTAACTTAATAACTTGAGTGTTGTGAAAATATTGCCGTCGACGATCGCAGATTAAGATTAGAAATTTAGAAACTTCGTCGAATGAATAAACAGAAGAAGGACATCGCCATTGAATAGAGAAATTGTCGTTTACCACAACCACAATTTCCAAGAAAAGGAGATGTCCCAATCTCATGGTATCCCTCTACTTGCCTATCGTCAAGTTCATTTTAGCCTTGAAGCTGGAATTTTCTAAACCACAGCTTGGTCATCTGTTTACCCTCGTTCACGGCATCATTCTTTGTGCCGGACGTAAAAATATTACACAAATTCAGCAAGCTGCCAGAGGAGATCGTCACCTCAGCAATGTCACGAATTTTTTGAATCATTCGCCATGGTGCGTCAATCGCATGCAGCGCCGACGCATGCATTTCGTAATGGATAAGATTCGCGCGAAACGAGCAAAGAGTGGTGACGCTCGGCAACTTATATTCTTTATCGTTGATGATACTTGCTGTAAGAAGGAAACCTCAACGAAGAAAATGGAAGCCCTCAGCTTTCAATATTCACACGAAGCTGGAAAATCGGTCTGGTGCCACTGCGTTGTTACGGCTCATGTTGTAAGCGAAAGCAGTTCCTATGCTTGGGATTTTCGTCCTTATTACCGTGAAGAATATTGCAAGGAACACCACCTACCATTCAAAAGCAAGAACGATCTTGCCCTTGAAATGATCGAATCATTTTCGGCTATGCCAGATGAACAGGTTTATGTTCTCATGGATAGCTGGTACACCAGTGAGAAGGTCATCAACGCATGCAATATCAAAGGTTTTCATGTCATCGCCGCTGTAAAGACAAACCGACTGATCTGCGTAAGCGGCGTAACGATTTCCATGGCTGATTTCGCTGTCCAGTACCTTCGCAAGTCTGACCTACGCTCCGTTACGGTGGAAAGTCAGGGAACGTTCTGGATTTATGAATATGAAGGTCCGTTAAGTGAAATGGAAAACGTCAAAGCTTTGCTGTCTTGGAAAGATGAATATGTCAATTCGAGCAAACCTCAGGTTTGTCTCCTGTGCACGGATTTAAGCTTGGATCTCGTTACAATCCAACGCTATTATCACGTGCGCTGGAACATCGAAACCGGCTATCGCTATTTCAAAGAACTGCTAGGCTTTGATCAATATCAGTTGCTATCATTTGAAGGCATTCAGCGGTTTTGGGCGATTCAGTTTCTGACGCAGAACTTTTTGGAATCTCAGCGTCAGGACTGGATGAAGAGCGACAAGCATCTTACGCTTGGAGATGTCGTTTACCGAATTCGGCAGGAATATTTCGGGCAAATCATCGTTTACGTGTACCAGCAAGCCCTAGAGAAGAGGCCGTTATTCGACATTCTTAAGCACCTCAAGATACCTGCCTGAGCAACCGAGTTACTCGTCCCGCTACAAATCTGCCCATTTTCGAAAGTTTCGTAGGAAATCGCAACACTCAAGTTAATAATGTCGGGAGACAAGAACATAGTCCGAATGAAGTCTGAGTAAACCGCGGAGTTTATCGGACCAAGTTCTTGTCAATTGGCGTTGACAAGAGCTTGGTCCGATTCCCGGCGATTTAAAGCCAATTGCAGAATGAATCAATATTTACTTCTGATGGAGATTTATCAAAGATAATACATTAAGTAATTTCGAACTGCAGAGCAAACGATAACAGGAATTGAAACGATACATATGATCAAAAAGGGGCAAGTCGAATGTAATCATTCGTCGCCCCTTTTTGTCGTTCAACTCTTCCATCAGTTGTTCGGTTTAATTGTATAAAATTTAGTTTGACCGAACAGATCGTCTGGACTTTTTTAATTCTTGCAACAGAACCAATTTTTGCGACACAACCGAAAATTTTATTAACCAATTTGAAAAGCTTGACAAGCATTAGTTGATTTCGTATATGATAGATGGATTATTACAAAATATTTGGAGTGATTGCTATTCTAAGGCTTTCGATCAATAATCCGGATGAGCTCATAAGAGTAACACATGCGCTTTCAACCGACCTGCGAATTAAAATGATTCAACTTTTGAACAGCAAGAGAATGAATGTGAATGAAATTGCTGAAGCACTGGATATTCCAGTATCTACAGCGGCATCCAATGTTAAGGTATTGGAACAGGCCAAACTTATTGAAACTGAGTTTCTCCCTGCCTCGAGAGGTGCCATGAAGGTGTGCAGCCGAACGTATGACGACATTAATATTAAACTGAATTCACTAATCTATGAGCGTGTTGATGGGAAGCATTGCTACGAAATCGAAATGCCCATTGGAAGCTTTACGTCTTGCGAAGTCTCTCCAACTTGTGGGATGATTAATGACGAGAAGGCCATCATACCTGAGGATTCACCCGCAGGCTTTTTCCATCCTAATCGATTCACAGCGCAGCTGATCTGGCTTCGTAAAGGGTATTTGGAATACCGATATCCCCTTGATCTTCCCTCTCATGTACGCATACAATCGATTCAGTTCTCGATGGAGATTTGCTCGGAAGCCCCTAATTATGATAATAATTGGCCTTCAGACATTACATTATGGATAAATGGCGTTGAGATTGGAACATGGACATCGCCGGGCGACTTTGGTGGTCGGCGAGGAAAACTTAATCCGGCGTGGTGGCTGGAAACGGGCACGCAGTTTGGCTCACTCAAGACATGGAGTGTAGATGAGATCAGAAGCACCTTGGATAATATTGAGCTATCGGACACCAATCTTCTACAATTGTCACTCCTCAGCAACAGCTTCGTCGATTTGAGGATTGGTGTTAAAGAAGAAGCGCGCTACAAAGGTGGGTTGAATCTTTTCGGAAAACATTTTGGAGACTATGAGCAGGATATTGTCATGAAAATTTATTATACGTTCTGAAAATCTGTTGTCTTCTGGCAACAGATTTTTAACCACATAAGAAAGAAAAAATTAAGGATCTCCGAAATAGACTTTCTTATTGCGAATAAACCTACCTTTAAACGCGGTCGCTCATCTTCGAATGATCTCGATAGAGGTTTATTTCATTTAAATCGAGAAGTACTGAAATAATTATTGACATTTTGACAGGGAAACCATAAATTGAATTCATTGATACAATAATTATGGAATAAAACAAATTTTTAGTTTCAAAAGGAGTGTTTACATAAAGATGGCTACTCACAAGTATGTCAAAGATTATCCAAGACCCCAATTTGTCCGCGAGAAATGGCTGAGCTTGAACGGAGAATGGGATTTCAAGTTTGATGATGAAAATAGGGGTGAGGGGGAGAAATGGTATGAGCAGTTTAACGGAGCACTGAAAATCAAAGTTCCGTATACGTATGAAACCAAGATGAGCGGCATTGGGGAGGAAGCGTTCCACCCTTATGTATGGTATCAAAGAATGCTAGAGGTTCCCAAAGAGAATGCGGATCAGCGGGCTATTCTAAATTTCCAGGCTGTCGATTACATTGCGAAGTTGTGGGTTAACGGTGTCTATGTCGGGGAGCACCAAGGCGGATACACCGCATTTTCTTTTGACATAACACCGTACCTTCAATTGGATGCGCCGAATACGCTGGTCGTGAAAGCGGAGGACAGCCAAAGCTGCACGCAGCCTCGAGGCAAGCAGCGATGGGTTGATGATAATTTTGAGTGTTTCTACGTGCAAACAACAGGGATATGGCAAAGCGTATGGCTGGAGTATGTGTCCCCATCCCATCTCAAAGCGGTGAAAATCACACCTGATCTAGACGCTAGGTCTGTGCGCTTTGAGTACCAAACGCAGGCCGTTTCAAAGTTGAATCAACTTCGTCTGGAAACGCGTATTCGGATCCATAACAAGATGATTAAACAGACAAGTCTAGTGATCGATCGCCCGTGGCTGCAGCTGGATGTTGATTTGTCCCACGAAGCAAACGGGCCTTGGAAAATCGTTACCTGGTCTCCACACCAGCCGAACTTATATGAGGTGGAATTTATTTTGTATCAAGATAATGTCGTAGTTGATCATGTGTATTCCTATTTCGGCATAAGAAAAATTTCGATCGAAAAAGGCAAGGTTCTGCTGAATAATACACCGTTTTATCAACGACTTATTTTGGATCAGGGCTATTGGCCAGAGAGTCATTTGACACCGCAATCCGAAGAGGCGTTGATTGAGGACATTGATGCGATTATTGCCATGGGCTACAACGGGGTCAGGAAGCATATGAAAATTGAGGATGCCAGATTTCTGTACTGGTGTGATGTGAAAGGATTGTTGGTTTGGTCTGAGATGGCTGCCACCTTTGAGTTTAATGACGAGGCCGTGGAGAACTTCACGAAAGAATGGATGGAGATCGTAAGACAGCAATACAATCATCCATCTATTGTAACGTGGGTGCCTTTCAATGAGTCCTGGGGTATCCCGCAAGTGTTGACCGACGGCAAGCAGCAAAAATTCACGGAAAGTATATATCATTTAACCAAATCGTTTGATCCCCATCGTCCTGTTATTGTGAATGACGGCTGGGAGCACACCGTTTCTGACATTTTGACCTTACACGATTATGAGGAGACAGGAGCGAAGCTGCTCAAAAGGTATGCGGACAAAGATGCTTTGGTGAACGGAGAAATCTCCTTCAATAATTGGAAATATGCAATAGCTCAGGGGTATGCTTATAACGGTCAACCGGTCATAGTAAGCGAATTTGGCGGCATTGCTTTTAACACGGGGACTGGTTGGGGGTACGGCAACCAAGTAGATAGCGAAGAGGAATTTATCGAGCGATTCCGCAGCATTACGCAAGCGATCAAAGATACGGATTACATCTGTGGTTATTGTTATACGCAATTATCGGATGTTCAGCAGGAAGTGAACGGATTGCTGACTGCGGATCGCAAGCCTAAAGTTCCTCTCGAGATTATTAAAGAAATTAACTTGGCATAAATTGCAATCCGTGAGAGAGCTTGACCTGTAGGTACAGGTCAGGCTTTTTTTAGTTCTGGTTTTGAAATTTGTCCATAAGATTGTGCGCTCAGCGTAAAATCTCCACCTTTTCGCAAGCAAAGGCCGGGGAACCACATGAAAACGTAACATTGGTAGAGGTTTTGGCGCAGAATAAGGAGCGTTACAATAAAATTGTAAGCACTTACATTAATCGCAAGATATCGGTCGGGAGGAGGGACCATCAGTAGAGACCGTAGATAAAAGTCTGCTCGTTTATATACTTTTATTACCCTAGGAGGGAAATGAAATGTTCAAAAAGTCCTTAGCAACCATGGCAGCTCTAATTTGTTTTGTTATCTTGGCTGGCTCAGTTCCGGCTTTCGCACGATTGGCGTTCGAGGCGGATTCAATAATAGTTTGAGCTTCGATAATATCAAGGTAAATTAACTTCATTATATCAGCGGAGCCTTCGGGCTCCATTTTTATTTGAACTGCTCGAGCAAACCAGTCTTACTTTTCACCCCCTATCGTAAGATCGTCTACATTGATACCATCCGTACCTCGCATCACCTTAAATTTGTTCCCCTAAGATGCGTCTTTTATCAGTTTAGAGATTGTGACAAACACTGTAATCTAATAACCAAGGAATCCTTACAAAAACTTTGTAAAGGCTTTCGTAAACCATAAATCAGCAAGAAAGAGGGTTGTATCGACAATGAAAAAGAAGTTTACAAGCATGCTAACAGCAAGTGTAGCGCTTGCCTTGGTCGTATCGGGCTGTTCGACCGCAACAAAAGAAAGCGGTACCAAACCAACGGGTACATCGGCTGCGGAAACACCCAAAGCCACGGAGACCAAAGCGACAAGTCCAGTTGAAATCACGTTCTGGAATATGTTTGGCGGCGGAGAGGGAGATTTCGTTGATCAAATTATTAAAGGATACAACGATTCTCAAAAAGAGGTTATTGTTAAGCAGCTTCGTCTGGAGTCCAATGAGTATTACACGAAGTTTAGCACAGCGTTATCTTCATCCAAAGGACCGGATGTTGCTGTTGCACACGTTGACCGTATCTCTCCGTTCGTGAAGGCAAAGCAAATTGTACCTGTCGATCAATTGGCTGCCAAGGTTGGCTTTGATCTGAAACAGATTTCCGACTCTAACCTCAAGAGTGTCACTTATGACAGTAAACCTTACGCGATACCATTAGATACGCACTTTCATATGTTTTACTACAACAAAGACTTGCTGAAAAAGGCAGACCTATTGAACGAGGACGGTACGCCTAAACTAGGAGAACTTACGCCGGACGGATTCAAAAAGACACTCGCCCAAATTCACGCCAAAGTGCCGGATGTCCAAGCGCTCGCTGTGAACACGCCATATTTCCAAGAGCCATTCTTGAACCTTTATTATGAAGCAGGCGGCGAACTGTTGAATGCGGATATGAGCAAAGCCACGATAAACAATGACAAGGCACTAAGCGTCTTAAAGTTTTATAAGGACTTGTACAGCAACAAATACAGTGATTTGAACGACAAAACACCTTGGGATTCGTTCCATAGCGGCAAAGCGGCTCTTTGGTTCGGCGGCGTGTGGGAGGCTGGAATTTTACTGAATGATAAATCACTCAACATTGGCGCTATGCCTCTTCCTGCCATCTTTGGTAGCCAAACACACTGGGGCAGTTCGCACTTGCTTGTCGTTCCAACTTATGTGACTCCTGAGAAACAAGAAGCGGCAGCGAAGTTCATGAAGTATTTCTCGGAAGTAGGAGGCAAAACATGGGGGCAAGCGGGACATGTACCGGCGAACAGTATGGTTACCACAAGTGATGAATACAAGAAGCTGCCCTACCGCAATTTCTTTATTGAGGCTCAAAAAACGGTGAAATTCGCACCGAAGACAGATAAGTACACAACCATCATTACGACGGTTTCCGAATCGCTCCAAAACATCATTTTCAGCAAACAGACACCTGAAGAAGGCTTGAAAAACATGGAAAAACAAATCAACGATATTTTGGCAAACTAATGCACCAGGCAAGGAGCGGGCGAAACTTCCGGGCTTAAGAAGACGGTGGTTTCGCCTATGTTTTTCAGACAGATTTAGTCCTAAGGAGAATAAGCAATGGAGACTATAATTAGAGAAAGCGAGAGGGCATTAGTCCACCGCAGACCATACCTATTACGCATGATTACTGAATTGAGGGCGATTGTCTATCTGCTGCCGTTCTTGATCCCCTTCGCCATCTTCTATCTCTGGCCAGTAGGGCGGGGAGCCTGGATGAGTTTACACGTCTGGGGCATTCAGGGAATGCAAAAGTATGTCGGTCTTGCCAACTATAAAAAGATTTTCACAGATCAAGACTTTTACTTGTATGTCTGGCATTCTTTTTATTTTGTCATCATTTGTGCGCCGACAGTCATAGTGCTTGGCCTCATATTGGCCCTTCTTATTAACCAAAACATCAAGTTTCGCACAGTGATTCGTTCTATGTTCTTTCTACCCTATGTGTTGTCTGTTTCCGTCATCAGTTTTATTTGGCTGCGGTTGCTCGATTCCAAATATGGTCCGATTAACGCGCTGCTGAAGCTTGTGGGTCTTCCTGGGGAAATTCACTGGCTTACAGACAAGAACTTTGCCTGGTGGGCAATCACACTAACGACCGATTGGTGGACTGTCGGGTTCGTGATGGTCTTGTTTCTAGCTGGTTTGCAAGAAATTCCAACGGATCATTATGAAGCTGCGAAAATAGATGGCGCTGGCGCTTGGAAGCAATTTTGGCATATCACGTTGCCAGGTTTGTCGAGAGTCATGCGAATACAAGTGTTTTATCAAATCATCTCCTGTTTGAAATTGTTCGGACAAGTGCAGATCATGACTGGCGGCGGTCCCGGGGACTCCACGAACACGATGATTCGCTACATTTATGTGACTGGTTTTAAAAAGGATATGTTCGGCCTCGCTTCCGCACAGTCAATTGTATTTTGCGCCATCATGCTGCTGATCGCAGTCATCCAGTTCAAATTGACAGATAGAAAAGACTGACGGAGGTTGAACATGAAACAAATCACGCTTAACGTCATCGCTGTGATTCTTGCCCTTCTTTTTATTTTTCCACTTATCTGGATGCTGCTGGTATCTCTCAAGCCCAATGGTGTCAATGTCTATTTGCTCGGAGACTGGTTGAAATTTTCAGATCTGAATGTGAACAATTACGTGAAAGTTATCAAGGATTCGCAAATTTTGAGATGGACTTGGAACAGTGTGGTCATAGGTGTGCTCACTACGATTTTTTCGTTATTTTTCAGCTCACTGGCGGCGTTCTCTTTCTCCAAATTGGCTTTTAAATCTAGAGGCTTGTTTTATTTATTAATTGTTTCGGGGCTGCTTATTCCAACAGAAGCGATTCTCATTCCGCTGTATGAGACTACGCTGCATCTTAAGTTGATCGATAACATTTGGGCGATTATACTCCCAGGACTGACGAATCCGATTGGTATCCTATTGCTGAAACAGTTCATGGATGGCGTGCCCAATGATTACATGAATGCTGCGCAGATTGACGGTTGCAGAAATTTCAGTCTTTGGTGGCGTATCTGTTTGCCGCTAACGAGATCGGCTATGGTTTCCGTTGGTATTTTTTATTTCATTTTATCGTGGAATAACTTTTTGTGGCCTTACTTATCGATTACTTCGCAAGAGAACATGATCTTATCGGCAGGACTGCCAACATTTTTGTCGAATAATACGATGTCCCTAAATCTCATTATGGCAGCGAGCGCGCTGGCAGCGATTCCAACGATTTTGGTGTTCGCTGTATTACAGCGGCATATTGTTCAAGGCGTAGCGATGACAGGGATTAAAGGTTAATCCGTAGATTCTTCCTATAAAGAAAGGGTTGTCATTATGACCCAGACACCAGGAAAGCCCCGCAAATCATATGGGAATCGATTCTGCCCATGGATGAATAGATGGACGAGCAGCATACGCTACAAATGGATGCTGCTTTTATTTCTATTTTCTTTAACTCCTTTGCTTGCCATGGGGTTTATTTCATTTTCGATCTCGAAATCGACCATTAACAATAAGGTGACGGAATACTCTGTGCAGTTGCTGAAGCAAACAGCTGATAACATTGACACACGATTAGGGATTTACAAAGATATGATGATGCAGGTCGTCAATAACAATGAAATTGTCTCCATGCTTCGCACACTGGATCGAACAGACGCAGCGCAGTACGAATTGGACAGTTTGTCTCTTACTACGAAGCTTTCTACAATAATTGCTATCAATCAAGATTTCCAGTCGATCTCGTTTTTATCGCAAAAGCATTATATCAAAGGGATCTACCGCTGGAGTGATCGCTCGAACGGTAAAGTGTCCCCGTTCCTCCTAACGTTGGAGGATGGGAGTAATTATCGTTGGTTTCCAACCCGATTAGGTACATATGTAGACAGCTTGAATTCGCAAAACGTCCTGGTGTTCTCTTTAGCTAAGCAGATTTACAAGGCTTCGGATGACAGTCCAGTTGGCATAGTTGCTGTGTTAGATGTTCGTGAGGATGTGCTAAAAGAAATTGGCACAAAAACGACCAAAAGCAATTTGGAGATCCAAAGCTTTGTCATCGACGGTAGTGGACAAATCATTTCCTATCCCGATAATAACTTACTGGGGAAAAGTGTAAAGCAGGTTTTAGGAGAAAGCGGTTACACACAAATTTTTCGCTCCCCCTCGAAGGAGTTTGGTTTTCCACTCGAACATGACGGTCATCGTCTGATCGTGAACTATAAAAAATTGTATACGAATGATTGGATCGTGGTGAATGTCATCTCGGAATCGGCTCTCTACAAAGACTCCAATCGGCTTTTGCAAATTATTATGATTATTGCGCTGATTTGTATAGTTTTTTCAATCTTGACCGCGATGTTGTTGTCAAATTCCATTTCGATGCCCATCTTAAAAATGATTCGACTGATGCGACAAGTGATGTCTGGTGATTTGAGCGTCCGATTCAAGGCGAAGCGGCGTCATGATGAATTTGATATTCTAGGTGAAAATTTCAACTACATGGTGGCGAGAATCGATGAATTGCTTAAAACGGTGTATGAGGAGCAGAATCATAAGCGTGTAGCGGAGCTAAAGGCGCTGCAAGCGCAAATTAATCCTCATTTTCTGTATAACACCTTGGATATAATTAAATGGACAGCTCTGTTGCAGAAGGCCAACAATGCGGCTGAGATGGTCAGTTTGCTGTCGAGATTGCTCCGTATCAGTCTGGGGAAGGGAGAAGAAACTGTTACTGTGGAGGAAGAAATGGAGCATGTACAGTGTTACCTGGGTATTCAAAAATTCAGATTTAATTTCAACATTGAAACGTTCGTGCATCTCGATGAGGATGTGCGAATGTTGCGGACACCGAAGCTGATTCTGCAGCCTATTGTAGAGAATGCGATTCTCCATGCTTTCACAGGTCGTGAATCAGGAGGGGAAATTCATATAAGCTGCACTTTGCATCCTGAGGGTGGCATCAAGTTTGAAGTTGCGGATAATGGACGAGGGATGGAACCAACCGTCGCCCAGCACCTCAAAGAGCATCAGGAACAATCCGGAGAGAAAATGGGCGGCATCGGCTTAGCGAATGTGGATGAACGCATTAAGCTGATTTGCGGGAAGCCTTATGGCATAGACATTCAGAGTGAAATCGGTATCGGTACTCGCATCGGTATCCGGCTTCCTATTATGAAATAGGGGGAAAGTTATGTTCCGTGTTTTGATTGTAGAAGATGAATATATCGTCAGGTTCGGAATTCGATCGATGATCGATTGGGAGAAGGTTGGAATGACGGTGATCGGTGAAGCGGCCAATGGACAGGAGGCACTGGATTTAATTGGTCAGGAACTGCCCGATATCTTAATTACAGACATTAAGATGCCCATCTTGGATGGCATTGCATTAATAACTCAAGTTCGTAAAATAAGCCCTCAGATGAAAATTTTGATCCTCAGCAATTTGGAGGACTTTCAATATGCCAAGGAAGCGATCCGCCATGGTGTTTCAGAATATTTAATTAAGTCCGATATGATGCCGCGAGATTTTGAACAAGCTTTGCTGAAGGTGAAGGAAGCTATTGAAGAATCTTCTCATAGTAAGGAGGAGAAACGGGATACCAGGATTGAGCCGATGTGGAAAGAAAAGTTTTTTCTGGATCTTGCACAGGGAACACAGACACAGACGGATTCCCAACATATTAAAAGTACGATCGAAAGCATGGGACTGCTGGATGTCCATTTACCGCTATACGCGATGCATATCAGCAATAATGCTTTGGAGCAGGGAGTCTCGGAAGGGCAAACCTATATTCGTAAAGCGTTAGAAAGTTTGCTATCTACGGGGCTCCTTAGCTATGAAGTATTTCCGGATAAGCAGGGGGAAATGAATGTACTGTTATTTCCAGATATGCCGGCAGTTCAAGGGCAGAAAATGGTGCGGGAGATTGCGCAATCGCTCATAATTCATCTCATAGATACTTATTCAATGCGATGTACCATTGGAATCAGCAGTGGCATCCATGCTTGGTCTGAATTGCATCTTGCGTACCAACAAGCCGTGATCGCTGCCAAATACAAGATGTTCGTAGGCAGCGGTAAGGTTATTGTCTATGGCGTGGATTATGAGCCTATGGTCAGCGATCAAATTGAGAATATGAAAGTGAGTACGAGCCACATTCACTCGATGGTTTACGCTTTTCAATCCAAGGAACTGCAGACGTATTTAGAAACATTATTCGAGCAACTGGCTTCTGGTAAAGACTATGACATGGTGCAGATCATTTCATTAGAACTTTTAATTATGTTGACAACACTTTGGTCAGATGTGTCTTGTGATCAGCAAAGTGTTCTTCATTTAAAGAAGCAATACTTTGATCAATTATCCAAATTGGAAACGATTGACCAAAGCAAAGCTTGGTTTATGAGGGCCTTTGACGAATTAGTGAAGCATATGATTCAGGTTTATAACAGCGATCGCAATAGTATCATTAAAGCGACGCAATATGTTCAGCAGCACTATCATTTAGAAATATCGTTGCAATCGATCAGCAGCTTTGTGCATTTGAGCAAAAATTATTTTGCCAACTTGTTCAAAAAGGAAATGGGAGAAAGCTTCCTAGAGCATTTAACCCGTATTCGAATTGAGAAGGCTAAGACATTGCTAACGGGCGAGCTGAAGACGGCTGATATCGGTAATTTGGTTGGTATCCCGGATCCAAAATATTTCTCCAAAGTATTTAAAAAAATAACAGGCATCTCGCCTTCTGAATACCGGAGTCGGGTAAGAGGAGAAGTTTAGCAGATACTTAATTTTAACAAGCAATATGCAAACGTTTACCATTTAAATTGTAGATTTGTCAGAGATGGGGTCATGGTTTTGAAGTTCAGGAAATGTGTAGGTTTGTTATTGCCAGTTCTCTTCATACTGGCGCTAGCTCAATCAGGGTGTTCGAAAAACCTAGAGGGTGACGGCAGTAAAACAGCAACACCGGTAAATGAAGTTCTTACTGAGATCTCGTTTTGGAATCCTTTCGGCGGAGGCGAAGGGGATTTCGTCGAGCAGATCGTTCAAAGCTTTAATGCATCCCAGAAGGGTATTTTCGTCAAACAGCTACGATTGGAATCCAATGAGTACTATGTGAAGCTGAGTACGGCACTTTCTTCCGGTAAAGGACCGGATGTTGCTGTCGCGCATGGGGATCGGATCTCTCCGTTTGTGAAGGCGAAGCAGATTATGCCGCTTGATGTATTGGCAGTTGATGCAGGGTTTGATTTCAAAGAAATTGATGATTCCAGTGTACAGAACGCGACCTTTAGCGGCAAGCCGTATGCGGTTCCACTCGACACCCATTTTCACGTACTCTATTACAACAAGGATATTCTGCAAAAAGCCGGTCTGCTGAATGTGGATGACACACCGAAGCTAGGCGAAGCGACTCCGAATGGATTTATCCAGTTGCTGAAGCAAATTCAGGCTAAGGTACCGGATGTACAGCCTTTCGCTGTAAATACGCCCTACTTTCAAGAACCGTTTCTGAACCTTTATTATGAAGCGGGCGGTGAACTGCTGAGTAGTGATAAGACGAAAGCTGCGATTCATAACGATAAGGCGCTTAGCGTGCTAAAGTTCTATCAGCAAATCTATGCGAGCCATTTAGCCGATTTAAACGACAAGACGCCTTGGGACTCCTTTCATAACGGTAAAGCTGCATTATGGTTCGGAGGAGTTTGGGAGGCAGGCCATCATCTCAGCGAGAAAACCTTGCCTGTTGGAATCATGCCTCTTCCACCGATATTCGGCAGCTCAGTACACTGGGGCAGCTCACATATGTTGGTTGTTCCAACCTATGTGGCTCAGGAGAAGCAAAGAGCCGCAATGACTTTCATGAAATATTTCTCGGAAGTTGGCGGAGTGACGTGGGGCCAAGCAGGGCATGTGCCAGCTAATCGAGCGGTCGTGCAGAGCGCAGCATACCAGCAGCAGCCTTACCACAAGCTTTTCATCGAAGCGCAGCGTCAGGTTAAGTTCGCTCCGCAGACTAACAAATACTCCGCGATTTTCACGACCCTTTCTGAAGATCTCCAAAGCATCGTTTTAGGTGGACTTGACCCTGAAGCTGGACTGGCTGCGCTTGAGAAGAAGCTCAATGATATTCTAGCGAACTAAATATCTCCTAGTAAATATCATTAAGTAAGCTATGATACAAGTGGTGGTTTCAATATTTGAATGGAAAGTAGGTTGTACAATGTCAGGAGCATACGCAATACAAGGACAGTTTCATGGTGAAGATGCAATCTGGCTTTCTGCGGGAGCTTATGAGGCCGCTGTATTGCCGCAAATAGGGGGGAACTTAATTGCATTTCGCGACAAAGTGAGGGGATTTAGATTTTTGCATGAACCTGACAAGGATGAAATGGAAGCATTTATGGCAAGACCAATGATTCACGGCATTCCAGTTCTATTTCCTCCAAATCGGTACGAGGATGGACGGTTTCCATGGAACGGCCAAACCTACACATTTCCTGTCAATGAGGAAAGTACGGGCAATCATCTTCACGGATTTCTGTATAACATCCCTTGGGAAGTGGAGGAGTACGGGAATAAAGGAGCCGAAGCTTCCTATGTCCGCCTGAAGACAAGCATCGATAACTCAAGTAAGATGTATCGTTATTTCCCACATACCTTTACTTTTTGGCTTGAATATACGATAAGCGAGAAAGGGCTGCAACAGCAGGTTCTTATCCGAAATGAAGGTGACGAGCCGATGCCATGCCTGTTGGCTTTCCATACTTCGCTTAACGCGCCATTTTGTAAGACTAGCCGACCCGAGGATTACCGGTTCCATATGACTCTGGGGCAGCGATGGGAGTTAAATGCTAGAATGCTCCCAACAGGAAAGCACCAGATCCTAACGGAGCAGGAGGAGGCGATGAAGGGTGCGGGAGTATATCCGTTCTTTGAGGCCATGGACAATCATTATACGGCACAATCCCAGAATGGCAGAAATCGCGCTGTTCTCACAGATCTTCGCCAGCATGTATCCTTGGTGTACGACGTAGGCTCCTCCTACAAGCAGTGGATGATTTGGAACAACAATGCGAATCCGGGATTTTTCTGTCCAGAGCCTCAGGTCAACCTGGTTAATGCCTCGAATATCGAGATGCCTCCTGAGGACATCGGTTTATTCGCTCTGGCTCCCGGGGAACTGTGGGAAGAAACAAGTCTTTTGTACACAATTCCTTCTATGCTGCATAGTTAAACAAACAACTCAATCCCCCCTCTTCAATGAGAGAGGGGATTTTTCGGCTCTGGTGCAAATAAATTTGGACCCACAATATATAGTATTTTTTGAATTTGACACCGCATATGGTATGCAAAAAGGAGCTGGGGATTTCTCGATCGTTTGTTTCCCGGATTGAGAAGAGGGCGCTTATGAAGCTTTATCATGAGTTCGTGATTCTGCACTAAGATGCAGAAACATTAGGGATAAAGAAATGAAAGGGAGAAGGGTCAGGCGGATTTTTTCTAGTCTTATAAAGAGGTAAAACTCAGGTTGTGTGGGAAGCAGCGGGATTAGGATTGTGACTTCAATGCAACCCGGTGCTCCGGAAGTAAAATGAAGGTCAAAAACTTCATCTTAGAAAAGGGAGATTCGTTCCTGTTCTTTTTTAATGACGAAGAAAACATTGACAAAAGGGTATTCTACAGAATTTATTAAGGGGATAGTTGATAGATTATTTGAAGAAGGTTTTATTCATGAACAAGCAAAACAAAGTGATATAGCAAAGTTTGAAAGAGAAAAGTTAAATTATTCAAAAATCATATATCAGCATTTTACAAGAGATGAAAATGTCATGGACTATATTGATGAAATAAACAATGCTATTTCCATTGGTGTTGGCAGGGTAATATTTCGTATACAGTAAGACTTTTTTTGTCTCTGCGGGATTAATGAAGGATCAATATCTATCAGTTATAATTAATGCTATATTAATTTTTTACACCTCCTTTTATATTTTGGAGTTTTATAGACTGCTTTATTACTTTATTATTTAATTATTGAGACGCGTCAATACATAATAAATCTTTTTTGATATGAAAGGATGAAAACTTTTGAAAAGAGGAATTGTTTTTCTCGTGGCTTGTTTATTACTTGTGAGCGTTTTAGCAGGTTGTGGTTCAAATAACACTACTAAAGAAACTTCACAGGTAGCTAGTGCTGCACCTGCAGAAACCAAGAACACGACGGTTGATACAGCAAATACTAAAAAAGTTAAATTAACATTATGGCACTATTATGAAAAAGACATCCAAGATTACATTAAAAAATTTAACGAGTCACAGAATGAAGTTGAAGTCACACCAAAATTTGTTCCATTTAATGATTTTAAGAAACAGTTGACCATAGGTTTGTCTGCAGGAAATCTTCCGGATTTGGTTTTGATGGATAACCCGGATGTAGCGGCTTTTGCGGCCATGGGCCTTTTTGAGGATATTACCGATAAAGTTTCAACATGGGCTGAAAAAGACCAGTTCTTTGAAGGTCCAATGAAATCCGGTGTATACCAGGGTAAAAACTATGCATTACCTTTCGTAAGCAACTGCCTAGCAATGTTTTATAATACTGAGCTCTTAGATAAAGCAGGTGTTAAGCCGCCACAAACTTGGGATGAATTAAAGGCTACTGCAAAGCAGCTTACAAAAGGTGGAGTATATGGTTTTGCTACTTCCCTTGCAAAAGGCGAAGAAGGTACATTTAATTTCTATCCCTGGTTGATAGCTGCAGGTGGAGATCCAAACAAACTGGATAGTGCAGAAGTAGCAAATGCAGTTAATTTTCTTTCCGGCTTGATGAAGGATGGATCGATGAGCAGGGAAGTCATTAATGTGGGTATGTCCGATATTGAAAAGCAATTCGCGGCAGGTAAGGTTGCCATGATGATTAATGGGCCTTGGCAGACTCCGTCTATCCAAAAGGATAATCCAAACCTTAAGTTTGGTATAGCTTTAATCCCTAAAGGGCAAAAAGGCGGATCTGTTCTCGGTGGAGAAAATATTGGCATAGTAAAAGGTAAGAATAAGGAAGCTGCTTGGAAGTTCCTTTCATGGGCAGGCAGTGCAGATGCAATAAGGGCGTATACTAAGGCTTCCGGTGCTTTCCCTCCAAGAAAAGACGTTGCAGCTGACAAGAATTATACGGATGACCCTGCACTCAAGGTTTGGATGGAACAGATGCAGTATGCTATGCCTAGAGGACCTCATCCAAAATGGCCTGAGTTGTCTACAGCTTTATCAACTTCAGTGCAGGCAGTAGTTACAGGTACGAAATCAACTGAGGATGCACTGAAAGAAGCACAGGCGACAGTGGATAAGTTGATGAAATAATTCGAAAGAAAAATTGAGCTGTATTATGGGAGTATATGGTATGAACATATACTCCCATTTATTAATAAAAGGTGGTTTTTGTTATGAGGCTGATAAGTAAATTATTTCGAGGAGATAATATTGGTTTTATCTTTGTGTTACCTGCTACTATTTTTATGCTGGTATTTACCGGATACCCGATAATCAATAACATAGTCATGAGCTTTCAAGATGTCAATGTAATGACCGCAAACTTACCTCATAAAGAATTTGTAGGAATGGCCAATTACATTAACCTTACAAAAGAGTCAATTTTGAGAGTGTCACTTTTTAATACGCTATATTACACAGTAGCCAGTATATTTATTCAGTTTGTTTTAGGTTTTTTACTTGCTTTATTTTTTTATAAGAATTTTGGACTTTCAAAAAATATCAGGGGTTTGATTCTCATACCATGGATGATTCCCGCCACTATCACTGCCCTTGTATTTAAGTATATGTTCAGTGCTACAGGCGGAATTATAGATCAAATTCTAATGAACCTACATATCACCAGCAAGCCTGTAGAATGGCTGATTCACCCAACAAGTGCAATGTGGTCGTTGATTATTACAAACTCCTGGATCGGTATTCCCTTTACAATGATCATGCTTTTAACCGGTTTAACTACTATTCCTCATGAAATCTATGAAAGTACGGATATTGATGGAGCAAATTGGTGGAATAAACTGATACATATTACTCTTCCAATGTTAAAGCCGGCAATCGAAGCTGTCCTGATTTTGGGATTCATTGCAACCTTTAAGGTGTTCGATTTAGTTTATGTTATGACAAAAGGAGGGCCTGTTGATTCAACAGAAACTCTCTCAACTCTTTCCTACAGATTATCTTTTACAGAGTTTAATTTTAGCAAAGGCGCCGCTGTTGCTAATATTCTTTTTGTGATCTTATTTTTAGTCAGTTTGGGTTATCTGAAGCTGATCAAGGAAGATGAGGTGATGTAAAAATGAATGAAATGGTAAGCAATAAGAAAAATACCTTATTCAATATAGTTGCAGTTATAATATGTATCATTTTTCTTTTCCCTCTGTATTGGATGATTATTTCGTCTCTTAAGACCGAATTGGAAATATTCAAGACGCCTATTTCCTTTATCCCTCAAGATATAACATTCAAAGCATATTTTGAACAAGTAAGAGATGATTACAACATATTCAGAAACTTCTTAAACAGTATTATTATTTCTCTGAGTTCGATGATAATCTCTATTATTTTAAGCATTCCAGCAGCATATGCCTTGGCAAGATTCAAATTTAAAGGAAGAAAGGTGTTCATTCTATCCTTTTTAATTACCCAGATGCTGCCTACATCCCTCATACTGACTCCACTATTTATCATTTTTAAAAGTTTGAATCTTTACAATACTTATATGGCACCTGCCATAGCTGATGCTACAATTGCAATACCTTTTTCTGTGCTGATCCTGAGGACATATTTTATTACAATACCTAAGGAACTGGATGATGCTTCAAGAATAGATGGCTGTAATCCATTTACTTCCTTCCTAAAAATAATGGTTCCAATTGCTCTTCCAGGTGTAATTGTAAGTACTGTTTTTTCTCTATTATTTGCATGGTCAGATTTGATCTTTGCTCTTACATTCATAAATAACCAGGATATGTGGCCGGTAACTTCCGGGGTTTTTAATTTTATGCAGCGCTATGGAACCCAATGGAATAATGTGATGGCTTTTGGTGTTGTTTCAGTAATACCTGTTATTCTCCTATTTGCTTTCTTGCAGAGATATATTATCAGTGGGTTGACTAACGGCGCAGTGAAGGGTTAATGAAATAGTGATAAAAAGTGGCTTTTCGCCGCTAACATTGGCATAAATTAGCTCTATGAATTTCCAGATATTGTTCAACCGACTAGCTCAGTGTTGCGTTTTGTCAGATACCTTAACCTATCCTGAGTTAGTTGGATAATCAAAATTCTTAATTTAAAACTTTCATAAAAATTTACACCTATATTAATTTATTCGAGTTGTACAAGGAAATATTCAAATTTATAGTGTAAGTGCTTACATAATTAATAAACAAATCAATAGGAGGTAAGCTTATGAAGTATGCTAAAAGAATAGCGTTATTATCATTTGTTTCAATTTTTCTATTCTTCTGTCTTGTTACCAGTACGTATGCTTTTGGTCCGATTACGGTATGGTCGAGCACATCATCAGTAAGTGCAAGTTATGCTCGTGCTTTAATGCTTCAGTACAATGGTGCTAACAATGGAAAGATGTATGCAACACATGAAGTATGGACAGATAAACAAACTCCACATCCAGCCGGACCAACTTTTCCGATTTATGAAAGTACAAATGGAGGACAATCATGGAGCAAGATTGCAGATGTTGCCGATGTACACTCAGGTGAGGGTTTAAGGGAACAGGGTTTTTTGTTTGAACTTCCGCAGCAGATAGGAAATATGCCGGCGGGAACTATGCTTTTTGCTGTTAATGCGTTTCCGGGTGGTGAGCTGGTACACCATATTAAACTATTTAAAAGTAATGATTTGGGCAGGAATTGGACTTATGTATCTACTATCGCAACAGGGGGGCCATACGTACCAGGTTGGAGTTGGCCTAGTAACCCAGATAAGGGAATATGGGAACCGTTCCTGTTAGTTACTAATAATAAGTTGATTTGCTACTATTCGGATGAAACGGATCCTAACAATAACCAGATGGTAGTACATAGGACCTCTGCAGATGGGATTAATTGGAGCAATATAACAGTAGATGTGGCTCTGGGTGCATTAAGGCCGGGTATGCCTATTGTTACTAAAATGGGTAACGGAAAGTATATGCTTGTTTATGAAATGGTTGGTATGCAAGATGATCAAATACACTATAAAATATCTTCAGATCCTGAGAACTGGGGAAACGTTTCAGATCCGGGAAGCAAGGTGAATTATTATCAGGGACAAACTCCGGGATCACAACCATATGTAACTTGGGTTCCTGGCGGTAGTCCAAATGGAACTGTTATAATTTCTGGCGGACGGTCTGATAAATTATTCTTGAATTATAATTTTGGTCAAGGTCATTGGACGGTCCAAGACTGTGTTATACCTACAGGTTACAGTAGAGCTTTAGTTCCTACGGGAAACTCTACAATATTTGTAATTGCTTCAGTAATGAATTCTTCAACTGGTAAAAAGGATGTTAAAGGTGGGACCACTGACATTCTTTCCTCCAACAACATGTATAGTGGCAATCTTTTCATGCTGGTCAATAAAAATGGAAAATCAATGGATTTGATAGGTGGAAATCAAAATGAAGGTGCGGTTATTAACCAGTGGTCCTATGACTATAACGGACCAAATCAGAGATGGTCCTTTATTCCCACAGGGAATGGACATTATAGGATCGTTAATGTCGTAAGCGGCAAATATGCTTCCATTCAAGGGGATTCGCTTGCAAACGGTGCGCAGCTTTTGAGTTCTTCCTATCAAGAAGAAAACACATCTCAACAATGGGATTTTGTAGATGTTGGAAATGGATGGTTTAAGATTGTTAATGTCAGAAGCGGTAAATTCCTTGATGTAGATCAAAATTCTTTAATGGACAATGCAAAAATGCAACAGTGGGATTGGACAGGCGTAAACGGTCAATATTGGAGACTACAACCCCAAGGTGATTATTATATACAGGCAAAACACAGCGGTAAATATATAAATGGCGGTGGTGGCGGTACTGTGAATGATACTTCGGTGATTCAATGGTCCTTTGAGACAAATAGTTGGTTCAAATGGCGTTTCGATAGCGTTGGAGACGGGTGGTACAAGGTAACCTATCTGAATGCTCCTTCCAAGGTAATCGACTTGGCGGATGTCGCCATGGACGCAGGTCATAGAACTCATCTGTGGGACTATGTAAGCGGTGACAACCAAAAAGTAAGACTTGTTCCACAGCAGGATGGAAGCTTCAAGATGTACTTCAAGCATTCAGGAATGGCATGGGATATTGAAGGGGTTTCTATTAATAATTCAGCAAGATTGACTCAGTACACCGAGGCGAGCGGCGATAACCAAAGGTTCTATTTGGAAAGAATCAACTAGAGTTTTACATTGATGAAGTAAATGGACTATGTGCATAACGCCGTTATATGTACATAGTCCTATCATAAAAACTTACAATCTTGTTATCTTAATTGTAATGGGGTATATTTTTTATATTGATAGTTATATGATTGGAGCAATTATATTACATGGGTGCAATATATGGATACAGAATCTAGAAAAGCAACTAAAATATTTGGAATATTTAGAGGATTGTTTAAATCAAACAATCATAAAATGAGTTTAAAGGTGAGACTCATTTTTTCTTTTCTTTTTGCGGCTATAATCCCTTTAATACTTGTACAATTCGTCCTCTATTTGAACATGACAGTATCAATGCAGAATAAGGTGGACGATCTGCTGAAGATTAATCTATTACAGACTGCTAAAAATGTGAATATGAAAATTGAATCATATAATGATTTGTTATTTCAAATATTTTCTGATAACGAAATTGTTGAACTGACAAAAAAATTGAACAAGGGTTCCGATGATGAACAAATATCTGCTTTTGGAAGGCTTAGAGAAAAGCTTGGTACTCTGGCTAATTCAAAAGAAGGAATATCGGGCATCTCGATTTTATGTCCAAATGGACTGGTTGTAAGCTATGACAAAGTTACAGGTTTGGCAACTCAACACTTCTGGATAAAATATAAAGATATTACAAAAACAAATTTTTATATGGAGGCAGAAAAAACGGATCACACTGTACTGATTCCAACCTCATTTGCAGATCAGTACGGAGATAAGGGGCTTTACTTATTTCATATGGCAAAAAGGATGTTTGATATAGAAAGACTGGATAAAACGACTCTCGGTGTCATTGTTTTAAGTTTAAAAGAACAGCTTTTATCGGATGCGTGCAATGGGGTCTATGGTACTATAGAGAATGGCAAACAGAAAAATGGATTCAATTTTATAATTGATCAAAATCAAAAGATCATTTCTTTTCCTGAAAAGGCTTACATTGGTGAGCGTGAAGAAGAGATTCTAACAGGAAATTCAATGAACTTTACAAGGGATATGAGTATGTTAAACGGCTGGATTAAGGACTTAAGTCAGAAGTCTGTTTTGATTAATAAGTATGAAGATAGGAATCTAGGGTGGACCTTTATAAATATTACAGATAAGGATAGGATGTTTTCAGAAGTTTACTCGCTTCAAAGGCTTTTTACCTTAATTGGCCTAGCTGCGGTACTTTTTTCAATCATTCTGGTTATTTATTTTTCAGGAAGGTTTTCAAAGTCCGTAAGAAAAATCGTACAAGCCATGACAACAGCCAAAAGCGGGGAACTGAATGTACATGTTGACCTTAACACAAAGGATGAAATATCTATCATTGCCACAACTTTTAATAGTATGATGGTTCAGATAAAAAAACTGATTGAAGATGTAAAGCGTGCGGCCAGACACCAAAAAGATGCTGAAATAAAAGCGCTTGAGGCTCAAATAAATCCACATTTTCTTTATAATACGTTAGATACTATAAATTGGGTAGCAATAGAAAATGAGCAGTATAAAATAAGTAATATGCTTAAGAATCTTGCGCAGATTTTGAGGTATAGCATAAATCAAAGCAATGAAATTGTCACTTTTAAACAAGAAATAGAATGGCTTAGACAATACATATATTTGCAGCAGATACGCTTTGACTATTCCTTCCATTGTGAAGTGGAAATTGATGAAAATGTGCTGGATTGTAAAATCCATAAACTTTTAATACAACCGCTTATTGAGAATGCGATTATTCACGGATTTGATGGATACACCTCCGGAGGATTGATCAGCGTAAGCGTAAAAATATTTGAGGTTAATCATATAGTAATATCAATAAAAGATAATGGAAGAGGAATAAATGAGTCAAAACTTGCAGATCTTTTAAAAGAAGATGGGAATGAAACAATTAGTACCGGAAGAGGGTTTGGCGTGAAAAACGTATTTAATCGATTGAAACTGTACTATGGTGAAGATTGCAAATGGAATATTACAAGTGAACCGGGTAATGGAACAGAAATAGTATTAAAAATACCTAGACAGTCTGAATAGATTATCAATGGATGATATGAAAGTTAGTGTTGGAGGAGAGTTTTATGAAAATTGTTGTGGTTGAGGATGAAATGAGGACCCGTAAAGGAATTGTTCAATTAATAAACCAAATAAGCAGCAATTATCAGATTGTGGGAGAGGCAAGCAATGGGATTGAAGGAGAAAAAATTGTTGCAGAGAAAAAACCCGACCTCATCATTACGGACATCAAAATGCCTGACATGAGTGGATTGGAAATGTTGGATAACCTAAAAAGGTATAATTTGAAGCATAAGTCTATTATATTAAGTGGGTATTCGGAATTTGAGTATGCAAAAAAAGCTATAAAAGTTGGTGTTTATGAATATTTACTTAAGCCTTTTACTGTAGATGACCTTCACAGAGTATTAATTGACATAGAAAAGCTAATCAAACTGGAAAAGTCACTTGAAGAAAGTAAAACATCAGAATCTGTTTCTTTAGATTTTATTCTAAATAGCATTTTTCTAGGAAACGATCTTGACATTAAAGGATTAGCGGGAAAAATGAAATCGGAATATGATCTGGATATAACAAAAAACTTTTATGTTGGAGTCGTTTATTTGGATAGTGATAGCGAAAATGCTTCAAAGAAAGTAATAGGATTGGTTGAAGAATATTTGAGCACGTATTTGGCAAATCAACATTATTTATATAAAATCAGAGTTGAAAATACTTATGTAATTATTTTACCTGATAATAAAAAAACTTATGATTTTAAAAGGGCCATACAGAATCAACTGCTTAAAGAAATCTATCAAACGCAGTATGGAAACGCTATCTTTGGATTTATTGAATGTGAGAATATCAATAACTTTACAAACAGTCTTTCTACTTTAAAGAGGGAGTTACAATGGTCAATTGTACTTGGGGAAGATGTGCTGATCGACCATACTAAAATTCAACATATCGTTACAAAGATAGTCAAATATCCTATAGAGATAGAACGCAGGATGATATTGGCTGTTCACTCTATGGATTTAGAAAAGATAGAAGCCTGTTGTTATGAGTTCCTGAAATGCTGGAGAATAGACGTGCATCAACCGGATGATGTAATAAATGCATTTGTACAGTTTTCTTCTGCTATGATAAATACTGCAAAGAAAGTATGCAGTGAATGGGAAAACAGCTTGAATCTGAAAGAAACATATCAAAAAATGATAAATTCATTTACGTGGAGGGAATTAAGTGGTTCACTTATGGATTTGGTAGCAAAACTGTCTTTATCAATCAAAAATCAAAACAATGATTACAGTCTGGTTATAAAGAAAGCCCTAAACAATATTGATTTGCATCTGCATGAAAGAATAACACAAGTGGAAGTCGCAGATAAACTTAATGTGACCCCGGAATACTTGAGTTTTCTTTTTGCAAAAGAAGTGGGAAGAAATTTCAATACTTACATAAAGGAGATAAAGATCAATAAAGCAAAGGAGTTATTGCTGAAAGGAGATATGAATACATTCACAATTTCTGAAAAATTAGGATTTACTGACTCCAAATATTTCTATAAGGTGTTCAAAGAAGTCACAGGCTTATCTACAAGTGATTTTATTAAAATATATAGAAATTAAATTTCTCATACAACGATCATGAGATGGGTACATCAATATGCCCCTGAAATAGCAATCAGAGTTCGACCCTTTCTCAAACATTTGAATGACTCATGGCGTTGTGACGAAACCTATATCAAAGTAAAAGGTCAATGGACTTATCTTTATCGTGCTGTGATAAGAACCCGGCTTACCCGGTTGCAATCGAGAAGCTGAAGGAGAATGATAAACTACCTCAGGAAACGTAAATCAGACAGACAAAGTATCTCAATAACATCATAGAACAGAATCATCGATTCATTAAGAAACGAACGAACCCGATGCTTGGGTTTAATAGAACTGCAGAGCAAACGATAACAGGAATTGAAACGATACATATGATCAAAAAGGGGCAAGTCGAATGTAATCATTCGTCGCCCCTTTTTGTCGTTCGACTCATCCATCAGTTGTTCGGTTTAATTGCATAAAAATTAGTTTGACCGAACAGATCGTCTGGACTTTTTTAATTTTTGCAACAGAACCCAAAACATTTTTACATCGTTTCGTGTTCATATTGTCAAAAAATTCGACAATACCGGAGAAGATCTGGAGGATTTGATCTCGATCGGGACCATCGGGCTGATCAAAGCGATCGAATCTTTTTCTCCTAACAAGGGTACGAAATTGGCAACGTTTGCAGCTCGTTGTATCGAGAACGAGATCCTGATGCATCTGCGCTCGCTGAAGAAAACGCGCAAAGACGTATCGCTGCATGATCCCATAGGTACGGATAAAGAGGGCAACGAGATTACACTGATCGACATCCTTGGAACAGAAGCTGACGATGTTATAGATAAGGTACAGTTAAAGATTGAGAAATCGAAGATATACAAGAATTTAGATATATTGGATGACCGAGAAAAGGAAGTAGTGATGGGTAGGTTTGGCTTGGAGCTTGGCGGCGAGGAGCGCACACAGCGGGAGATAGCGAAGGAGCTTGGGATTAGCCGCTCGTATGTATCGCGTATTGAGAAGCGGGCGCTGATGAAACTTTATCATGAGTTTTATAAGGCGAAACGGTAATTTAATGAGGAAATTAAAACACACTATCTTGAGGGGGTGGCGCTCACAAGGCGTGCGGGTTCAAATCCCGCCGACCGCATCAAAGCAAGGGGATCTTGATTATCAAGGTTCCTTTGCTTTTTTACTGGGATTTTTAATATCCAAAACAAATCTAAATTTATATACTTGGGGACGAATTGGGGACGAAAATTATATTAATTATTGTTGGGGTTCAGACCATCGAATTTATTAGCTGCCTCGCGACTGACCTTCTGGGTGACATGGGTATAAATATTTGCAGTCGTGGTAAAATTAGAATGTCTAAGTCGTTCTTGGATGGTTTTTAGATTAGTTTGTTTCTCAAGCAAAATGGTTGCTGTTGTATGTCTTAAACCGTGTAATGAAATACGTTTAAAGTTGTGCTTTTCAGTAAACCTTCGCCACCACTCCGAAGGGTAAGTGAAATACAAAGGTTTTCCGAAACCACCGTGAAAAACATAATTATGATCTGCTCCTAACCATAAATCTTGAATGTTCTTTTTATTCGCTTCCCATTCATTTTGATACTGTTTCAATAATTCCATAAACCATTCCGGCATATCCACTTTTCCAATTGAGCTCTTGCTTTTAGGTTTCCCTACAACGGCCTGGCTGTTTTCAGTAAGTGAAATACTTTTGTTAATAAAAATAGATTGTTCTTCATAGTTAATATCAGACCATTCCAAAGCAACCAACTCTCCTCTTCTGAAACCACCGACTAACGCGGCAATGCAATAAATCCTCCACATTAAAGACTCATGAGTTAGAGCGGAAATTACTGCTTGTGCTTCCATTTCTGAATAGTATTCAATATCTTTTGAAACGACTTTTGGTTTTTTGATCCCAGCCATCGGATGTGTTTTTAACAATTTCCAATTAACTGCTTGATTAAAAACGTTTTTAATCACTCGGTAGATGTATTGAATAGTTCCGCTGGATAATGTTTGATGTCAGTTCAATATTTTCCAGAGTGTGGCGAACGACCAGAGGACTTCAATGAGAAGCATGTCTTGAGCTGATTCACAAGGGGGCGGGGCGATAAGATGTCCAAGATAGATTGTGGACGCACGGCATTGGGAAGCGGCGGCCTATGTAGCTGACCACTACACCGTAAGGCGAGCGTTTCTAGTCGGCGACGAGGCTCACGTGATGCCGCCTACGGGCGGATTCGGCGGCAACACCGGCATTCATGACGCCCACAATATCGCTTGGAAATTGGATGCAGTTTTGAGGGGCGTAACGGGCCCACGCCTGCTGGACACATACAACTAGCGAGTGCAGACCGGTTGCTGAACACACTATGGCTCACTCCCTCGCGCGACTTCAAGCATGGCTTAAGGACCCGAGCAAGAAACTGCCGCCAGCCGAGAAGATCGTCGATGATAACGCCGTCGTCTTGGGGCGCTCATTCCC
This sequence comes from Paenibacillus sp. GP183, assembly GCF_900104695.1. NCBI lineage: Bacteria > Bacillati > Bacillota > Bacilli > Caryophanales > Paenibacillaceae > Paenibacillus > Paenibacillus sp. GP183. The sequence continues at coordinate 5,119,730 of NZ_FNSW01000001.1, forward strand.
GAAGATGGGTTTTCGGCGGATGAAAAATTTGAATCCGCAAACGCCGTCGGGACGACCCGGCTCACGCGCGGTGCACGTGCTTGTCGAGCCCCAAGGCGAGTGACTCTCCACATAACGGCCAATGGGTGCTGTTTGCCGGGCCAGGTGGAGGTACGTGGCTTGAACCAGCCGGTCGAATGAATTCGGCATCCGCTCTCGGTCTGCAATGTTATCAGTTCGGCCCCAAAGGCGAGCTGCGGGATATCGAAAATCGCTGGTCTTCCGCATACGGTGTGACCGAGGATGGCGCGGTCTTAATTCGGCCGGATGGCTGATATCCTCGATAACTTCGTTGTAGCAATAAATATACAACAGGATCAATCAGATCTTGCTCATTAAATAAAATCGTTTTGCTTCTAAGTTCTTTTATCAGAAAGCTGGCTTCGTAAGCATTTACCCCAAATCTTACTTCTGACGCCTATACTTAAGAACGTACTCAGTCCTTTTTTCACACGGAACTCACGTGACGCAGCAGTCGATCACCCTGGCTCAAAAGCTTTTTACCCTACCTTATGCAGGCTCGTCAGAATTTAGGCATGTTGGGCACCCTCTCCAGAAAAAATACATATGATAAACTCAGAAAAACATAAATCAAGGTACAGTGAGGAGATTTAACCTATGAAAGTGACCTCTCATCTGGATTGGAATCCTATGCTGGTTGACCCTACCGGGCGCAGACAAAATAAGCCAAGAACGCTGGGCAAGACCATGGTCATCGACAAAGGGCTCGGCCTAAATGGCTTTGAAGATTTGCTGGATACCTCAGGCGCGCATCTGGACATGATCAAAATCGGATTTGGCACATCACCGCTCTACCCGCAGCAGCTTTTAAGAAAAAAAATTGAAATGGCCCACGCTTATGGCATTTTGATTTATCCCGGCGGCACTTTTTTGGAGGTAGCCATCACACAAAACGCAGTTTCTTCTTTTTATGCGATGATTGTAAACCTGGGTTTCACGGGGGTGGAGGTTTCCGACGGTTCTATCGAGATGGATCGAAAACTTCGTAACAAGCTAATTGAAACAGGGCTGGAAGAAGGGCTCTCGGTGATTACCGAGTACGGTAAAAAATGCTGGGGCTCCTCCATCGAGGTGGAGGAATTAATCGAAACGGTGACGCTGGATACCGAATACGGAGCGGAGCTCGTTACGATTGAAGCGCGTGAATCCGGTTTGGGAGTGGGGATTTTTGATGAACAGGGGAACTGTAAGGATGAGGAGCTAAGCAGAGTGCTCTCAGCCATTCCGGGTCAGGAGATCCTCTTGTGGGAAGCGCCTCTTAAGAACCAGCAGGTTCATCTGCTGCAGCTCTTGGGCCCCGATATTCATCTGGGCAATATTTCACCGCATGAAATCATTTCTCTGGAAGCTTTGCGCAGAGGGCTGCGCTCCGATACGCTTTCATTCGGAAATGCAAGAAGCTAGGAGAGTTCTGGTGCAACAATTACAAATGATCAAAGATATCCGCGATTTTGTGGTTTGATTATGCTGTCAAACCAAACAATTTATTGATTAATTTAATTGTAGAGAGGGCAGACGAATGAATGCATTCGACCTGCCCTTTCCTTATCATGTGCATGACTTCGATTCCTGCGATTGTTTTCTCGGCAGTTTTGAAGGACTTGAATCCCAGCATAGGTTTAATGATTTTCTTTATGAATCGATGATCTTGTTCAATAATATTGTTAAGATATTTTTGTTGTCGTAGCAATGTTTCTTGATTGATAGCATTCTCGTCTTTCAATTGCTGAACTGCGGTAGGGTAAGCTGGATTTTTATGGATAGTAATAACGCGCGGCAATTGATTGTGTGGTGAAGTCAATGCTTTCTCGAAAAATCGTTTGGCAGCAGGAGCGTCGCGATTTTCAGATAACATAAAATCAATGGTGTTGCCTCTTGAATCCACTGCTCTGTAAAGATATTTCCATTCTCCTTTGACTTTAATATAGGTCTCATCTGTTCTGAACGAATCGTTAGTCGGCTTTAAATAAGGACGAATTCGTTTATCTAATTCCGGTCCAAACTGGTGAATCCAACGCATGATGGTTGTATGAGCCATATGTAGTCCTCGTTCTCCCATCATCTCTGCTAGATTACGATAACTAAGACTGTATTTTAAATACCATCTTACCGTTAGCAAGATAATTTCTGATTCATATTGCTTGAACTTAAACAAATCTAATTTCGTTTCCAAAATATCTGCCCCACCCATGACTTTTTTTCAATCATGGTATCAAGGATTAGAGCTTGCACCACAACCCTGCTCAAGGTAATTCTTAATGACCGCCTCGTTGGGCTCGATCCCGACGGCACATTTCTCATTGAAAGAATGCAGTCCGTCGGCCAGCAGTCTTATTGACTGCAGGAAATTAAGAATAAGTACGGGCTTGAACACGTTCAGTTCAAAATTCCCTTGACTTGCGGCAAATCCGATCACTGCTTCGTTTCCCATCACCTGGCAGACAATCATGGTCAATGCCTCGCTTTGGGTCGGATTCACTTTTCCGGGCATGATCGAGCTTCCCGGTTCGTTCGCGGGAATCGCAATTTCTCCTATGCCGGAACATGGACCACTAGCCAGCCACCGTACATCGTTGGCGATTTTCATCAGGTCGGCGGCCAGCGCCTTCAACGCTCCATGGGCAAAAACGATTTGATCGTGGCTGAAACCAATGCGCGAAATTTATTCGCTGCTGAGACGAAGCGTTTCCCCGTCTCCTTGCTGATCTCATCGGCCACCATGTTCCCGAATTCGGGATGCGCATTCAGCCCTGTGCCGACGGCAGTTCCACCTATGGCAAGTTCTTTCATAGCGTCGGTGCTAACCTGAATCATCCGCTGCGTCTTGTCCAGCATCGACCACCAGCGCTGATTTCCTGGCCCAACGTCAAGGGGGTGGCATCCTGCAGGTGCGTGCGCCCGATTTTCACAAGGTCGGCATACAATTCAATTTTCTTCTCCAATGTTTCTTTTAACGCTTGCAGCTTCGGCAGAAGCCGGTCCTCCCCTGCGATAACGCAGGCCACGTGCATGGCCGAAGGAAACGTGTCGTTGGAACTCTGCGATTTATTCACGTCATCGTTCGGGTGAAGCCGGTTCATACTTCCGCGCAAGTATTTCGCTGCCTCTTCGGGCGATCACTTCATTGACATTCATATTCGTTTGCGTGCCGCTGCCGGTCTGCCAAACCACAAGGGGAAGCAGCCCTTACCAGAGGTCACTCTTCTTACCTAAGTAATGTCCAAAAGATTTGATACGTTCTCTATTACTGCTGAAACTGTTCATCATGGGTGGACGCCGGTTCAGATGCGAGGACGGGTATGTCTTGATACATGTAAGTGGAGGGAAGTTTCTTCACAAACTGCTGTTCCTCGAACCATTGGCGAATCAGCTCATTCATCGGGCCTGACCATTTGGTAGGCAACTGGTGCTTAGCGTTTTTAATGAAGTATAGAGTAGAGAACGGCAGATGGTTTTTCAGGATTTTGGCGTACTTGTGAAACCCGGAATCTTTTTCACCGTAAAGTAGCAGCATGGGTACGCGTATATACTTCAAGCTTTGCGTGCAGTTATAAGTCATGCCGCGTCTGTAATATTGCTTATGGTTACGAATGTCACCTTTTATGGATGCGCTGTAGAGCTTTTTAAATGTTTGAAACGAGTTTGCATTCCCCCAGGTGATGGCTGCCGTCAGAAATCTCTTGGCCTGAAATTCAGACGCATAAATTAATGCCCAAAACTTGCTTTTTAATACAGGATCGCTGACCTCTGACATAGCGCTTAAGAGAATTCCCCCATAAAACCGGTCCGGATAGGAAAGTATTGTCTCCAACGCTACCGAACCTCCGGTCGAATAGCCGCAAATGCAGGCTTTTTTAATCTTGAGAAACTCAAGCAGCGTACAGATATCCTGGGCCAGAAGTTGGAACGTGATGGGAAGCTCGGAATAGCGGCTCTGTCCGTGACCCCGGATGTCGAAGGTGATAATTTGATAGCTATCGGACAACTGCTCCAGCTGGTAGATGAAGCTGTTGCCCTCCAGTAAGGGTGGATGGACGAAAATGATCGGCAAACCCGAACCCTTAATGTGATAATGCATCGTAGTCCCGTTGATTTGTGCAAATGGCATGATCTTTTTCGGCCTTTCCGTTATGAATTGAGAGATTGAACTGGAATTATTATTTCCAAATTAGGCGATTTGATGCATGTTTACAGTATGTTTAAAATTGGAAAACCGCAGGGTGGAGGACATAACAGCACAGGGAGCTGCCAGCTACACAGCTTTCTCCAACCGGACACGGTTGTCTCTCGGTCTTACTTAGTCAATCCACTTGAATCATTGCGCTATTTTTACTACAAATAAAACAGGTCTACTTAAGTCGGGTTTATTGGGAATGTCGGTTTGGCAGTACATCACCAGAATGGATGCGATGAATTTTTACCACACTAGGATTGTCCCAATGGGCAAATCTTTAGGACAAAAGGTGGTGAAATCATGCAGTGGATTACTTCCTTCTTGAGAAGGTTGAATTACAGAAGAAACTTCTTATCTTTACTTGCTTTAGGGGCTTGTGGCGCCATCTTCGGAATGACAAGGAGGCGCGGAAACGGGAATAGGTGGAGACAAATAATGCGGCCCTTGATTAGGACAAAGTGAAATGAACTAATTAATCAATGATAATTGAACGAAAAGCTCCAGAATTATGAGTCTGGAGCTTTTAAATTTACAAATTCAAGGTGCCAACGCATCAAATCGCTTAATTTTAGAAAAAATAATTCCTGTTCAATTGCTGTAAGGGTCGTAGATTAAGTTTAATTTCGGGAGTTCAATTAAGTAATGAGCCTTTCAGACTCGGGGAAGGTAATTGTTGATGAGATATGTGGAGTTCGCGTGGCGAAGCAAAGACGGAACCCGAATGTTCGGGTGCGAATGGAAACCGTCCGACAAAAAGCAGATTAAAGCGGTTATAGGCATTGTGCATGGTATGGGAGAGCATACTGGATTTTACACGCATGTCGCGGAATCTTTCACAGCCGAAGGATATGCCGTGCTCTCTTTCGATCAGCGCGGTCATGGGCTTTCGGAAGGTAAACGCGGAGATAGTCCGCATTACGGAGCGCTCCTCGAAAGTGTGGGTTTACTTCTCGCAGAAATGAATCGACGGCACCCGGAATTGCCAAAGTTTCTCTACGGACACAGTATGGGAGGGAACGTCACGCTCAATCATATATTGAGGCAAAAACCGGAGTTAACTGGTGCAGTTGTTGTGGGACCATGGCTCAAGCTTGTATTTAAGCCACCACCACTGTCGGATTTGATTGGCTGGATCGTAGAGCGAACTTCTCCCAGAGACACCAATGTCTATCCACTGGCAGCCAAACGAGGGACGTCTGATCCGGAAATGATCCGCCGATTTGTGGAAGATCCTCTCAGGCACGGACGGATTACGTCTAGATTCTTACTCGGTGTACAGCTAGCAGGTTTGTGGGCGCTTGCCCACGCGGGGGAGTTGACGGTTCCGCTTCTCCTTCTTCATGGGGGTGACGATCGAATTACCTCTATTAAAGCGAGTAGGCAATTTGCCATACGTGCAGGTACGCTATGCACTTTCAGGGAGTGGCCGGGTTTTCGGCACGATCTGCATAACGAGCTTGGTCGGAAGGAAGTGTTGGAATTCGTTCTCCGGTGGCTGAATGACCTAAGTACCTGACCATCGCTCCTGCTCCTATGACAATATTTTCAAAAGATTATCGGGTTCTCATTCCCATTGAATCTTCCAATTGAATAGCATGTTTACTTTCAGCATTCCAACAGCCGCGGGCAATCTGCTTGATTGCTGTGCCCACCTTCGGAATGCTGTGATTTTGGCAGTTCTTCAAGTCGATTCTAATAATGGACGGCCGCATTGCTTACTACTTAAAAAGTAAATTCACAGCACCCAACTCGGGTGCTTTTTCTTTTTTAATGGCTGAGTTAAATCATAATGTTGATTTTCGGCAAAAGGAAAACCGCCCACTGAAAGGGCGGTTAATTTAACTCCTATCGTATACCATTAGCAGAATTTTGATTTATATGAAATAATACATGTTTGTTTAAAGGACTACTTTTTTCAACTTTCGGGTGATTGAAAGTTTTAACAAAGCTCATACCGATTTTTATCATTACGTTTTTCGAAGGGTTATTAACATCGGCTGTAAAACTATAAACGTCAATAAAACCCAATTTGTTAAATCCATATTGTAAACAAGCTTCCGCTCCCTCAGTTGCATATCCTTTTCCCCAAGCCTCTTTTTTCAGTCGCCATCCAATTTCAATACACGGTGTAAAATCAGCCTCGAATGTTGCCCTATGAAATCCAATAAACCCTATAAACACTTTACTTTCTTTTACTTCTACGGCATATAACCCAAATCCACATTCTTTAAACTCGGATACAATTGATTTATAGAACACATTTGTTTCTTCGGTTGATAAGGTTTTAGGAAAATACGTCATAACCTTTTCGTCCGCATTTAGTCGACTAAATGGCTCTAAGTCCGTTTCTTCCCAGTCGCGTAATTGCAATCTCGATGTCTCTAAATATATCATTCTACACCTCCAAAGGACAGCTTATCATACTATCCTGCCAGTTAATTCAATAAAGAATAAGCTGTACGTCGAAGTTTAATGTTCGTGTCCGTTACAGTAAACAGGCAAGAGTTGACCAACATATGTTTCTTATTCGACGCCGTATTCTCATATTCCTTGCTGTCTAAATAGCGGAACCAAGCCAGATAATGATGCAAATACTTTGTCGCAACACCATTAAAGCGGTCAATCCATTTTTTCAGGCGGTTGTGGTAACTGTTGACGTTTTGGATTTTTTTGACCATATAAAAAAAGAACGGCCTACACCGCCGCTCCTTTATTGCTAAAAAGAAAATTGCTCAATAATTTGAATTAAAAAAAGGCTCTCTATCCTGTAATGGGATTGAGGGCTTTTTCGTGTTTTGGTGCTAAGAGAGGTTTCCTTACCTCGTTAGCTTCATCTGACAGGGATTCATCTTTTAATAATTTTAATAAATCGTGATGTCACCATTTTTTAAGCCTACTTCTTCAGACTCAATTTGAATGTTATCGTCATTGTTGTCCTTTGGATATGAACCAGATTGCTCGATCTCATCACTTTTTACTTGTTCATTTATCGGAGCACCAGATTTAGAGAAATATGGATTTTCTTTCACTTTTATCCCCCCCTCGTAACAGATATCTTTTCCCAAACTTTCTTTTCTATTCACATATTCCCGTCGCACTTAGTTGTGAATAAATATTCCCACTATTTGGGATTATTTATACTAATGTTTATTGAAGTCCGTATTGGAGGGGTAACTAGTGCAAGAAATTAAAGCTAAACAACCGAGAAAATGTGTGAATTGTATTTGGGGAAACTGGGATGGAATGAAGCAATTTTGTTCCAAACAAACATGCGTGAAAAAATAATAAAACATAGGCAACTACCGTGTTGTCACTTTAACCCTCTACATAGACTAATGTTGGATAGACAATAGCACAAAAAAATAGGAGGTAATTGAATGTATAGTCAGATGCCAATGTATAACAGAAATCATGAAGCTTATTTTAAACAAATGTATGAATGGCACAATCAAATGTCTCAGTATCAAGAGCAATTAAGGAAATTTCATGAAGATAGAGCCAATCAATTTCGAGGAATGGTTAATGAGAAAGAGACAGTTACAATGGGCAACGGCACCACATAACTCCGATGAAATAACTTGGAGTGAGGTGATAAATTGGGACAAATCAGACTAATGGCTTTTGAATGGTATATTGATCATCGTGACAGACTAAAACCAGAGATTCCCTTTTGCCAATTTTGGGATGATTTTCTTATAAATTATATGATATGGCAAGAAGTACCGATCGAAGAAACTTTTCAAAAAACTTGTGACAAATTGGAACTTGAACATGAACACAAGTAAGTATCAAAGGATTGACTGATCTACCACTACACCACTGGCTATTTGGCTGGTGGTATTTTTTATTCCATTTCGTTAACATTTTCATTATCGTTTATATCATACTGGAAAAAGTTGATCAAACGAGTAGACGATGAGTCGGGATATCTGTGCAGCTTACTGAAAATAGGGGTCAGACATCTTCACAAGACATCTTCACAAAAGCCCCCGGAGCACTTGATGCCGTTTCCGCCGGATCGATCGATAATCTCGTCAAAGTCATAACGCATGCCGGAATCCCTCCAATACTCCATTATACACGTTTTCCGGCTGCGGTTTCTTCCCGCTTGATCCTTCAGACTGGCAAAGGCAGTTATTTCGTTCCGCGGGCATATCGACGCTAGCATGAATATGTCCCCCGTCGGGAATACGATTGGGGGAGACGTTACGTCTAAGCATTGATGAACATGACCGACCTCTATAGAAGTGTACTCCACCGAACCGTGGTTGTGTTCGGGAACGAACCCGGGGACGAAACTGTTTTTAGTAATAGCCTATCCACACCTGCCTATATCGTTTTTCATCGTAATCGGCAGGGCAATTTTTGCTTATGCGAATGCCTATTGGTAACCTATAAGCATGTAGATCGTTGAGCTCTTTAACCGTGTTTAAAATGGGGTAGTACCAGCGAAGCTGACACAGCCCGCTAATATATGGTGAATGTCTAACAAACGCTGTAACCACAACAATTTGAACTATGTTCCGAATTTATTTTGGAATTGGAACTTGACGATTCAGCATGTCACAAGTCCACTCAATCAGGCGGAGAAGACCAATGATAACATGGCGTCATGTATTTTCTAGTGTTTTACAGACGTTTGCGGGTGGTGACACTACGCTGGTATTACCCCAAAAATATTTTCTTTTCTTGGTCGATTAGTGCAACGGTAAAGGTAAAGTGGTAAAATAGGGCCTTTCTGTTTGTTTAAAACGTTTGGCAGGCTACCACAGTAACATCCTCACAAAATAAGCAATTTTATATATGTCCAGCAGACCGATTCTCAAATTCAGCCTGGAGACGAGGGAGCCCAAACAAATCAGAGATTATGGAATAATGTAATTAGGAATCACCCCATTCCCCCTCGTTTCACAAAAGCATCCTATACTGGAGTAGGGTGCTTTTTAATGTTCATTTCCCTCTTCCAAGACTCTATTGCCGCTACCCTCCTAGAGTTAAACCCGGAACTCTTCATTATCCCGAGAATAATACATTTTACTCCCATCGACGCATCGTATTCTCGCGCTAACCGGCATAATCTGCTCGATGATTGCACCTTTATCAAGTGGAATGTCGCCGTAACTATCGCCAAGGCCGCGATGGAGCCAGACGGTAACTGGTCGCTGGAATAAAGCAGCCATTAGTAATTCCACATCGGTCCTTAACTCCTTAATCATAGCTACCAACCGTTAAGAAGATGTAATATCTCCGGTCGAAAGCTGCCGTCATCTCCGTCTTCCAGAAGTAAAGCGCGGACAGCGGCGACATAACCTTTCGCTACCTGAGCTTCCGTGGATGCTGCTTCTGGCGTATCGCTCGAAGAATGGCGTTTCGCTGCAGCGTTTGCTTGTACAGCATTGGTTGTCATTTTCTCGGCTTGCTCGATTTTGCGTTCTACATCCCGCAAGCCGCGCATGCTCTTTTTCAGTTCCATTTTGAGCTTTCGATCCGCATCTACGACGGGCTTGGCAATGTCTTTCAGATAATGGTACTGGCAGTACTGATACGGCACATCAGGCAGGAGTGATTCGAAAGCTTGCCGGATAGAAACCTGTCCGTCGCTGACAATGCCTACGATGGGATAACCCATTTCGATAATGGGATCGATCAGCGTGCGCAGTTCGGCAGCGGCTCCGCTCTTCATGTTCTGAGCCGCGAGAATCGTCCCGCTGAAAACTTCGAGAATGACATATAGCATCTCGTTTCCCTTTTCGGGTTGGACGCCGTCCATGGAAAGGATAATGCCGCCGTTCTGAGCCGTAGTCTCCGCCAAGCTTTGTCTGACGTGATCGCCGAGGCTTGCGGCCAGTAGCGTTTGATACCGCTCATATAGCGTTTGCGCGTATCGTTCGCTGGTCACAACACCGCGTTCATTCAGCGCATCTGCAATTTCTTTGCAGGTACGATGCTGCTTGAAGCGCAGTTCGCCAACGAGGCAGAGAACATCGTAGCCATATGAAGAATGCTTCATGCTGAGCGCTTCCGCTTCTGCAGATTTATAAGCGACGCCAGCGTGCGAACAGCTTTCGTTGGAGCAAGCGTAAGCCATGCTCCATGCGTGAATGACGCCGGTTAGCATGGAAATCTTTTTGTTCCATGCGTTGTGGGAACGTTTTAGTTTGATCCCGCAATGCGGGCAGTTTTGCAGTTCGGGTCTGAAGTAAACTTTCGGCACAGTGCCGAGGCGATTTTTTGAAAGCATAAGGGGCCAACTCCTAATAAAATTCTTCCCTTATACATTCGACAAAAGATAGGAAAATCCTGTTAGATAAATGTGCCGTCGTAGTTTAAAAAATCGGAATTCGATACGCTTCTTCTTGGCCTGAATAAATAAGGGCCTCAGTTCCATAGAGTTCAACATGGGATGGTGGTTGTCGCATCCTTCCTAACGTGATCTTATTATTCTTCAATGCAGAAAGCAATGAGGGAATTTGCTTCTCGTCCGAGCCATGGAATCGTACAAGAATGGGACGCTCGTTAAATAACACGACAGTTTGATGCATAATATGTGTTCCCTCCCCACCAGAAATGAATTGCCCCCCTTACGGGGCGTTGGAGTGATTTTATCTAGGAGTCATTATTATGGTTATTGGAACTAGGTCCAAAATATTCACTTACCTTGATTTTGAAGTTTGGGTACAGCAAGTTCCGCGGCTATATGTTCACAAAATGGGGGTTTTTGTACATATGTCCTGCTGGGCGTTGAGCTAACGGGCAGAAGAGTGGAACAATTTAGGAATAAAGCTGGGTTCCAGTCTTAGTATTTCGAGGCGCCGAATAATTTGGATAATATAGTTTATACCTATTAAGATTATTAACATTATATATTAGACCAATAGAGGATTTAGCCTTATTATGTAATTAAACTACGGACTACCAAATTTCGGTTTTGAAGAAGCAACATAACAGAGGAGGAACGATATCATGTCGATTTATGATTTTCAAGTCACCTCAATTAACGGGAAGCCGGTTGAACTGTCAGCCTACCAAGGGAAAGTTCTCCTTATTATCAACACAGCCAGTAGGTGCAGCTATTCTCGCCAATTCGCTGGTCTTCAAAAGCTTTACGAAAGTCACCATGAGCAGGGGTTTGAAATACTCGGGTTTCCTTGTAACCAATTCAACGAGAAAGAGCCAGGGAGCAACTCGGAAGTACAGGAATATTGTGAAATCAACTTTGGAGTGACGTTTCCGTTATTTGAGAAAATAGAGGTTAGAGGGCCATCTGCGCATCCTTTATTTCAATATCTGATGCAACAAGCACCTTTTCAAGGTTTCGACACTCAAACCTTGGACGGTCAGCGGATGCATGACTTCCTTCAGGAGAAGTATCCGGAAATATACGCTGGCGACGGGATCAAGTGGAATTTCTCCAAGTTTTTGATCGATCGTGACGGCCATGTAAAAGCTAGATTCGAAACGACGACGGAGCCCCTTGACATAGAGCCAGCCATCGAATCACTGCTGTAAGATTGTTGCCATCTGCCGTCTGCCCTTGTTTCTTTATTCATTTACCGTTTAAAGTAAAGCTGAAAGGAGAAGTTAATCATTTTGAACCGACTATCGCAGATGCGAACGGTACTTCTCATCTTATTTCTTGTAATCATTTGGGGCGTTAATTGGCCGATGACCAAATTGGCTCTCCACTTCACACCGCCATTGTTGTTCTCAGGAATGCGAACCTTGTTAGGCGGGCTTCTGCTGCTCATCGTCGCTCTACCGCGACTGAATCGCCTGCGTCTTAAGGAAGCATGGAGTTTCTATTTGATCTCTTCGTTGTTCAACATTATATTATACTACGGTCTTCAAACGATCGGGCTCAGCTACTTGCCTTCGGGTTTATTCTCGGTGCTTGTGTTTTTGCAACCGGTTCTGATCGGCATTTTCTCCTGGTTGTGGTTGGGGGAATCGATGTATGTGGTCAAAATATTCGGACTGCTTCTCGGCTTTGCGGGTGTCGCGATCATTAGCGCCGGCAGCCTGTCTGGGCACATCTCGTACGTAGGTATTATGCTCGCACTCGGCAGTGCTCTAAGTTGGGCATTAGGTACGGTGTATGTTAAGAAGATCGGGGATGCCGTCGATAAGATTTGGCTCGTGACAAGTCAATTATTGATCGGTGGGCTGCTGATGACGGGGGCCGGTTCCGCTTTGGAGAGCTGGTCGAGCATCGAGTGGTCACGGACTTTGATCTCGTGCCTGCTTTTCATCTCAGTCTTCGTAATCGCCATCGGCTGGTTAGTCTTCTTCACCTTGATCGGGGCAGGCGAGGCGAGCAAGGTGGCATCATATACATTCATCATTCCTCTGGTTGCCGTCATGACCGGGACGCTGTTCCTGCATGAGCCTTTCACGCTGTATTTGCTAGCCGGACTTATTTGCATTGTGCTCAGTATTTATTTGGTCAATCGCAAGCCACTATCGCTCAAGCAGAAGGATGCAGCAAACTAATGGAAGTTTTCGTTTTAGCGGTAGGGATTAGTTCAAATGTTATCAGCAAATGTAACCAGGTTTGTCTAAATTGACTGGTCTTTTGTTTATTAGGATCGTATGTCTCAAACTTATTTTTGAAACAAACGATTTTCCCGCGTAAACAGCGCGTCAATTCAACATTGTCAGTCTAATACTTTATTTTCTCCGAACATTTGTTACGCTAACGGAAACGATAGCGGAGGAGTTTGCTTGATGCAGCTCCTTTTTCGTTTGTTGAAGTAACGGGCAGAATTCTTTAATAACAAATACCCATAAGAATATGGTAAAATATGTATTGATGGAGGGGTTACATGATTAATTTAGCTGGTCTTGTTGAATTTGTCAGTCCATTCTATACAAATAAGGACATTATGCACGATTTGAGCCATATCGAAAGGATAATCAATTCAACAAATAAACTGTTAAAATACTATCCATATATTACGGACTCAGATTTGATTTATTATGGATGTTATTTTCATGGTTTTATTTATTTGCGGGAAGATTTAATAAGAGATTATTTAGAGAAGCTAGGATTGGGCGAGGATAAAATCGAAAAAATAGTCAAAACCTCTTGGGAATCTCAGAAGGATGAGATTCCAGAAACGCTAGAAGGAAAGCTCCTACATGATGCTCACATGATTGAGGGGGGAAAGACGTATCTAATCGTAAAATCATTATGTACAGGTACCGCAAGGGGGCAAAGCTTGGAACGGACACTTGATTACTTCGAGAATTATGTGCTTGGGCAAGGTAAGTGTTACTTACCAGAAGCCCAGGCGGTATACTCAGAGATGCAAGAATTTGCTGGTGCTTTTATAAGAGATTTAAGGAAAGGATTACAAATAATTTAATTACGCTAACGGAGAACGATAGTTGTAACACCGAAAGGGGTGCCGTGGGGCACCCCCTCGCTGCAATAACTGGCAGGATAGTGGAAAAATTATTCAGAAAAATGTTACCCAATTTAGTTGGCAAAATGGGATAATATAACAAGCAAGAACTTACATGGTGTGAGGGAGTGTATTTCATGGGACATAAGCTCGCCGCTGGTGTAGTTGTTTTAAAGGACGGAAAGCTATTGTTAGTAAAAGACAAGTCAGGTTGGAGTTTGCCGAAAGGATCAACAGAAATTGGTGAAACATTTTTAAAAGCAGCTGAAAGAGAAGGATATGAGGAAACGGGATTTAAAATAGCTGTTGAAGAAGTGGCTTTCGTTACTGAATTTACTTCTGAAAAATACGGACAGCATCTACAAGTTTATTATTCAGGAGAACTTATATCAAATTTTGCAGAAACTGAAGACCCTGACCAAGATATATCTGAGGTTAAATTCGTGGAAATAAAAAATCTGCGTAATATGATTAAATTTCGCCCATGGATATTGCCTTTGGAATGTTGGATTAAAGATAGGAAATTAAATTACCATTCATTTGATTTAGACTTTGAAGGTTTTGAAATTAAAGATTAACGATCCATAGCCTCGTTACGCTATTGGGCAGGATAACGCAACTTCCAAGTAATGGAATCGTATACAGTATAACGACGGCGGAACTGCAATGGGGGTATTTCGTGGGCAAAGGCAAATTACTTTCTCATATTATAGTGGGGCTTTTATTTTCTGTTTTATGGATAATGGGTGGAATTCCCATCTATATTAATTCACTAGTAACACTTCATATCTTCAACAACTTTGGAATGAAATACTTGATCTTTTTCTTATGGGGCATACCTGCTATATCAGTTATTTTTGTTGCAATCTTTAGGAAAAACCTCGGTTACTGGGCTTCGTCAATTTCATTTTTGATTGGGACTATATTTTTTTCTTTAATGATTCCAGTTCTTTTAGATCCATAATTTAGCCGAGGGACGGATAACGATAGCTCAATGAGACCTATAGATACATGTATGTAAAAAGTACTTCAAAACTTATTTGTAAATCAGTATTTTTAGCTAGAAAAACCACTTCAAAACTTTATTTGTAAATCACTTTTATAAGAAAAACCAGCAAACCCTTGAATTTGCTGGTTTCTTGCACTTCAAAACTTTATTGTCTCCCAACATTTGTTGTGTTGAAGGACAATAAAGTTTTGAAGTAGACAATAATGTCTTGAAGTGAACAATAAAGTCTTGAAGTAGACAATAAAGTTTTGAAGTATGAAAAATAAAAATGGAGCTGGCGATAGATATTAAATTCTATCTCTGCTCCTTTTTTATTCAAAGATCGCTAGTGTCCAGCAAAATAAAGTATTAAACTGGGTGGTGGGGCGTTAAGTTAAACGGGCAGAATAGTTCAAAGCGAATGAGGAAAGCAACACGTTGTGGTAAGCACTCGTGTTGCTCTCCGTGTTCTAAGATCCAAATTTCTTAACGACAGGGATCCAAACTTCCATTTCATACATGTTGTTTCCCCTATCGTAAGTCATTTCAAACTCGGGGGCATTTGCGAGTTCGTAATTACAGGTCGGAAACCATTCCCCCCAAATACGCTTCCACAATTCATGGATACCACTCTGTCCGTCGGGGTAGAGGCCGGTTGAGAAAATCGCGTAGGTTTGAGGGGGGATATGAAGCTTTTCAAACCCTCCCGGCAGGCCACTCTGGGGTAAAATATAGCCGATCATGTAGGAAAAATTCTCGCCTTGCTTGTTGTATAATATCCCATGAATCTGACCGTTTTCACCCAATCCCGCGGCAGTACGAATTCGATCAACGGTTCCGTCGGAAATACACTTAGTCCAAAAAGCAGGTATTTCAATAAACGGATTCTGGCCATCGGCATTGACCACAGTCGATATGCCGAACATTTCAAAAGCTTGTTTTTCCTCGATTTTGTAATTCATCTCCACATCTCCTCGAATTGAAATATGAAAGGATAACCGAGGATAGGCCTTTAGTGACACGCCTTTGTCGCGCGCTGACTTTGGCATCACACCGTGCATTTTTTTGAACGCTCTAGAAAATGCCTCAGGCGATTCGTAACCATACTTCAAAGCGATGTCGATGACCTTTGCACCGCTTTGTTGCAGTTCAAATGCGGCAAGGGTCAGCCGCCTGCGCCTAATATACTCTGAAAGCGGCACATTGGTTATGAACGAAAACATCCGCTGAAAATGGTAAGTTGAGCAACAGGAAATTCTCGCCACTTGGTCGTAATCAGTTGCTTCAGATAGGTGTGTTTCTACATATTCCATTGCGTTGTTCATGCGATCCAGCCAATCCATACAGACCATCCTTTCAAGATTGATTATAGGGGATAATGAAAATTGAAACCTTGCAATCCATGCACCGAAATATCATGTTCGAGATTATATTAATAAATCCTCTATTGTTGGTTACTCACATGTAGTCTGCCTAGATGTTCAACTAACGGGTACGATAGCTCCATAACAAAGATCAAGCAGGCTGCCGGTGATAATCTCGGTGGCCTGCTGTGCTAGCAGGCAGCATACTTCAATGAACAATGTGTTTTTTCAAAATTGAATTTTCTTGACAATCCTGTCCTTTAACAGTACCATCTAATTTAATGATTTTCTAATTAGATGTTATTCAAATTACTTTTGAAAAGGTGGTCGTAACCCAGTGCAGTTAGACAAGGTGGTCAATTATCATAAGGCTCTTGCAGATCCTACAAGAATAAAAATTTTAATACTGCTTGCAGACGGAGAGCTTAATGGACAAATTTTGGCAGAAAAGCTATGTGTAACGCCTGCGACAATAACCCACCATGCTGCGAAACTGCGAGTAGCTAGCTTAATTAATGAACGACGGGATAAAAATACAATTTATTTTTCATTAAATCATTATTTCATTAAGAATAACTCCAGTGCTACGGAAAAACTAATTTACCGAAAAGACAAGGGAGGTTTGGCAATTTTGGAAGACGAACAGAAGCGATTAAAGGAATCCGTCATTAAGAACTTTTTTACAAACGAAGGGAAATTGAAAAGTATGCCCGTTCAACTCAAGAAGAAGCTTATTGTGTTGGAACTACTTGTTTCTAAATTGGAAAAGGGGCGGAAGTATTGCGAGAGAGAAATCAACGAATTTATAAAAAATTTCCATGGTGATTTTGCTACGATAAGAAGGGAATTTATCATGCATCAATTTATGTTTAGGGAGAACCAAATTTATGAGCTAAACCCGCCGGAAATGTGGGCGAAATGGGAGGTTCTTTCATGACAACGGTAGGTATCTTGGGGGTAGTCCATGACGCTTATGTTTGTGTTGCTGCCGAAGAACAATTTTTGTCCGACGACACAAACATTAGAGTGTTTTTATTTTAAAACGCCAATGTTCGTGTCGCGGCGCCGAAACGAGGTAGGCGATGCTTTTTTTATCGGCGTTTGCCGGGAATGGGTACAAGTTCTTGTCATCCGACAACGCCCATTACCTCATTTACAAATATGCACCTAATCTATCGCGAACAATTGCCACTCATTGTTTTTTTCTTTAAAGTAAAAACTTGATGACTGAACTTTCGTTTCTTTCGTATTTTTTAAATAGAGGGTTCGCAAAAGAGTCACGGAATATTCTCCACTGCCATTAGCAGCTGGATTAAATTCAATATTATCCATCTTAGTAATGATCTCATTTTCATTATCCACCATATAAGTATAGAGACTCTCTAAATGTTTTGTGTCCTCAGAAGTATTTTTAGTGAACGTTAATAGAAATTTAATTTTGTTGCGATCATTGATTGCCATTGTGTTTTCATTAATGATTTTGATTAAATACTTTTGAATGGAATCATTGTATTGTCTATCGTTAATATAGGAAATGACTGGATTTGGAGTATCAATAGCATTCGATTTGGGGGAGGATGAAGGTAAGGGTGTTGTATTTTCATTTTTTATTGTTGGATTACTTTGACTGCATCCTGTAAATATCAACATCATAGAAATCAGGATAAATATTTTTTCAATTTTCACTCACCTCATAACCATTATAACAATGTTCCTAATTGACGGAGGATTTTATGAAGAAAATTAGTTGTACGTTCTTATTTATACTCTTACTTATCATTGTGAGTGGATGTGGAATCGAGGGAAGCACTACTAAACCTAATGTTGCAACACCTTCTATAGTCTCACAGGAAACCACTTCTCCAATTGTCACAGCATCAACTAACCCCTCAACAGAAGAATCCATACAATGAGGTTTTTATGTGCCTCGGGTTCAGGAGCATCGACTCTTGGGAGAGAGCTATCTTTGATACTACCTCATGTTAATTTAGATGGTGATGATTATTATTGGATTGAGAAATTCTCGAAAAAGTAAAAAGTAATGGACGTTTGTTAGAAAACCTTAAGAAAACGGAGAACGGCTCTGTCGCAAATGATGCGAACAGAGCCGTTTTATTGTATGGTGTCATTTATTGTTGGCCAGCTGCGATAATTTGAAAGGTTACACCGAACTTGTCCGTTACAGTGTCGAAAGCATACTAATTCTGGGAGGTGAAACGCAGCGGCAAGCTTTTGACACCGTGTACGATAAATCCGCGCGCTGGCTCCAGCGGCTCAGCGTTTCGTCTGGCAAGCTCAGGCAATCGATTCATGACCGCCGTTAGTGCGACTTTGGCCTCCAAACGGGCGAGCGGTGCACCGAGACAGAAGTGGATACCTTGGCCGAAGGCCAAGTGCGGGTTAAATTCCCTGTAGATATCAAAGCGAGCAGGGTCGTCAAACTTCGCTTCGTCCCGGTTGGCAGAGCCGATCCATGCAACGACCCGGGTGCCTTGCGGAATCGCTTGACCTCCGATCTGTACATCCTGTTTGGCGGTACGGAACATGGCCTGCACAGGAGAACGAAAACGGAGCACTTCTTCAATGGCAGTAGAGAGCATTTCCGGCCGGGCTAGAAGCTTGTTCCACTCAGCCGGATGCTCCAGAAAAGCAAGGATGGCATTGCCGATGAGATTAGTGGTTGTCTCATTTCCGGCTACCAGAAGCAGCCGACAAAATGACAATATGTCCGATTCCGTAAGATGAGAAGATCCTTCTTCCGTCGATAGCAACGCTCTGACCAGATCGTTCTGGGGACGGATCCGGCGCTGTGCGATAATGTCTTTGAAGTATTCGTTCATCTCCATATGAGCCTGATGAGATGCTGCTCGGCCCCCCCCGATTACGGCGTCGGCGCCCGCAACGATTTCATCGGACCATTCCTTGAAGCGATCACGGTCGGCAGCAGGCACCCCAAGCAATTCCGCAATCACAATAACCGGAAGCGGATAAGCAAAATCCTTGATCAGATCGAGCTCGCCAGTACTGGCGATTCCTTCCAGCAGTTCGTCCGCAATCTGTTCAATTCTCGGCTGAAGAGCGGAGACGGCTTTTGGAGTAAATGCACGATTTACTAAAGAACGCAAGTCGGTATGCTTTGGAGGATCGGTAGTAATCAAGCTGAACCCCTCTAGCTGCTGTTCCGGTGGTTGAGAATCCTTAGCAGGTACGATCGGTCTTGAGGAGAAACGGGCATGGTCGGACAGGACTGTTTTGACATGCTCATACGTAAACACAGACCATAATTGAAGCGGCTCCATGTACGCTACGGGCTGATTTTTTCTGAACATTTCATAAACGGGATAAGGATTTAATAAAAACTCAGGAGACAGCAGATTGATCATAATCGAACACCACCCTTTGAGAAATGATTCACTATTATTATACAACGATTGTAATGGAATATACAGGAAAGTACCAACACTTCCATATATTTGCATGGGAGAGCTAAGAGGTGGTTCCAATACATTATTCCCACTGAAAACCTAATTGTCGACAAAACAAGTGTTGTACTTACCATATAGTATGACAAGCTTTTTTCCTAAACCAGCTTATAATGTAGGTATGTCAGAGATCCTTTATTAATCTGACACTTGGGAGGATGGTAACATGGACGAGCAATTCATAAAGAGGTTACATGCACTAAATCGTCGCGATGGATTGAGATCCAGACTACTGATTGACGGTGTTAAACTTACTCTCAAACGCAAACAGGAAATGGGTTTACTGGACAGGATTTTTAAAAACAAAAAGAAATCGGTTATCGCTAAAGGATGGAATTGAAGTTATTTTCTCTATTAAAAACATGGATCGGGACAATGTTTGCCGCTCTTTTTTGTGTTTATTGATTAGTGAAAATAAAGTATTAGACTGACAAAATATAGTTGAAGTTATAAAGATTTAGACCACCAGTAAACATTAAGCTCATGAAAATTAAAAAGCTCTAAATGTTAAAAAAGAGCAAATTAAAGTAGACCCAGAAAAAACAATTTTTAAAAAAAGGCTGAGCCTTTGATTGATCCTTATGGAGTTGGGAGGTCGTTAAGCAACTTTCTACAAAAAAAAGGTAAGGCTGGTGCAACCAGTCAAAAAGGATTAATCTCCCATAAGTGCTACCCATATAGGGTGCGACAGTCTGTGATGCACCGTGATGGTTGGAGTCAGACTAATGGTTTTGCTCTACTGGCACCATAGCTTATAGACCTTCTTCTCCCAGCCATAGTAGAAGTATTGTCAGATTTATCCATTTTCATCCTCTGTGGTGCAGCGCTGATTTTGCGCTGCATGGATGGCTAACGGGCAGTTTAGTTGAAGAAGGAATGGGTGAAGAATTGCCGAATAATGTTAGGAAATACCTGATTTAAAGGGGATCTTCTAATGACAGAAATACGATGGGCTAGGTTAGAAGATGCAAGGAACTTGGGGTTTGTACATTCAGAATCTTACCGAAATACGTATAAAGGCATAATACCTGATGAGTTTCTCAATTAGTATACACCCGTCGCTAGAGAGAGGTACTTTTATAATACTCTTATTCAAGGTGCGGAACGAATAGCAATCATGTTAGTTGACAATAAAGTTGTTGGCTGTTTGATACTAAAAGCTTGCAGTGACAAGGATTTGGAAAAATGTAGCGGTGAAATTTCTGCAATATATCTTGTTCAAAACTTTAGGGCTATCGGGCTTGGAAAACAGTTGTTGAACTGGGGCTTAGAGAAATTAAAAGATCTTGGATATACTACGGCAATATTATGGGTACTTAAAGAAAATAAAAATGCTATTAGCTTTTATGAGAAACAAGGGTTTTGGCACGACGGAATAGAAAGGAAAATCTTTAGAGGTATAGAACTAAGTCAAATCAGATATCAAAAGGCACTTATATAATCACCCCTTCATTACGCTAACGGAAACGATAGTTCAATCACAACGGGCTGCCGGGCAGCCTGTTCAGCTCCCTCGGTATGATTTAATTTTCTCACTCAAGCTCGTGTATTCGCAGGATTTCATCCTCCATAGAATCGGATGACGAAAGAAAGAGAGTTCATTTGGTAAGCTTATTCGTTAGAAGGTGTGCGGGAACAGAGGTGGAGGTAGTCTCACCCAATTCATTCCATATGCTGCACGTATTCTCCACGATGCCCTTAGCGATTTTCACTCCCATGTCTCAACGGGTCAAACGCCCTTTCATTCCTTCGTCACATCTATCTAAGGGGTGGAGGTCGGTCTTTCTAACGGAACGGGTCGGAGCCCTTTTGCGTAACATATCCCGATACTCCGTGCTTTCTTTGTCCTCCTGCGAATACGCCAACTTAAGTGAGATATGGCCTAGTTTTAAGCTGCTATTGCAAAGGAGCTTCCTCCACTTCATGTCATTGTCTGCAATGCCGGTACTCAATTTGTGCAAGGTACACAAATGACTAACGATGGTATTGAAGCCACTTTTGGCGTGAATCATCTGGGTCACTTCATGCTTGTGCGGTTATTGCTAAATCATCTTCAAGAAAACGGACGTATCGTCGTCGTAAGCAGCGATACTCATGATTTCAGCAAGAAAACCGGAATGCCAGCTCCTCGTTACGCAAGTCCCACCATATTGGCTGACCCTGTTGAATCCGAACGTCTGCTAGGTAATCTGTCTGATTTAGCAAAAGGTCAGGTTCGCTACACCACTTCTAAGCTCTGCAATCTGTACTTTGCTTATGAGCTGTCCCGACAAATTCAGCAATCCAAACGTTCCATCTCGGTGGCAGCATTTAATCCCGGTATGATGCCTGGCAAAGGCTCAGCCCTTACGAGGGATTATAGTCCTCTGTTACGATTTATGTGGAATAATATCATGCCGCTTTTGAGTTTCGTTCGCTCCAGTGTTCGGACAAACAAACAATCCGGAAATGATCTTGCAAACCTTGTTCTTAGGGGCTCTGTACAGAGTGGAACATATTGGGACGGACCTAAAGAGGCTTGCTTTGCTGCGGCTCCATTTTCACTTGTTCTTAATACGAACGGGAGGATAGTGGAATAATTTATGTTATAATGTATTTGGATTCTCGATTTCCTGGTCCTTTACTGGTAGCAATTCCACTTTTAATATACGAAGTCGCTATTGAACCCAACAGATCATTATGGTAATATGGAAATATAAGGAAAATCTATGTATGGGGTGATTTTCTTGCTTACAAAAAGACCACAACAAGAGGATTATAAAAGTTTTTTTGATAGCTATGTAAAACTGCTGGATAACGGCGATCTCATTGAAATTTACAGCCAGCAAGAAGAAGTAGTTACCAAAATAATTGAAAAATTATCTGAAAGTGATGCAGATTTTCGTTATGAGAAAGATAAGTGGAGTATTAAAGAAGTATTAGGTCACTTATGTGATGCAGAAAGAATGTTTAACTACTGGATGTTTTGTATAGCAAGAAACGAGTCCAACCCAATTGCGCCTATTCATATCGCAGATTATGTTGCACAAGCTAATTTGCAAAACGCCCCATATCAGAGATACTTGAAGATTGGAAAAGCATCAGAAAATCCAGTCTTACTCTTTTAAAGAGTTTGCAACCGGAAGACCTTCAGAAAAAAGCTATCTTTCGCGATTATCCAACTACCGTGTTAGCAATAGCTTGTATTATCCCAGGACACGTCCAACATCATATTCATGTTTTGCGTGAACGATATCATATTAATTAACGAAAAACCTCCGACACAATTGTGAAATGGTACCCTCTATGTAGACACGGTTAATAAAAACCGAAAAAGTCTATATAGAGAGCACTGCAAAAAGCTTGTTTTTAGCTTTCTTGGGAATTCGGATTTAAGTAATAGGAGCAAATAAGATTTTTACCTAAAAAATGCAGCTATTCTCTTTATGAGACTGGCTGCATTTTGTTTATTAGCTTTATCATTCTTTTGACGTTTACCACAAATATCGTGAGCAGGGTCTGTATTCGCATTCGGAATAGACCACGGTATTTCGCCTTGGTCAGTCCATGATGTCTCTTTAATTCGGCATTTTTATGTTCAATAATCGGTCGTCGTTTCATTCGTTCTTTAAACGATTCACTCTTCTCGAATGCCATGTGATCCTTGTATTGATCTGCGACGATCCGAATGGAATACGTCTTGCTCTTTGATTCAGGTTTGTAACAACCTTCTCGGAGCGGACATGTCTTGCACTTTTCTATGTCGAAGTAGAATACCAATGAACGACTATGTCCTGATTTCTTACTTCCCTGAATAGCTTTTCGGGTGCTATGTTCTCCTGCTGGACAAAGGACGAAGTCAGCGTCTTTGTTATACTCAAATCCTTCTTGCTTTAAGCCACCCGTATGTACAATTGGATTAAGTGGAATAATCGCTTGAATCTCTTTTTCTTTTAACTCAGACAAATTTTCTTTCCCGGAATAGGCCGTATCTGCAAGGATTTCTTTCACTTCCAATCCTGCTTCTAAGGATTGCTTAATTAAATTTGACAATTGTTTTCCATCATCGTTACTCCCACCTGTCACTTCAACGGCTGTAATTATCTCTTCTTCTGTCATAGCAATGTGGTTCTTGTAGCCAAAAAAAGATTTTGTATTGCTCTTCCATCCGAATCGTGCTTCTGGATCAATGGCGGACATAATCCCTTTGTTTGCAAGTAGGCGTTCATCCTCAACAATTTGTTTAGCTATCTGTAGTTTTTCGGAAATGGCACCCTCATGATCAGGAAGAAACGTTTCGACCGATTCACCGAGTTGAGCCAGATAATGCAGCATCACCTTTTCAGCATCTGGTTGGTCTTTTTGAAGCTCGGGTTTACGCGGTAGTTTTTTCTCGAGCTTGGGATGCTTTTTGATGACGGTTCGTAATAGTCGCTTCGCCGCATCTCGTAAAACATCTAATGCTCTTTGTTTTTGACTCGCTGCTAGGGAATGGGTGGAGTCCACGATTAACGACTTGGATTTAATCAATCCTTTTTCAATGCATTGTTTTACGATCACCTTCAACAATTCGTCGATTTGACTTGCCCCTAAGCGATGATTGCGAAACCGAGAAAGCTGCGAGGAATCCGGAAGAGCCTCCTCGGGATTCAAACCAACGAACCATTTGTAAGCCAGATTCACTTGCGCGTCTTGTATCATCCGTTCATCAGATAATCCATAGAGAATCTGCAGAAACAATAAACGAAACAACAATTCGGGTTCGTTTGCAGGTCTTCCATAATATTCGCAATAGGAGGATCGAACAAGTTCATGGACAAAAGAAAAATCCACAACCTCATGAATCTTACGAAGCAAGTGGGCTTCTGGAATGAGTTTATATAATTCTGCATGAAACGAGGCAGTCATTTGTTTGGCAGAGTGTAGCATGCTTTTCACTCTTTCTTTTTTCTTTTATTATACCAAAATGCAGAAAACCCAGCACCTATACGGCACTGGGTTCCACTTTACAAATATTGTATTCGTTTTGCAGTGCTCTCTATATAGGGGGTATTTTTATGGCCAAGAAAGGTTCACGTTTCCGAAAGCACTCCTCGGAATTTAAGTTGGACATTGTTAAAAAGCATCTGAGGACGGGATTTCCGTTGTTGGACAGAAGTATAATCTCTTGTTTACAACCTCTTAAAGTATATGCTAATATGCTTTATTGCTAGAAGCGTCAAAGCACAAAAACAACCTCTTTTTTCCGCAGTTCACAACCGCAAAACAACTAGCAACATCCCCCTTAGAGATTGCTGTTATCTTCTTTGTGGGGAACACATTGTGGTATGCTCCCATTCTTTATGTGATTGGAGTTCGCATTATTCGCAACTTCGTGCAACGCATACAGAAAGGTTTGGATATTGCATTTGGTGCAATTTACATCGGATACGGATTTAAAATTCTGTGGAATGAGTTAAGATTAAGATCATCATAAAATCATAAACAGGAGCCACCTCAAAACGGAGGCGGCATTTGTTTTATACTTAAAAAATCGGCTTTGAAAGAAGAGTAAATATAAGAAATTCAAGAGCCTTATTAACTCCCTCGGTACGTTAGTCTAGGAGTTTGCTATGAGGCAGTAATCTTAAATCCCGATTAACTCAAAAACACGGTTTACGCGACATTAAGATTGGCACATAAAAAACCGACTGCCAAGGATTCAGCAGCCGGGTTTATAACCCCACTCTAATCTATCTCTATTTGAGCAAAGTCATTTGGGTTATTTCGAATAAACACACCTATTTTTTTATGTGTCATCGATGCGGCTTCTTGAAGGTTATCGTACAGAGGGCTTACAGAAGACCTCAATTCTAGATCATTATTCAGATCAGTAGCTGAAACGTCGAAATTTTCTAAACTCCTTTGGTGATTTCTTT
Organism: Paenibacillus sp. GP183; assembly: GCF_900104695.1. NCBI lineage: Bacteria > Bacillati > Bacillota > Bacilli > Caryophanales > Paenibacillaceae > Paenibacillus > Paenibacillus sp. GP183. The sequence continues at coordinate 5,145,099 of NZ_FNSW01000001.1, forward strand.
TTTCAAGAATCTCTTCCAAACTCTCTAAGACTTGTATTGTGGCACGATCACCGAAAAAACGCAACCCACTTTTTAGCCCGGTCCATCTCTTTGGTTGTGCTATAAAATAGGCACTCCACCAATAAAAATCAGCATCAGATTTCATTGCATGATTGTAATATGCACGAAACACGAATAATGCTTGTTGTCCTCTTGATAGTTCTTTAAAAAGCCCTGTGCTGAAATCGTCTCCTCGAGTCTGAATCTCCTTATAAGCTTTGATGATCGGGTCGACACAAGCAGCCTCGAGTGCTTCATCGTCTAATGCGTTGAACACCTCTCGCCTCATTTTAACCAACAATATTGAATCACTCCTTCTACCTAATTATACAATAAATGGGTTATTGGGGGAAAGTGTTATGTTTTTCAACTAAAGATTCACGGCATCGCGAGTAAACCGTTCAATTGTTGAATTAACGGAGTGTAGGGGCTTGCTTAAGACGGCAGGATTGTGTAGTAAAGAATTAAAAGTTTGTTATTGATCACATTAAGACAATGCCCTACAATGAAAATTGATATTCTTAGAAAAAGTGAATGATGATGGATGCCTAATAAGATTATCATATTGAAACGCAATTCCGAGAAACAGCCTGAATTCAATAAATTTTTGCAATGTTTTATTATCTAAAAGAGAGCGTAGAATAAAAACAGAGGTGGTCGAAACTTTTCAACGGACTTCTGTAGAAAAGAGTTGGTAAATTTCATGGAACTAGTTATTCCAAATGTAGAGACAGAGGAAGAAGTCGCGTTCTTAGCTCAATTGGCATCAGAAATTTGGTGTGAATATTTTGTATGCATCATATCAAATGAACAAATCGACTATATGGTGGAAAAATTTCAATCAGTTCATGCTATTACTGTCCAAATTAAAAATCAGGGTTATGAATATTATTTTATGAATGTGAATGGCAAAACCATTGGCTATTTGGGTATAAAACAAGAAGAAGGCAAGCTGTTTCTAAGCAAATTTTATATACAAAAAGAGCATCGAGGAAAAGGTTATGCAAGCCAGGCTATGGAGTTCTTGGTAGAGATATGCAAAGATCGAAGGTTAGGTATTATATGGCTTACGGTAAATCGATATAATGATGCCACTATCGCTGTTTATGAGAAAAAAGGATTTAGAACAGTACGTACTCAGGTGGCGGATATAGGGAATGGTTTTGTGATGGACGATAATATAATGGAAAAAGAAATTGTGTTGGAATGAAAAGTGATTTTGTGACCCGTGAGAGGAACACTTTGTGAAAAATGACCCTCCTGCGGGTCATTTGTGTTTTAAACAAGTGATAATGTCGTCTTTTGCTACCTAATTAAGTTGAAATATCATGAATACTTCATAAGGTATTTAGTTGCTACACCATTAAACCGTTCAATCCACTTCTTTAATCGTTAGTGATAGGCATTGACGTATTGAATGTGATAAACTCACTATCAATCAATTCAAAACCGTGTAAAGGGAGCGATATTTGTATGCCAATTATCAATGTGAAAATTGCAAAAGGGCGAACTGTAGAGCAAAAACAGCAGTTTGTTGAAGCTATAACACAAACGGCGGCTCAAATTTTAAACGTTAAAGAAGAATGGGTTACAGTAGTCTTTGATGAGTACGAACGGGAGAACTGGGCGACTGGCGGAACCCTTCACTCAATAAAATTTGGTGAAGGCTTTGGTAAAATGGGGGTTGAATAACACCTCCAATCATATGAACAAAGAAGAAAGCAGGCTGCCGGTAACACAATCGGTAGAACAGTTGTGCTAAACATTCCTGTAAGGGCTAAGAAATGACCTTTGTCAAAAAAGGAGCACCTCGGTATGATGGGTTTGTACACGGGTTCATAACCCAACCCCATCAAAGGAGGCGCTCTTACTATGAAGTTTAAGCAATCAGACGGACAAAATCAACGCATTGAACGAATCTCCACATCTCACCTTGTTGTAGGTATCGACATTGCAAAGGAAACTCATGTAGCACAAGCGACTAATTTTCGTGGCATCGTACTTACTAAGCGACATCTTACATTCCCAAATACACGTGAGGGTTTCGAAAAATTAGATCGATGGATGGATGGATTACAACAGAAACATCGATTAAAGGGACTCATCATCGGCATGGAGCCGACCGGACACTACGGGTTTAATCTGGCTAATTGGCTTGCCGACAAGGGCAAGCACGTTGTCATGGTGAATCCGGCCACCACCAAACGAAACAAGGAGAACCGCGATAATTCTCCCTCCAAAAGTGATCCGAAAGATGCGCTTGTCATCGCAGATGTGGTCAGCCGAGGCTACTACTATGAATACTCGCGACAGGCTACTGTCTTTCAAAGGTTGCGCACAATTATGAGTGACCGGGAATTTTGGGTGACGAATAGTGTACGGCTGCAGAACCGGATCATCCGCTGGTTAGACATTCGGTTCCCCGAGTATTTCTCGGTGTTTAAAAACTGGACCTACAAACGTTCCTTGACTACGCTTAAAGAATTCCCTTCTCCGCGGGATATAGAATCTCTGTCCGTCTCCGAGGTGATCACAGGATGGAAAAAGCATATGAAGCGAGCCGGTGGCTCCACTGGCATGCAGAAGGCTGCGCAGCTCATCGCTCAAGCTAAGCGAAGTGTAGGCGAAACGACTGCCCTCGATGAAGCGAAGCAGGATTTAGAGCGGCTATTACAAGAGTTCGAACGGATTGTTGAAATGCTAGATAGAATTGAACAGGATATAGAAGTGTTGCTCAGTGAAATTCCTATGGCCGATCATCTTCGATCCATCGGCCTAGGCACTATCTGCATTGCAGCCATTCTATCAGGTGCTGGCGACCTAACACAGTATGCCCATGGACGTCAGTTATTGCGTAAAGCAGGCTTAAACCTGGCTGAAAAAATGTCAGGAAAATATAAGGGTCAAATCATGCTCTCAAAAAGGGGCGATGCTACACTGCGGAAATATCTGTATCTGGCCACGCTCCAACTCGTTGGAAATCATGCTGTGTTCCGACAGCTGCATGAGCATAATGTTCAAGTCAAGAAAATGAAGAAGCAACAGTCGGTATTTAAACTGCTTGGAAAACTGGCACGAATCATCATTGGCATTGTTGGGCGGGGAGAAACTTTTTCTCCTGAAAAAGCGGCCCCTACTTGCACTCAAGCTGCTTAAGACTGAATAAACGATCACGTAAATTGACTCATTCGCAGGATTTTACAAAGAAAGCACGGAGGACCGAGTTACTGCCCGATAAGGGCTCAGACCCGTCAGCTAAACGTTATCGGTCTCCACGCCTTGGTCAGGTGTAACGAAGGAATGTAAGGGCAATGACCCGTTGAGCCATGGGATGGTGAACCGCCAAGGAAATTGTGGAGGATGCGTGCAGAAGAATATCACTTGGAGAAATGTTCCACACGCTTCTTCTGTTCCCGCATGCCCAAAACCGAAACAATGGTGTCTAATAAGCTTGCTTTCCGAACGACAACTGTTTTCCAAGGCGACGAAATCCTGCGAATGAGTGAGCATACGTGAGAAAATCCCTTAAAACCGAGGGACGGGCAGTAATGCGAAAAAGATATGGCTTACTAAATTTATATATTTTGACATACTGGGAACATACATTCTATAATCGGGGTGGGAGATATGAAATTAAAAAATGAAGATGACATAATTCGGGTAGTTCAAGAAGATGAATGGATGATGAACATATTAAAGGCTGCAAAGTCCTTAGATTTACCTGATTGGTGGGTGTGTGCAGGATTTGTTCGTTCAAAAATTTGGGATGTTCTTCATGGAGTAACGGTAAGAACACCTCTTCCAGATATTGACGTTGTTTATTTTGACAATTCCAATATTGATGAGATAGAAGAAAAAAAATTAGAAGTGAAATTGAGAAACATTATCCCTAACCTTCCTTGGTCAGTCAAAAATGAGGCGAGAATGCACATAGTCAATGAAATCCCGCCGTACTCTTCAGCAGTAGATGCTATTTCAAAGTTTCCAGAGACCGTAACAGCCTTGGGGCTAAAACTCGACGAAAATAACAAAGTAGATTTAACTGCACCATGCGGAGTACATGATGTGATAAATTTGAAGGTAAAACCCACACCATTTTTTTGTGAAACGAAGGAGAAAGCTGAAATTTATGAAGAAAGAATAGTTAAGAAAAACTGGAAAGCTATTTGGACTAAAATAAACATTGTTCATATTGAAAAAGATTATTAAGCTAAACGGATATGTTAGGTGAATGAGTTCTAATTAATAAATACGAGACAACCGGACTCCTTTGTAAAATGAAGAGTCCGGTTTTTTTGAGGTTATGACAATTACTTTAATGTACGATTTTTTCCGTTTCGTGAAGTGACTCCTACAAGATCTGCTTCAGCTAGCCAGAGCAACATCCTAAAGTATAAAATACTCCAATGCGGAAACTTTGGTTTACTGTACACCAAATATAAAATTTCTGGCATCATCGGTATCCTTCTGAACGGAGAACGATAGCGTAACAAGCAACCGATCGTAATTAAGCGCGATCGGTTACTTTTGGGTGGAACACTGGATCCGCGGCAATCGGAACAAGTTCTTGTCGTCCGACGCCTGGTGTGGGATGACAAGAACATTATCCCATTACAAGCCGCTCTCTTTCCCGACAAGATCATGTTAAATACAAAAGTGTTGCTTCTTATGGTAGCCCTTCGCTCAGCTACCATGAAAATTAACTTCGGTTACTCGGTAAAAAGACAATACTGAAGAAGACGCGGCTCATTCATTTTTTAAAAAGAAAGGTGCAGCGCCTAGGATATTGATGATCCGTAGATCAGGAGACTTCTGAAATGCTAAAGTTATAACCTAAGTTTTCTAGTCTTCGAACTGAATTTCGCGCCAAAATGCTGCTGCAGGTGGTCCTTTTTGGATACTCTCAAAGTAATAAAGTGACAACAACCCCATAGTCCTATTTGGCAACGTGTTATAAACAACTTTTATTTTATAGTAAAAAAATAAGTGTCATTTGGGCCATTTCTTCTGGAGATTCAGTACAACCACGAACAACCCACTTTTTCAACATACTCCATAATCCCCCAGCCACCATCGTTCGCATGTAATCCCTTTCCAATTCGCTTAGATCCATTATCTTGCTTCCTATGATATGGTCCATCGCCTCCAGGTAAAGAACGTACTGGTCATTTAGAAGCGAAAATAATTGATTTTCGATCAAAATGTCCAGGAAAAACTTATGTTGCTCCCAATATGTGAAATAGGCCAGAGGCATTTGAAGAGGCCCAATGTTTTGATCATGAATATATTCATTAAACTCAACAAACATTAAATCAATGACAGCTATGATTACCGATGCTTTGGATATAAAGTGACGATAAAAGGTTTTCCTAACAAGTCCGGCTTTATTACATAGCTCTATAATGGTGATATTGTTATATGGCTTGTCCTGTAAGAGTTCAAGCATTGCGTTGCATAACCATTTCTTCGAACGTTCCTCAATAGGATTAACACGAGTAGACATGTCATAAATTACCTCGAATGTGTAACCTCTGTCACACTAATTGACTGCCTGATATCCATAAACAAGTGTGACACTTAGAGCAAGAGGAGGACATTAAGATGAACAATAGTGTGATTATCGCTAATAATAAGGAAGATTACAAAAGATTAGGCATCACTAATGAACCGGCCATATGGGAAGATGGAATGAGAACACATGGTCGAGAGGGGACTTACGAATGGTGGTATTTTGACGCCGAGTATACAGACGGTAACAAAATCGTAGTAATTTTCTACACAAAGTATCAGTTCGACGTAAAGGGCGAGGCTTGCCCAACTATCCGGTTTGATCTGACGTTTCCGGATGGAAGGAGCGTTACAAAACTAATATCGGAAGAGAAAGGCAGCACAATCCGCGCTTCCAAAGAAAAATGTGATGTAAAAATTGATAGAAGTAGCATCAAATATTCAGAAGGCAATTACTTGATACATTTTGTAGACGATTCCATTGATTATCGTTGTACAATGAAATCTACCGTTCCCATGTGGCGGCCCAAAACAGGACACTGGCTCTTTGGGAAGGAACAAAAGGACTTCTTTGCTTGGTTCGTTGCCCAGCCTTCTGCTGACCTAGAGGCAGTGCTTACCATGGATGGAGAACGGCGTGAATTAATCGGTAGCGGATATCACGATCATAATTGGGGCAATGCAGAAATGAACCGGTTAATGAACCACTGGTACTGGTGCCGTGTAAATATTGGACCATATACTGTTATATCGTGCGATATCATTGCGGAAAAAAAATATGATTATACACGCCTACCTGTTATCATGATCGCAAAGAACGGTAAAATCCTGGAAGATCATGAAGAGAACACAAAGATAGAACGAATTGATACTTTGTATCATCCTGTTACAAAAAAATTCATTGATAACAAGTTGAGGTTTACCCAAACCTCGGGTAGTAATGGTTCTTATCAAATCGAGTATAATCGAAGAGGCGATTTACTCGCGGTTTCCTTGTTAAGTGCAATGAAACTTTCCTTACCCCAGCGGATAGCAGCAAAAGTTATGAGTATAAATCCAACGTATGTTCGTTGTGTTGGGACAGTCACTTTGATAGTCAACGACAATGGAAACCAAGAGGTTTATGAGCAGGAAGGACTATGGGAGCAGATGTTCTTTGGTAACAACAGAGATGCAATTATTCAAGAATAATGCTCCTTACGAAAATCAGTTCAACTGATGAATCCGACCATCGTCTGTTTGTTTTGCATTATTGATACAATTAATACCATACTGTTTTTTTGTATATAGATTAACTCATGCATAGCTTCATCCGGGTATGAATGAACCTCTCTCATCCGGAAATACCAAGAGGGGTTATAATTTCGGGTTATGCCGATTGTAACCCTTTTATACTTCAGGAATCGCTCAGCTAACGGAAACGATAGCTGAATAAAGGATTCTATGCAAACAAATGACAGAGCTGCGCGGCAGCTCCTTTTGCTTCTTCATAAAAATCGCGTATCATATGTCCATTGATCGGAAACATATTTTATAAAGAACCGTCTAACTTAACATCAGGTTCAAAGGTGAGGAGATGGTGGTCATGTATTGGTGGTTTATTATTATGATTGTAATTGCATATGTACCGGTTTTCTACAGGATGAATAATAGAATCAGAATACTTGAAGATAAAATAAAGGAACTTGAAAAAAGGATATAGCGAAGGGGCTGCCGTTATTGCGTTAAGGATAGCATGGAGATAAGGACGGTACCACGTGCTAATGTAACGATCATTCCGCTAACGGGGTACAGCCGACATACGTGTAAAAATAGCTCATAGGCTGGATGTTGTTTCCAATTGTCAATATTATCATGTGACACGACCATCCGAATCACACAAAATGCTATTAAGTGTGATTCGGATGAACCCAAGCACACTTGTCGCTATTGGGTTTATCCGAAAAAATGGCCGTCGAATGATTTTAACTATCGATTCAATCACACAGAAGACATTAAATTAAGTCAATTATGTTTGTTTGGAATTATTAACCATCTAGTGGCCTATTTTTACACGTACTTCGGCTGTACCCGTATTGAGAAGCGGGCGCTGATGAAGCTTTATCATGAGTTTTATAAGGCGAAACGGTAGTTTAAAGAGGAAATTGATACACACTATCTTGAGGGGGTGGCGCTCACAAGGCGTGAGGGTTCAAATCCCTCCGACCGCATCCGATGCTTGGATTCAAATCATTTCGAACGGCAGAGCAAACGATACAAGGAATTGAAACGATCCATATGATCAAAAAGGGGCAGGTCGAATTTAAATATTCGTCGCCCCCTTTTGTTGATCAACTCATCAATCAGTTGTTCGGTTTAATCGTAAAAAAAATTTTGACTCAACAGCTAGTCTGGACTTATTCATTACTTGCACCAGAACCATAAAATCTATAAATCATTTTCGTGTTTATTTGTTAAATAGTTCACAAGTGTATCATAACAAGTATCCCGATAATACTCATGAAGCTCATCTTTGTCTCTCATTAACCACTGGATAAGGCATCCATCGATGAGAGCCCGAATGGTAATAGCCGCTTTATTAATGTCAACCTCAGAAAAAATACCTTCGCTTTTCCCAACAGACACAATCTCTGTCCCCAAAGACCAACAGTTTTCATAAAAATGATCATTAATCTGTCGGTATCGGGGATTTCGGCTCGCTTTTGCAAGGAATTCTAGATAGACCCGATAAAATCGTTTGTTCTCATCGGGGGTAGTAAATGCTGCATTGACACAGGCTTTTAATTTTTGTAAGGCAGTAGTCTGCATTTGAATGGCCGCATATTCATGCTGGTATATTCGTTCTGTAACCCATTCAAGCAAGTGACAAAGTACATCTTCTTTATTATTAAAATAATAACTTGTAACTCCCTTACTGACTTCCGCATAATCAGCAATGTCCTGTAATGTGACGGAATCAAAACCTTTATCTGAAACAGCTTGCAAAGCCGCCCGAAGTATCTGATTTCGTCGTTTGGCTGCTAATTCACTCATAAAAGACCTCCAACAATTATATTGGGTTTATTATACAAGAAAAAAATTGATTGGACAAAATAAACCAATAGAAATTATATCCCCACCAGGTTTTATTCTGTCCGATCAAAATATTTTGACCGGACAGAATAAAACTGGTATAATCAATGGAGTGGGATGGTGTTTACAATGGAACCATTTCGTGCACTAGTCGTTAATAAAGAGGAATACTTTTCAGTAGATATCAAAGAATTATCGTTCCATGATTTCTGTAAGGTGATGTAACTATACGAGTGGCCTATTCGAGTGTGAATTACAAAGATGGACTAGTATCTATTCCAAATGGTCGTATTGTGAAGTCCTATCCTTTTGTGCCAGGTATTGATTTGGCAGGAACAGTTGTCTCATCGGATGATACCCGTTTCCGTGAAGGGGACGAGGTAGTCGTAACGAGTTATGGGCTCGGAGTTTCTCATTATGGTGGATTTAGCCAATATGTCCGTGTTCCAACCAATTGGGTGGTTCCTCTCCCAAAGGGACTTACGATGAAAGTTTGTTTGAAAGCCGGCTGGCTGGGCGTAAAAGTGGGGCAGTTTCTTACATACAACTAAAGGAGGATTCTATGGACAAATTTAAACATCTCATTTATACCGTTGAAGACCAAATAGCGATCATTACCTTCAATCGGCCGAAGTATTTGAACGCACTCAATTCTGAGATGTTAAAAGAGCTGTCCGACGTTACGGATCATATCGGTGCGGATGCATCGATCCGTGCGGTTATCCTGACCGGTGCAGGCGAAAAGGCATTTGTAGCTGGAGCGGATATCGCTGAAATGAGAAGCAAAAATGCTATGGAAGGTCGGAAATTTTCCCAGTTTGGCAACTGGGTGTTATCCAAGCTGGAAAATTTGCCACAGCCGGTCATTGCCGCTATTAACGGATTTGCGCTTGGAGGCGGATGTGAGTTGGCTTTAGCATGCGACATCCGGATTGCCAGCACGCGGGCAAAGCTCGGCCAACCTGAAGTCATATTGGGAATTATGCCGGGCTTCGGCGGCTCCCAGCGGTTGCCTCGGCTTGTCGGCCTGGGCATCGCTAAAGAATTGTTGTTTACAGGCGATATGATCACAGCCGATCGTGCCCGTGAAATCGGCCTGATTAATCATGTAGTGGAACCATCCGAGTTATTAACAAAGGCGAAAGAAATCGCCGGAAACATTGCGGCTAAATCGCCACTTGGAGTTCAATTCAGCAAGAAAGCGGTGAATGAGGGTTTTGACCTTGATCTTGAACGCTCTTTGTCCTTAGAAACGGAAATGTTTGGAATGCTTTTTTCGACTGAAGACCAAAAAGAAGGCATGACTGCATTCCTGGAAAAGCGCAAGCCTGTCTATCAAGGAAAATAATCTATTTTTTAGGATGATCGTCCTTCCTATTTCCCCCAGTGAACTTCGGAATTAATGAAGCGGTCCTGAACTATGTTTCTGACATCCTGTCGTTCCTTTTGCAAGAAAGAAGCAATGATTGTAATAATGGAAGCGGTTTCGTGTATGGGTGAAGATGATTACTTTTACTGGGAACCCATGTGTCCTGTTGTTGGACGGCTGTATGAAAAGTCACTATATCCATTTAAGTTGAAGGGGAAATTCAGATGAAAACAAAAATAATTGATGCTATTTCCGGCGGAAAACACAATTTGGTGAATTACGAGGAGACATATCAAAATTTTGATTGGAGTGAAGTGGAAAAGAACTTCACTTGGTATGAAACCGGAAAAGTCAACTTGGCATACGAGGTTGTTGACCGACATTGTGAGTCAGCTCATAAAAACAAAGTTGCGTTGTATTATAGTGATGCCAATCGTGATGAGAAATTTACGTTTTTGGAAATGAAAAAGCTTTCAAATAGATTTGGTAATGGTTTAAGAGATTTGGGTATTGGTAAGGGTGACAGAGTATTCATTTTTATGCCACGCAGTCCGGAATTATATGTATCAATCATGGGTATCATTAAAATTGGTGCAATAGTAGGTCCTTTATTTGAGGCCTTCATGGAAGGTGCTGTTCGTGACCGTTTAGAGGATAGTGGTGCGATTGCCATTGTTACTACACCCGAATTATTGAAAAGGATTCCGGTTGCCGATTTACCAGCTTTAAAGCACATCATTCTGGTTGGAGATACAAAAGAAATTCAGGATGGTCAAGTTCGCTATACTGATTTGATGAGTAAATCAAGCGATAAGCTAGAGATTGAATGGGTGGATTTTTCAGATGGACTGATTTTAAATTATACCTCCGGATCCACTGGAAAGCCAAAGGGAGTTCTACATGTTCACAATGCTATGATCCAACAATATCAAGCTGCGAAATGGGTATTAGATTTACAAGAGGAAGACATTTATTGGTGTACGGCAGATCCAGGGTGGCTTACAGGTACCGCTATGGGTATCTTTGGACCTTGGCTCCATGGTGTATCCACTGTCATTCGCGGGGGGCGCTTTAGTCCGGAAGATTGGTATTCTACTATTGAAAAATATAATGTAACCGTATGGTACAGTGCCCCAACTGCATTCCGAATGTTAATGGGTGCGGGGGATGAACTGGTTCAGAAATATGACCTGTCCACTTTACGTCATATTCTTAGTGTAGGGGAACCTTTAAATCCTGAAGTAGTTTATTGGGGATGGAGGGTATTGAATAAACGAATTCATGATACTTGGTGGATGACGGAAACCGGAGCACAAATCATCTGTAACTTCCCTACTATGGAAATTAGACCAGGGTCTATGGGGAAACCTGTTCCAGGTATTGTAATTGCGATTCTGGATGATGAAGGAAATGAATTGCCGCCTAACCATATGGGAAGCTTAGCCATTAAAGCAGGTTGGCCATCCATGATGAGTACAATTTGGAATAACCCTCAAAAGTACGAGGAATATTTTAAACTCAAACCTTGGTATATTTCTGGTGATTCTGCCTATAAAGATGAGGATGGATATTTTTGGTTCCAAGGTCGTATTGATGATATCATTATGACAGCTGGTGAACGGGTAGGTCCTTTCGAGGTCGAAAGTAAATTAATAGAACATCCAGCTGTGGCAGAAGCTGGGGTTATAGGGAAGCCGGACTCTATTAGAGGAGAAATTATCAAAGCCTTTATTTCTTTAAGAGAAGGTTACGTAGTAACAGATGAACTATTAGAAGAGATACGCAGGTTTGTAAAAGAAGGATTAGCAGCGCATGCCGCACCAAGAGAAATAGAAATTAAAGATAAGCTGCCAAAGACACGCTCTGGAAAAATTATGCGCCGTGTGTTAAAAGCTTGGGAACTTGGCTTACCCACAGGTGATTTATCTACGATGGAAGATTAAATGACCAAGAGGAGGAAGGAGAAGCTCACAGAAGATGATTCTGTGAGCTTCACTGTCACTTAACATACAAAGAGGAGACACGACTGGTATGAAAAGAGTAATGGCCTCGTTTGAAGAAGCAGTACAGGATACGACAGTATCTAGCTTTCCTACGGAAAGCTTTAAGGGGGAGCGGAAATGAGACTGCAGGGTAAAGTTGCGATAATTACAGGCGGAGGCAACGGGATCGGACGTGAAACGGCTGCTTTGTTCGTCAAGGAGGGTGCCAAGGTGTGCGTCGCCGACTACGACGAAACGGCTGGCCGGAAAACGGCCGAGGAGCTGCGGGCCATCTCCGAGGAAAGCGCGATGTCCGTCAAAGTCGACGTATCGAGCGCCGAGAGCGTCGAGCGGATGGTCGCCACCGTCCTGGAACGGTGGGGAACGCCGGATATTTTGATCAACAACGCGGGGATCACCCAAGACAGCATGCTGACCAAAATGTCCATCGAGCAGTGGCAGCGGGTCATCGACGTCAATTTGAACGGGGTATTCTACTGTACCCGTTTTGTCGCCCCGCATATGGTGCAGAAAGGAAATGGGAAAATCATCAACACCTCGTCGATCGTCGGCGTGCACGGCAACATCGGGCAGACGAACTATGCCGCGTCGAAAGCGGGTGTCATCGGCATGACGAAGTCATGGGCCAAGGAGCTCGGGCATAAAGGCATCAACGTGAACGCGGTGGCTCCCGGTTTTATCGAGACGGGCATGGTGTCGAAAATGCCGGAAAAGGTGTTGCAGAACCTGCTGGACAAGGTGCCGCTGCACCGGCTGGGCAAGCCTTCGGATATCGCTCACGCCTACTTGTATTTGGCCTCGGACGAATCCGACTACGTGAACGGGACGGTGCTGGAGGTCAACGGCGGGCTGGTCATTTGACCGGCTCAGAAATAAGGGTTAAGGAGGGATGCTAAGCATGAGAACAGAAGCTGTTATTGTTAGTGCTGTACGTACAGCGGTAGGTAATTTTATGGGAGCTCTCTCGGGAGTCAACGCACCCGAGCTCGGCAGTATTGTCATCCGGGAGGCGTTAAAGCGGGCCAAAGTTAAAGACGATCAAGTGAATGAAGTGATCATGGGCAATGTGCTTCAAGCTGGATTAGGCCAAAATCCGGCGAGACAAGCCTGGCTGAAAGCCGGCTTCAATGAATTTGTTCCCGCAATGACTATTAACAAAGTCTGCGGATCAGGGCTGAAAGCGGTCATGTTGGCGGCACAAGCTGTAAGGCTGGGGGATGCCGACATCGTCGTGGCTGGCGGCATGGAGAACATGAGCCAAGCGCCCTATCTTCTTCAAGGTGCACGAGCCGGCCTCCGTATGGGCGTTGCTCCCATGGTAGACTCGATGATTCGCGATGGGTTATGGTGCGCGATGTGCGACATCCATATGGGCATTACCGCTGAAAATGTGGCGGAACGCTATGGAATTACACGTGCGAAGCAGGACGAATTCGCCGCATGGAGCCAGGATAAAGCGCAGCAGGCGCTGAATTCGGGTCGTTTCGGCGATGAAATCGTGCCGGTTTCTATTCCGCAGCGTAAAGGTGAACCGCTGCTCATTGCCCAAGACGAGTCCCCGCGTGTGGGAACTACGGTGGAAATTCTGGGCAAGCTGCGGCCAGCCTTCAAGCAAGACGGGACTGTCACAGCGGGCAATGCCTCAGGCATCAACGACGGATCCGCCGCGCTCGTGGTGATGTCCGCAGAGAGGGCGGTGGAGCTCGGGTTGAAACCGCTGGCTCGAATCCGCGGATATGCCAGTTCCGCACTTGAACCATCCTTGATGGGTCTCGGACCCATAGAAGCTGCTCGCTTGCTATTCAAGAAAACGGGTGTATCCTTGGGCGATATCGACCTGTTTGAAATGAATGAAGCTTTCGCGGCCCAATCTCTGGCCGTCGGGCATGACCTCGGCATTCCGTCGGAGAAGCTGAATGTCAACGGTGGTGCTATAGCTCTGGGGCATCCAATCGGAGCAAGTGGAGCTCGTATCTTGGTTACCCTGCTTCATGAGTTGGAGAAGCGGGATGGCAAATTGGGTTTGGCTGCTCTTTGCATTGGCGGCGGTCAAGGGGTGGCCATGCTGGTTGAAAGAGATTAGAGCCAATTGGGCTATCCCAAAGGACAGAAAAAACTTTAGGGACAGCTCCTTTTGATGATATGTAGGGTGAGAGTATGCTCGAAACTGGTGGTGGGGAGAACATTGCATTTAGTGCAATAGAAATGAGACACATCTTCAATGTCCTTAACAACAGTATATAAAGTGCAATCAAATATGAAGAAGTCAGTGAATACGGGCTTCTCCGAAGAAAGCAGCAATCAACAAAAACAAGAAAAATGGTTGAGCAGGAAAGCATCTGCTCAACCATTTTTCTGTTTAATATCTCATTTTTTATGTTAGGGAACTTTAAATGTTATATAACAGATAAAATTATTTAAACAGTATTGCACAGTTTTGTTTTATGATATATAATAACAAATAAATAACAAACTGTACTAATACAGATGAATGTCATTAATGAGGAGGTGTTGATATGGATTGTCCAACATGTAAGGGTCATGGCGACTTGGATTGGACGAATTTCATGAGTGAGGAGTCATCTAACAAAAAGGAAACGGAAAAGGGGGATAAACCATACGTGGTTACACCGATCCATCTCTGTCATCGATGCGGCGGAAGCGGCTTTTTGGAACAATATTAGTTGAAGTTAATCCATGATTAAGAACATTGAGAGGGGAAATAAGAATGAAAAGTGACAAACAACAATCCATTGAGCAATTGAAAACAAGTTGGAACTCTGGACGGTTTGAAGGTATAACAAGAACGTACTCCCCGGAAGATGTGCTTCGACTGCGCGGGTCGCTGCTTGTGGAACAAACGCTGGCTCAATGCGGTGCCAAAAAGCTTTGGGAGCTTTTGCACTCGGAGAACTATGTGAATTCGCTTGGTGCTTTGACTGGCAATCAAGCTGTACAGCAAGCAAAGGCGGGTTTAAAGGCAATTTATTTAAGTGGATGGCAGGTTGCCGCTGATGCAAACTTATCGGGGCATATGTACCCAGACCAAAGCTTATATCCATCAAACAGTGTTCCTAGTGTTGTAAAACGGGTTAATCAAGCACTGCAGCGTGCTGATCAAATCCAGCATTCGGAAGGCAATGACCAAATTGATTTTCTTCTGCCGATTATAGCTGATGCGGAAGCGGGATTCGGAGGGCCGCTCAATGTGTTTGAATTAATGAAATCGATGATTGAAGCCGGTGCAGCAGCTGTACATTTCGAGGATCAGCTTTCATCGGAAAAGAAATGCGGCCATTTGGGCGGGAAAGTTCTGCTGCCTACCCAACAAGCGGTCCGAAACCTGATTTCGGCAAGACTTGCAGCAGATGTGATGGGCGTTGAAACGGTTTTGATTGCAAGAACAGATGCCAATGGAGCAAGGTTACTTACCAGTGATATTGATGAATATGATCATCGATTTGTTACCGGTGAACGCTCGCCAGAAGGATTCTTTTATGTAAAGGAAGGACTGGAACAAGCTATTGCACGTGGTCTTGCTTACGCTCCATACGCCGACATGGTGTGGTGCGAGACATCTGAACCTAATCTTGAAGAAGCTAGAAGATTTGCAAAAGCGATTCATACTCAATATCCGGGGAAATTACTTGCTTACAATTGTTCGCCCTCATTTAATTGGAAGAAAAAGCTGAGTGAAAGTGAGATTGCTTCTTTTCAACATGAGCTAGGCAAAATGGGTTACAAATTTCAATTTGTTACTCTAGCCGGGTTCCATGCTTTAAACCACAGTATGTTCGTACTCGCAAACGAGTATAAGAGCCGCGGAATGGCTGCTTATTCTGAGTTTCAACAGGCGGAGTTTGCGAGTGAGGCGTTGGGATATGAAGCTACACGCCATCAGCGCGAGGTAGGCACTGGTTATTTTGACGAGGTGACGCAAGTGATATCCGGAGGTACCTCTACAACAACAGCATTGGCAGGCTCTACTGAAGAAGATCAGTTTTCGTACTGAGATCAACATTGAGAGTATGAGCCCTATGGGAGGAAGCAAGACTAAGAAAGCCAAATAAAACAATGAGGGTGAAATGATGATAACACTAACAAAAGAAGGATCTAATTCACATCGGATGGATGATTATTGTATGTATTGTGAAAGTCAGCCAGATGAAACTCATCAAAGAGTTGCTTGCGTCAATTGTGCAGAGACGATGCTTTATCCGTTATCGCCCTTGTTTCTTACCTTATTTCATTCATGCTTACAGGAATGATTCACTAGCTCGAATGCAGCTGCTCTCTATACAGAGTGGCTGTATTTTTATTGTGCTGTATTATATAATTATCCAAATAAGTATCCAGGATTGGGTGAGGTGTCGGACATGATAGAAAGCTCTCCGGAAATGACCAAACATGGGCAAATTCTGCGTTATATCGAATCGTTAAGTATAGGGGCGCGTTTATCTGTTCGGAAAATTGCCCAAGAGCTGGAAGTGAGTGAAGGAACCGCTTACCGGGCCATTAAAGAAGCGGAAAACTTGGGAACCGTCAGCACAAAAGGGCGAACCGGAACTATACGTGTAGAGAAAAAAGAAGTTCACCCCATGGATAAACTGACGTTCGCGGAGGTTGTCAATATCGTCGATGGAGAAGTGTTGGGCGGTACTGGCGGACTCCATAAAACTCTGAGTAAATTTGTTATTGGCGCTATGGAACTGGAAGATATGCTGCGATATATTGAGCCTGGTGATTTGCTTATCGTGGGGAATCGAAACAAAGCTCATTTACGCGCTCTCGGCCAAGGGTCCGCAGTCTTGATTACAGGCGGCTTTGGTACTGGAGATGAAGTTAGAAGGATGGCAGATGACCTGAACCTGCCAATAATCAGCAGCACCTATGATACCTACACGGTAGCTACACTGATTAACCGCGCCATTGATGATCACTTGATCAAAAAAAAGATCATTCTTGTCGAAGACATCATTCGCACGGATACACCCGTTGTTTTCTTGAGAGGAACGAACAAGGTTCGGGAAATGCAGCAGATCATTGAAGATACGAAGCATACCCGATTTCCGGTTCTCGATGATCACAATAAACCAATCGGGATTATTACAACCAAAGATTTGATGGGTGCGCAGCAGGATCAAACGATTGATAAGTTAATGACCGGGAATCCCCTTACCATAAACGCGAAAGCCTCCGTCTCGACAGCAGGCCATATGATGATTTGGGAAGGTATTGAATTACTTCCGGTAGTGAATGCCAACCGAAAAATGATGGGGGTCATCAGCCGAAAAGATGTAATGAAAGCTATGCAGATCATTCAGAAACAGCCACAAAACGGCGAAACCTTCGAGGACCAGATTTGGGCAGGTTTTGAGGAATTGCGAAACAAGGACGGCAGCTTATACTTCCGAGGTTCCATCTCACCGCAAATGACGAATTATGCAGGTATGGTTTCGGAGGGAGTGCTCACAACCTTAATGAATCGGGCTGCTAATCGTACGGTAAAAGAAAACAAAAAAGGTGATTTGATATTGGACAGCTCTTCCAATTTTTTCTTGCATCCGGTTCACATGGATAGAATTATTGAGATCATACCCAGCGTCTTCGAACTAAGCCGACGTTTTTGCAAAATCGAAATCGAGATTCACAGTGAGGATATTTTAATAGCTAAATCCATGATAACTGCACGAATTATCAATCAAACTTAATTGGTTGAGAAAGTCTCAATAGTGTTTGGTGGGGTTGGTGATCCATCGTCTTCTTGGAAGATAGTGGCGTACGTACCAATAGAAATTATTCATGTGTATCACCCTTCTTTACTGGTTTAGTTGGTCTTAAGATAAGGATTCAACAATGGCCTTGTTTTAGCTTTTATACTTTGAGGTAGCTGTACATTTCAAAACCATTAATTATTTAGTTTACTTGGAATAATTCCGTGACGGCTTACGTATATTTCACATGAATTCTTTGGATTTGGATGTGAATAACATTTTAATTTTCTGCTCTAATTGTTGGATACGCTATTAGCGGGTACAGCCGAAGTACGTGTAAAATTAGGTCACTAGATGGATAATACTCCCAAACAAACACATTCACTTTATACTAATTATTTTGTGTGATTGGATTGGTAGTATAAATCATTTAAAACCCTGAATTTCAGATAAACCCAATAACGATAAGGGTTCATGGGTAGCTCTGCTGAATGTGAGTCCATCCTTCACATATTTCCCGTACAAAATCAAAATAACTGCCGATATAAGCATTCGGATATTCAGGGGTTCCCTTTTGGGGCTGGGATTTGGGCGGTTTCCACGGCGATATTCCTACTGCGGAGTTGTTTATCCGCTCCACACAAATGGCGGCCTTTTGTCCGATCATGCAGTATCATGCCGAGTCCAAGGGTGAGTTCAATCAGGATCGAACCCCGTGGAACATCGCAGAAAGAACGGGGATGCCGCTGGTGCTTGACTTGTACAAAAAATTCGCAGATATGCGCATGAACCTGCTGCCCTATATTTACGAGCAAGCCGTGATTAGCAGCACAGAAGGAATTCCCATGATGCAGGCGATGTTTGCCGCATTTCCCGAAGATCCAAGCTGTGCTGAACTCACTGAGCAATACATGTTCGGAGACAGCATGCTTGTAGCGCCCGTTACCCGAGAGAGCGAGGTTACGAAAGAGATATATTTTCCAAATGGGAAATGGATTTCCTTGTTTGAAAATGTTGAGATTACCGGAAGCTGTACGCGAAAAAGTGCAGCAGCCCTCCCAGACATCCCTGTGTTCATTAAGGGAGATCGTATCATTCCGCTTAATCTGTCGAAAACGTATAAGCTTGGTTCCTACGTAGGGAATCAAACAGACTGCTACGATCAGCTAACCTTTATGATCTATGTGACTGATTTGATCCAGTATCGATTTTCCGATGATCTTTGGGCATGTAGTCGAGATTCGCGTGGAAAAAAAGCCCTATAAGCTTCAAGTTGATGTCTCGATGCTAGGCGATTCAGTGATTACTCTCATTTTTAGAAATGTTCAAGAGGTTTCTGAGGTTTTTACAGGCAGTGATAAGTTAGTTAGAGCGGTCGGTCCTTCGAGTCTTAAGGTTGATACGTATTGCATAGAGAACGGAGATCTTTATATCAAGGCGGATAAACAACAAGAATGGCAGATTGATTTCCCCAATTAATCCGTATTTTGCTTTGGTGATCGTGAAGTTGGAGCAGAACAATATTTCCCGGGATAGTTATTCTTATCTGCGTGCTTAGCATTTTTTTAGCATTAATTAATCAGTAACTTTAATGGCAAAAAACCGCTTTTCTATATTTAATGTGTTCAAAGTTAAGTTGTTAAGGCGGGAGATTGAATTTAAGGTTCATCTACGTATTCTTCTTTATCAGTAAGTTCAATGATGTCACCATCTTCTAGAAATTCACCATCAGTAATTATTGTTACATTTCCAAAGCTATCGTTTAAATCCACCGTCGATTCGACGTCTAATTCATCATTGTTTATATATTCCTTATTTTCATCACGCATAAGTAAGTATCCTCCTTTCATCGAAAATAGGTTTACCAAATTCAAGAAATATATTCAGTCCTCAAGCCTAGTGATTCATCCATATGGTCGGGAACTTTCTAAATTACTAATTGCACATATAGAATATTCACGTATAAATGGTACCGATCGTACTATGGGGAGAAACTTTATTCTTAATTCATTAGTCAGGATTTAATCGATGTGAAAGTTGTAATTCAAACAAGCGATTATTTAATGAAAAATAGAAGCGACGAGGAAATGCCAATCTTAATTAAATTCGCATTAGGAAACGATGAAGGACGACGATTTGTACAAGCTGGTTTAATAACAGAGAAAGAACAAGATGATTTGGTAAATGTTATCATTCCATCATTTTGTGGTGATCCATACCGATATGAATCGTGTTCCTTTACGTACTCATTCGGGAAAAAACACTGAACGCTAACGGAGAACGTTTGTTCAATGAGGTAAGCATTCAGTGGCTGTAGAGAAAAAGTCTTTGAAGGCCAAGGACTTTTTCATTTTGGAAGCATATGTTTGCCGCGGTAATTTGGAAGCATAAGCATGCCAAAGCGGCAAACTTATGGGTTAAGTGACAACATGGGTCGACAAACTTATGGGTTAAGTTACAAAGGTGGCCCATCACGGCACCAAAACATATTTACATCGGTTTGTGTTCACAATGTCAAAAAATTCGACAATACCGGAGAAGATCTGGAGGATTTGATCTCGATCGGGACCATCGGGCTGATCAAAGCGATCGAGTCGTTCTCGCCGAATAAGGGCACCAAATTGGCTACGTTTGCAGCGCGATGTATCGAGAACGAGATCCTGATGCATCTGCGCTCGCTGAAGAAAACGCGAAAAGACGTATCGCTGCATGATCCCATTGGTACGGATAAAGAGGGCAACGAGATTACACTGATCGACATCCTTGGAACAGAAGCTGACGATGTTATAGATAAGGTACAGTTAAAGATTGAGAAATCGAAGATATACAAGAATTTAGATATATTGGATGACCGGGAAAAGGAAGTTGTGATGGGTAGGTTTGGCTTGGAGCTTGGCGGAGAGGAACGCACGCAGCGGGAGATAGCGAAGGAGCTGGGGATTAGCCGCTCGTATGTGTCACGGATTGAGAAGCGGGCGCTGATGAAGCTTTACCATGAGTTTTATAAGGCGAAGAGGTAATTTGTAGAGGAAAATAATATACACTATCTTGACAGGGTAGGGGTCACTGGTTCGAGCCCAGTACAGGTCATACATTCTAACAACAGCGAAAAGTCTTGCCTAGCAAGGCTTTTTTGCTTTGTATGAAGGTTCTTCCCCACACTCTCAACATGAACTCTCGACGTACTTGGCAACATTTTGGCAACCTTTATTAAACTAAAGTGATTTTTCATTCTATACGCATCATCCTTTAAAATTGAGAGTAGTTAAAACAATAATTTGCCGACTAATTGAGCTGTTTCTTTTTGCATACTTGGTAAGACATGACTGTAAGTGTCTAAGGTTATCCTTACATCGGCATGTCCTAACCTTTCTGAAACAATTTTAGGACTAATGTTTTCTTTTAAAAGCATAGTAGCGTGTGTGTGACGCAAATCGTGAAACCTGATTTTTGGAACATTTGAATTTTTAATAATGATATTTAAAACTCTACGAATGTTACTTGAATCTGTGGGTGTTCCGTATTCAGAACAAACAACAAGATCATAGTCTTTATATATGTCTGCATTTGTACTTTTCTCTAAATCAATTCTTTGTTTATGTTTTGTAAGTCCATCAATTATTTCCTCAGGAAAATCTATATTTCTTGAACCTGCCTTCGTTTTTGTATCAATAAGAAGTACAGGGGGGGGGTCATGGGGATCATTTTGGGCAAAAGGTACATTTAGGATGCCCGAAATCACGAATCAGCTAGGTAAGCTAGCTCCTCTTCTCGAGTCAGCTGGAGTCATTCTAGTACTGGAATTCGACCCGAGTGTGTATGCAACCAACACTGGTAAAACGTCTGCTATTTTGAACTTTGAAATCGTCAAATATTCGGGCTCTGTACGATCGGGAACGATTTGTGGGACCCTGATGGAGAGATCCCGTATCCGGACGGCTACCATCTTATTAAGGAGCATATTTGTCATGTTCATCTGAAGGATGCCCGCCGTTCTTCGGACGGGGTCGAAGGCGAAGTAGCGGTTTAGTAAGGTTATCTTATGCGATTATATTTCATAGACTAATCTAATAAAAACACATAAAATATTCGTTTTAGTAATGTTATATATGTGATATTATAATTAACATAAAAAAGTATTTAATGAATTTGTTTAAATGAATGATATATATGATAATTAATATAACATAAGTTTGAGATCAGGCCGATTGAGGAACGAATACGAATAGAAGGAGTGCGTTCCGTCTATGAAGCCAATCCTAAAGCTTAAAGACAAAACCAACTCGTTATTTATTCGGTTGTTTGCGAGCTTTTTGATCGTGATCATCATGTTAGTGTCTTTCAATTACTTTTCGATCGGTTTCTCGCAAAATCATCTCCGTAACGAAGTCATCAATTATAATAACTTGAATCTGAAAAACACCACAGAGAACTATGAAAAAGAATTCGAGTTGATTAAAAATCAGCTGCTTAATTTTTATTACAACGAAAACGTCCAATCGCTCTATCTCAATCAAAGTCAGTACAATTTTGAGATCTCTTCCAAAGTTATGCAGGACATTAAGCAGTTGACACTAAATCCGCTTTTGTATCTCAATAATGTCATTCTTTACAATAAAAACACCTCGCTTGTATTCGATAAAAGCACGATTAGCATGGACCGAATATTTTTCTCCAAGTTTTATTTCAATGAGGACTTTCCGTTGTCATTCTGGCAAAATCAATTTACCAACAAATCGAATTTCCAGATTTATCCCGCGACATCCTTTTACGAAAAACCGTTTTTCAATGATTCCAACACAGTTGGCATCTTTTTTCCGCTAATTGTAAAAAACAATTGGTACCATGATTTTTACATGGCTGCTTTTCTGGATGTCAATAAAATTTTTCATGCACATCATCTTTCTATCAATAATAACTTTTTTATTTTGGACGACCAGGGAAACCGTTTGTTTTCCTCCTCCAGTGACTTAGGGATTAGCAGTTTACCTCGATTAGATGAATCCGTAAACTATTTAAAAAAGGATAAGTATTACTACTTCTATAAAAGGGGGTCTGTATCCGGTCTAACCTATGTAAACGTTGTGCCCGATGAGTATGTGTCATCACAAGTCAGTTTAAATGTATCCTTGGTGTCTCTATTCGTCCTGTCCGTTGTGAT
The DNA here is from genome assembly GCF_900104695.1 of Paenibacillus sp. GP183. Classification (NCBI taxonomy): domain Bacteria; kingdom Bacillati; phylum Bacillota; class Bacilli; order Caryophanales; family Paenibacillaceae; genus Paenibacillus; species Paenibacillus sp. GP183. Next base: position 5,167,965 of record NZ_FNSW01000001.1, read on the forward strand.
TAGTATCATTACTTCGTTCCTATTAAGCAAAAGCTTTCATATTCCGGTTAGAAAACTTCTTGATTCAATTCAGCAATTGAAGGGCTTCGTCCCTGTGCAAAGCCGTATAAACGAATTCAATTTGATTGGCAGGCAAATAAACCAAATATTAGAAATCAATCAAGACATCCATGAGGATTTAAGCCACAAAAACTCCTTGCTGAAAACTTACACCTACATCAGCAGCTTGAAGAAAATCCGCAACAATGTACAATTGAATTTCATCAACAAGCCTTTTGTGTTTATCCTATTTGAATTAACTTATAAAAACCGTCATAACGACCTTATGGATACGGAACAAAATTGGTTTTATTACATTAAAGAATTCATTGATTTACAATTTACTGAGCATTCTTCGGAGACGCTTACCTTCCAAATTGAAGAGAAACAAATTCTGACTTTTTTCTTTACGGATGAAACGGAAAAAGTGCCGGTTAAGATCATTTTGGACAGGATGGAGCGGGTATTTGCCAATCACCAAGAAGGTTTTGTCACAATCGCGGTCAGTTCAATCTACGCACATTCATCCGAATTGACCAAAGCGTATGAAGAGGCTTTAAACTTGATTAAACTGCGCCGTCTCGGTGACGATACGCAAATTATCGATAGCTCACAAGCAGATAGCATTCAGGCGACTGAAAATAATCCATTGATGCTATCTCCTCAACAGGAGCATGAATTTTATGTCAACCTGCAAGCAGGGAATGTAACGGAAGCTGTAAAGATCGTGCAGCGTGGACTGGCCCAACTAATGAAGAGGGAAGCGGTACTCGTCCAATATCACAAGTTCGCTAAGGAAATCATCAACAAAACCACCAATACCATGACCGCTATGCAGGTAGATTATCAAAAGATGAATATCCTGGTTCCGGTTCAGGAGCAAATCCTTAATTGTTGTACATTCCAGCAAATCTCCGGGTTTTTAGAGGGATTTTTGACTAATTCGGCAAGTATGATTAGAGATAAGAAGGAAGAGCGCGATTATATTACTCATTTTGTTGTAGAATTTTTAAAGGAAAATTACGCCCAAGACATATCTTTGGACTTAATGGCCGAGAAATTAAATATTACAGGCGGTTATTTATCTACTTATTTTAAAGATAAGACAGGCACTAACTTTATTGATTATCTTAATGAGGTTCGGATCACCAAGGCACAGGAAATGCTACTTCATTCCAACCGCAAAATTCAGGAGGTAGCCAAACGCTCCGGGTATCAAAATATGAACTCCTTTAATCGAATGTTCAAAAAGTTCTCGGGCATAACTCCCAGTGAGTTTCGAAAACAAGATCATAATTAGTTACAAAATAAGGATATAAACGAGGACATGAGGAGCTTAATGCCAATGTGCCATACCGTTTGTTCCTCTTTTTTTTCTAAAATTATCTTCACGGTTTATTGAAAGCTTCATTGTTTTACAGGTTTCCATAATTCGATGAATATAAAGGAATATAGATGATTTTCAAAAGAAGCCATGTCGCATACAATCGGTTTAACATCATAGCTGCCCAATACAAATTTGTAATCAGTCAAAACAACAATAAAGGGGGGATACGAGATGCTCCGGGTTGCCATCATTGGCGCAGGAACGATCGTCGGCCAACATATCGAAGCGATTGCACAAATAGACCGGTTGATAACCGTAGCAGTTGCCGACGTTAGGAAGGAAAGGGCACAGGAGGTTGCCAATCGCTATGGAGTCAAGGCTTATACCGATTATAAGGTCATGCTGGACAAAGAAAAAGTAGATATAGCCATCGTGGCCTTGCCGCATTTTTTGCACAAGGAAGTGTCCATTTATTGCGCTAACATGAAATGCCACATTCTTATGGAGAAACCGATGGCTCTCGATGTCGAGGAATGTGAAGAAATGATCCTCTCGGCACAACGCAACCATATTCAACTTATGGTAGGGCTAACCCAGCATTATTTCAAAGAGAACCGGAAAGCGAAAGAACTGATCCGGCAGGGCGACATGGGTGAGCTTGTAATGATTAATGACGCACGTCACCAAAATTATTTTGTTGATACGAGACCCGAATGGTTTTTCCACAAAAGTCAGGCCGGCGGCGGTATATTAACCAATCTCGGCGCCCACTCCGTTGATAAAATACAATGGCTGCTGGATTGCCGTGTACGTAAAGTAAGTGCGCACCTATCCCATCATGGCAATCGGGGGGATATTGAAGGAAGCGGCTCTGTTTATTTGGTAACGGAAAGCGGAATTCCTGCCACCATCGTCCAATCCGGATATGAGGGTGTTCCTCGACATGAGACTCACTTGATTTTCACGAAAGGAATGCTCCTACTGGAAACGGGAAGAGGGCTTTGGATCAGCGAAAAGGGAAGCTATAAGGAAGTTCCGATTCAGGAAACTTCGGGTCCTTATATACTGCAGCTGTTGGATTTGCTGGACGCAATCGATGGAGTTCGACCGCTTGAATGCTCAGGCGAGTATGCCAAAACCGTCAACTCGGTAATTGAAGGAATCTATCGTTCACACGAATTGGGGACAGAGGTTGTCATTTAAAACATTTAACGAGGTGATTGATATGTCAAATAAAATACGATTTGCCATTGTAGGAGCTGGAGTTATTTCGGTTTATCATGCAAGAGCGATAGCCCACCACGCTGAAGCGGAACTGGTGGCAGTATCCGACGTCGAGGTCGAAAAAGCAAATAAGTTAAGCAAGGATTATCATATTCCGGCTGTATATTCCAACTATGAGGAAATGCTGCAAAGGGACGATATCGATGTGGTATCTGTTTGTGTACCAAGCGGTTTGCATGGCGAGGTGACGATTGCAGCGGCTAAAGCGGGAAAACATATTCTTTGCGAAAAGCCATTGGAGATCACTTCCGAGAAGATGACGAAGATGATAGAAGCGGCGCGTCAATATCATGTAAAGCTTGGCTGTGTATTTCAACGCAGGACAATGCCTGCTGCGCTTGCGGTTCAAAAGGTCATAAGTGAAGGCAAGCTCGGTAAATTGGTGCTCGGTGACGCATACCTCAAGTACTACCGCAGCCCGGAATATTACAAAAGTGCCGGATGGAGAGGTACTTGGGAATGGGACGGGGGAGGTGCTTTGATGAATCAGGGAGTGCACGGAGTAGACGTTATTCAATACCTGATGGGCGGGGTCGCTTCGGTATTCGCTTATTCGGCCCCATTAATTCGGGATATCGAAGTAGAGGACACAGCAGTAGCTGTCTTAAAATATAAAAACGGAGCTTTCGGTGTTATTCAAGGTACGACATCCGTATATCCTAATCAGGAAACTCGGTTTGAGCTGCATGGAGAGAATGGCACCGTTGTGATAAGTGACAGCGGCATTCAGCAATGGAAATTCATCGATTCCGACGAAGAAGCCCCACAGGTAGGCTCGCTTGCCACAATGGGGTCAGTGAAATCGGAGAATATGGACTCTGACGGGCATTACATATTTGTGAACGATATGATTCAAGCCGTAAAGGAAAATAGGGAACCACTCGTTAACGGTGAAGAGGCGAGAAAATCAGTGGAGTTGGTTCTGGCTATTTATGAATCGGCCAGAACCGGAAAAGAAGTATTTTTGTAAGCGGGAGAGGATGTATGAGGTGATGAAACAATTGACCATTGGCATGATTGGTCTTGATACGTCGCATGTGCCGGCGTTTACCAAGCTGTTAAACGATCCTGAGCAAGAGTTTCATGTTCCTGGCGGAAAGGTATGCGTCGCATATCCCGGAGGATCACATGATTTTGAAATGAGCATATCCAGAATGCCGCGCTTTCGTGATGAACTGACCCAAGATTATGGCGTACAACTGGTCGACTCGCCCGAAGCGGTTGCCGAGCAGAGCGACGTGGTTTTACTTTTATCTGTGGATGGACGTGTTCATTTGGAGCAGTTGGAACGTATCGCGCCGATTGGGCGTCCGGTTTTCGTCGACAAGCCTTTTGCTGTTAACTCCGCTGATGCCCAGCGCATGGCCGAGCTTGCCCAAACGCATCAATTTCCGTTAATGAGCTGCTCAGCTCTAAGATACGCTGAAGCGTTAACCCATACTTTGGGGGATCAAGAGCTTGGAAAAATTATCGGTGCGGATTTTTACGGCCCATTAGAGATCCAACCTACGCAGCCCGGGTTTTACTGGTATGGTATCCATACTGCGGAAATGCTGTATCGTACGCTTGGAACCGGTTGCGTTAAAGTTACGGTAACCACCAATGAGGATTATGACCTCGCTATCGGTGTTTGGTCGGATGGACGGGTGGGAACGATACGAGGTAACCGCAAAGGAAATAAAAGCTTCGGCGGTTTAGTTCATCGCGAGAAAGGAACGTCATTCGTCGATAACAACGCCTATAATAAGCCTTATTATGCTGGACTTCTCGAGCAAGTCATGGAGATGTTTATAAGCGGTAAGCCCAACATCGATATAGCGGAAACGCTGGAAGTCATACGTTTTCTTGAAGCGGCCAACGAGAGCCGTACGTCGGGAAGAACTGTACTCTTATAAATCGCAATCGTTATTCGAATCATAAGGAGAATGAAATTCATTGGCGCTTATGAAAAATCCCATCCACACTGCCACTGTCGACCAATTGAACATAAAGGTCTATGCTGACCGCCCATCGCTTGGGAATGCTGCTGCTGAACAGGTGGCCATAAAGATTAAGGAAATGCTCGCGCAAAAAGGAGAGCTTCGGATGGTTTTTGCGGCGGCTCCTTCGCAGAATGAGTTTCTGGAAGCACTTGTTCAAACGGCTGGAATCGATTGGTCCAAAATCACCGCCTTGCATATGGACGAATATATCGGACTTCCGGCGGATGCCTCTCAATCGTTTGGTGCGTATTTGCGCCAACATCTATTTGACAAAGTAACGTTCGGAAAGGTGCATTTCATTGACAGTACCAATGAAATTGAAGCAGAATGCGTACGTTATACCGGATTGTTAAGAGAGAAGCCGATTGATATCGTATGTCTCGGTATAGGTGAAAACGGGCATATTGCCTTTAACGACCCACCGGTCGCCGATTTTCAAGACAAGGCTTGGGTCAAACCGGTGGAGCTGGATAGAGCGTGCCGCTTGCAGCAGGTCAACGATGGCTGTTTTCCAACCTTGGATGACGTTCCAACGCATGCCATCACTTTGACGATTCCTGCATTAATGTCTGGGAGGCTGCTGTTTTGCATGGTGCCTGGCATCTCCAAACGGCATGCGGTGAGGAAAACGTTAAACGAACCGATTTCTACGTCATGTCCATCCTCGGTTTTACGTGAACACCCTGCCTGTATCCTGTTTACGGATAAGGATTCCTACAAATTGGAGGTCGACGAAAGGGGAGCCGCGTATGGACCAAGTCCAAAAAAACGAACAAGGCACTGAACTGACGTTGGCTATGCCCAGAACTGGAAAAAGCGCGTTTTTTAAAAAGTTTAGACAGAGCAAAGACCTTTTGATTTTATTCCTTCCATGTCTGGTCTATTATGTATTGTTTAAATATTTACCTATGTTTGGACTCGTAATTTCGTTTAAAGATTACAACTTGTTTAAGGGGGTTTGGGCTAGCAATTGGGTGGGTCTCAAATATTATTGGATGTTTATTGAAAGTCCGGATTTCATCAAATTAATCAGTAATACGTTTATGCTCGGGCTCGCCAAATTAGTATTCGGTTTTCCGGCACCTATTATATTGGCGCTCTTGATGAACGAAGTGAAGAATGTTTTATTCAAAAAGTTCGTGCAGACGGTCAGTTATTTACCGCATTTTATTTCCAATGTCGTCGTAGCCGGAATGATCATCATGTTTCTCTCTCCCTCGCTAGGCTTGGCGGCTCATTTCTTCAAAATGTTTGGGATTGAGCCGATTAACTTTATGGTTTTGCCCCAATGGTTCAGGCCGATTTATGTTCTTTCCGATATTTGGCAGCATATGGGCTGGGAGTCGATTATATATTTGGCTGCTTTAACCGGTATCGATCCCCTGCTGTACGAAGCAGCGGAAATCGATGGAGCCAGCCGTTGGAAGCAGCTGTGGAACGTGACCCTACCCGGTATTGCTCCGGCAATGATTATTCTGCTGCTTTTAAATGTCGGTCATGTTATTGAAATCGGCTTTGAGAAGGTATATCTGTTGATGAATCCGGCGATTTATGATACAGCCGACATATTCAGCACTTTTGTGTACCGAATGGGGTTGACTTTAGGGAATTACAGCTTCGGAACCGCAGTCGATCTGTTTACGGGTGTTGTCAGTTTGATTTTCATCTATTCTGCCAATTATTTTAGCCGCAAGGTCAGTGAGACGAGTCTTTGGTAGGGGGGAGCTACATGAAAAGAAAATTTACTTTTTCCAGTTTAGTCATCATCTTGCTCCTTCTTGGTATGGCAGCTGTGACGGTCTACCCCTTCGTATATATGTTATCCGTATCCTTGAGCAGTGATGTGTACGTATTGAAAAATCAAATTACTTTAATGCCGATGGGATTGAACTTCCGGGCATATAATGTGGTCTTTAAGGACCCGAGGATTTGGTCGGCCTATTCCAACACGATACTTTATCTCTTAATAGGGACACCGATATCATTGATCATCACAGCGGCTGGGGCTTTCGCACTTTCCAAAAAAGACATGTTGTTCAACAAACCGTTTACTTTACTGATCGTGTTTACCATGTTTTTTAACGGCGGAATGATTCCAACTTTCCTGATCGTAAAAAGCTTGGGGCTTGTCGATACGATCTGGGCGATGGTCATACCTACAGCAGTGAGCACATGGAATTTGATCATCATGCGCACTTTTTTCTCAGCAATCCCCAAAGAATTAGAGGAATCCGGTAAGCTGGACGGTTTGACCAACATCGGTATTTTCATCAGAATCGCGCTTCCGCTCTCCACAGCTGCTTTAGCGACAATAGGTTTATTTTATGCGGTTGGGATATGGAACAATTTTTATTCGGCGCTGCTTTACTTGCGAACTGAATCCCTTTATCCGATGCAGGTTGTGCTCCGCAATATTGTAATGGGATCGCAGATGATCAACAACGGAGCTTCCAATGTCGGAGACGATCAAGTGTTAGATGAACCGTTAAAATACGCTACAATTATGGTTTCAACCATTCCCATTCTTTTGATTTATCCTTTTCTACAGAAATATTTTGTTAAAGGAGCCTTAATCGGATCAGTCAAGGGTTAAAATAACAACCAAAATAGAATTAAAAGGGAGCATGCTCGGTATGAAAAAAGCGATTACATGGTTACTACCCGGAACCCTCGTCTTAACTGCACTTACAGGTTGTACACAAAGCAGCCCCGCCGGAGGGCCTTCAGCCACTGCTCCGTCAGCGGGGCAGACTGCTGCGCCCAAGCCGCTAACTTTTACTTTCCTGGACTATTCCCACCCGAGCTGGCCTATGAATAAAGAATGGCCGGTTTGGAACTACATCAAGGAAAAGACCGGAGTTACGTTAAATATTCAAGTCCCTCCCGGTTCGGCGGAGGACCAACTGGATACCGCATTGAATTTGACTGTGGCATCCGGGAATATGCCCGATTTGTTGTACACGCATAACAAGAAAACAGCTGACAAATTCGGCCAGCAAGGCGCGCTCGTCAACGTAATGGATTATGTCAATGAGATGCCTAACTTTAAAAAATGGATGGAGAAGTACCCCACCGAAACACAAAATGCGATGGCATCAGACGGCAAAATGTATCTTTTACCCAACCAGGGAATCGGTGAAACAAACCGTATGAACTGGATGTACCGCGAAGATATCTTCAAGAAAAACGGAATAGCCGCACCAAGCACATGGGATGAGCTTTACAGCGCGTTGAAGAAGCTAAAGCAAGTTTACCCAGATACCTACCCGCTGTCATTTCGAAACGGTTTGTCCTATCTGCGTAACTTGGCCCCTGGATTTGGAACCAGCAGCGACAATAGCGCAAACGACGTCTATTTCGATTTTGACAAAAAAGAATGGCGCTATGGCCCAACTGAAGATAACTTCAAAACGATGATCGCGTTTCTGAATAAATTTTATAAAGAAGGATTGATACCACCCGACTTTATGACGATAGACACGAAGCAATGGCAAGATTTGATGTCGACCAATCGTTCATTTGTGACAGTGGATTATATCAGCCGGGTTGATTTCTTCAATTTGCCTATGCGTAAGCAGGATCCTGGGTTTAATCTTCTTTATATGCCAGCTCCAGCTGGTTGGTCCGGTGGACCGCAAAAGAACGCTTTTACGCAGTTTGTTGAAGCCGGCTTCATGGTAACTTCCACTTCCAAGCAAATTAAGGACATTATGCATTTCCTTGATTTCTTCTACTCCGAACAAGGAAAGAATTTTGTCAGCTGGGGGATAGAAGGAGTAACTTACAAAAACGATAATGGCAAAAAGCAGCTTATAGGCGGGTATGCGGATGTCTCCGATTTCCGTAAGAAAACCGGATTTTCGACAGACGGTACGTATATTTGGTTGGACTATGACGTTCACTTGTCCCTTTCTTCACCTGAATTGCAGGAAGCTTACAAGATAGCTCCGAAGTATGATAGCGTTCAGCAGCCTAGACCAGCTTTTACGCAGCAAGAACTGGAGGTCATATCGACAACTGGCCAGACACTTCAAAAGACCCGCGACCAAAACCTAGCAAAATTCATTACAGGTGAAAGGGATTTGGCCGAATGGAGCAAGTACGTGGATGAACTGAAAAAGATAGGTTCCGATAAGATCGTTGGCGTCTATAAAGCAGGATATGACCGGACCTTACAGGCCAAGAAATAAGGAACAGCATGAAAAATGAAAATGTATTAAAGACCCAGCGCCGCTTCGGTGCTGGGTTCTCTTACAAACAACCTCAATTTTCCACAAAAGGAGAGGGAATAAATATATGAAAACTATTGAAGAGTTGGAAGCACGATTGGCTAAGCCATCGAACGAATTAGTAGAGGATATTGCTTCAATCGACGGGGATATTATGCTGCTTGGCGTCGGTGGAAAAATGGGGCCGAGTTTGGCGAGACTCGCTCTCAATGCTATCAAGCTGGCTGGAGTGAGTAAAAAGGTAATCGGTGTGTCACGATTTTCAGACCCGGGGTTAAAGGCCGATTTAGAACACGATGGTGTGGAAACGTTAACTGTCGACCTCTTGGATGATCAAGCGCTTCAGCAGATTGCGGAAGTGAAGAATATTATTTATATGGCGGGCACCAAGTTCGGTACAACCGGCAACGAGCATTTCACATGGGCCATGAATGCATATTTGCCAGGCCGTGTCGCGGAGAAGTTCTGCCATTCGCGAATGGTCGTTTTTTCCACCGGTAACGTGTATCCCTTTACGCCGGTCATCTCCGGTGGAGCAACCGAGGAAACAGATCCGGGTGCCAATGGTGAATACGGTATGTCCTGTTTGGGACGTGAGCGCTTGTTTGAATATTTTTCGCGAAAATACGAAATTCCTATGGTCATTTACAGGCTTAACTATGCGATTGATCTGCGATATGGCGTGCTGCTGGAAATCGCAAAAGCTGTTAAAAGTGGTACACCCATCAATGTTACGATGGGACATGCCAACGTGATTTGGCAGGGGGATGCCAACGAGAGGGCTTTGCGTTGTTTGAAGGTGTGCAGTACGCCCCCCGCCGTTTATAATATATCCGGACCTGAAACTATCTCTTTGCGCTGGGCGGCTCAGGAATTCGCCAAAAGGTTGAACACCGAGGCTAATGTTGTTGGTGAAGAAGCCCCTACAGCGCTGCTTAGCAATTGCAGCAAATCGTTTCAAGCATTTGGGTACCCGCAAGTTTCCCTAATTCAGATGATAGATTGGGTTGCAGATTGGGTCTTGTCCGAACAAGGAACCTGGAACAAGCCGACACATTTTAACGAAAGAGATGGTAAATTTTAAGCTATGGCTACTATGAAGGAGATAAGTCCGCGAATGAAAGAGGCTCTGTTCGAGGGATTGGTCATTCCTGCCCATCCTCTCGCTCTCCATGAATCGAGAACATTGGATGAACGGCAACAAAGAGCACTAACCCGCTATTATTTGGCCTCCGGTGCAGGTGGAGTTGCTGTCGGCGTCCATACCACACAATTTGAAATTCGAGATAAGAGCATTAATCTGTTTGAACCTGTCCTGAAATTGGCATCGGAGGAAGTTGATAAGGCTGCCTTGGAAAGGCCATTTATCAAAATTGCCGGCATTTGCGGTAATACAGAGCAAGCTCTGGCGGAGGCGGAAATAGCCACAGGCTACGGGTACGACGCCGGATTGGTCAGTATGGGCGGACTGGTGGATTGGACAGAAGCGAAGCATTTGAAACGGATCAACCAAATTGCCGAACAAATTCCAGTGTTCGGATTTTATTTGCAACCTTCCGTTGGCGGGAAAGTGTTCAGCTATGAATTTTGGAAACAATTTGTCGAGATTCCAGGAGTCATAGCTATCAAAATAGCGCCATTTAACCGTTACCAGACTATAGATGTAGTGCGCGCTGTATGTCATTCTTCAAGAAGAGATGATATCGCCTTATACACAGGAAATGACGATAATATTATTAATGATTTGTTGACCGTTTACCGTTTTCAGGTGGAGGGAAGACCCGTTGAGAAACGCATTGTTGGCGGATTGCTTGGCCATTGGGCCGTATGGACGCGCAGAGCTGTGGAGCTTCTGGAAGAGATCAAAAGTATTCGCCAAGACGAAAGCCTCGTCTCAAGCTGGCTGACTCGAAACGTCGAAGTGACGGACTCCAACGCCGCCTTTTTCGATCCAGCGCATTATTTTCAAGGCTGCATAGCAGGTATTCACGAGGTGCTGCGGAGGCAGGGTCTGCTTAAAGGCCGCTGGTGCATCAACCCGCAAGAGGAGTTATCACCCGGACAAATGGAGGAAATTGATAGGGTATATATAGATTATCCTCATTTGAACGACGATGAATTCGTTAAGCGGCATTTACATAAATGGCTGGACTGACCATAAAACAATCAGCGAAAGGCAGTGACAGACAGAATGTCGTATCATCCTATTATTCAAGGGCTCCATTACCAAACCGGCCAACCTGTACAAATTAAGATTAAAGATGGTTGGATCTTAAGTGTAGATCCGTTAAACCCGTCCGAGAAGTTAAAGGACGAATTGCCGTGGGTAGGCCCCGGATTAATCGACTTACAGCTTAATGGTTTTCAAGGCATGGATTTTAATGCACTGCCGATTCCTTCAGGAATGGTGGGGAAAATGCCCCGCCTTTTGTGGAAGGAAGGGATTACGTCTTACTACCCGACTGTGATTACGAATAGCGAACAAGCGATTGAAGAAGCAGTGGGTGCGATTGCCAGGGAATGTGCAGAAGATTCGGTGTCACAAGAAGCTGTAGCAGGGATTCATTTGGAGGGGCCTTTCATTTCCCCTGAGGATGGGGCCCGTGGAGCGCATCCTCAAGCTTTTGTTAAACCGCCCGATTGGGAATTATTTGAGCGCTGGCAGGAAGCGGCACAGGGAAGAATACGCATTATCACTTTATCACCGGAATGGCCAGAGGTGGAAATCTTCATTCGACGCTGTGTTGAAACAGGGGTCATTGTCTCGATTGGACATACTGCCGCAACAGCGGAACAAATATCCCGTGCAGTTGAGGCTGGAGCTTCCATGTCAACCCATTTCGGCAATGGCGCACATTCCATGCTGCCTCGCCATCCCAATTACCTATGGGAGCAGCTAGCAAACGATAAACTTTGGGCCAGTCTAATCGCAGACGGATATCACCTTCCTGATTCAGTCCTTAAAGTAGCCATGAAAGTAAAAGGAGAGAGGGCTATACTTGTCAGCGACGCAGTTATGCTAAGCGGTATGCCAGCAGGGATTTATAATTTGCACATAGGCGGCAAGGTCGAGCTTACGCCCCTTGGGAGGCTTCAATTAGCGGACAATCCGCAGCTTCTGGCCGGTTCGGCACAAATGCTGCTCTGGGGTATTTTCCATCTGGTGAAATATGATTTATGCAGTCTTGGAGAGGCTTGGGATATGGCTTCCACGCGGCCTGCTACCAAAATGGGCCTCCCCGCCAAAGCAGGTTTGCGTATAGGAGCACCTGCAGATCTGACGTTATTGAAATTGGACTATGAAAAAGCCCATGTCGTGGGAACGTACAAAAACGGCAATCAGGTTTTTGATTCCATATCATGAAAGAAGTGAAGATGATCGCTAAAAGAGTACATGCAGGGAAATGGGGCATTCTGCAAATCATCAACATGGGTACGCTCATGGCGACATTGGATGTTGGAATAGTTAATGTCTCCTTACCCACGATCGCCGGACAATTTTCCAGTTCGTTGGCCCAAATTCAATGGATAACTACAGCTTATTTATTAACTATGGTTGCGCTTCTTCCATTTCTAGGAAAGCTTTCGGATGTCTGGGACCGTCGGAAAATATACAGCTATGGTTTTGTGGTATTCAGTTTAGGCTCTCTTTGCATCGCTTTGTCACAGGGAATGGCCAGTATCATCCTATCAAGATGCCTGCAGGGGATAGGGGCCACCATGATTATGGCCAACAGCCAGGCGATGGTCCGCCAGGTGTTTCCTGATCATGAAAGGGGACGCGCGCTTGGAATGAATGCCATTTTTATTTCGGTAGGGACGCTTTCCGGTCCGGCAATTGGCGGCCTTCTCCTGGAATTCATCAGTTGGCCTTGGCTATTCTGGATCAATGTGCCGATCGGTTTAGCTGCTTTCGTACTCGGCATTCGTTGGTTTCCAGGGTCAGAGAGCAGAGGCGTGAAAACAAAGATCGATATCATCGGTTCCTTTCTGCTTGCATTGGCTGTCTGTTTGCTCATGCTTGCGGCCGAGTCGAGTAAAGGGGAAGCCGGCCTTACTCCGGCCATTTTGTTTGAAGGCATATCGGGGCTCTCTTTGATTGTGATCCTTTGGCTCTACGAGCGCCACATTGCGTACGGCATCCTTGACCGGGAATTATTTAGCCATCGCGACATATTACTTGGAAACATGAGCTCTTTTTTGATTAACTTGGCGCAGATGGCAACGATGATTCCGATCACCTTCTATCTTCAGAGAGAACTGAGCTTGTCCACATGGGTGACCGGAGCGCTTTTAGTCCTTCAACCGCTGCTAATGGGATTTGTCGCTCCGTTTGCAGGTGCGTTCCGGGATAGGTACGGGGCATTTTTTCCGATTACGATTGGTCCCTTATTCTGTGCTCTTTCGATGTTGTCCGTAGCTTGTTTCCATCAGGTTTCCGCTTTCTCTATAAGCCTCCAGCTTGCTCTGTTCGGAGTTGGTATTGGCTTGTTCCATGCAACGAATAATGCTGAAATTATGAGCTCCGCACCCGAGTCAAAAAGCAGCTTGGCCGGCAGCTTACTGGCACTGATCCGTTACCTCGGGCAAATAGCCGGCATCGGACTTGCTACTGCATTGGTTGGCTCCATGGGATTTCATCCGGGGGCAGAAGCATCAAGTAGTATACCGCTAAGGATATTGTTCTGGATTTGTTTTCTGTGTTGTCTTGGCGTGGCCACGATGGGATGGTTCCGCAGGCAATCAAAGCGCGTTATCAAGGAAAATAAATACACAAATAGGAGTGCAAAGTTATGAAACGGTTCAAGTTAGGTATTATAACGGATGAAGTGTCCCAGGATATCGTTGAAGTGATCGAATTCGCACGGCTCCATGGTCTTGAAGCTATAGAAATCCGCTCGGTATATAATAAAGGCGTGCATCAATTAAGCAATGCAGAAATAGATGAGATAGGGCACCTAGCTGAACAGAACGGGTTAATCGTTTCAGGTATTGCGGGTCCGCTTTTCAAATGCGACTTGGACAATCCCGATGAGATCGTGGAGCATCTAAAAATGGCCGAGCGATTAATTGAAGTCGCTGTAAGGCTTCAAACCCAAATCATTCGTGGATTCAGCTTTTGGGCAAAAGGTACATTTAGGGATGCACTTCCCGAAATCACGAATCAGCTAGGTAAGCTAGCTCCTCTTCTCGAGTCAGCCGGAGTCATTCTGGCACTGGAATTCGACCCGAGTGTGTATGCAACCAACGCTGGTAAAACGTCTGCTATTTTGAACACTTTGAAATCGCCAAATATTCGGGCTCTGTACGATCCGGGGAACGATTTGTGGGACCCTGATGGAGAGATCCCGTATCCGGACGGCTACGAGCTTATTAACGAGCATATTTGTCATGTTCATCTGAAGGATGCCCTCCGTTCTTCGGACGGGGTCAAAGCTGTCGCGATCGGAACGGGGGAGGTTGATTATCGCGGTATATTTGCTAGACTCGACCAAGACGGATATGACGGCTTTCTGATTATTGAGACTCATTATCGAATGAAAACGCAGCTTACTGAGGAACAGCTTAAACGACCGGCCGGGAACGTATTCTCAGAGGGGGGACGTGAGGCATCAGCGCATTGCATGGAGCATTTAAGTCGACTGCTACACGAAATGGGTTTAGATGAAATTGGGAATTGAACATAAATGACGAGATGGAGGTTGATGGAATTTGAAACTCTGGGTGCAGAATGTGGCTAAGTTGCATTTGTACGTTTGACTATGCAATAAATATGGCAATGCTGCACTGAGCTGAGCAAGAGTATAACTAAGTAGGGTTGTTGTGCAAACAATGAATAAACACAAATTTCCATCGTAAGTTAGAAGAGTAAGCTTAAAGAAAATGGTAACATATAGGTTAAGTTTTGTCCGTCCCAATGGGATCGTGAAGCGATACATCCTTCCGAGTTTTTTTCAATGACCTCAGGTGCGCTATCCCGAAGGATAAAGCCCGCAACTGTTTTTATTAATTCTGGTATCGACCAGTTTCCGTCAAGATCATGCAAGCTTATGTTTTCGGATCATGGCCAGAGAGGTGCTTCCTCATGTTCATAATATTCTTCTGTAACCAACGAGAACCAAAGATGCCAAGTCGTTCAAGGGTTTTAACAAACTTTTTGCCCAACCATAACCAATGAAGATCATTGAAAGACAAGCTTCAATAATATCCATCGTGGGCAAAATGTGGGCCCTTTTTTGCGTAACATCATAGAACAGGGACCATCGATTCATTAAGAAGCGAACGAACCCGATGCTGGGGTTTAAATCATTTCGAACTGCAGAGCAAACGGTAATAGGAATTGAAACGATACATATGATCAAAAAGGGGCAAGTCGAATGTAATCATTCGTCGCCCCTTTTTGTCGTTCAACTCATCCATCAGTTGTTCGGTTTAATTGCATAAAAATAAGTTTGACCAAACAGATCGTCTGGACTTTTTTAATTCTTGCAACAGAACCTATGAAAGGTTCTCTACAAGGATAATTCAAAAACTGGAAAAAATAATTGACGAAATGAATAAATAAAGACTAGAATTAAAGTAACATTTAACATGTTAGTTTTAATAAAGGAGGGTCTGATTATACTCAATAAGAATAAAAATTTCAATGAGCAAGTCTATGAAATTATAAAAAACTCGATCATTGAAGATAAATTCAAGCCTGGGGAGAAGCTAAGTGTGGAAAGAATCAGCAAGCAGCTTGGTGTAAGCCGAACTCCTGTTTCCAATGCTTTGCAATCGCTTGAACGGGATGGCTATGTTGAAATTGTTTCACAAAGTGGGACATATGTAAAAGAACTCAGTCTTGAAGAAATTAAAAGTATTTATGAACTTCGCGAAGAGATTGAAGGATTAGTGGTAAGGACAGCATTCGTTAAATCGGATAAAGTTCAACTTGAATTTTTTCTTAAAAAATTCAATCAGTTTTTGGAAAGGAACGAAGACAGAAAACTGTTGCTGGAATATTTTCAACTTGACTTGGAATTTCATGAGTATTTGGTCGGTCTTTGTCCCCCAATTATTCGGAAAGAGACGCGAAATATCATTGAACTAACAAAGCGCAGTAGAAGGCTCAATCTGCTACATGAACTGGAAGAAAAAGGATTTAAGGATATTATGGAAAAGGAAATTGAAAATCATACAAAAATAGTGATTGCTTTGTTAGGCAACGACGTAGAAAAAGCTGTGTTTTTCGCGAAACACGATGTGCGGGAAACAATGGAACAAGTACTGCAATATCTATATTCTGTAAAGAAAGAAGTCGATACGGAACAAAAGAATGATAAATTGGAAGGTGGCATGATTTGAAAATTTACATTGCCAGTGTCATCCAAGAAACGAATACATGGTGTCCGCAATTGACGGATCTTATAAATTTTGAGCGAGGATATTATTTGGAGGGTCATGAAATCAGGGAGAAACTGTACAATACCAACACAGAGATTTCCGGATTCTTTGAATACCTGGAACAATATGATGATTTAACATTGGTGCCTGGTCTAGCTGCTTGGGCGGTTGCGTCCGGAAAAATGAAAGAGGAATCTTTCCAATTACTGGTAGATAGGCTTATTGGCGAACTAGAAAAGCATTTGCCCGTAGATGGTGTCTTATTAGCGTTGCATGGCGCTTTGGTATCAGAATGTTCGGACGATTGTGAGGGATATCTATTAGAACGACTCCGCGAAGTGGTAGGTCCACAAACCAAGATTGTGAGCACTCTAGATTATCACGCAGCGGTTTCTAAAAAAATGGTGAAAATGTCCGATCTCCTTGTTGGTTTCCGTACGTATCCCCATGTTGATTTTAAAGAAACGGGTTTGAAGGCCGCAAAACATCTCAAACAATTATTAGAGGGATACCCGAATCGGTTGTGGTGCAAGAATTAAAAAAAGATAGCAATTACCTAATAAATTGCAATTAGCTATGCCACAATACCAAATATTTTATTGAGCCATTCAACAGCAGAGAGGACAGACGAATTATTTTCGGCCTGCCCTTTCCTAATCATATGAATGGCCTCGATTCCCTTTAACGTCTGTTCTGCAGTTAGAAATGATTTGAAACCAAGCATCGGTTTTGTGATTTTTTTAATGAACCGATGATCTTGCTCCACAATGTTGTTTAGATATTTTGTCTGTCTAATCAAGGTTTCTTTTGGTAAGGCTTTTTCATGTATTAATTCTTGTATTGCTGGTGGATACGCCGGGTTTTTATCCAAAGTGATCACACGAGGTAATTGATTATGCGGTGAGGACAATGCCTTTGTAAAGAATCGCTTAGCTGCCGGCATATCACGATTTTCAGATAACATGAAATCAATCGTTTTCCCTGTAGAATCAACTGCCCGATATAAATAATTCCATTGACCTTTGACTTTGATGTAGGTTTCGTCCGTTCGCCACGAATCGTTTGAGGGTTTCAAATAGCTGCGGATTCGTTTATCTATTTCGGGCCCAAACTCATGGACCCATCTCATGATTGTTGTATGGGAAATCTTTAAACCCCGCTCGCTCATCATTTCTACGATGTCTCGATAGCTTAAACTATATTTTAAATACCATCTCACGGTTAGTAAAATGATTGCCGATTCATATTGCTTCCATTTAAATAAATCCAATTTGGTTTCCAAAGTAAGTTGCTCCATCCCATGAAGTCATTATCAACTACGTTATCATGTATTAGAGCCTTGCACCACAACCCAAAATATCACTTTGATCCCATTTACGAGACATCCAGTAGTGGAAAACGGTATATAAAAGGTTATACAACAACCTTGAGAGCCACCGATAATGTACCCGGATCCGGAGTAAAAACCACACAATATCGGATTAATGGCAGCACTTGGATAACGTACACGACCCCGTTCACTTTCTATGCAGGAGTTACTCATATTGTAGAATACTTCAGTACAGACAATGCTGGTAACATCGAGAATCCGATGAATGTGATGGACTTTGATAAAGGCAAATTCACTGGAGCAGGGAAATTTTAAGGCTTTCAAGGAAAAATAATCGGTGAAAGGAGGTACAGACATGGACAATTTTGAAAAGGTCAAGGATGAACAAAGGAAAAAAGTATGGGTAACGCCGGAGCTGGAAATTCTCGAAGTGAAAAACACACTATATTGGAGTTTTGACGACAGCGGTGAATTCCCAAGAAATGTATGGGTGGATGAGAGTTAACCCATATACACACTTTTGTGCACACTTTTAACTAGGTCATTCTGAAGGGGCTACCGAAAGGCACTCCTTCATTACGCTAACGAAGAACAGTATCTATAACAAATATAACAAAGAACAAGCAGGCTGCCGGTAACACAATCGGTAGAACAGTTGTGCTAAACATTCCTGTAAGGGCTAAGAAATGACCTTTGTCAAAAAAGGAGCACCTCGGTATGATGGGTTTGTACACGGGTTCATAACCCAACCCCATCAAAGGAGGCGCTCTTACTATGAAGTTTAAGCAATCAGACGGACAAAATCAACGCATTGAACGAATCTCCACATCTCACCTTGTTGTAGGTATCGACATTGCAAAGGAAACTCATGTAGCACAAGCGACTAATTTTCGTGGCATCGTACTTACTAAGCGACATCTTACATTCCCAAATACACGTGAGGGTTTCGAAAAATTAGATCGATGGATGGATGGATTACAACAGAAACATCGATTAAAGGGACTCATCATCGGCATGGAGCCGACCGGACACTACGGGTTTAATCTGGCTAATTGGCTTGCCGACAAGGGCAAGCACGTTGTCATGGTGAATCCGGCCACCACCAAACGAAACAAGGAGAACCGCGATAATTCTCCCTCCAAAAGTGATCCGAAAGATGCGCTTGTCATCGCAGATGTGGTCAGCCGAGGCTACTACTATGAATACTCGCGACAGGCTACTGTCTTTCAAAGGTTGCGCACAATTATGAGTGACCGGGAATTTTGGGTGACGAATAGTGTACGGCTGCAGAACCGGATCATCCGCTGGTTAGACATTCGGTTCCCCGAGTATTTCTCGGTGTTTAAAAACTGGACCTACAAACGTTCCTTGACTACGCTTAAAGAATTCCCTTCTCCGCGGGATATAGAATCTCTGTCCGTCTCCGAGGTGATCACAGGATGGAAAAAGCATATGAAGCGAGCCGGTGGCTCCACTGGCATGCAGAAGGCTGCGCAGCTCATCGCTCAAGCTAAGCGAAGTGTAGGCGAAACGACTGCCCTCGATGAAGCGAAGCAGGATTTAGAGCGGCTATTACAAGAGTTCGAACGGATTGTTGAAATGCTAGATAGAATTGAACAGGATATAGAAGTGTTGCTCAGTGAAATTCCTATGGCCGATCATCTTCGATCCATCGGCCTAGGCACTATCTGCATTGCAGCCATTCTATCAGGTGCTGGCGACCTAACACAGTATGCCCATGGACGTCAGTTATTGCGTAAAGCAGGCTTAAACCTGGCTGAAAAAATGTCAGGAAAATATAAGGGTCAAATCATGCTCTCAAAAAGGGGCGATGCTACACTGCGGAAATATCTGTATCTGGCCACGCTCCAACTCGTTGGAAATCATGCTGTGTTCCGACAGCTGCATGAGCATAATGTTCAAGTCAAGAAAATGAAGAAGCAACAGTCGGTATTTAAACTGCTTGGAAAACTGGCACGAATCATCATTGGCATTGTTGGGCGGGGAGAAACTTTTTCTCCTGAAAAAGCGGCCCCTACTTGCACTCAAGCTGCTTAAGACTGAATAAACGATCACGTAAATTGACTCATTCGCAGGATTTTACAAAGAAAGCACGGAGGACCGAGTTACTGCCCGATAAGGGCTCAGACCCGTCAGCTAAACGTTATCGGTCTCCACGCCTTGGTCAGGTGTAACGAAGGAATGTAAGGGCAATGACCCGTTGAGCCATGGGATGGTGAACCGCCAAGGAAATTGTGGAGGATGCGTGCAGAAGAATATCACTTGGAGAAATGTTCCACACGCTTCTTCTGTTCCCGCATGCCCAAAACCGAAACAATGGTGTCTAATAAGCTTGCTTTCCGAACGACAACTGTTTTCCAAGGCGACGAAATCCTGCGAATGAGTGAGCATACGTGAGAAAATCCCTTAAAACCGAGGGAACATTCCTGTAATGGCTAAGAAATGACTTTTGTCAAAAAAGGAGCGCCTCGCGGATAACGTTGTTTGGGGCTTTTTTGTTTTCTAAAGAAGGTATGAGAAATTGATTCCTCGCACATTTACCCCATAATACCTCATATTCATAATTTAAATTTTTCAAACTCATCTAATTCAATGAAAATGACCAATGCAAAATAGCTGCATAATCGTGGTGAAATCAACAATCGGGGCAGATATTCAAATCTCGGTTTCGATTACGTTTTTCAATAGTCCAAAACTCCGTTGGCTTCGACTTCACAATTTCTAATTTCTCATTAAAAATTAATAATTAGATGCTATGATAAAAAAAAAATTTGAAAGGAATTGTAATCTATGAATTTTTTACAAACGATTATTTTTGCCATTATTCAAGGAATTACAGAATTATTTCCCATCAGTAGTGTTGCACATGGAGTTCTTACTCCCTATTTCTTTCACTGGAACCTCGATGACAAGTTCCTAAAAGAGCATTTCCTTCCCTATGTCGTCATGCTTCATTTAGGGACAGCCCTTGCTTTACTTGTTTATTTTCGTAAAGAATGGATAGAAATACTGCGTTCGTTATTGGATCAAAAGCGTAAAGATAGCCGGAGGCTACTCGTTTATCTCATCATCGCAACAATCCCAGCTGCGTTGATCGGATTAGTGCTTGAAAAATCTCTTCGCAACATTTTTAGCAATGTTGCATTATGCGCAGTGTTTTTGATCTTGAACGGTTTTTTGCTTTTTTTCGGGGAAAAGTCATCTGGCAAGGGCACAAAAGATATAAATGATCTGAGTTTGCGGCAGGTGTTCATTATCGGTTTGTTCCAGTCATTAGCTCTGATTCCTGGCTTTTCACGTTCGGGTGCAAGCATGACAGCTGGGTTCTGGATGGGCCTGAAACATGAAGCAGCAGCACGCTTTTCCATGCTAATGGCGACACCTATTATTATCGGAGCCGGCATTGTAGAGGTTCCCAAATTAATGAAACATGGTACTAGCGGATTGCTCAGCATGTCACTATTGGGAGGACTGTTTGCCGGGATATTCGCCTTTCTTAGCGTATGGATTTTAATGAAATGGTTTCATAAGCATGAATTTCGGGCCATGCGTCCATTTGCAATTTACTGCTGGCTCATTGGTATCATTGTTTTGATTACATACTGGATTTAAAAATAAAAAAGTTAAATGCCTTACCAATGCAAATTTAGTGATAATCACAAACTCTGCAGATGTTGTATATGGATAGTAGACAATAAAAAAGTTCGTTTCGGCCTTATTAGAAGGTATGAAACGATCGTTTTTAAAATTAAGGTTGGTTTAATAAATAGACTTTTTAACTAGGAGTTGGGAGGTAAAATAGATGGAATGGAAAGATAAATCATCATACAGAGATGACAAGGAAAGGATTCCCTGTCACTGGGTTGTACAGTTAGATAATGTCGATGTATCAATTCATAGACATATTCATTACGGGAAAGGAAATTGGCTGACTAGTTCAAGATATTTGCAGATTGAGAAGAAAGTTTTAAAGAACAAGGATGTTGAAGCTGCTAAAAATGAAGCACTAACAATAGCAAAAGAAAAAATAATAAAAAAGCTGAATGAATTAGAAGCTGCGTTAAAGGTGATGAAATAATTGTTTCAAGGGCTGTGGTGGCTTATATCTTAGAGCCTTTAGCAGCATAGGCACCTTTTTTCTCATTGTTATATACAAATCTATCTTACCAGAACATAAACTATTTGGGGAGGAATTAGCTTAATACTTGATGCAAACCCACAAGAATAAGAAGAACTCCAGAGACAGCATTCGCCTGTTTTCCTAACTTATCAGCAGCAAACCTTGCCCCCAAATAAGCACATAAACCAACACAAAAGAAGCTTAACGCTCCAGAAATAAATGAAGTTGCCCAAATATTTAGATGAGTAATCCCGGCATCAAATCCCCCAGCTAAATTATTTATGGATAAAGTGATCCCAAGTATGATGGATTCAATAAAACCAACTGACTTTGATCCATCCATGTCTGCCTCCTCAGGATTTCGCAAAATTCGGGATAGAAGATTACGATTAGTTGGTTGTTGTTTTAATTTTTTATCAAGCAATGGTTGAATTAATACCCAAATCCCGATGGTAACCAATACAATCATGCCAATGACATTGCAGATAAAGGGTGGTAGCCAGAGAGAAATCCAATCTCCAAAAAGACCCCCTACAAGTGCAAGCAGAAATCCCATCATGGCAATGACGATATTAGCCATAAATGGAACCCTAATTTTCTTTACTCCATATGCAACGCCAACCCCAGCATTATCAAGATTTGATGCTACACCGATTGCTATCATTGGTATCAAGCTACCTATATCCATGCAAATCACTCCTTAACCATATTTATCACATCATATTGAGAATGTTGAGGAAATGTGCTTATCCCTTACATATACTGTTGATAGAACTTCAACAAGTCATCTATTTAAACAAATGAAGGGATTGAACTGGCATGTCTGAGGACAAAAGAGACCTAACCCTTGGTTTACTGTTAAAGTCATTGTTAGAGAAACATTCGCTGTCGATGCGTAAGCTTAGTACACTCACAGGAATCGATACAGCAACAATCTCACGAATTATAAATGGAAAGCAACAAGCAAAGCTTAATCACTTAAAACAATTTGCTTGCCACCTTAACATTCCGATAGAGAGGTTGATTAAAGCAGCTGGTTTTGAAGTTGGAAGACACCGAGAAGACATTCATTTAGATATTCATAATTCAGTTGATACCATTCAAGAAGTCCTTGGTAATTTATTCGATCAACAGTTTACTACAGCCCGTGTTGAACAGGAATTAGATAAATATCAGCAATACGCGCAAACTGAGGAAGGTCATCAAATCATTTATCAGGATTTTAAAACAAAAGTTGAGCAAGTAAGTGGTGCAGGCCCATTTATTGAACAGTTGAAACACATGCATACTGAATATTGCAAGGATACTACTTCAACGGCCAAACGTGCCGTGCTTGGAAGTGCACTGTTATATTTCATTTTATCTGCAGACATTATTCCGGATTACGTCTTCCCAATTGGCTATTTAGATGATGCTATGGCTGTTCAGATTGTATTAAACCGACTTTCAAAAATCAACAATACTGGATGATAATAAGCGGGGGTGACTGTCGGATTGCGGGGCAATTACCTTCGGGCTGAGACATCTGAACAATTTTGAAGATGTGAAGCGGCATTTGTAATCAAAATGAAATAAGCCGTTGACACTGCGTTAATGAACCAAGCCTATAATAAAAGACGACCCCCTTTAAAATATATAAAATTAAGATCCACAGTTTGTTGCTGTGGATCTCTTTCTGTCTGCAGATATATTCATAAAATAAGGTATTTTATACATATGTCTGAACAAATCGCCTAATACAATACCAAAGATTTATGTCAAAATTATGTCAAATGGGTCCTAAAAAAATAAAAATTTCATACCATCGAACTACCCCCAAATATCAATCTAGTTCTTCCGAATGAGTAGGTGTAAGAACAAAAAAACCAGAAAAAGGATGATGAAACTATGAAAAAAACGTTGGCAATTTTATCCGTGTTCTCGATGCTGTCTCTCTCCGCTGTACCGGCATTCGCTGCAGAAAACAATGGTAACATCAACATCAATGGAAACCAGAACATCATCCAAGTTAAGAACAACACTGAAGTAAATAACGTCAACATCAATTTGGTTGATATTAACGGACACTGGGCAGAAAAATACATAAAGGACCTCGTTTCAAAAGGAATCCTCGAAGGCGATGACAAACACCATTTCAATCCTGACCAGCACGTAACACGAGAACAATTCGCCGCAATGGTGGCAAGAATGTTTCATTTGAAAAACATGTCCAGCACGCAGGATTTTGTTGACGTACCACAAAAACGTTGGTCGTACAATGTAGTGGAAGCCACTAAAGATTATTTCGACGCTTACAAAGATCTGAACGGTGGTTATGACTTCCTTCCTGCGGAAGGGGCAAAAAGACAAGACGTGACGGTTACCCTCGTCAAAGTGATCATGAAATTGAATGCGTCCATTCAATTGATGGATGCTAATTCTTCAGATCAACTCCTTCAAAGTAAGTTCAAGGATGCAAGCGATATTGCTGTCGTACTTCGTCCTTATGTAGCTACGGCTGTTCAAAACAATCTGATCCAAGGGGACGACCAAGGCCGATTCAATCCAGATCGTACGCTTACCCGTGCAGAGGCATCGACACTACTGGATCGTTTGTCCGATCTCAATATCGTTGTTGGGGTTCCTTCTGGTTCCACGACGGTTACTGGAAGCACGTATGGCACTACTTCTAAATAGGGGTTGAGCTAGCATGTAACACTACTGTAAATGGAAAACACATAAATATAACAAATAAGATTGTAGATCCTTCAAGGGATTGCAGTCTTATTTGTTATTACATATTCGTATTAGCCGTAGCAACATCGTAAAAAATAGTGTTTTTTTTGTACATGTTGCTTGATAAGCACAACGATAACTTGGACATTGTGGTAAATGCAGACACTCAGTCGAGATTACATTGAAGGAAAAATAATTACATATCGCTAAAAAGCTCGGACGTTTTATTGGCTTGAAATTGATCTCCGTAGCTTATGAATGGAAGGGGTACTCCCGTTATAGGAATACTGCCGGTGACTCCCCCTAAATTAACCAGAGCCTGGAACCCTATTAGAGAAATAATCCCTATTCCGGCTAAACTTCCAAATACATTCTCACATCGAACTGCAATTAGAAGGCCTCTCCATAAAAACAATACATAAATGAGTAAAAAAATGGCATCTCCTATAAAGCCAAATTCTTCTCCAATTACTGAAAAAATAAAATCAGTATGCGCTTCGGGTAGATAAAAATTCTTTTCTATACCTAGTCCAAATCCTGTTCCAGTGATTCCACCATGTCCAAAAGCATACAAGGATTGAACAAGCTGATAAGAGGTTCCTTGTGGATCGACCCACGGATGCAAAAAAGAAGTAAATCGTTGTATTCGATAGCTTTTAGCTAAAACGATTATCAAGGCTATTGGGGAAACACATAATAATATGGCTAGCAAATGCTTGAAATTAGCCCCGCCTACAATAATAACTACCGAAGCACCGAGAAGTATGACAATAACAGAGCCAATATCAGGCTGCAGCATGATGAGCCCAACTACTAAACCCATAAGGAGAATAACGGGTAAAAGTCCCTTTTTAAATTGCTGAAATTTTTCGCCTTTTTTATGGATTAAGGCAGCTATATAAAGCACTAAAGCAATTTTAGCCAATTCAGTTGGTTGGATCCCAAAGGATCCTATACCGAACCAGCTTTTATGTCCATTAATATTAATACCCACGATCACGACGAGTAATAAAAGAATAAGACTAACCAAAAATAAGATTTTGCCCCATTTTTCGAATTTTTTATAAGGAATATTCATAAAAATGAACATCGAAATCACTCCGATAATGGCCCAAACGGACTGTCTTTTTTCAAA
Organism: Paenibacillus sp. GP183; assembly: GCF_900104695.1. Taxonomy (NCBI): domain Bacteria; kingdom Bacillati; phylum Bacillota; class Bacilli; order Caryophanales; family Paenibacillaceae; genus Paenibacillus; species Paenibacillus sp. GP183. The sequence continues at coordinate 5,193,533 of NZ_FNSW01000001.1, forward strand.
GTACCAAGCACTGTGGTACCTCATGATGGATGTTGCTGCACTTGCACTAAATACCATGACTAATCCAAAAGATACCAGCAAAAAGGTCAGAAAAAGAAAGAGAAAGTCAGGTTTTCCTCTCTTTGCGGCAGTCATTCCGTTTCCCCCTTCGTCTTATTTTTGGCCAATCTCCGAACTAAAGTGGTTTCTTTCCATGAATCTTAATACTTAGGACTAAACCAATGGAAATCATGTTCGTCATGAGTGAGCTTCCTCCGTAGCTGATAAAAGGCAAAGCAATCCCCGTTAGCGGCATCAGCCCGGTATGCATGGCTATGTTTTCGAATATTTGCAGGGTGAACATAGATATGACCCCAATCACAACATAAGTCCCGGACAAATCGTCGCAGTCCATTGCGATTTTGATTAATTGATAGATGAGAATAAAGTATAAGAGAATAAGGACCGTCGAACCCGCAAATCCAAACTCCTCTCCAATGACGACAAAAATAGAATCTGCATAGTCGTATGGAATGAAACCAGCTTGTACGAACTTCCCGTGTTTGAATCCCTCGCCTAAAAACTGTCCTGTGCCCACAGCTTTGATTGAATTCAATACGTGCCAACTTTGATTGGGATCAGTCGCTGGATTCAAGAATGTTTGGATACGGTGCAGCTGATGAGGCTTTACAATTTTTGAAAACAGACTGAAATTATAAAAATATAAAGCTGTGATCCCCGCGATCATACTAGCTAATCCAGCAAGTCCTATGATCGAATGGGTTATTCGTACATTCCCAATCCATAGCATCCCTAAAAAAATACAAACAAACACAATGGAGGTTCCGAGATCGGGTTGGGTAAGCACAATAAAAAAGGGCACTGCTATAAGCAGCCCAATGGGAAGGATATCTTTAAATAAATGCAAAGTATCCCCGTTTCTTTTTTCGAGTAATTTAGCTACCAAGAGGATCACAAAAACTTTTGCCAATTCAGACGGTTGAAATTGCATGATCCCCAGATTGATCCATCGTCGGGAGCCATTGATGGTCATCCCTTTAAACATGACATACACGAGGAGAAGGATGGATATTCCATATAAAATCCAAGATAAGTGACGGACAATTATTCTATAATCCATGCATGCTATAAAAAGCATGGGTATGAGTAAAACTAGAAACATTACAGCATTGTTGATGTGCAAACCCTGATATTTGGTTCCATAGGTCGCACTGTATATGACAAATGTACTGATGACCAGGAAGCAGGCTAATATGAATAAAATAAGGACATCCAGGTTTTTCAATTTCACTAGCAACTTTCTCACCACTTTACTAGGTTTACTATCCTCTAATCTTATACGTGAAAGTTAGAGGTAACATTAAAATAAGATTAAAAACTTATCCAAAGTGTTTCAACTAGCACCTAAGGAGTTTTTGCTTGACAACCCGGGAATTGCGGGAGTACTATTCTTTTGGTGCAAGAAATATTTTGAAATAAACTTTTACGCCAACAAACCGAATAACTGCTGGAAGAGTTGAACGTTATTAGGGACAGACAAATTTTTCAATTTGACCTGCCCCTTTTTGATTTTATGCATCGTTTCAATACCTTGAATTGTGCTCTTTGCCGATTCAAACGATTTAAATCCGAGCATTGGATGTATTCTTTTCTTTATAAATCGTCGATGATCCTGTCGATCATATTATTCAAATATTTGGTTTGTCTCATTAAGATGTCTTGGGGAGTTCTTTGTTTTTCTTTAGAATTTCAATAGCTGCAGGAAGCAACAAACACATGCACTATAGGAGCACCAGGGGTATGGGTTCTGGTATCAAAGGAAAGTTTCTCAGAGATAACGTCGTGAATTAATTTGAGCTTTGCACCACAACCGCAGAAAGCGTCGTTTAAGTCATAATTTTAACGCTTTGGCGACGGTACTCCTGCTAGGATAGATTGAAGTGTTGGACTTTGGAGGTGGCAAGGCCATGTGGAAATGGATACAGTACGCGTTATCGACCCGAATTATTGTGACCATTGCTTTTTTATGCAATCTGCTCGGATCGATTTACGGATTCTATTGGTATAAAGACCAGCTCTTCGCCACACCCTGGTACTTTTGGCCATTTGTACCGGATTCGCCGGTATCTTCATCGTTATTTACCCTAGTGCTGGCAAGTTGGCTATGGAAGAAAGAGGTCAGTCCCTGGCTAGTAATGATGGCATTTGTCTGCTGTTTGCAATATGGTTTTTGGTGTGTGGTTGTGTTGGGAATGTACGGGATCCGGGATGGAGGGATGGTGGCTGAGAATGGGATGCTGGTAGTTTCCCATACTGCCATGGCGGTGGAAGTGTTGATTTACTCCTTTTTGTTCAGGTTTCAGCCGAAACAGTTGTGGTTGGGAGCCAGTTGGTTATTGGTTAATGACTTCATGGATTATGTATACGGAGTGCACCCCTACTTGGAAGATGACGGGTTGCTTGGGAAAGTTAAAATTTTTACCCTTTGTTTGTCGGTTTGTACAATTGGCATCGCTTATTGGGTTAGCCGTAAGAATGAGGTTTCCATTGATCAATGATTTGCTTGCAAATTGATTTAACAAGGCATCCTACACCCTTAGTTAAAAAATGCTTGGACTTTGAGGGTGAAAACCTTCAAAGAACTAGGGGCAAAAGTGTTAACGACGAAGAAGCTACCGTATTTATTAACATCAGGACGCTATACATATTACTAACATTTTAACCCTTCGATATGCTGTTGAATTAGTTGCTTAATACTTGATGCAAACACCATAAGAATAAGAAGAACACAGAGATAGTATTCGCCTGTTCACACAATAGATTCAATTATTGATAAGACATTCTTTTGATACACTTGTAATGTCGTGCTTCTATTACTTTTTAGTTATAGTTATCTTAGGCTCTAACTACTACACCATCGCAAATTGAGGGGATTTCGATGAAATATACCAAGATGGCAGGGATAGCCGTTATCCTAATCCTTATTATCCTTCTTTCTTTGTTGCAGAAAAAAGATGAACTCCGTGTGTTATACGCCGTTCCATCTTCATTAGAAACCGCATATGATCATTCGGCTTACGCCAATTTAAAACAGACGCTTGAGGCCAATGTTAACATCACAAAAGAAACGCTACAAGGTTTTAGCGCCAAACAACTACATATGTATGATGTTGTTTATTTAGACATCAATATGAAGCAATCTGACACGCTTCGCTCTGAGATACCCCAATTAATCGAATATGTGAGCCGCGGTGGTCATTTGTTTTTGGAGAACGGTTTCGCCGCAGACTTCCCAAGCGGCTTTCTTGGTATACAACGTTTGGTGGATCTACCGGATACCGCTTCTCCCCAGTTTGCCTATCCGGAAGTGGATCTTAATTTAACCGGTGTACAAAAAACGTACCGTTTATTTGCTGACAATTTCCTAAATCATAGTAATATGAACCAGCTGCCGGGTTTCCATTTTGGAAAAGGAGTGACTCCTACCACAGCCGATCCGATCGTCACACTGAACGGAACGACATTGATGTGCCGAAATCATGTTGGTAAAGGAACCGTGCTCCTTTTAAGTGATTTCCTGCCTAACCGTTATTTTATCACCGGTTTTGATATGAAAAGTGGACAAGATCCTTCGAAAGGATTCGCAAAGCTGGCGGATCTTTACGATAGATCTAAACAAAAAGGCAATCCGTATTTCGATTTCAAGACGGGTGTACCACTTGAACCTTATTTCAATTTCTCCTTTGCAACAGCTAATTACCAGCTGCGAGACGAATTACTTGCCTATGCCTCAAAAGAGCGATTTGGATACAGCGTCAAAAAGGTGCTTGGGCCTAATGGTCGTCCTGCCATGGCTTTCCAAAATCACTATGAAGCACTTCCTGCCTTTCAGCATCAGGCGGCTCAACATTGGTCAGAGATTACGAAGTCCTACAACGAAATTCCATCTTTTTCGCTCGTTCGATCCACGTTTTCTTGGGGGAAATGGTACGAAAGTGCCACCGTTCATTTAAATGTCGGGACACAAGAAAAGCCTGTATTTGTAGGTCAGTTTGATAATTCTTTTTATACGAGCGGTGTTCAATTGGTCTCTGGAGGGCAGCCGATGAAGGGAGCCGATTATCCAGACTACCGTAGTTATGAGGATTCCATTGATCTGCCTTATCGATTGTATCCGGCGATTGCCGATATGTACGGAGATGGTAGGAAGGATCTACTTGCGGGAAGTGCAGATGGCTCTATTGTTCTTTATCGCAATTTGGGTATGAAACCAGAGTTGTACGCTAATCAGCCGCTACCCGCTAAGCTAGGAATACCAGATGCTTTCGATCGACCAATTCGATTAAAAACTACTACTGGTGTCGATTTAAAGGCACCTGGTGGTTATGCTGCGATCTCCACATTTAATGGCAAAGGCGATAGTCTATCCGACCTATTGATTGGTGATCGTAACGGCAATGTATATTATAGCTTGAACCGTGGAAATGGTGTATTTGAGATACCACAGCCAGTTATGGTAAACGGAAAACCGATCAATGTCGGCAGCTTCGCAGCGCCCACTTTCGGAGATGTTGAAGGAAATGGCATACCCGACCTCGTCGTTGGAACTGGAGACGGCCGAATCTTGCTCTATCGTGGAATCAAAGGAAGAACCCTGGAATTTGATAGCCCCCAGCTTCTTGTTACACTGGATTCCAAGTTCGCAGCCCCGTCTCTTCATGATTTGAACGCAGATGGAAAACTGGACTTAGCAGTAGGAAGCAGCCGTGGCGACATCGTAGTTTTTTTTCATCAGGGAAACGAGTGGGTGAATCAAGGTCCAATCGAAGGACAAACAAAAAATCAAATGGGGACATACGCACTGGTCGGTGGACATAATTCTGTTCCCCTTTGGTACGATCTCAACCATGACGGGAAAGATGATTTGATCGTTGGACAATTAGAGTTTGGCATGCCGTATGCTGTAGACGATCCTACCTCGCCGATTGCAAAAGATGTAAAATCTTTTGTGCAATATGCCAAGGATCACTTTTTACAGTTGTATCCTCATGTTTTTGTACACAGCTACTTAAGTGATACGCAGGAGCAACAGGAATTACGTCTACAACATGAATCGTTTGATAAGCTGGGCATTCCGTGGAAGAATCTAGGGACGAATCAGCATACTTGGCGGGTCAACAATCCGGGTCGGATACAAACAATGAAGAATGAAAATTCGCAAGGACTTTGGTTTAATTTTGGCTTTCGTCCCTCGTACGATCCCCTTGATCCTCGTGATGGGATCTCCGATTATATGTGGGGGATACCCTTTATACTAGAGGACTCGGGATTCAAGAATCCGATGTTGCTCTATACACCGGTTCCAAACATTGGATTCGGTCCCGGCTATGCCAATGAAGATGTATTTCAAGCCTATATAAAACAAGATATGCCGATTGACTATTTCGAACATATCGATTACATGAACCAGGAAAACATGAAGCGCTTAGCAGAATATTGGGATAAGGTCCGGACGGTATACGATTATAATTTTGTTTCAGAGCAGCAGATGGCCGCTTCTTTTCTGACAACATTAACCGCAAAAGTTCAGGTGAGTCAGTCTTGGCTTTCATACTATTGGAATTGGATTAAAGACAAGTTGGGTAGAGGTGCTCATTTGTCGCTTACTTTTAAACCGGATTACAGCGGTGTACCCAGCCAAGCTGGTGAATATCGAAGGACGCTCGGCGTCGCTGTTGAACCTGGCGTGCGTTACGCATCTCATCCGTTCAGAACGAATGCTGATGTCTACCTAAACAACAGAAGCAGCAGTATCTATTTTGGATTAGCGAATGTCGCCAAGCTATGGACGAGCTGGAATAAGGAACAATTTCACCTATTGCGGGTAAATGTTCCGTATACTCTCTCACAGCGAACAACGAATGACTCTCGTACTTTAACATTGGATGCAGATGGCATGCAGCAGGTAAAACTTTATAGCCCCGATCCCATAACAGTGGAAGGTGCAGATTTACACATCGATTCCAATCTGAAGGAAGGCACGTATACCATAACTCATTTTGGGGCTAGGACAACAGTGGTAATCAAGACAAAGGGATTTGGTGCAAGAAATGAATAAGTCCAGACTATTTGTTCATTCAAAATAATTTCGGTTTTGGTGCAACAATTAAACTGATTTCTATGGTTTGATTATGCTGTTCTGGTGCAAAAAATAAATAAAAACCAACAACATGTATCGTAAAATTATTTTTTAAGCTATCATACAGAATAACTGGTTGAAGAGTTGCCTCAAAAGAGGGTTATAGGAAAGGATATATAACTATAACCCAGCATTTAAACAAACAATAACTCAACTCAGCAAGACCGCTATTTTCACCAGTGGTCTTTTTATTACCGAATAAATCAGCAATGAAAGAAAACAAAGCTAAAAAAATAGGCGAATATCGTAGTTCACTTTATTCCATACCCCATATGTTATTGCGAAGGGGGTGTGAAACATGGCGCAACCGATAACTATCGGAGCAAATAGTATTGCGAAGATTGGTAACCGCTTTTTCCTGATAGTTGAGGTAGAGGCAAAAACAACTGGAGTCGAAATCGACCCTGTATTTTCGCGTACGGACGACAGCACAACAAGCAGCAGCTCTCCTACGTGCAGGTGTGAGGCGTACGAAATTTGAAGACTCAGATCCGAAACCGAGTCGCACAACGAAAGTTGAGTTGAAAGGCGTATTGTTTGCCAACGGCCGAATTTTTAAGGTTTTCGACGTTGAGAATGCAACGAGCGACATATCCGTTCTAGTGCGGATCAACCTAACACAGGCGCAAAGGCTTATCCGAAACGGTACACGTATCATCAAAGTTTATAGAAAACCTTTCTGAAACAGTGAAGGAGCTGCGTTTGCAGCTCCTTTTGACATGCTCATAAAATGGGAGATTTTGTACACTTATCTATTTATCACAGCTTTAATAAAGCTTCGATAATGATCCAGAATCCAAGTAAACCTAATACGATTCCTGCAACCTTTTCGGACCATTCGCTTAAAAAGCGTTTGAATCGAGAAGTGGAGAGAACTTAGCTTAATACTTGGTGCAAACCCACAAGAATAAGAAGAACACCAGAGACAGCATTCGCCTGTTTTCCTAATTTATCAGCAGCAAACCTTGCCCCCAAATAAGCACATAAACCAACACATAAGAAGCTCAATGCTCCAGAAATAAATGAAGTTGCCCAAATATTAAGATGCGTGATCCCGGCATCAAATCCCCCAGCTAAATTATTTATGGATAAAGTGATCCCAAGTATGATGGACTCAATGAAGCCTACTGACTTTGAACCATCCATATCGGCCTCCTCAGGATTTCGCAAAATTCGGGATAAAAGGTTACGATTGGTCGATTGTTGTTTTGATTTTTTATCAAGCAATGGTTGAATTAATACCCAAATCCCGATGGTAACAAGTACAATCATGCCAATGAGATTGCAGATAAAGGGTGGTAGCCAGAGAGAAATCCAATCTCCAAAAAGACCCCCTACAAGTGCAAGCAGAAATCCCATCAATGCAATGACGGTATTGGCCATAAATGGAACCCTAATTTTCTTTACTCCATATGCAACGCCAACCCCAGCATTATCGAGATTCGATGCTACACCGATTGCTATCATCGGTATTAAGCTTCCTATATCCATGCTAATCACTCCTCAACAATATTTATCACATAATATTGAGAATGTTGAGGAAATGTGCTTATCCCTTACATATACTGTTGATAAAACTTCAACAAGTCATCTATTTAAACAAATGAAGGGATTGAACGGGCATGTCTGAGGACAAAAGAGACCTAACCCTTGGTTTACTGCTAAAGTCATTGTTAGAGAAACAATTTCTGGTTAAAGGGGCTGCCGAGGCGTAGAAATGAGTGAGTAAATCTTCTTTTTATCATCTGGGGACATATGTTGCTTTATTTCCACTTACCTCTCAGGGGTTATGAATTCTTTGTCTGTGCTTGATTGTTTACCTGTTATTTGTGAAAAAGTAGGAATGCTTGTGATTTCATATGGGTTATATGAAGCAGCTTCTGGTTAATATACATTACCCGTAACTCCAAAAAAATGGGTGGAATTAGACCAAACAACCAATGTTGTTTTGATAACGTATCCACTCTTGTATATCTCACACCTTCTCAACAAAAGGGGGATAATCAGCTTTTAAAAGTTCGATTGACTCATATTTAGCAGTTTCGAATACAAGTAAAGCGGGTGCCTTATCTGTCCTGCTTTTGATAATATGGCCATAATACTTTCCGAATTTCTCAAATACAAACATTGTTTTACCCAATTCTTCCCGCAAAGGATATCTTTCTAACATAATGCACCTCCGATTATAACGATTCTACACATAGAAGTGAATTCCTTCATTAATGTCGAATAGCAGTGGTCAGGTTTGATTAAGCATGTATTCCAACCTCTCGGATCGATTCTTTGCGGACAAACCTGTGTAGCTATGATTGCTGGTATAACACTGGAGGAATCGATATAGACATTCGGAGGGAAAATAGGAAGCACCCCATACATCTTGTATTTATGTAAAGTTAATTTTATTGGAACTTTAATTACTCTGCCAAATGGCGTTCTTACTACGTCAAAGGCTTTTTATCATTTCAGAGGACTGGATCTGATTCCAATGAATAAAACCTTGAATTATATCGTAAATCGTGATCACTATAACTTTAACATTTGGTTCGAAAATACGTTTGGAAATGTGCTGCTTTTTATACCATTAGGATTTTTACTTCCAGCGTTATTTCGGAAATTCCAAGGTTGGAAAGCTGTCATTATCGCTGCAATGGTTATTACTATTATTATAGAGGTAGCCAAATACCTCTCAGGCATCGGTGTTGCATCGACTGACAATGTTATGTTGCGAACTTTAGGCGCTATGTTAGGATGGGTAATTTTTTTATTTGGGAGACATGCAGCTGCATTTACTCAAAAAAAATTAAACGCAACGACCCATTAGATTATCTAGGTGAGGACCTAAGTGTTAATCTTATTATCTTATTGAGCTCGGGGATCAATACCGGAATAGACATCAACGAACAGGACGCCGTGGCAACCTGCTCGTTTTGTTGAGCTCCCTAACGGGTACGATAGCTCCATAACAAAGATCAAGCAGGCTGCCGGTGATAAACTCGGTGGCCTGCTGTGCTAACGGGCAGATTTGTTTAAAACAACGTTTACAGGCAGAAGGAAACACTCTGTCTTTTTCCTTTAATTTGGGAATGATAAAATAAATATTATAACTAGGAGGAATCCACTCTGAGTGTTAACTGGAACTCACTAATTCGAATCAATAATCCGTTGGAACTCGACCGTAATCAGATCGAGGAAGAATTGCGTCGAGGAAAACATGTTATCGTACAGTTTTCTCATCCATCATTTTACGGATCAATGCTACCCGAATTAGACGAATTATGCGCCAATTGGGACGAGAACTTGGGAGTGCGCTTTTATGGGCATTACTCATTATCATTTGATTGCAATACTATTCTACAGATTCCGAACGTCAAAACCTTGTATGTTGATTGTCTAGTCCATGCGCATAATACCGAGGCACTGACCCGGCTTGAGAATTTGTATTATTTGAATTTGAATATATTCGAGTTGGATGATACAGAAATTCTAAGAGCCGAACCTCTGCAAACCCTGCGCATGCTTACGGTTTTCTCTGAGAAAAAGACCGTGAATTTGGCACATCTAAAAGGCTATGCCCGTTTGCATACTTTGGGCGCAGGTGGTAAGGTCAAGAACCTGGACAATATTGGACATTTAGTCAATCTCGAAATTCTCTCCTTAAATTCGATCAGCAAAACACCCGTGCATTTTATCAACAAGCTGGGTAAGTTGAAAACCCTTAAGTTCATTCTAGGGGGGAGAGAAAATGTCCAGGAGATTGAAGAAAATGAAATCGAGACGTTAGAAATCATAAGGGTCAGAGGGTTTAGTGACATTCAAAACATAACCAAATTCCGGAATCTTCGGAGACTTCTCATCGAAGATCAAATCCAGCTAAATCAGATCAACTTCAAAGTGCCGATAAAGGAATTAGAGGAAATCTCGGTCTTAAATTGCAAAAATTTAACTTCCTTGACCGGTCTTGATGAACTGCCTTCGTTACAATTGCTGCGTATCTTCAAAACATCAATTGATTTTGATTCCTTTATAAGGCAGAAGTTACCAAAATCTTTATCTACGTTATACTTTGCAACTTCGAAAAGTAAGGTGGATCACGAGATTCAAAAGTCGTTGTTTAAGATGGGACTTCAAAAGGATTGAAGTCGGTAATGCCGGACAGTAAGAATGGCATTAATTAAGCTAACGGATTACGAATTTCCATGAAATGCCAGATAGCATAGAACATTTTTTTTGATGGTCCATGATGCTGCACATTAGTTTCTGATTTAGAAGGTATATTCTTCTGCTTTTAGTTAACACTGAGAATAAAAGATGTTCTCGAGGTGATAGAGTTGCACACACTATGGAAAGGTGCAATCTCATTTGGAATGGTAAACATTTCAGTAAAGATGCAAGCTGCTACTGAAGATAAAGATATTTCCATGAAACAAATTCATAAGTTGTGGAACCCATATTTCATATATCAAAACATGTTTAACTTGTGAAAAGGAAGTTGAATTGGTAAGTATTATTAAAGGTTATGAGTACGAAAAAGGGAAACACGTTTTATTCGAAAAAGAGGAATTGGATTCAGAAACTCTCTCAGACGATTATTTTTATACAACAAAATATTAAGGTTTATATCTTCAATAGACTGGAAATACTTGATAGTGTAACGAGTTATGAGGGAGTGTAAAAAATGATTAATCGAGAACAATTGAATAAGTTTAAAACTGAAATTGAGAAATTTATTATTGATGGTGAACATTCTTTTTTATTTCTTCAAGGTGATTCTGGATCAGGAAAAACAACTGCGATTAAAGAATTGATTAAAGAGGTTAGACAGCGTGAATCACGTAATTTTATTACCTACCTACATGCCCCACTCCCAGCCACTGAACGAAACATTTATCAGGCACTCTTGTTGTCCTTGCAGTTGAATTTTACAGTCAAGCGAACTCAATTCGAAATGTTCAAGATTGTAGAAAATGTCATTTCTGTCACTTTTGGAGAAACTGGAGTACCCACTGTGTTCGTGATTGACGATGCTGAAAACCTGAAGTTCGGCAACTGGTCACAATCAATCGAATCTTTTAAACAATTGGCAGAAATCGCCGGTGCAAAATTCATTTTCTGCAGTGCGAAAGATTTGGTCCCTTCAACTCCGATAAGCATCTTAAGAAAAAGCTGCACACATCGGCTTGAAACTGCCTGACATCACATTTAAAAATAGACCGTCGCCAAAGCGCGATGGTCTATTTTTTTTTGCTTAGCTTTAAAGGCGCCATTTTATCTTACGGAAAAGCCTAAAAGCGACAATTCATATTACAGAGTACGCCATTTATATTGTACAAAAAGAACTGTTTTGGCGCATCAAAAATGACAAAACTAATTACAGTTATCAAAAAACATGGGTACAAGCAACTCAATGGAGCTTGTTCTATTGAGATTTTTTACATAGAAGAAGCAGAAGAAGAGAAAGTTGAGCTATTAATACCTGTCGAATAACATTCCAGTTATGAAGAGAAAAAAGAAAGTCTTATATTCTCTTATTCGCTAACGGAGAACGATAGCTTCATAACAAAGATCAAGCAGGCTGCCGGTGATAAAACGGTGGCCTGCTGTGCAAACGGGCAAGATAGTTCATATGACGGTAGAAATTTTCATAAAGTATTTAATGTCCAACAGCATTATTTAACTTGTAAGAAGTGTTTGAAATTTTTAAAGAAGTATTAAATGGTAAAATTGAACAAAGATATCGTGGACAGTATCAGTAAAAAGGAAGGAGACTGTATTTGAGAAACATACTCAACTTACTGGTTACATTTTTTGTTTTTTGGTTTGGGAGTCAATACTTCAATCAGTATATATCCATATCGGATACAAAAACATTGATACTTGCAACAGTGCTTATGTTTGTTATCAGTTTCATTTACGGTTTTTTATTAACAGTTTCAATGATTTCCATTGTAATTGGGATTGGTTGTTTAACGACTCCATTGTTAGTCGTAGCTTCTCTTGTGTTGACACCAATAAAGTTATGGCTTCTTAATAAGTATTTAACGGGATTTGAAATTCATGGTTTTTGGACATATGTGATTCTTACCATTGTATTGAGCATCTTTACAGTAAAAGTAAAAAGCAAAAAGGATTGAAGGGTTAAGATTTTATCAGGAGAAGAAAACAGGCTAACGGAGAACGTGTATTATGAAAATAAAGTATTAGACTGAATTGGTGTTGTGATGAACCGAGAATTAAGAGCAAGCAGCATCTCCAAATATTTGAACAGGGCGACGATTTTTATCAGATTGGGTCGTCATTTGAAAAAAAAAGCTTGAATTACTGACATAACGTTGTCAGTAGCCCCAGGCTATACTGAATCTTGCAGATGAGCTCAGCTCATTCAATCCATCCTTAAAAGGAGGCTTTTCCCATGTTCGTCACCGTGGAAAATTTTATCGAAGAATACCGGGAAGAAACGAAATTGACGCAAAAACTGCTGGATTCCCTGACGGATGATTCCTTGAAGCAAGAGGTCGCCCCGGGCTATCGCACGCTTGGGTTTCTCGCTTGGCATCTCGTGCCGTCGGGCGGCATTTTGCATCAAGTCGATCTGAGATTCGACACCCCAACGAAGAGCGCGGAAGCTCCGGAATCCGCCGTTGCCATCGCTCGCGCTTACCGTTCGGCTGCCCAAGCTGTTATGGACACCGTACGGTCCCAGTGGACGGATGAAAAACTGCAGGAACCCGTAAGCATATTTGGCCAACAATGGAAGAATGGATTTGTACTGGACATGTTCCTTCGGCATGAAGTGCATCATCGCGGTCAGCTCACCCTTTTGATGCGCCAGGCGGGACTGCCCATTACGGGCGTATATGGACCGTCCAAGGAAGAATGGGAGCAAATGGGGATGAAAGCTCCGGTTTAAAAGGCGTTTCGTACGTCGGCAATTTGCTGAATGCAGGGATAGTATAGATCTGAGTGATTGGCGGGTAGGCCAAGCCGCGTTTACGGCCCCAACCTTGATTTAAGTAACGGAAATTATAGTTGAGTTAACTATGAAGGCTGCCGCGTGCAGCCTTTTCTCAACTAACGGGCAGGATTTTTGAATGACTTTCACGAATATCCTGAATTCATGCTATATATTAATAATTAAAACCGATAAGTGAGGGGATTTCATGGAGAAGAACTTTATTGATTTAAGTCATACCATTGAAGATGGATTAATTACTTATAAGGGCCTCCCTGCACCGCTTATTTGCGACTACTTGAGTAGAGAAGCATCGAAAGAAATTTATGAAGAAGGTACTGAATTTCAAATCGGAAAGATTGAAATGGTTGCCAATACAGGGACATATATGGATACACCGTTTCACAGATATCGCGATGGAAAGGATTTATCGGAAGTAGATTTTCATTCTTTTGCAGGTGTTGAGAGTGAAAGTCATTAGAATAGATGACATGAATATAAAAGTGATTGATGAAACTTTTTTTAAAGGAATTGAATTAGTGGGGAAAGCAGTATTAGTGCATACGGGATGGGACAAACATTGGAATACGGATCAATATTTTGAAGATCATCCTCATCTAACAAGGGGTGCGGCAGAGTATTTAGCAGAACGAAAAGTGGCTATCGTGGGCATTGATTCCATGAATATTGATTGTACAAGAGGCAAGTCTAGGCCAGTCCATTCGATTTTGCTTGGAGCGGATATCCCAATAGTAGAACATCTATGCAATTTGCATTTACTTCCTGAAAGAGGCTTTCGCTTTTATGCAGTTCCGCCAAAAATAAAAAAAATGGGGTCATTTCCAGTAAGAGCATTTGGAGAGCTATTGTGATAATTTCAAGAGTTATTGGGCTATTCCAGCAGATGCCAGCAGGAAGCTTGCCGTACACAACCAAAATGCCCTCAATCCCATTATAGGAAAGAGTGCTTTAATGTAATTCAATTATTGAGAAAATTTCTTTTTTAGCAAATAAGGAGCGGCTGCAGGCCGTTCTGTTTTATGTAGTCAATAATTTTACAAATGCAGGTTCCCTTCCGGAGAACAGAAAAAGAGCATGCATTAACGGGGGGGTCCGCCAATGCATGCCAATTCGAAGAACATTTTTATTAGTATGTGTATTGCTGCTATTTGTGCAGAGATCCTATTAAATTATGAAGGTGGAAAGAATTATGACTAACAAAATAAAGAGAACTAAGATAAAAGCGAAATGACGTCCAAATCCTCCAACAAAGCTCATTTGTATTCACTCCTTTCCACCAATATACAATACTATATTTTTTTATTTCGGAAATGCTTGGGGTAAATGCTATATCTAAAAGTCTAATTTAATGTCCAAACATAGAAAACTAGATTTCGGCCTTGGTTATACACCCTGTAAACAAAGGCGTTATAATTAAAGAAAGAAATATTTAAATAGAGGCACTTTATGAGCATAACCCAAATTGAAGCTGCTGCACTCATCGTCAAGCACCAAAAAGACGCATATGGATGGGATACCACAGTTAAGGAAATCTTCTCGAATCCGTGACATAAAGTAGTAGGCTATGGATGGATTGCAAAGACGTATTATAAGATGGATAACTTTTACGAGTCACTTGGAGAGGCTACGGAGCCATACTCAGGCATGAGCGTTAAGATACTGAAGACTGCGGAGAGCTATGATAACTACATCCGGAGTAATGGAAAATGGGTATTTAACAGCAAGGTCACGATAGATATGTATTGAATCCTAGAGATCCGCAGCAACTCGTAATCTGGACAAAAATAAAAGGCAGTGTTGCGGATCGGCGGCAGCTGCCCCAAAGGAGTGTATATGAATAAACAAATCGAAGTGCAAAATTTAATCCTTAACGGGGTACAGCAAAGCCAGACACCTGTAACTGTAATCCTGGTGAATGGCTTTCAGATCCGAGGCACGATTAAGCATCACGATAACTTCACTGTTGAGGTAGATTCCGAAGGCAAGCAACAGGTGATTTACAAGCATGCTATATCAACGATCATTCCGATCAACCCGGTGAACATTAGTGGGGCTGTTCATTAAGTGGAAATCCTTTTTCATCTGAGAATTGCTCTCTTCCAGGTCCCGTTTTTTTAATGTATTTCACAGTAAAATTTTTTGTATTTTGCATAGATTCATTAAGTCCCGGTTGCAACTTTATTAGTTCCTGTATCGACAAGATCTGAATCAACAACAGCAGTAATACTGAAAAAATTAGTGCTTATCTGAAAGTCGCCTACATTGGCACTGCCAGAGCCCTCATAAACTTTGGAGCTGGTGGTAGGTGATACTACCAAGTTATCTCCGTTAACAAAGCTTCCCACATTACTCACTATTTTAACAACTCCTGCAAAAGAGGGCACAGCTAAATCAACTCCTTATCCTAATTTGCTATAGTGTATGTCTAAAAGAGGGAAGGGTTTGGGTTTTGTAGGGATTCATTCCTCTTCTTGAGGTCTCTGGTGGTGTTTTGCATTAAGCAAAGTGTTCTTTTATATAGGCTTGTGGGTACTTTTTTTCTGTCTAACTTATCCCCAGCTAACAGCAGGTTTCTTCAAGTAGATTAGTAGGAAACCTATTGCGTTATCCCTATCCTGCGTCCTTTAAACGCGTCTAGTGACGTGTTCAATTTCAAGCCAGGTAAATCACAGACACAATCACTTGTTTTGAGACCTATCCGTAGACAGAAAGAGACCCACAGACCGGTTGGCGGTTGCTGTGGGTCTTAATGTTATATGAAAAAGGGGGTCGAGTTTTATTATAGGCTTGGTTCATTATCGCAGTGTAAAGGGCTTGCTTCATTTTGATTACATATTCATTTCCGGTTTGTGGGTAAGGTCTTCTCCATTATCTGCAATTGCCTCACACACTTAAGTTCCTTCTGATAGACCTATGAACAATATCCCCACTCTTCGTTATTGTTGCACTAAACAATGTAAACACCACGGTGTGGTCACCAGTAACGAAAGCGCCGGCGCCATTGATAGATTTCAAGTTTTGAGTTGGCGCGATGATATCCGAATTACCGTTGTTTATGGTCCCTATGTTAAGGACTACTTTTTGGGCGCCGCTTTTAGATGACATCTGCCTCAACCCCTTATCTTTGTGATATCCCCTATTATATGTGAGCTTGGCCTTATTGTGTGGGTTCGTCGTTCTTATGGACTTGTTAACCAAAGCTAGTGTTGTGTACTGATGTCCTTTGAGCTATCATTATCCGTCCCTCGGTTTTAAGGGTTTATCTCACGTATACTCACTCATTCGCAGGATTTCATTACCTTGGAAAACAGTAATCGTTCAGAAAGTAAGCTGATCAGAACCGGTGGTTTCTTTTCTAGGCATGCGGGAATAGAAGAAATGTCTGGAACATTTCTCCAAGTCCTATTCTACTGCACGCTTACTCCACAAATTCCTTGGAGGTTCACCCTCCCACGGCTCAACGGGTCTATGCCCTTACATTCCTTCGTTATACCTGTCCAAGGTGTGGAGACCGATAGCGTTTAGCGGATGGGTCTGTGCCCTTATGGATAACGAACTCGGTCCTCCATGCTTTCTTTGTGAAAATCCTGCGAATGAGTCAATTTACGTGATCGTTAATAAGTCTTAGGCAGCCTGAGCACAGCTTGGAGCAGCTTTTTCAGGAGAAAAGGATTCCCCGTTTTGAACAATGCCAACCAGGATTCGAGCCAATTTTCCAAGCAGTTTAAATACCGATTGTTGCTTGTTCATTTTCTTAACTTGAACATTGTTTTCATGCAACTGTCGAAAGACGGGATTCGTTTAAACATGTAATAGGAAGAAAACTTAGTGATATATTAAGAAAAGGTGAACTAAGCTATACAGCTTAAGGAGGGCATTACGTGAACATTCCCAAAAATGAAAGTGAATTAACTGTTCGATGGCTGCAGGAGATTTTTCGTAACTATGGGTCATTATCTGATTTTGCAGTTGAACCTGTTTCTGAGCACACTGGGATGACAGCTCCGCTTGTGCGACTGCGTCTGACTTTTGATTCGAATACCGAATCAGGAGCTCCGACGTCCGTGATTGTGAAATTCGCCTCGCAAAAGGTGCCTGATTTTATTCATCATTACTTTTATTCATCTGAGCATGGCTTTTATCAATCCCACCTTGCAGATCCAAGTCTAATTCCACTTGCAAAATGCTATTACAGTTACTGTAATCCGCAAGAGAAGTCCTTCATTCTCGTGTTGGAAGACCTAAAGGGCTACCACTCGGGAAGCATCAAACATGGATTCACCGAAAAACGCTTAATGAATACGGTAACTTTTCTGGCACGGCTTCACAGCAAGTGGTGGGAAAAGCCGATTTCCGATGCACATTGGCTGAAGGGACATGTGTTTCAATTGACTATCGCCACCAACGATTACTTCAAGCCCGCCATTCTGAAACTCTCTCAAACTTTGCAAGATGATTTCTTAGATTATATATCAGTAAATATCGACAAAATCATTGAAACGGCCAAGCGTCTGCAAAGGACCGCAACCGAACCACCTGTAACCTTTATCCATGGCGATTCCCAGTTTGGAAACTTGTTTTTTGATGATAACGATGCGTTGGCCGCTGTCATCGACTGGCAACTGCCAGCCAGGATCAAGGGTGTTTACGATTTGGCCTCTTTGATCGGTATATCAATTCCTTCTAAGGTCCGTCGGGAATACGAACATAACCTTTTAGATCAATATCTTAACCAATTGACAGATAGAGGCGTTTCTGGCTACGGCATGGACCAACTTCAACTTGATTATTCCATTGCACTCTTTTACTGCGGATTTAGGATGTTAGAGGCTTGCGGATTTACCATCAATGGATCGGAAGAACACATAATATGGGCCAAGGAATGCATAGACCGCGTACAATCCTTGTTTGAAGATTGGAAGATCTGGGAAACTGTCGGGATCGATTGAATTGTGGTGATATTTTATTTTATCGATAGATGGTTGTACGGAGTTGTTGTTTAACTAACGGAGAACGATAGCTCCATAACAAAGATCAAGCAGACTGCCGGTGATAAACTCGGTGGTCTGCTGTGTGAACAGGCAGAATATTACAATACAAAAAATATAATCTGTGTTAAAATATTGAAAATTGTAAGGAGGGGTTTGTTTGTTATCGATAAAAAGGGCTGGACAAAATGAAGCAGAAATACTCCAAAAGATTCAAAATGAAGCATTCCAAAAGGATTTAGATTCGTATCAAGACTTTGAAACTAACCCTGCATGTGAATCAATAGATCAAATGTTGTATAAGATCAATGCTTCCGATTATTACGCAATTTATTTCGAAGATCAAATAATAGGAGGAGTCGCTGTACAAAAGAAAGTTGACTTTGAGTACAGAATAAGCCCAATGTACCTTTCGCCTATTTATCAAAATAAAGGACTAGGAACTCAAATAATAAATTTAATATTTCCACTTTATTCTGACGCACGTTTATGGACACTTAGTACACCGAAGCAAAGCTTGCGAAATGGTCATTTTTATGAAAAGTTTGGGTTTTTCTCAGTTGGCGAGCATTATATAAATGAACGGTTAACACTTACACATTATCAAAAAGGGTTGTGGTGCAAGAATTAAAAAAGATAGCAATTACCTAATAGATTGTAATTAACTATGCCACAATACCAAATATTTTATTGAGCCATTCAACAGCAGAGAGGACAGACGAATTATTTTCGGCCTGCCCTTTCCTAATCATATGCATGGCTTCGATTCCCTTTAACGTCTGTTCTGCAGTTAGAAATGATTTGAAACCAAGCATCGGTTTTGTGATTTTTTATGAATCGATGATCTTGCTCTACAATGTTGTTTAGATACTTTGTCTGTCTAATCAAGGTTTCTTTTGGTAAGGCTTTTTCATGTATTAATTCTTGTATGGCTGGTGGATATGCCGGGTTTTTATCCAAAGTGATCACACGAGGTAATTGATGATGTGGAGAGGACAAAGCCTTTGTAAAGAAACGCTTAGCTGCCGGCATATCACGATATTCAGATAACATGAAATCAATTGTTTTCCCCATAGAATCAACTGCCCGATATAAATATTTCCATTGACCTTTGACTTTGATGTAGGTTTCGTCCGTTCGCCACGAATCGTTTGAGGGTTTCAAATAGCTGCGGATTCGTTTATCTATTTCGGGCCCAAACTCATGTACCCATCTCATGATCGTTGTATGGGATATCTTTAAACCCCGCTCGCTCATCATTTCTACGATGTCTCGATAGCTTAAACTATATTTTAAATACCATCTCACGGTTAATAAAATGATTGCTGATTCATATTGCTTCCATTTAAATAAATCCAATTGTGTTTCCAAAGTAAGTTGCTCCATCCTATGACTTTATTATCAATTACGTTATCATGAATTAGAACTTTGCACCACAACCTTAACGAAGTAGAATCCTGTGCGAAAAACAATTGTGCTGGCATCAACAGTACCGTGTAGCTGATTACATTTATAATCTTCAATAGCCAAGGTCAAGTGTTGATGCTTAAACGATCTGATAATAATTGTTGGGGCTTTCTTGGCATTCTGATTAATGGTTATAAGCGTATTAAGGTTATATGATCCAATTTAAAAATTAAGGGTGAATCATGAATATAGGACTATTTTATTTGGAAAGGATGAAAAGTAGTTGCAAAGAAAGAGAATATGGATATATATAGTTCTTACCGTTATTATAATGTTAATAGGAAGTTCTGTATTAGTTACGAACAAGTGGATACAAAAGATCTCTAACAATGGAACATTGGATGGTAATTTTGTAGTGATACTGCTTGATACAAATAACAAATCTACAAAATATTGGGTTCTTCAAAATGATACAATTGAACAGGATCATGGGACGATTTCGTTTGACGAAAAGGACGGACAAACGATTCATTTGCATGCCAATGTAATCATTAAAGAATTTGATGATGCCACACAGCTTGATGCGATTAAAAA
This sequence comes from Paenibacillus sp. GP183, assembly GCF_900104695.1. Classification (NCBI taxonomy): domain Bacteria; kingdom Bacillati; phylum Bacillota; class Bacilli; order Caryophanales; family Paenibacillaceae; genus Paenibacillus; species Paenibacillus sp. GP183. The sequence goes on from NZ_FNSW01000001.1 coordinate 5,213,691, forward strand.
GGAATATGAATTGAAGTAAAGGTTTAATAATTACTTTTATTTTATTAAATATTTTGGCAAGAATTTAATACTTTCCAACAGCTGTAGGGGAGGGCACAATGTCCTTCTTTCTTTATGTTGTGATATTCCGCAATTTTCCTTGAAAATTAGAATTTTTTCGCATTTTTAAATATTAAACAGATCAAACGGTTCTGATGCAAAAATGAAATCGTGTGGTAACATAGATAAAAACTATGTGGATGTAAAGGAAACATATAGATGAATTCAGTGTCAAATTTATTCAAATGGAAACATTTTAATGCGGAAATTATTATTACTAACGGTAAGATGGTATCTTCAATATCTTTTATCGGGATTTAGTAGAAATGATGTCAGAACGTGGCATTTCGATTTGTCATACAACGATCATGAGATGGGTACATCAATATGACCTGAAATAGCCAACAGAGTTCGACCCCTTCTCAAACATTTGAATGACTCATGGCGTTGTGACGAGAGTGCGCCACGAGGCGCTGTATGTTGAAGTTTCATCTTGAAATGTTTGGCTACCTCAAACCAAACAGGCTAGGATGGCATGCGTCAGATACGAGCATATCTGGGGTGTGAAGCCCATCTAACAATGTACCTGTGAGGGAAATCCATCTTCCCAAGACGCAGGGCTAGCCTCAATGACCTGCTATGGTTAGCGAAAGCAAAGTCACGTCCGAAGCGCGGTCACAGCGAACACCCGAAAACGAATGGATGATACGGGTGGGTCGGTATGAGCGATGGGCCCTTTTCGTTGGCTTGTTGACCCGATTCATTCTATGAATCGGTGGTTGCTAGGTACAGAGGTGAAACCTAGCAAATCATCCCCGCGTAGAGTGACAACCTAAGGCAGCGAGACAACATACAGTGAACGTGGGAACCCGACCATTCCACCCTTTTAAAGGGATGGACCGCTCGTTGATGTGAATGGTCGGGGGCGGAGGAGTCGTAGTAGTCTGAGATAGGGAAAGCCTATTACGTGGCGAAGGACTCCAGTCTAAAGTGAGTGCGTATTTGCAAAGTAGAGCCCCATTATGGATAGAAAGGGGCGATTGCGATGTCTACCTTCGCTCAATTCTCTTACGGAGAAAAGAGATTCGAAACCCAAACACGCCTAGCGCGGCGAGCAATTGAAAACCAAACATTTTCACGATTACATCAACTTCTTCGATGGAATGTACTGATTGATCTTTCCATCATCAAGGTATTACGCAATTCAGGCTCCAAAACTCCAGGGATGGATGGTAAAACAAGAAAAGATTATACAACCGATCGCCAGAAAATGGAGTTGAGAGAACAGGTTAAAGATATTCTCCGTCACTACACTTCATCGCCTGTTCGACGAATTTACATTCCTAAACCTCATAAAGTTCATGAAAAGAGACCTTTAGGAATACCCAATATCGCCGATCGAGCAGCCCAAGATGTAGTCCGAAGCATACTTGAACCGATTTACGAAAGTAAGCAACATCCACACAGCTATGGATTCCGTCCTTTCCGTTGCACGCATCATGCAATTGAAAGAATTAGATGGCTTATTGGACAGCAGAAATATGAATGGATTGTAGAAATGGATATTAAAGGTTTTTTTGATGCCGTGAATCATGATATCTTAATCAACATCTTATCCAAATATATCCGCGACAAAAAGCTATTGAAAGTCATCCGACATATGCTGGAAGCCGGACTCGTATACGATGGAGAATTTCACGAGACCGATTTGGGCGTCCCTCAAGGTGGTATTGTCAGTCCATTGCTTGGAAATATTTACTTGACTGAATTGGACAACTTTATCTCGGGTTTGTATGAGTGCCACACCAAATGGGGACGTAGCAAAGCCCAAATCCCCTGCTTTATTATCCGTTACGCAGATGATGCAGTTATCCTTTGCAAGTCTAAGGAAGATGCAGAGATACTCAAAGAAATGATTACACTTTTTCTGGGTGAATCGCTACAACTTGAGCTTTCTGTTGAAAAGACTTTGGTTACGCATGTGGATAAAGGATTCGACTTCTTAGGGTTCAACATCCGACGTTGGAAACGGCAGAACATGCGGAAGGTTCTTGTAAAACCAAGTCGTAAAGCCGTTCAGAAGTTCAAACAAACCGTGTCGCGCGACTCCAAAATGTTGCTATCCCTACCCGGTATAGAGGCGATCAAGGGCTTAAATGCCAAGATACGAGGATTCGCAGAATACTTCCGCAGAGGAAATTCGAAAGAAGTATTTCGAGATATCGATCATTATTTGTGGTGGCTGGTTCTTCATCGACTCACACAAAGAACGGGAAAATCCCGATCCTACGTGGCGAAAACACATTTATTCCGATACAACATGGACATCAATCACCCCCAGTATCGGAAATATATTTCGCGCAATTTCGGATTTAAAGATGAAGGCAACGGCGGGGTTCACATGCTGGACCAACTTCAATACTACAAGATTGAATATCCCAGTAAATGCTCTCAGAAACATCCGTATGTGAAAGAAGATCGGGAGCAGTTGGATAGCGACAGGAAGCTGAATGAACTTCTAAGGGTGCATCAAAAGCGATTCTTACATCGACTTTTTGGACGTGACAATTGGTTCTCATTCCGAACCGATGTTGTAAAACGACAAAAGGGCTACTGTGTAGGATGTAGGCGGAAACTAACAAAAGGTTATACACATGTTTACTTTCAAGATTCAAGTTCCCATCTCGAACATCCCGAAGACGAATGGAACGAATACCTGATTGCGCTATGTATCAGCTGCTATAAAAGGAAACAACGAAAAGAACGGCTTCAAAAGCAAATCGCGCTGTAATACCACTTTAGATGGAGAGCCGGATGCATCGAAAGGTGCAAGTCCGGTTCGGAGAAGGGCGTTACCGTCAAACTATTGATCGTTTGGTCAATGGGTCGGGTGACGCCTATTCAACCCTATATCAAAGTAAAAAGTCAATGGACTTATCTTTATCGTGCTGTGGATTCAAAGGGTAAAACCATTGATTTTATGTTAAGTGAGAAGCGGGATAGGAAAGCCGCACAACGGTTTTTTCGGAAAGCTCTTGCCTTGGATAATGTTCAAAATCCAAGAGTGATTACCGTAGATAAGAACCCAGCCTACCCGGTTGCAATCGAGAATCTGAAGAAGAATGATAAACTACCTCAGGAAACGCAGGTCAGACAGTTAAAATATCTCAATAACATCATAGAACAAGACCATCGATTCATTAAGAAACGAACAAACCGGATGCTTGGGTTTAAATCATTTCGAACTGCAGAGCAAACGATAACAGGAATTGAAACGATACATATGATCAAAAAGGGGCAAGTCGAATGTAATCATTCGTCGCCCCTTTTTGTCGTTCAACTCATCCATCAGTTGTTCGGTTTAATTGCATAAAATTTAGTTTGACCGAACAGATCGTCTGGACTTTTTTAATTCTTGCAACAGAACCGGATTTTCTGAGCCGAGGTTTTTACAGATTTTTCACATATGATTCACATTTCTATCATGAAAATAAATTAAAGTGGAAGAAACGATGTGCCTAATTGAAAAGAAGTAGACGGAGGTTTCAATCCATGAGGAAGTTTAGTTCACTCAAAAGCACTACAATCATCGCAGTCATCTCCGCGATAACCGTCGTCATTGCTGGATGCAACCCTGCAGCCAGCACAGCCAAACCAGGGGCAAGCGGTCGTTCGGGAACACGTCAAATGTCGGTAGTGACACAACCTGTCAAATTGTCCGACATTGGTGGTGGACAAGTATTTACAGGCTCGATTACAGCTGCATTCACTACAAATCTTTCTTCCAAAGTCAGCGGACGCATTGTGTCTATGGATGTGAATCTGGGCGATCATGTAAAAGTGGGGCAAGCTTTGGCCCATATCGACACTTACGCTCTGCAGCAATCTGTAGAGCAGTCGAAGAGCGATCTTGCCACTAGCCAAGCGCAATATAGCAAAACTGTTAATGATCAAGCCAATAGTGCAGCGATGGCTCAAAAGGCACTTGCCGTGCAGCAAGCGGCTTATGAGAAAACGATCAGTGACCAGAAAAATGCTGTGGCATTGGCACAAGCTCAGCTCAACAACGCCATATCAGCTCAGCAAAATTCCATTGAGAGCGCCAAACAAGGCATATCTAGCGCGCAAGCTAGTTTCAGTAAAGCGCAAGCAGATGCGGCTACCGCTGTGACAGTTGCCCAAACCAACCTGAACTCGCAACTCGATAGTTTACTAACTACGCAGAATAACAATATTGATACGTACCAGCTAAACGTGCAGCAAGCTGTTACTGCGTATAATAGTGCGGTAAGAAGTGGAGTAGGTGTGGATGCAGCTCTGGCTAAACTGCAAAGCACACAGCTTCAATTGCAGCAGTCACAGCAAGCTCAATATAAAGATACGCAGTCGGCACAACAATCGTTGACAAGCTTGCAAAATGCATTGTTAACGGCTCAGAGTTCGCAATCTGTACAGGTAGCCCAAGAGGCGTTGAATTCTGCATTGTTAACTCTCGCCAATACACAATCGATAGCCGCGGCACAGATCGATTTAGGGCGGACCCAGCTTGCGCAGGCACAGTCATCGCAGGATATTGCGAAGAACAGCGCACAAGCAGCGTTAGATCAATCGAAGCAATCGCTTCAGACTTCACAATCCACGGATGCCGTGCAGGTTAGTGCTGCTCAGGTGCAGCAAGCGCAAACGAAATTAAAGGTACTTAGCGAGCAGCTTCAAGATGGTGTGCTAACGAGTCCGGTAGACGGAGTTGTTTCTTCTATATTGACGCCAGTAGGACAGAACACAGGTCAATCCGCGATATTGGCCATCGCTGCATTGGATCCAGTTATCGCAACGGTGAACGTATCTGAAGCATCCATCGGCAAAATCAAAGTCGGTACACCGATGTCAGTTAGCGTGCCTACACTGAATAAGTCATTTGACGGAACTGTATATGTCGTTCATCCGACCATGGATGCTACTTCCAAATCGTATCTGGTTGACATTAAGCTCACTGACGATAAACATGAGTTATTGCCGGGGATGTTCGCAGAATCTTCTTTGAAAAGCGAAGGCAAACAATCCATTGTTGTTCCTGCCGATGCTGTTCTTAGCCAACCTAGCGGTAATGCTGTATTCATTGTTAAGGATGGAAAAGCCTCCAAGGTGTTAGTAAAAATTGGGGTGGTGACCAGCTCTTCTTTTGAAATTACAAGTGGGCTGAAGGTTGGTGACGTACTCGTGGTAAAAGGCCAAGAACTATTATCGGATAATGTTCCTGTTCAAGAAGCTCAACCAGGGCAAGACGCCGGAGGAAACGGGGCAACTAAAGGAAATGGTCAAGGCGGTCAAGGTCAAGGCGGTCAAGGCAAAACTGGCGGACAGGGAGGCCAAGGTAGGAACGGAAGTCAAGGCGGTCAGAGCCAAGGTAGTCCGAAGCCGAATGGCAACGGAGCTGACACAGGAGCTCCGAAGACAGGTGGTGGACAGTGAAAATAGCTAACTTTTCGGTCCATCGTCCCGTAACTATCTTTATGATTATGGTCGTACTGGTTCTCATTGGTGCAATTTCCCTGCCTTTGCTGCCAGTTGATCTATACCCGAACTTGGAAATTCCAACAGCTAACGTTTCCGTCACCTGGAGCGGTTCTTCCCCTGCTCAAGTGGAGGAGCAAATAACGAAGAAAGTCGAGTCGGCTATGGCTACCATATCGGGCGTAACCCAATTGGACTCGAATTCTCGGACAGGATCTAGTTCAGTCTCCGTAAATTTTAACTATGGTACTAACTTGGACCAAGCCATTTTATCCATGCGCGACAAGCTCGATCGCTTGAAGCGCTCGCTTCCGACAGATGCGGATGCGCCGATCGTATCTCGTGTGGACCCGAATAGTTCACCTATATTGACATTGGCTCTTTACGGAAATACAGATCTGATCACGCTTCGTGATCTCGCTGATAGTGTCGTGAGTCCGGATGTCCAGCAAGTCGATGGTGTTGCTTCAGTCGGGGTTACTGGCGGTCGGGTCCGTCAGGTGCAAATTCTGATTGATCCGTTAAAGCTTCAGCAATATAATGTTTCATTTAGTACAGTAACTGCAGCATTGGGCAATGATAATACGTCTACGGACGCTGGTCTTGTCAATAAAGGACAGCAGCTCGTGCCGCTGCATATTGACGCCCAATTTAAGTCTGTAGCCGATATTGGCAAAGTACAAGTACAGCTCGGCAAAGGGCAAACGCTCGCTCTCGGGGATCTCGGTCAAATTATCGATACGTATCAGGACGTATCGATGGAAGCTCGTAAGGATGGCCAACCGAGCGTCAGCCTTTCCATTCTTAAGCAAGCGGGCGGAAATACCGTTTCCGTTTCCGATAATATTCAAAAAACATTGAGTAAAATTCAAGCAAAGCTGCCTAACGGCGTTCATGTTTCCGCATTAAGCGATCAAGCAAAATTTATCCGTCAATCCATTAATACGGTTGTTGATCATACGTTGCTTGGCGGCGTGTTCTCCATCTTGATTTTGCTGTTCTTCTTGCGAAATGTTCGCGCAACTTTAATCATCGGGATTGTTATCCCCATATCGGTCATTTCCACATTCAGTATGATGTATTTCTCAGGGCAAACGATTAATACGATCACTCTTGGCGGACTAGCTTTAGGCTTAGGCTCGCTTGTTGACTTCGCAGTTGTCGTATTGGAAAGCATTTTCCGTAAGCGGCACGAAGGATTGGATCCGCAAGAGGCGGCCAAAGTGGGTACAAAAGAGGTCGGTACGGCTGTTATGGCTTCGGCGCTGGCGCAAATTGCCGTATTTGCTCCAACAGTTTTCATTAATGGCCTTTCACGCCAGTTTTTCTTGCCGATGGCTTTAACCGTCAGCTTCTCGCATATTGCAGCATGGTTTGCTGCAGTAACACTGGTTCCTATGCTTGCAGCGAAATTCTTAAAAGGAAAAGTGGACGAAGAAATTCCGAAAGGAAGGTCTTGGAATCCGCTTATATGGTTTGGCCGTGGCGTCAACCGCTTGACGAATGGTTATGCTCGATTATTAAAATGGTCGTTGCTGCATCGTTGGATCATTGTACTGACAACAGTCATACTATTTGCAACTAGTGTTTATTCAGCAAGATTTGTCGGTTCTGAACTTACTCCGAGAACAGACGCGGGTCAAGTCAATATTTCTATAAGCTTGGCGCAGGGAACGGCCTTTGATCTTACGAACCAATTGGCTGCGAAAATTGAAAGCAAAATCAAAGACGTTCCTGAGGTGGATACCGTATTCACATCTGTCGGTTCGCAAGGCGGGGGCTCGTTCCAAACGGCTTCAACCAACAACGCCAGCATACAAATTATGCTGAAGCCGCTAAGTCAGAGGAAACGAAGCACGGATCAAGTCGCCGAGCAGATTCGTACTTTGACGCAGGGAAATGTCGGAGCACAGATCGGAGTGAACGTACCGTCTGGTGTACGCTTGCCAGGATTAGGCGGCGGAGGCAATGGCGGCTCTGGCGGCTCTGATATTCAAGTGAGTCTTTCCGGTCCCGATTTGAATGTCTTGCAGAAGCTGGGCGATTTGGTTGTACAAGAGGTAAGTTCAGTGGATGGAACAAGGAACGTTCAAAATACGTTAGATCGAACGACACCGCAATTTAATTTGACGATTGACCGAGATGCTGCGGCCCATTACGGTGTTTCCGTCAAAGACGTCATGACGGCGCTTCGCACGGCTTACCAAGGAAATGTTGCGACTCAATTCAGCACTGCCAACTCGCAAATAGCTGTCTTGATTAAGTACCCGAACGATTTCTCGAACAAAATAGAGAATGTTAATAATATTTCAATCAATTCTTCTTCAGGCACGTTAGTGCCGCTCAATCAAATCGCGAAAGTCGAACCGGGCGAAGGGCCTGCGCAAATTCGCCGTTCGAATCAAAACCGTACGGCATCTGTTCAAGCTTCTATTTTCGGTGCTGCAGTCGGCGATATTCAAAATCAGGTCAAAGCGAAAATCGATGCGATTCAACCGCCTGACGGCTACCAAGTTACGATGGGTGGGCAAGCAACCCAACAAAATTCAGCGTTTAAAGATCTTTCTTACATGCTTATTTTGTCCGTCGTGCTTGTCTATATGGTTATGGCAAGCCAATTTGAATCGCTGTATGGACCGTTTATTATAATGTTTTCGCTGCCGCCGACTTTCGTCGGAGCTATTCTCGGCTTGCTAGTCACACACCGAACCATCAATATGAACTCCATCATCGGGATGATCATGCTGGTGGGGATCGTGGTGAATAACGCAATCGTTTTGATCGATTATACAAACCAATTGCGCAAAAAAGGAATGCCGCTATCGGAGGCATTGATCGAGGCAGGAAAAGTGAGGTTGCGTCCAATTCTCATGACAACGGCTACTACCGTGCTTGCGATGCTGCCGCTTGTCGTCGGATTTGGCGAAGGAGCGGAGACACAGGCATCGATGGCGACGGTCGTCGCCTTCGGATTAACTTTTTCAACCCTTGTAACCTTACTGTTGATTCCAGTTGTTTATACATTGTTCGACGGCTGGATGAACGGTATAAAAAAGAGATTCAAACGTATGCCGGCTGCTTCACTTGAGCCGGGTACGAAAGCTTTGTAGTGATAAGGAGAAGGGTTATGATAACAGTGAAACGTAACATTTCTTTCCTGCTGCTCTGCTTCTTGCTGTTAAGTGCCTTTACTACTTTCTCAGGCATTCCTGAGAAAGCATGGGCTGACGCGAGTGCGACACCAGCCGGAACGTCCGAGATAAAGCCTTCTTCCATCGTCCAGATCATGGGTGGGAAAGGGTTCACGGTCCTATTGAAGAAAGACGGTACGGTTTGGACATGGGGGGACAACCTCCGCGGTAAGCTGGGAGCGGGTTTGAACAACCGCAACCAGCCGACGCCGATTAGCGGATTATCAGGCATTACCGCGATTGCGGTAGGCCAATCTCATGCTTTAGCTTTGAAATCCGACGGAACCATATGGTCTTGGGGCGAAAACACCTTCGGCCAACTAGGTGACGGAACCACGGTTGATAGAGCATCACCAGTACAGGTTGCTGACTTGACCCATGTAACGGCGATCTCCGCAGGTAATTTCCACTCTGTAGCTATCAAAGACGACGGTACAGCTTGGAGTTGGGGCGACAATACGTATGGACAACTAGGTGACAGCACCAATAAAGCTCAAAACAAGCCGGTTCAAGTCAAGGGTAATATTGCCTCCGTGAAATCTATTGCTGCAGGCGCTTTTCATACACTTGCTATTGATCAAGACGGAGTAGTGTGGGCTTGGGGAGATAATTATTTTGGTGAACTAGGTTACGGCTACGACCAAAACCGTCTCAATACACCCATTATGGCTACAAGCTCGACTTGGCATATCACTCAGGTCGCAGCTGGCTTTGACTTCTCAATGGCGCTCAAAGATGATGGGACTGTATTGACCTGGGGGCTCATGACTCGGGATCAAAGCACGATATATAGTGCTGTCACATCAGGTTCACAAGAGCAGAAGTATCCTGTTCTTGTAACCGGGCTGGACAATGTTTCCCAAATCTCCACAGGCAATTCCCATGCCGTCGTATTAAAGAAAGACGGCAGCGTTTACGCTTGGGGGGACAATACCTCTGGGCAATTGGGAGTAGGGACAGCTTTCGATGGCAGGACATGGAACCAAACGTTTCCTAGCCAAGTCAATGGGCTTCCGAATATCGCTCGCATCGGGACGGGTACGAATTTTACATTTGCCGTTGGCAAAGATGACAGTTTGTGGGCTTGGGGAAACAACGGTTACAGCCAGCTTGGCGACATGACAGTCAATAACCAGCCTTCACCCGTTCAAACGCAAGTACCTGCTTGGCTCAACCCTCCATCCATCAAGCCTGGGGAAGGAGCGGTCATCATCAAGAGTCCAAAGGTATCACCGCTAACAGCCGGAGAGAGTGATTCGTTTTTTATCAAAAACAATCGACTGTTCGGTTGGGGAAGCAATACGTTTGGGCAACTAGGAAACGGAACGAATGCGTCAAAAATAGTGCCAGAGCAATTGGGTCTCGATCAAGCCGCAGCCGTTGATGCAGGAGACTTCCATACGGTGGCTGTCAAACAAGATGGAACCCTCTGGACATGGGGTCAAAATTTCTTTGGCCAATTGGGTGACGGAACAACAATAGCTCGGACAACACCTGCTGAGCTCCCTTCTTTAACTGGGGTTGTTTCAGCAGCCGCTGGAAGTAATCATACAGTTGTGCTACTCAATAACGGCTCCGTCTGGAGCTTTGGCGATAATACCTACGGTCAGCTGGGGCATGATCGAACTGCCCCGTCTAATCAAATTGTGCAGCTTTCCGATATCGTTGCTATAGCAGCAGGATCCAACTTCAATTTGGCGCTGCAAAATACAGGCAAGATCTGGGCCTGGGGAGATAACGCAAGCGGTCAACTGGGAGATGGCACTTATACCAGCAAGCAGCAGCCCGTTGAAATTGCCAGTGTAACCGGTGTTAAGGCGATTGCCGCAGGGAAAAATTACGCCCTCGCTCTTAAAGACGATGGAACTGTATGGGCTTGGGGGTATAATGCTTATGGGCAGTTAGGCAATGGAACAACGACGACACAGACCAAGCCGGTTCAAGTTGCAAACTTAACCAGTATTAATTCCATTCATGCAGGGACATATCACAGTATTGCGATTAAAAACGACGGCAGCGTATGGGTCTGGGGCCAAAACTTATTCGGTCAACTAGGTGATGGTTCGAAAACGAATCAGAACAAACCAGAGCTGGTAAAAGGTATAGGAGCTGCAGATTCTGCCGCCGCTGGCGGGTCACACACCATCGTGAAGCTGAAAGATGGCACAATCTGGACATGGGGCGGCAATTACACCGGTCAACTCGGTGATAATAGCTTAACGAATCGGTATGTGCCAACATTAATTTCCGTTTCCGGAATGAGTACTAATTTCAATGATATTGCTGGCCACTGGGGCAAAGATTCCATTCTTCAAGCGGCTGAAAAAGGTTACGTGGATGGCTGCAGCGACGGAAGCTTCCTTCCCGATCATGCTATCACTAAAGCTGAATTTCTAAAGATGGCTGTAACGGCTATGAATATTCCCGTTACTTCAGTGGGCGCAGGTCAATCATGGTATCAGCCTTATGTAGAGGCCTTGCAAAAAGCAGGGATCTTGCAAGCTGGCGATCTTCAAGAGGGCTGGGATCTTCCGATTACACGTCAGGAGATGGCGACCGTCGTCTTGCGTTCGGTGAGCGCTGAGCTGCAAAAGCCTAATACGGTTTTGGAGCCCAATTATGTCATGCTCGGAGCTGTAAACAAAGGTATTCTTCAAGGGTTAGAAGCAGGAAACCTTGCTCCAGCTGAGGCAACAACGAGGGTGCAATCGGTTATTGTCATTGAGCGAATGTTGAAAGTTCAGCAAGGCATCACCCTGCCAGTAGACCCATTAGCCTTGGAACAGGCTAATCTGAAGGTAACAGGTAGACAGTAGAGAATAAAACAGGGATTGATTTAGGAGACCAAAAGGAGCACGAGATTTGTGTATTCCTTTTGAGTTTCTTTGTTTATGTCCGTGCTGCCAAAGTGAATAGTTCGAGTAGTTTTAGCTCTTTTTATTACTCGATGATAATTTTTGAAATACTGTTGATTCTCAAAGATTTTTTCATTTTAGGAAGCATAAGTTTGCAGGTGCTAAATGGGAACCATAAGCATGTAAAAATGGCAAGCTTATGGTTAAGTTACACTTGCACATTGTATAAAGGTCGCTCATCACGGCAACATTACGTTGCTTTGTGTTCACATTGTCAAAAAATTCGACAACACAGGCGAAGATCTAGAGGATTTGATAAGCATTGGGACAATAGGACTGATAAAAGCGATCGAGTCGTTCTCGCCGAATAAAGGCACCAAATTGGCTACGTTTGCAGCGCGATGTATCGAGAATGAGATCCTAATGCACCTGAGATCATTGAAAAAAACTCGGAAGGATGTATCGCTTCACGATCCAATCGGGACGGACAAAGAAGGAAACGAGATCACCTTGATCGATATCCTTGGCACAGAGGCTGATGATGTTGTAGATAAGGTGCAGCTTAAGATCGAGAAGAGCAAAATATATAAAAATTTAGATATATTAGACGATCGGGAAAAAGAAGTTGTGATGGGGCGATTTGGGCTGGAGCTTGGCGGGGAAGAGCGGACGCAAAGGGAAATTGCGAAGGAGTTGGGAATTTCGCGCAGCTATGTGTCAAGGATAGAGAAAAGAGCGCTCATGAAGCTTTACCATGAGTTTTATAAGGCAAGGCGGTGAGGATAAGGGATAGCATATTTCATTTATTTGGGTTCATGTGCAAGTAATGGAGGCGAAGCTAATGACTTTAATCCATATCGAACATATTAGTAAATATTATTATTTGGGCGGGGAAACCATCAAAGCGTTAGATGACATTTCCTTAGATATTGAACATGGTGAATTCGTGGCCATTATGGGCCAGTCTGGTTCTGGGAAATCAACTCTCATGAACATTATCGGTTGTTTGGATGTTTCAGATAAAGGTGATTATAGCCTTGATTGTAAACCCATAAACTTACTTAAGGATTCTCAACTAGCTGAGATTCGCAACCAAAAAATTGGATTTGTCTTTCAAAGCTTCAACTTGCTTCCGCGACTAACGGCTTTCGAAAATGGAGAATTGCCGTTAATCTATCGGGGAATGACGAAAAAGGAAAGAGAGCCACTCGTTTTACAGGCACTGGAATCGGTGGACTTAATAGATCGTATGAAACACCTTCCTTCGGAATTATCCGGTGGGCAGCAGCAGCGTATCGCTATCGCCCGAGCTTTGGCAGGAGATCCGTCGATTATTCTTTCGGATGAACCTACAGGTGCGCTGGATTCGAAAACAGGTGTGGAGATTTTAGAGATATTGAAGAAATTAAATGCACAAGGTCGAACGATCATTTTGATTACGCATGACATTTTGATTGCGAAACAGGCAAAGCGCATTATTCGTTTTCGAGATGGGCGAATGCAGGAGGATGTATCGTAGTTATTGTAAGGTGAAGCGGTGATTTTCAAAAAAGGAACATAACGATCAGACATACTCGATCAGTGTAGTACTTGATTGAGTATGTTTTTTTATCTGATTTTTTGGGTCTGTCTAATCTTTTGTGTAAACTCTCTTAATGCTTCACCCCGAGGTTAGTGTCCAGACTTAGCCGCTGACGAATCTCCAATTGCATGAGGCGGTTTCAAAAGATAACACCGATTAAACTCGATGTACCTATGATAAGGGTAAACATACGTTTGTTGGAACACTTCACTTCTGGTATTTAGCATTATGTTGTCCACCGCTTACGTCCTCGGGATTTTGCTCCTGATTCACATGATGGGTTGGGCAGCCTGCGGGTTATATTATAACAGGGTGTTGTAACTATATCCGGATAACGAACGTTGATTGCTCTCCCCTTCACTCCGCTAACAGGCAGTATAACGCAACAGGAATTAGGAATTGACACTAATCATAAGGGAATATAGACGTGGTAAACAAGTTAAAAAGGTATAATATGGTCTCGATATGAATAGCTGGACTAATAAGGGTACCAAAACGCGGAATTCGTACGCTAAGTAATAAATAAATATTATACATTTGGTGTTTCGAAAGAAAAATTATTAGATTGTTGCCGTAACGGCGAATCCGGATGTTAGCCTACAAGGAGGTTTTTATCATTCTGCAAGTAAAAGAGGCAAGTTCCGAGCACATCCCAGCGATGTGCCAGTTATTAAAGGAGTTGTTCAGCTTGGAAAAGGATTTCATCGAAGTCAATCACAACGAAAGACAAAAGGCCGGCTTGGAACTGATATTAAACCACCCAGAAAGCGGCCAACTTCTTGTTCTATTGAATCATGAGTACGTCATTGGCATGGCGAACATGCTGTTCACCATTAGTACAGCCGAGGGCGGAAGAGCAATCATTCTTGAGGATTATATCTTGTCCGAATCAGAGAGGGGAAAAGGGAACGGTTCGTTCTTTATGCAGGAAATCATCAAGTTCGCCCGAAATAAAGGCATTTTACGAATATCGTTACTAGTCGATGCCGACAACGGAGCCGCGCAGAAATTTTATGAGGGTGCAGGTTATCAATTCTCCAATATGAAGTGTATGCGTTTAAATTTGTCTTAGTGGCTGACTGAATACGGGGTTTATACCCTAGTCGCGATAGTGAAGAAACTGAAATCACTGTATTCATTCATTTTAATGTGTGTCTCCTTGGGAAGAAGGGTCGATTAATAAGCTCGGTATGAAACTCTTTGAAAGAGGCAATTTTGTTATCCATGGTTTAGACATTCGGAAGGTTGCAAAAACCTATCTGATTGATCTATCGATGAAAACCGGCCAAACAACCAATCTAGTCATTCTAGATGGCAGAGAGGGCGTATATATTGATAAAGTGGAAGGTTCGCAAGCGACTATACTGTACTCCCGGATTGGTAGAAGAATTCCCGTTTACTGTAGTGCAGTGGGCAAAGTTCTTGTAGCCTTTAAGAACAGAGAAGAACTGGAAAAGTTGCTGCAGGGTCATATTTATAAAGCTCATACCCCGAAAACCATCACAAATGAGCGGGATTTCTTAGTTGAGCTTGAACAAGTTAGTACTCTTGGGTATGCCATAGATAATCAAGAGAATGAAGCTGGCGTTCGCTGTATAGCTGTACCCATATATGATCATACGGGGCAAGTCGTTGCAGCTGTAAGTATGTCTACCCTTGTTACTCGAATTAATGATGAAGAACTGGCAAGATTTACAGAGATGTTAAGGCAGGAAGCGATTGAAATGTCTCAGAAGATGGGCTATGGGATTCCTTTTCTGCAAAGATAATGTCATTGGAAAATGGATGCGTTAGGAGAGTCTCTTCTTCAAAAAGATTCTTCTGAAAACTCACTCTGATCATAGAACGTAGTTTTATAATGTAAAACAAAATAAAAAACGGAGGTTTCATTATGCGTATTATTCGATTTTTAAGCGAAGGTGCTGTTCCTACACTGGCAGCTTTAACAGATGGTTCCAAGATCTATGTTTTACCACAGCAGGATTTTATGGAGTTGGTTCATCATGCTGAGGAGCAAGGGACTACTACCTTGGCTTTAGTAGAAGGCATGATCGCAACATCCAATCCACTCGATAGAACAATAGGAGACCTGTCCTTACTTGTGCCGATTGTCGCACCTGAAGTTTGGGCAGCTGGTGTAACCTATGAAAAAAGCAGGGATGCTAGAAACTATGAAGCAACAGGTGGTAAGCTAGATGCCTCAACCTTCTATGATAAGGTTTACGATGCAGAGCGTCCAGAGATTTTCTTTAAATCGACAGCGGCAAGGACGGTTGGTCCGGATCAGGATGTATATTTGCGTACGGATTCCAACTGGCAGATTCCGGAGCCGGAGCTTGGCCTTGTCATTAGTAAAAGCGGAAAAATTGTTGGCTACACCATTGGGAACGATATGAGCTGCCGCGATATTGAAGGAGAGAATCCACTATATCTCCCTCAAGCCAAAATGTGGAAACATTCTTGTTCCATAGGTCCTGCTATTCGATTAGCGGATACAGTAGATGACCCTTACAAATTCCAAATTACTTGCCGTATTTATCGCAATGAAGAAAAGATAGTGGAAGGCACTGCGAGTACAGGACAATTAAAAAGGAAGTTGGATGAGCTCGTTTCTTATCTTACGCTGAATAATGAAATCTTCGATGGTACCGTTCTATTAACAGGAACTTGTATCGTTCCGTCCAATGAGTTTACTCTGCTGGACGGCGATCGAATTGAAATTGAGATTTCGGATATTGGAGTGTTGAATAATCCGGTTAAACTACATGCCAATAAAATAGCGGTTTCTTAAACACGTGGGCACTCCAACTGGCTCGCCAATTGCACCGGTAATTTTGGCGGATTGGTCCGACGTTTTAAGAAAATGATCATAAAAATAAAAGAATGGGTGGATGAAAAAGATGACTGTAATAACGGAACCAAAAACATATCTTAACTATATTAATGGAGAATGGTTACAAGCATCTACGGATCAGGTAGACGCCAGTATCAATCCCGGGAATAAATATGAAATTGTCGGATACGTACAGAAATCAGGTAAGGAAGATCTGGATCATGCGGTTGCAGCCGCAAAAAAGGCCCAGGTTCAATGGAAACAACTTTCTGGAGCGGCTAGAGGGGAGTATCTTTATAAAATCGCTAATGTGGTGGAAAAGCATATCGATGAAATTGCGGAAACCATGACCAAAGAAATGGGGAAAACCTTTCCTGAAGCGAAGGGTGAAACCGTCCGCGGCGTGGCCATTCTCCGATATTATGCAGGAGAAGGAATGCGTAAGATAGGAGATGTTATTCCTTCTTCCGACAGTGAAGCGCTTATGTTTACTACCCGTACTCCGCTAGGGGTGATTGGCGTGATTACTCCATGGAATTTCCCGGTTGCCATTCCCATTTGGAAATTGGCACCAGCCCTGATCTATGGGAATACCGTCGTATTGAAGCCTGCTCAAGAAACGGCTGTCACTGCTGCTAAAGTTGTGGAATGTATGCATGAAGCTGGACTTCCAGCAGGGGTTGTCAACCTGGTAACAGGGAATGGATCGGTGATCGGTCAAGGAATTATTGATCATCCGGGTATCAACGGAATTACATTCACAGGCTCCGATACGGTAGGTAAGTTAGTTGGCCAGGGGGCTCTTGCCCGTGGGGCTAAGTACCAACTTGAGATGGGAGGGAAGAATCCTGTCATTGTGGCAGCAGATGCTGATCTTGATTTAGCGGTTGATGCAACAATCAGCGGAGGCCTTCGTTCTACCGGTCAGAAATGTACGGCAACAAGCCGTGTGATTGTACAGAGTGCGGTATATGATGCATTTAAAGAAAAACTACTGGCTAAAGTGAAGGGATTAAAAGTTGGTTATGGAATGCATGAGGAAACATGGATGGGACCCTGTGCGAGTGAAAGTCAATTTAATACAGTTCTTTCTTATATCCAAAAGGGCCTTGAAGAAGGGGCAACCATTCTCTATGGCGGAAATAGACTTGAAAGCGAAGGTTTGGAACACGGGTTTTATATTGAACCTACCCTCTTTGATAATGTGAATACAAACATGACCATTGCTCAAGAAGAGATTTTTGGCCCTGTTCTTGCTTTGCTCAAAGTAGATACCTTTGAGGAGGCTTTGCATGTAGCAAACGATGTCCAATATGGATTGAGCGCTTCCATTTTCACAGGAAATATTGGGAATATGCTTACCTTTATTAACAATATGGATGCAGGACTTGTACGTGTTAATGCCGAATCGGCGGGAGTCGAATTACAAGCCCCATTTGGCGGGATGAAACAGTCCAGCTCTCATTCTCGCGAGCAAGGGCAAGCGGCAATTGAATTCTTTACATCCATCAAAACTGTATTTATAAAAGCATAAATGGATTATTTAGAAGGAATCCATAGTGAAATGGGAGGGATAACCGATGAATTACCGTTTAGTTGGCAGGACAGGACTAAAAGTCAGCGAACTGTGTCTCGGAACGATGACATTCGGTGCTGCGGCGGACCGCGAAGAAAGCTGCCGCATTATGGATCGCTTTACGGAAGTGGGTGGTAATTTTCTGGATACCGCCAACGTATATTCGACGGGTGTATCGGAAGAAATCGTCGGCCATTGGCTGAAACAAAAGAAGAGAGACGACTTCGTCATCGCCACCAAGGTTCGCTTTCCGATGGGAGATGGACCCAACGAAGCGGGCCTTAGCCGCAAACATATTTTCACATCGGTGGAAGACAGCTTGCGCCGACTCGGTACCGATTATATCGACTTGTACCAGGTGCATGCCTGGGACGCGTTGACTCCAATTGAAGAAACGCTTAGCGCGCTGAATGATCTGGTGCGCAAAGGGGTAGTCCGTTATATCGGGGCAAGCAATTTCAAGGCATGGCAGCTGCAAAAAGCGATTTATTTAGCCCGCCAACATGGTTGGGAATCTTTCGTTTGCCTGCAGCCGCAGTACAGCCTGCTGTGTCGCGCAACCGAGTACGAACTGCTGCCTTTATGCGAGCACGAGGGTGTCGGAGTTATTCCGTGGAGCCCGCTGCGCGGAGGTTTGTTAAGCGGCAAATTCAAAAGTGGAGAAAAACCCGAGGAGAATACGCGGGTGGGCGCGAACAAGGAAGTATGGGAACGGAACAACAATGAATTTACCTGGAATATTATACATGTATTGAACGAAATCGCCAAAGAAACGGATAAATCGGCCGCACAAGTCGCTCTGAACTGGGTGCTGAGCCGCCGCGTGATTACGGCTCCGATCATAGGGGCGCGGAATGTGGCGCAATTGAACGATAATTTAGGCGCCAGCGGATGGTCGTTGACAGAAGAACAGGTCCGTCGTTTGAACGAGGTAAGTGAGTTGCCGGTTAGCTATCCTTACGACCTCGCCGCGGAGACCCAACAACGTAGGGGCAGAGATCCCAAAGAGCTGAAATAACGGCAGGGGAAAAGGATCGAAAGTTATGTATAAAACAAAAAAAGGATTTTCCTGCTCTTCGGAAAATCCTTTTTTATAACGATTATCATGTTTTTTGTTACTGCTCACACTGAACATTGCTCGTCTCTTTTTAAAATAATCAGCATATTTTAAACCTACTTTTTATAAGGAAGTTTGAAATTATGATTATTAACTTAATCAC